>NZ_LR214986.1:0-600000 GCF_900660545.1 Mycoplasmopsis cynos | reverse complement strand
GATTTTCTGCATCTTCAAGGGAGTTTACTAATAGTTGATTTTCTTTATTGTTATCTGAAGAACCATTCATAATAATTGAAGTGTCCACTGTAAATGAATTTTTAATTGAATGTTCTAAAATTTCTAAACTTTCATCTTTTTCTTTAAAATATCTTATGGCCTCAGTTAAAATATCAATGCCTATTGATTCTAAACCTTTAATTTCATCTGTAGTTAATTTTTTAACACCTTTAAAAAAATCTTCATAAAAATTTTGCGACTCTACTATTTTTTGAGATTTTAGCATTATTACAGGCTTTATATTTAATTTTAAATCTGCAAATAAGAATTTTCTATATTCACTCATGACTAGTGCAATTAAAGTTCTAGTTCATAGATCGGTATCAGTTGCAAAGTTTTGAAAATCTTTAGTATATCCACTTTCTCTAAATGAAATGAGTGGATAATTAAATACTATTTTATCTTGATATTTATTAAGAACATTTTTATCTTTTAAATCACAAGTAGCCGTAAATTCGAGCATAATGCTATCTCTATTAGAGTGTAATGCATTCATTACAGATTCTTCCCAACTCTTTTTAGCATTTTTTTCGTCGTTCGTAGGATTTTTTGTTAGTGAATTGACATGATGGCTCTCATCAGAAATAAAAACTACTTTATTATTTTCGAAGTCATCATAGGTCAGTGAATTTTCTTTCGCTTCAAATAGATCCATATGAAGTTTTTGTGTAGTAGTAAACAATATTTCGATATCATCATTTAACGTGTTACCGCTAAAGTTATTAACTTTTTTAATTCTTATTTTATTGCCTAGGTGTTCAATTGTATCATCAAACAAGTATTTACTAGAAAGAGTGTTAGTAAAATTGTCTATAGTTTTTTCTAACACGTTCGTCTGATTAACAAAAAATAAAAATTTTCTATATCCTTTCGTATAAAGGTAAAGGATAAGACCAGCCATAATAACTGTCTTACCACTGCCTGTTGCCATGTGAAAAAGGGTGTGTATCTGCTTGTTTTTTCTTAAATTTTCATTTTCAAAATAAGCAACAAAATTTTTGAAGGCGTCGATTTGATATTCGCGTAAAAGTATTTTAGGGGATAGCCCTTTTTCGATTATTTGTGGAAGTGGAGTAAGGATGCCGACTTCCTTTAAAATGTCTAATTTTTCATACAAAAATTGACTACTCATGTTTTCCTTCCATATAGAAAGATTTTGTAAAGACTTTATCTTTTTCGCTAACGTTAAAGGTTTTATCCTCCATATCTGAAAAGTTTACATACAACTTATTTTTATCTATAAGTTTAATGAGAGTAACTTTCTTTTCTTCAAGAGAAAGTTTTTCAAATTCTTCGTCTACAGATTCTAATTCATCTTTGGTAATGTAGGGTATAATTCCATTATCAGAGTAAATACTTTCTTTTATTTGAGAAATGTTTGCTTCTGTTGCTTCTTGCACTTTTGTGATTAATGTATTTGCATTTTCGAGAAGTTCGCAATAAACGAAGGATCCTCCACCTTGCCAATTATTCCTTTTTGATGTTCCGCTTTGCTCTCCTTGTAAAACTTTATTTAATCTACGAAAAGAAATATCAATATGTTTATTTAATTGTTCTATACCTATATATTTTAAGCCCATTTTATGAGCAACCGCGGCCGATGTTCCGCTTCCCAAGAAAAAATCTAAAACCAAATCGCCTTTTTTAGTGTGAGCCTTAAAAATACGTTCTATTAATTTTTCAGATTTTTGCCCCTTAACTTCATCATCTTTTTCTAACATTTTTGAAACTGTTTCTCCAGAAAACGAGACAATAGCTATGCTATTTAAGTCATCATATTCGCTGCCGTTCCATACATCCTCAATCGGATAACGTTCAGCATTACTTATTGCTATACTCTTAAATTCTGAGCTTGGAATATAGTTCTTAATAAAATCTAGTTGATTTGTATTTTTTGAGTAAAATAAAATAGTATCATGATTTCGTATCCAATTATTATCCACCGACTTATAACCTGATATCCAGCCAATTCTTCAAACTATTTCTCTTTCAAAATTCTCTTCCCCAAATATAGAGTCCATTAAAATTTTCGCATAATGCACTTGATGATAGTCTAGTTGCACATAAATTGCTCCATCTTCTGATAATAACTTTTTTGCAAATTCAAGTCTATTTTTCATAAAAGTTAACCATGTGGAACGATTAAAAGAGTCATTATATCCAAAACTATCGCTTCCTGTATTGTAGGGCGGGTCTATATATATGCACTTTACTTTTCCTTCATATCTTTTTAGTAATGATGATAATGCTATTAAGTTGTTACCTTTAATAATTAAATTATCATCTTCATTAAAGGTAATATTTTCTTCTATTCTGTCTTTCGTATATCTTTTTGCATTTGTAAATACTTTAGGAGCTAACATTCTATTTATTTCATCACTAGCAATAGTTTCGTTGTAAAAAATTTCTTTTCTTTTTTGATCATCCTTATCTTGACCGCCTTCTAGCACACAGTCTTTGTAAGGAAAATCCAGAACAACATCATTAGATTTAGAAATAAATTCGCCATTATGTGTTAAACCAATCTTATTTGTATATCTAGTATATGAATCTGGTAAAAATTCTTTTGATTCAATAAACCATGCAAATTTTTGTTTATCAAACACCAAAGTTCCATTTACATTCTTAAAAAATATATTCTTTATATTTTCATCACTTAAAAGAAGTGTCAATAATCTTTCGTCCATAGTCATTACATCAGCATAAACAGTAGCTTTTAATAAATTACCATCTTCCGAAATATATTTTGATTCTGTTTTTAACAATTCTGCTACTAATTCTAAAATATTTTTTTTTCATTATTTTACCCCCTAATTAAAAGTGACAATCTCTCCGATTGTAGTATCTAAAACTTTTGTAATTTTATATAAAACTTCCATACTAACAAATTCACCTTTGCTCATTTTCGCAACAGTAGCTGGTGCAAGTTTTGCTTCTCTAATCAAATCAGCTTTTTTCATATTTTTATCAATAAGAAGTTTTCATAGTCCGTTATAGTTTGCTTTCATAAATTTTCCCCATTCATAAACATGAAGTTTTTATTCTGTTTTATTGTACCATAATTTCTAATAAATTTCTTGTTAGACAATAAAAAAGACAGCTCCTAAGGGCTGCCACAACCGAAAATTGTTGGTTATAGTTTTTTAGGTTTAGGTATACTAGGTGCTTTAACATCACTAGTATTTGTTGCAAAACTAGTTGCTAGAAAATGGGGTTGAAAACTAGGTATAAAACTACCGAAGTTTATGAATAAACAAAGGGTAAAGTAAAATAACACCAAACTAGGTGTTATTTTACTTTGATTTTGTTAATTTAAAATTGAGGTCAAATTTTAAATCAGTTAAAAATTGCATTTGAAGAAGAATAAAAAAACAAACATACTCAATAAATCAGGGTTTGCCCTGTATTTAATTATAGAGTATGTTTGTTTTTGTTATAATTTACTTAGATTTGTGTTTGTTATTCTCAAATCTCTAACATTCTTTGTTAGCAAAAGAGAATTTACACAAAATATCCTACAGTACCTGATACAAAATTTCTTCTTCGTGATTTCAATTTTGTATCATTATTCAATATTCATTAATTAATAAAGAATGAAATTTAAAATTTCAAAATTTTGTTTATATGTAATTTATAAATTTCACCAATTAGATCAGTATTAGAAAAACCTTTAACAACAGTATTCTTACTAGCTAAGGCTTCGAAATCTATTTCTTCAATTAATTTTAATAAATAAGGGTTTTCAGTTTTTATAAATATATATTGTCTATTTCTTTTTAGTTCATCAGGATTTGTTATTTTTTTAGAATAGTCATAGTATCCCTGCCTAACTATAGCGAAATTTCAATTATAAAATTCTTTATCAAAATATTTAAGGGTTTCTTTTGTATTGTTGTGTATAAAAAGTTCTAATCCTTTTATTTTTTGGACATTATTATTTCTTAATCTCTTATCACTCAATCAAGTTTGTACGTTTTTATTTGTCCAAATTTGGAATGAACATTTAACTGAATATTCCCTATCTTTTACAATAAATGAGTTTTCAGGTAAGTATTCACTATATATTAATTTTGCACTTTCTTTAATTCTTTTTTGAACCAAATATCTATTAAAAGTATTAGGAAGTATCATACACACGATATCAGCAAATTCAAGAGATTTATTAATAAATTCAATCGCTAAATTACCTCTTTTACCAAAAGGAGGATTTGTAATTACTAAGTTATTATTCTTGTTTGTAATATATTTATTTATTTTCAATTTTAAAAAATCTGCTTTTTTTATGAAATTATTATTTTTTGGTTCTATGTCAAAAGCATAACACTTTTCATTGATATTTAAGCCAATTTTATACAAAGAATCAATAAAATTACCAGTTCCCGCGGCAGGTTCAAATATTTTATACTGCTCTAAATTAAACATACTATGAATTTTTTTTACTAAGTAATCAGTGACTTTTGGGTTTGTATAAAATTGGTCTAATTTATTATTTTTCATAGTTTTTTAATCCTTCTAAAAATTCAAATACATGCTCTTTTCATTTCATTTTTTTAGAAAATTCAAAAATATCAAGACTGTCATCATTACCAAAAATAAAATCAGTTCTTGTTAAAAAATCAGTTCTAATTTTAGGATATAGGCCAAATGGATTGAATGATTTATTATTTTGCTTTAAGTTTGTAAGCAAGTTATTAATTTTTTCCTTCTCATTAAATTGTTCGAAATGATCGTTTAAAATTATTCGTGTATCATTACCTACAAAATCATTTCCTAAAAATATTATTGGACTATGCTTTTCTGTATTTGCATAAACATAAATAGAATTTGCCTTTGGCATATTGCTATTTCATTTTGGTAAATTAGAATTTTTATTTTTTGTAGAAAATTTAACTTCTAAAGGGAAAATAAAATTATCAGTTATGATTAAAAAATCAGGGAAATTTTGTTTACCAAATGGTTGATATATATATATATATATATATATATCATTATTTTTATAATCTTTAAAGGGATTTTTAATAACTTGTATATTGTTCTTACTTAAAACTTCCTCTTTTAAATTTCTTTTTAAATTATCAAACTCTTCTTTTTGAATTTTAAAAATATTTTTATTTATATACATATAAGATTTTTCATCAAAACTTGCTTCTTTAAAACCACATGTATCTAATATGTTTCTTATAAAATTTTCAAATTCAGACCCTTTATTACCATTTTGATTAGATTTGGTAATTTGTTTTAAAAAATCAATGAATGCACCTAATCCTTTGTCCATATGTTCTCCTATTTCGAATTTGTTTTTCATTTTTGTTTTCTGAGTTAATCATCTGAGATCGTGAGTGCGTGTGCGGGAGCACACATTTATGTACGCATAATACGCACACACACAAGATTTTACGTTAAAATTATAAAGCAATTGTATAAAAGTACAATTAATTTCTTTTAATATTTTATAAAAACTCTATAATTTAATTATAAATAAATTTATAATTAAGGGGATATTATGATTGCAGATAAAAATGATTTAAAAATGAAGATGATAATGGATGAATATGAAAGTATCATTTTTGATAGATTTGAGCAAAAAATAAGTGCTCATCCAATTATTATTTTTACCGATTATTTAGATAATTACTATTACATAAAAGCTAGAAGTAAATATAATGATAATGGAAAAATTAAAAAACCTTTTGATGGCGAGATTACTATTAAAGAATACGAAAAAGGGTTACCAAGTAAAGATAGTTACGTAGATTTAACTCAAATTTTTCAAATTGAAAAAGAAACTTTTTATAAATATTTTAAGGGAAATAAAATATTTTTATCTACAGAACATTTAAAGTTAACAGATATTAAAAAAATTTATGATAATTTAGCAAGAAATCTAAAACAAGAACCCCCATATATTACTTTTTCATATGTTTATGAAAATGAAAAAGGTAAATTAAATTCATATGTAGCATATTCTGAAAAAAGTTTATTAATTAATGAAGGTAAAAGAAAGCATCACCAAAATGCTGACTCATTTATTAATGCTGTATTAGAAAAAAGGAGTAAAGATAAAAGAACATTAAGCAAAATAGAAAATGTTTATTTATCATTAAAAGATTATTATGATGAAATAATTTATGAAAATGAAGAAAATAAACAATCAAATTCTAATGCATATACAATATAAATTAGTACCTTAGGGTATTTTTTATACAATTTTTATATGAGTAATTATAAAAAATGAGTTAAAGATGAAATAGAAATACCAACTGATATAAATGGAATGATTTATAAAAAATATAATAATGAAATTAAGAAAATTGAGTCTGATATCATTCAAGAATTAAAAAATGCTGAAATATTATAGATATGTTAATAAAAAAGTAGAAGCAAGATAATGAATCTTGCATTTTTATTAATTTATGCTTTCTATGCGTGAGTGCGCGCTCACGCACGCGTAGAAAGTAAAAACACATTATTAAAAATATGAGATAGTTTTATAATTTAATTATAAATAATAATATTTATAATTAAGGAGAGATATGGTTTGAAATAGAGATGACTTAAAGAGAAAAATGATTAAAACTGAAAAAACGATTATTTTTGATAGGTTTGAAAAAGAAAAAAAATATCATCCAGTGATAGTTTTTAGTGATTATTTTGATAATTTATACTATGTAAAATCTAGAAGTGTTTATGATCAAAAGGGAAGACTAAAAAAACCGATTAATGATGAAATATTAATTACAAAACGAAAAAAAGGGTTACCAAGTAAAGATAGTTACGTAGATTTAACACAAATATTTAAAATTAGTAAAGATGATTTTGAAAAAGTGTTTAATAAAAATGATGTAATTTATTTGGATAGCGATGATCTAAACCACGAAGATATAACAAAAATTTATAATGGATTATATGAAAATTTATCTCAAGAACCCCCCTAATGTTTCTGTTAGTTTAGTTTTTGAAGATGAGGATAAAGTGTTTAAGTCTTATATGATATATTCAGAAAAAAAACTCTTAGATTATGATTTTCAAAAAATGACATTATCTCCAATGGAATCCAAAAAATATAAAGAATTTATAGATGACGTTATTCAAAATAGAAATACCGATGAAGATTTTAAAGATGAAGTTCAAAATATAAAAAATGCTGTAAGGGAGGAATTTAAGTATTATGTATATTATTTAAGGGAAGAATTGAAAGAAAATTCTATTATATTTAATGAGCTTGAAGAAAAAGCGGAACATGAAGCTTTAATTTTGTGTGATTCAGATAATGAAAAATATTATTTATCAATGCGTGATAAATTGGATTATTGGGGCGAAACATGAGAACTAAATGATAATCATATTTTAGTTACTATAAATAAAGACAATAATAAAGTACAGAAATTTATTAATACTTCTTCAATTTTTAAAATTAGTGAAAATAATTTTAATGCTTTTAATAGAAATGAAATTATATATTTATCATCTGATATCTTTGTTCAAGAAGATATTGAAAAAATAGTAAATAAAGTTAATGAAAATATAGAAAATAATTTAAATATTAGCTTTATAGAAGTAACTAAATCAGAAGATAAAAATGAATTAGAAGCTAAAAATCTTTATTCAAGTAAGGAAAAACTAAAACTAGCATTTGAAGAAAAAATATGATATGATGAGCAAATGTATAAAGATTTTAGCAGGGAAGTATTAGTGAATAGAAATCATCAAAACTTAGATAAAATAAAAGAATTTAAAGAAATTTTTAAAAACTGATATAAAGGTTATTTAAAAGAAAATAAACAATCAAATTCTAATGCATATACAATATAAATTAATGCCTCAGGGTATTTTTTATACAATTTTTATATGAGTAATTATAAAAAATGAGTTAATGATGATATTAACAAAATGGTACAAAATTGAAATAACGAAGAAGAAATTTTTAGAACAAAAATAAGACTTGAAAACAATAAATTTAAAACATGAAAAGTTAAAAAAATAAGACGTAGAAAAATAATAATTAATGGTAATGATTTTGAATATAAATTAGGTGTTTATATCGACAAAAATACAAGGAAAAGTTTTACGTATTATCATAATAATGAACTCAAAAGAATAGGTAAGAACAAATATTATTATAAAGATATTTATAATCAATTTTCTAAGCAAATTTGAGCAAGAAGAAAATGCAATGAACAAAAACTAATTCCAAAATATGTGTTAGATTATCATTTAAAAATTGGAAATTTATCTTATGATTTTAAAAACAGTAAAAATAATTTTGATACTAATAATTTAGTACAAATCCATATAGATGATACATATATTAAAGAAAATTTAGGTCATAAAAAAGTTAAAAGATGTCTTAGAAATGTATTTTTAATTGATAAAAATAATCAAATTCATACTCTAATTTTTAAAGAAAATTATAAAAATTTAACTTTTATTTGTAGTAAAATAAAGGAATTTTTTGGTCATAATTTTGATGTAAGAAAAATAAAAATTAGTGGTGATGGCGCTAAATTTATTAATACAATTTCACAGAATTTAGGTGTAAAAAGATACTATGATTTATATCATTTTAAAAAATATTTATTTAATGTTTTTGGATATACTAGAACAAAAAATAAGCAAAACTATAATTTTCTTAGATATTTTGGAATAGAAAATTTATATGAAATTTTAAATAATTTCTTAGAAAAGTTAGATTTTTTATCAGTAATATTGATATTAAAAAATATTATAAACTTTTTAAAAAACACAAAAACCTATGCAAAAAAACTTAAAGAAATAAAGTCGTTTTTAAGATTTTTTATTCAGAATGAAAAGTATATTTTTAATACGTTTTTGAGAGAAAATTATCATGGTGGAAGAGCAGAAATTTACATAAATCATATAATCAAAACCCCCATTTACAAAAGATTTAGTTTGTTTAATTGAAAAAACTACAAAAACCTTATTCAATTAAAGAGTCAAAAAATAAGTTTCGATTTTTATTAAGTGTATTGAAAATAGCGTCTTTACTGTATACACTTTATTTAGTCTTTTATATATATTAAAATAATATATATAAGATTTTTACTGTATGCATTTTACATACACTTTCCCATACACTATTTTTAAAGTGTAGTGAAAAGTGTATATAGACAAAATATAAAAGAATATATTACTATGTAATATATTAAAAGAAACAATAGAGCATTTTCGTTAGAAATTTACGCGGTGTTTCTTAACACTTTAAAGTGGGCGTGAGCGCGCGCGTACATTAATGTTTAAAAACATTAATGTTAATAATGCAAAAATACAAAAAAGTGCATACAGTAAAAAATAAGTAAAAAATTATAATTATTTAAAAAAGAATGTCATAATTTTTGTAGAAGGATATGTTGTTGATATTATCCTACCCCTTTTTATGCCACTATCGATTTTTATCTAATCGTCTTAAAATAAAACTTTTATTTTAAATCAAAAATTTCTTTTATTCTAGATTTTAAATATCCACTTTCAGCCATTTTATAATTCATTAAAGATATATACCTAAATGCTTTATTTAATTGATTTTTATCTTCGTTATCCCAACAATTGCCATCAGTAATTAATGCAAAATTTATTTTGTTATTATTTAAGTCGCTATTTCTGTTAATATAACTATCAACTATTTCCTCTGGTTTAGACCCTGCAGCAAAATAATAGTTTGCTTCAATGTTTAAAACAACTTTATCTTTAATCAAAATAAAATCTGCTTTTCTATTAGCAATATCTTCATCCACTTTAATTCCATACTCTTCCAACACTTTAAATTGTTTTTGAATAAGAAGCGTAATTTCATTTTCGCTACAAATAGGTGAAATCACCTTTTCGCATAAATCTTCAAATGCAGTACCACTTCTATTTTTTCTACCATTAGAATCTAAACCAACCAATACTCCTATCACATAATCTGTAACACTTTTTTCAATAATGCTATCAAATAAATTTTTCAAACCCATATTAACAAAAAAATTATAGTATTGTTCTTTTTCGTCATCATCTAATCTTTTTTTTGCCTTTTCTATATCAAATTTAAACTTTTCACAAACACCTTTTATATGGTCTGCTATCTCCAATTCCATTTTCCCTCTTTTCAACTTATCTCTTTCTGCTTTACTTAAAGCAAATAGCAAAGGGAATGTTGTTATTACCTCTGGTAATTTATCAAGTAATTCATAAAATTTTGTTTTAAAATCATTGCATTTAATTAAAGAATCCATAGCATGCAATTCAATACTGTTTTCTGTCGCTTCTTTTATATTATTCCAATTTACAAAAAAACTATATCCTCTGTTAGTAGTTAATAAACTATCAACAAATATTTTAACTATATCACTATTATTTTCCATTATTAAACTCCTTATTTAATCTTTTATTTATTATATTTTCTTATTCTATTTCTATTGCATTTCTTCTTGTCTTATAAGCAACCGCTAGGCTTGTTCCTGCGTCTGCAAATGAGTCAATAATTAAATCATTCTCATTATTAGTTGCAAGGATAAGTTTTTCCAATAAATATATAATATTTTGAGATGAGCGATATTCAAATTCTTTTTCCTTTATATTAATGCAAGGAGCGGTAATGACATCCTTCATTTGTTTATCGCCATTTAATTATTTCATCAACTTATAATTAAAAATACGTTTAGAATTCTCTTTCTTTTTTGCCTATATTATATATTCTATTGAGTGAATAAAGTACCTACAAGATAAAGTTGGTGGTGGGTTTGTTTTTTGCCAAGTAATGTGATTTAAAATTTTAAAACTATTATCTAACAAAACATTTTTCCACTAGAAGAAGATATGTACCTCTCAATAAAAAGTATGGTGGATCTCCAAAAATCATATCTATACTTTCTTCTTTTAGAGTTGGTAAGTTTTAAAACAATCATCATTAAATACTTTTATTTTATCAATATTCATAATTTGTTATAATAACCTCTTTACCTGTCCTATTACTAGCTTTAGAATTTATATTTCTTTTAACATCGACCACTTCTATCTTATATTCAGAATATAAATCTCTAATTAATTTAGTATTATGGTTTGTTAGCATCAATAAGCACCCTTTTTTATCTAATCTCTTAAAAACTTTTGATAATCTAATATGACTTTCTTTATCAAAACCGTCTTTAGTGTATGAATCAAATGATGTAGGATTTAAAGGAGCATAAGGACTATCAAAAAAAATAAAATCTCCTTTTTTAGCATTGATTAAACTTTCTTCAAAATCTAAATTTGTAATATTAACATTTTTCAAATACTCGCTTATATTGAGTATGTTTTCTTTATTGTAAGAATCACATTTAAGTTTATTGTTAAAAGGAACATTAAATAATCCTTTTGAATTAACTCTGTACAATCCATTAAAACATCTTTTATTTAAGAAAATAAATAAACTTGCCATTTCCACATCATATTCTCTAGATAGTATCTTATTGTTAAATTTATCTCTTATATTATAGTATGTTTCTTTTGTACATTCGATTTTATCCAATTCACTTAATAAACTAATTATCTGACTTGGATTTGTTTTTATTATATTATAAGCATTTATCAATACAGAATTAATATCATTTATATATGCTTTTTGTGGTTTTAGATAAAAAAGAATTGCACCTCCACCAACAAAAGGTTCATAATAGTTTTTTATTTGTTTTGGTAATCGTTTTTCAATTTCATTAATTAATTGTTTTTTGCCTCCTGCTCACTTTACAAAAGGTGTTAAATTACTATTAGTCATTTTATTATTATTCCTTCAGATATCTGTATATATTTCTGCTAAATCTTCAACTTTACATTCTAAAGCTAAACAAATCTTTTCTATTGATTCAAGGTTTATATAATTACCTTTACTAATTCTTGCGATTATATTGCTTGTTTTACTGCTTGCTCTTTTTAAATTTTCTTTATTTATTTTTTTTCAACTAATAAGCCCCATAAATTTATATATTCCAAAAGTCATATGCAACTTATTAGTAAAAAAATGTTATTTAAATTTTACTAAAGTTTTTATTTTAAAAAAGTTTATAGGATTAGATGAACGTTTTATTTTTATACCTTTTTCATTTAGAATTTTTTCAAATGCTGTTTGATTGTTTTCATTACCTTACCCCAAAATGTTCTTCTTTTACTGAAAAAATCATCTTAGGAAAGCCGTGTTTTTTAAAAACCATTTCTAGTAATCTTTTATAACCTAATGTTGTTTCTTGTTCTTCGAATCAAACCGCTAATAAACAACCAGTAGTCACATCAATAGCGTGATATAAATAGGTTTTTTATCATTAAGATAAGGTTCAAATTGTGCATCAATTTCAACTATTTTCCGTAACTTAAATTTATTTTATTTTTTCAGCAATTAATATAAAAGATCTCTCTATTTTTTTAAAATTTGTTAATTTTTTTGTTTATTTAAATTGAACAATATTTCCATATTTAAGTTATATCACTTTTATCAAACCTATATCAATTTAATTCTTCCACTACCTTATATAAAAATCTAGGTTATTTCGCATTTTGTAGAATGTTAAAAAAACTTATTATGCTTTTTATACAATTACTTTATAATTTTAATGTTATATTATGTGTGTGCACGTATTATGTTTTCACCGTACACGCAAAGTTAGGGACTATATAAACTTAATATTACATTAATAAAAAATGCAAATAATATTTAATTACCTAAATGAAAAATAAATTAATATCATAAATTTTAAAAAAATAGCAGCAATCTATAAAAAAGGAGATCAAAATTTGAAAAGTATAGAATTATTTGCAGGTGCAGGAGGAATGGCTTTAGGTTTAGAAAAAGCAGGATTTAATCATATAGGATTAATTGAAATAGATAAATATGCAGCAAAGACACTTAGAATAAATAGAAAAGAATGAAATGTTTTGGAAGAAGATATCGAAAAGGTTGCTGAAAGAAATTTAGAAAAAGAATTTAGTATAAAAAAGTATGAACTAGATTTAATTTCAGGTGGTCCCCCTTGTCAAAGTTTTAGTTATGCAGGGAAAAAAATGGGATTAGAAGATGTTAGAGGAACAATGTTTTATCATTATGCTAAATTTTTGAATAAGCTACAACCAAAAATGTTTTTATTTGAAAATGTAAAAGGCCTATTGTCACACAATAAAGGTAAAACACTTGAAACAATTTTAACTATCTTTAAAGAACAAGGATATTATGCACAATATAAAGTTTTAAATGCAGCAAATTATGGAGTTGCTCAAAAAAGAGAAAGGTTAATAATTGTTGGAATTAGAAATGATTTAAAGGATAAAATAATATTTAAGTTTCCAAAGGAGCATAAATATAAATTAAATTTAAGAGATATATTAGTAAATGTCCCAAAAAGTGAAGGAGCAAAATATTCAAAAGACAAAGAAAAGTTATTTCAATTAGTTCCTCCTGGTGGATATTGGAAAGATATACCAGAGAAATATGCGAAAGAATATATGAAAAGTTGTTGGTATATGACTGGAGGCAAAACTGGAATATTAAGAAAATTGAGTTTGGATGAACCATCATTAACAATATTAACAACACCACAAATGAAGCAAACAGATAGATGTCATCCGGTCGAAAATAGGCCTTTTACCATTAGAGAAAGTGCAAGAATTCAATCTTTTCCTGATGAGTGAGAATTTTTTGGAAGTATGGCAAATAAATATAAGCAAATAGGAAATGCAGTTCCTTGTAATTTAGCTTATGAGATTGGTAAAGAAATAATTAAGAGTTTAAAGGGATAAATTTATGCAGTATAACTTAAAATTTATAAAACAAGAAGATTTTGAAAATCATGTTAAAAAAACGATTGAAGAGTACGGAGAAATATTAAAAAAAATAGATTTAAAAAAATTTAATAAGAATATAATTGACCCAATTAAATTATTATTTGACAAAAATATTTTAAATAAAACTTATAAGGAAATTATTGAATTGGAATTAACTAGACAAAGGGATAAGTCAAATAATAATGCAATAGGATATTTTCATCAAAATATTTTTAAATATATAAATAATTGTAAAGTTCCAAAAGAAGGTTGAGATGTCGTATATGAAGATATAAATTCAAAAATAATTTATTATATTGAAATGAAAAATAAACATAATACAATGAATTCTTCTTCTGCCAAAAGCACATATATAAAAATGCAAAATCATTTATTAAATTCAAAAGATAAAGAAAAAAGTGTTTGCGCATTAGTGGAAATAATTTCTAAAAAATCATCTGATATAGAATGGGCTATATCAATAGAAAAAACAAAACAACTTCCAAATAAAAGAATTAGAAGAATATCGATAGATAAATTTTATGAAATTGTAACTGGCGACAAAAATTCATTTAGAGATTTATGTATCCAATTGCCAATAACAATAGAAAAAATAATTAATAACGATTCAAATTTTAAAATTGAACAAGATACTGTATTTGAAGAGTTAGAAAATATTCATAAAGACATATTGAAAGCATTGTATAAATTAGCTTTTGAAACTTATGAAGGATTTACTGAATTACAAAATTAAGCTGTTGCACTTAATTTTGTGATTCAGCCTTTTAGATAGTGTAGATAATTTTGTGTAAATCTCCAAATAACAAATATTTATAAAAGAATATTTAATATAGACTGGGAAAAATCATTCGGACACTTCCGGGTGATTTTTTCGCATATTTAAAAGGAGAATATTTATGAGACATTTAAAAACAGAAGAATGAGTAAAAATCTTTAACGCATATGATGACTTCAAGAATCGCAAGATCAGCAAATTTGAATTCGAACAAATCTCTTTTTCTATTAAACAAAATTATTGAAATAAAGAATCATTAAAAAGAATGTTGAGAAAAAGAAAAATGTATAATTTGAATACTCAATCTAAAACTGGTAAAGCAAGCAAAAAAGGTGAAGGTGTAGGTAGAAGAAAAGGAAAGTTCTTGACTATACGTGAATTGATACCCTTAAAGATGATGAAAAAGATGCGGTAATAAAATACTATTACAGAATTTTTAATGAAAATAACATTGATGCTGATATTAAAAATATTAAAGAAATAGAAAAGCTTTCATCAAGCAATAAAGCAAAGATTTTATTAATAGCAAGATCAATATATTATGAAAAGTTAAAAGTTAAAAAAATCAAAAAGCAAAAATATATTAAACACGAAGAGGTTATTCATCAAAGTTTTACTGATAACAAAATGAGATATGGCAGAAGAAGATTACCCAAATATTTATTCTTAACTTATAACATTAAAGTGAACCCAAGAACCCTCGGGAACTATATGAAAAGATTAAATTTATTCACTTTTGTACGTAGAAAAAATAGACAAAAAGAACACAAAAATACTAATGTTAAGTTTGTGGATTTGGTTTAAAGAGATTATAATTCAAAGAATAATACAATTTACGTAGCTGATGTACTTATATACCAGCACCAAAAGATATTAATCAAAATCATATTTATTTATCAGCTATAATTGATCATAAAACAAAGTTTGTAACATATGAAATATCATTAAATAATGATACTGAATTAGTTTTAAATAATATTAAAAATACGAAATTAAAAATAATTTTACATTTAGATCATGGTTTTGCATATTCTTCGAAAGATTATATTAATAAAATTAAGTCTTTAAATGGAAAAATATCAATGTCAAGAATTGGTAATAGTTTAGATAATCGTGAAATTGAGTATTTTTTCTCAATACTCAAAAGCGAAATTTTTCCTGACTTTTCCATGAAGTGTCGACAAATGAATTTTGATGAATTGTCATACAAAATCAGTGAGTTTGTAAATTGATATAATTACAAAAGAATAAGATTAAAGTGTCCGAAAAAATTTCCCTTGTTTATTTTGATTTTTTTATTTATATTAAATGCAAATTGTACATTTGCTAAAACAAATTATTTATTTTTTATACTTTTTAATTTATAACCAAAAAATAGTAAAATATCTAAATAATATAATTAGTAAGGATAAATATGAAAAATAAAAAAATATTTTGAACTATTTTAGGTTTTATTTCTACTATTGCTATTACTGCTGGTGTTACAACTGGTATAGTTTTAGCCATAACTAATAAACCAAATAAAGAAATTAACAACAACAACAACAATAATAATAATAATAATAATAATAATAATAATAATAATAATCTCAAGCATAGTAGCGACAAACAAATTGAAGAAAATAAAATGAATAAAAATGAAAAAACTTATAAAGATTTTTTTCCATCATCACATGAATATAAAAATGTTTTTGATGAACAAAATTTTGCAGATATTAATATATACTATTCATCAACTAATGTTAATCTTTTTTATGAACTTGTTGCTTTTGCTTTAAGTACTAAAAAAGACTTTGAATTCTTTTATAATGAACCTAAATCAAACAGTAATTTTAATTTTTCGTCTTTTAAGAAGTATTTAGATACTAAAAATAATATTCGAAAATATAAAATTACTAAATTTGAAAATGATGATCTAAATTCAAGCGATGAAAATAAAAAAGAATTATTTTATCAAAAGGTTTATGACATAGCTACTGAAAATAATCAAAAGGTTATTAATGTTTGAATGAATTCTGAAATGCTTGTTAATAGAGCAGATGTATTTGAAAAATTAATTAAATTACCTAATGTTCAAATAAATGCTTTAAATGAATCACCCGATAAAGGGGAATACTATTTAAGAAATTATTATAATAATTATGAAAATGTTGAATATAAGAATCTTAATTTCGATAATAAAAATAGAATATGAAAAATAGAAGATTTTAAACCGAAGGAAAAAGTATTTCATCTAGGTCAAAAATATCCTAATTTAAAAGTATATTGATTTAGTAAATTGGTTACTCAAAAATATAGATTATTAAATTTTAAAAATGTAAGACCATATTCAGAAGATATTATAGATTTTAAATCTTTATTTTTGGATGAAGTGAAGGACGCGAATATTTTTAATAATTGACTCGAAGTGACCGGAATATCATATAATACTGTTAAAAAAATTATTGAGAATATTGACAAAAGTTATAAAAAACCAAACCTACTTTTTATCGCTAATGATGATGCAAATGATTTAAATTATTTTTTAACAGTGGTTATGAAATATCATGATAAATTTAATGTATTTTATAAATCCATTAAAGATAATGTTACAAAGATCCTTATAGATAGTATTAAAAATCAAGACAAGGAAATTTCATATTATGATTATATTTCAAAATCAAATCAGAAGTTTGATGTAACTAAGATTAAAAATTTTGCCACTTTAAGCACATATTTTCCAATTGAAGAGTTAATTAAAAACGATGTAGAGAATAATAAAGTTTTATTTGAAAAGTTTTTTACAACAAGTTTATCTTTTGATGAAACTAAATTAATCATTAATAATAAAAATTCTTTTGAAGATATAATTGGTTTTATAGAAAATGGTCTTGTTCTATCAAATGATAGTTCATTAATAATGGAAGATAATACAGATTTAACTAAAAATTATGATAGATATTTAAATAATTTTGTTGAAAAGGTTGCATTCGAATATATTTCAGTAACATTAAAAGAAAGTGCCAAGAAAAAAACAAAAAAATTATTAACAAAAGATGATTTTGCGATCACATTAAAACAAAATACTTTATTTACAGATGTAAAAATTACTAAGGTAGAAGAAAATAAGTTTAATAAAGATTTAAAAGATATCGAAATTACTTTTAAATACAATCCTAAAAATGTTCAAAATAAGAAGGAATATACTATAAAAGACAAATATTAATATTTTTGATATTTCAACTTTTGTGTTAAAATAAATAAGCATTAATTAAAACAGCAGTTTATTATATTTAAAGTAATTTATGCATGCAAAACATTGTTAGTAGAAAAGCTGAAAACCGAAAACATTAAGTATAAATTAAATAAATAGAAATAAACCCTCTTATAATTATGCAGAAAAGAGGAAAAACATGTCAAGATATACTGGTCCAGTATTTAAAAAAGCTCGTCGTCTAGGTTTTTCTATTTTAGAAAATGGAAAAGAATTTGCAAAAGGTAAAAAAAGAACTTATGCACCTGGACAACATGGTAATAAAAGAGTAAAACTTTCTGATTATGGGTTACACTTATATGAAAAACAAAAATTAAAACATCTTTTCGGTGTTAATGAAAAACAATTACGTAAAACATTTGAAAAGGCTGTTAAAATGAAAGGCGTTACCGGTACTAATTTAATTCAATTATTAGAAGTTCGTTTAGATAACTTGGTATACCGTGCTGGATTCGCTTTAACAAGACGTCAAGCTCGTCAATTAGTAAATCATAATCACTTCACATTAAATGGTAAAAAAGCTAATATCCCATCTATGGTTGTTTCGCTAAATGATGTTGTTGAATTAAAAGAAAAATCAAGAACAAACAAACAAATTACTGAAGCTTTAGCAGCTAATACACCTGCTGCATGATTAACAAGAAAAGACTTTAACTTTAAATTAGACAGACTACCTGAAAGAAGCGAAGTGCATCAAGAAATTAAAGATGCCTTAATCGTAGAGTTCTATTCAAAATAATAACTAGGAGCAAAATAAATGAAAAAGAATCTTCATCCTGAATATCACGAAGTAAAAATTACTTGTTCAACATGTGGTACAAAATTTGAATTTAAGTCTGTAAGAAAGAACTTTTCTGTTGATGTTTGTTCTGGTTGCCACGCTGTATTTACTGGAAATAGAACCCAAGTTAAAGCAACTGGAAGAATTGATAAATTTAATAAGCGTTTAGAAAAAAAAGCTAAATAGTCATTATTGCTTAATTTTATTTAAAAAGGTCGCGTTTTGTGACTTTTTTTATTTTTATGTAAAAAAATGTAAAAATTCCACATTTTAATCACAATATGAAAAAATGGTAATGTTTTCATAAAAAGAGTATTATAATATTCAAAGGTAATTTTGTAAGCAATATACAATCTTACTTAATAAAATAAGGAGTAAAAAATGAAACGCAAATATGATGTAGTAATAATAGGTGGAGGTATTATAGGTGGAGCAATCGCTTATGAACTATCTCAATATAAACTAAAAACCTTATTATTAGAAAAAAATCCAGTTTTTGCTGATGAAACTTCAAAAGGAAATTCGGGCGCAATTCATGGCGGATTTGATCCAGATCCTCATAAAATTGAAGCTAAATTAAACGTAATTGGTAATCAATTATGAAGAGAAAAAATCTTTAAGGATTTAGAATTTCCAAGAGCACAAGTTGATTCATTGATTTTAGCATTTAATGAAGAAGAAATGAAACATGTGCATATGTTATATGAAAGAGGATTAATTAATAAAGTTCCAAAGGAATACTTAAAAGTTATTTCTAAAGAAGAAGTATTAAAAAGAGAACCAAATGTTAATCCAAAAGTACAAGGAGCATTATTATGCACTAGTTCATGAGCTATTGACCCAGTTAGAGCAACATATGCTTTTATGGGTGCTAGTGAGCAAAATGGTACTGAATTAAGAAGAAATTCAGAAGTTACTGATATTAAATATCTTAATGATGAATTTACTATAACATTAGCAAGCGGAGAAGAAATTACATCAAGTGTAGTTATTAATGCTGCTGGTCATTATGCAGACGTTTTAGCTGAAAAAGCCGGATATGGTGACTTTAAGCAAACAACAAGAAGGGGTGAATATAGAATTTTAGCAAGAACCGAGGCAGGAATTGTTAATTCAATTTGTTTTAAAGTTCCAACAATTCACGGTAAAGGTGTTATTGTAGCTCCGATGCTTGATGGTCGTGTTCTAGTTGGACCTACTGCTGAAGAAGGAGTTCCAAAGGACCAAACTAGAGTTGTAACAAAGGAAAAATTTGATTTTATTGGACAAATTGGAAAAGAAATTATTCCATCAATTAGACTTGAAAGAACCGAAATGACATTAGCTGGTTCAAGACCTATCGATATTGAAACTAATGACTTTGTTATTAGACCAGCGAAATTAAATCCAAAATTTATTAATGCAGCTGGAATGCAATCGCCAGCATTAGCATCATCTCCTGCAATAGCGATAGAGATTGCTAAATTAGTAGAAGCAGCGGGTGTTAAATTAGAAAAAAACCCAGACTATAATCCGAAATTTAAAGTTCAATTTTAAGGAGTAAAATGAAAGATAAATTTGTTATCACACTTGACTCAGGTACCACTTCATGTCGTACACTTGTGGTTAATCATGATGGTGAAATAGTAGCAAGTAGTCAAACAGAATTTACCCAATATTTCCCTCGATCTGGATGAGTTGAGCATGACCCATTAGAAATTTGAAATACTCAATTATCTACAATGCAATCTGCAAAACATAAAGCAAAAATTAAATCACATGATATTGCTGCATTGGGTATTACAAATCAACGTGAAACAATTGTATTATGAGATAAGGAAACTGGTTTACCAGTATATAATGCTATTGTTTGACAAGATCGTAGAACATCAGATTATTGTGATGAACTTGTAAAAGCAGGATGAACAGAAAAGATCACTGAAAAAACTGGTTTAATTATTAATCCATATTTTAGTGGGACAAAAATTCGTTGAATCCTTAAAAATGTTCCAGAAGCACTAATGAAATTTAAAGAAGGTAAGTTATTGGCAGGTACAATTGATACATGATTAATGTGAAAATTAACTGATGCAAAAGTACATGCAACTGATGTTTCGAACGCTTCAAGAACAATGTTATTTAACATTCATACACTTGATTGAGATCAAGAGATCTTGGATCTTTTGGAAATCCCAAGAGAAATTCTTCCAGAAGTAAAATCTTCCTCAGAATACTATGGTTATGTAAAGCCAACACATTGATCAAATAAAGCGGTTGGTGAAGTGCCTATTACTGGTGTAGCTGGTGACCAACAGTCAGCTTTATTTGGACAAATGTGTACTGAAGTCGGTATGGTTAAAAATACTTATGGAACTGGATGTTTCACTTTGGTTAATACCGGTACAACACCAGTAAAAAGTAAAAACAAGCTTCTTACTACAATTGCTTGAAAATTAGGTAAAGAAAAAACTGTTTACGCATTAGAAGGGTCAGTATTTATAGCTGGTGCAGCTATTAAATGATTAAGAGATTCAATTAGAATTATTTATGATTCAGCTGAATCAGATTTCTTTACTTCATTGGTTGATGATGATCAAAAACAAAGAGTATACGTTGTTCCGTCATTTACTGGTTTAGGAGCACCTTATTGAGACTCAAATTCTCGTGGTGCCATATTCGGACTAGAAAGAGGAACAAAAAGAGAGCATATAGTTAAAGCTACTCTTGATTCAATTGCTTATCAATCAAATGATTTACTTAAAGCAATGGAAAAAGATTTGGAAAAACCAATTATCTTATTAAAGGTAGATGGTGGTGCATCAAAATCAAATTATTTAATGCAATTTCAATCATCAATCTCTAATTTAAATGTTGAAAGACCTTCAAAGATCGAGACAACAGGTTTAGGAGCTTCTTATCTTGCTGGACTTGCTGTTGGTTATTGAAAAGACTTAGAAGAATTAAAAACACTAAATAAACCAGAAAAAGTTTTTGAACCTCTTTTATCAAAAACTGAAATTGACAAATTATTAAAAGGTTGGGACCTTGCGGTTAGAAAAACCTTAAATTGAACAAAAGATATAGAATAGGAAAAATAAAATGGTAGCATCATTAGGATTAGTATATGCATCAGAATTAGTAGGAACATTATTCTTAGTTCTACTTGGTAATGGTGTTGTATTCAGTGTTTCACATAAACGTATGTTTGCGAACCAACCAGGGAAATGAGTTGTTATTGCATTAGGGTGAGGATTCGCAGTTTTAGCAGGAGTTGTTGTTGGTGTAGCTATGGGTGGCCCTGCTCATTTAAATCCAGCAGTAACAATTTTTGCATTAGTAAGTGATAAATTTGCTCATCCTGAGTGATTAGGATTTATTGTAATGCAATTCATTGGTGCAATTTTAGCGCAAATAATATTAGATTTCATTAATTGAAAACACATTCAAGAAACAGATTTAGCAAGTGTACGTGGTTCACACTGCACAGGACCTGCATTTTCAAACAAAGAAGGTGGTACAATCTTTAACTTTTCATATGAATTAGTTGGAACATTAGTACTTGTTGGAGTGATTTTAGCGGTCGGCAAAACAAATTTTCAAAATATTACAGGAATTATTGTAACTATGATAGTTATGTCAATTGGACTTTCAATTGGTGCATCTACTGGTTATGCAATTAACCCCGCTCGTGACTTAGGTCCTAGAATGTTATATTGATTTATGGAAAAAACATTCTTAAGAAGTAGAGAAAAAGAACATATTGGAGCAAATTTTGGATATGGATGAATTCCTGTTATTGCTCCAATGGTTGGTGGGGCAATCATCGGTTTCTTTGCTTGAATTTAAATTTTAAATCATAAATTTGTGCATTATGCACAAATTTATTAATATTAAATAATTTTATATCGAGGAATTATGAAAAAGCTATTAAATAAAACAGAAAATATCGTGGAAGAAATGATTCAAGGAATAGTGAAAACTAATCCAAATGTTGAAAGAGTTCCAGGTTATAATGTAGTTATTAACAAACATTTTGATAGATCAAAAGTTGCTTTAATTTCAGGTGGAGGTTCTGGACATGAACCTGCACATATGGGATATGTTGGTAATGGTATGCTTTCAGGTGCTGTAGCTGGAGAGGTATTCACATCACCAACACCAGATCAAGTTGAAGCAGCCATAAATGCTTTAGATTCAAAAGCTGGTACACTATTAATTATTAAAAATTATACTGGTGATAAATTAAACTTTGAAATTGCTCAGCAATTAGCTCAAGCAGAAGGTAAGGAAGTTGAAACAGTTTTAGTTAATGACGATGTTGCTGTTGAAAATTCTACTTGAACTATTGGACGTAGAGGAATTGCTGGTACAGTTTATGTGCACAAAATTGCCGGTGCATTAGCCCAAAAAGGTGGATCTTTAAGTGAAGTAAAAGCAGTGGCTCAAAAAGTTATTGATAATGTAAGATCTTTTGGTATCTCACTTAATTCAATTTATATTCCTACAACAGGTAAAAAATCATTTGAACTTGCTGAAAAAGAAATTGAATTCGGTTTAGGAATTCACGGAGAACCAGGTATTAAAAGAGAAAATATTAAGAGTTCAAAAGAAATTGTACAAGAAATGATTGATATAATTTTAAAAGATTATGACTATTCTAATTCAGAAGTTGCATTAATGATTAATGGATTAGGTGGAACACCTGAAATGGAATTATTCATTGTCGCAAATGATGCACATAATTATTTAGCAGAAAAAGGAATAAAAGTATACACATCAAATGTCGGTAATTTCATGACTTCATTAGAAATGCAAGGAATATCAATTTCATTATTAAAATTAGATTCTCAATTAAAAGAATTATTAATGGAAAAAAATGAGGTAAAAGCTTGAAAATAGATCTTAAACACGCTAATGATATTGTTAAAACTATTGCTGATGAGTTAGCTAAAAATGAAGATTTCATTTCTGATTTAGATCAAAAAATCGGTGATGGTGATCATGGATATAATATTGTTAGAGGATTTAAAGCCGTATTAGAAATTGATTCAACAAACTTAAGTCTTGATAATTACTTTATGCAAATTGGTCGTACATTAATGGCTAAGGTTGGTGGTGCATCAGGCCCATTATATGGAATGAGTTTTATGAAAGCAGCAGCAGCATTTAAAAATTCTGAATATATTGATTTTCAAAATTTTAAAGAATTTGTTGCAAACTTTGCTAAAAACTTACAAATTCTTGGTAAGGTTCAATTAAATGAAAAAACAATGTATGATGTGTGAAATCCATTTTGTACAAAATTGAGTGAATTTAATGAGATAAATTTAGAAGCAAAAAATGAACTATTAGAATATTTACAATATTTAGTTGTTCAAACAAAAGATATGATGGCAACAAAAGGAAGAGCATCATATCTTAAAGAAAGATCAATTGGAACAATTGACCCAGGATCATTTTCAACTGGAATTATTCTTAAAAACTTTTTAAAGGAATTATAATGAATAAAAAGTTATTTATCTTAATTAGTCATTTTTACGATCTTGCTAATACTACAAAAGTATATTTAACAAAGATGCTTCCTATTAATGAAGAAAATGTCAAATTAGTTGCATTAGGTGGAATTAATAATGGTACTGAAATCGGTACTGAACCAATGCAAATTCTTCAAGCTATTGAAGAAAATCCAGAAATAAATGAAATTTTTATCTTTTCTGATTTAGGTTCAGCTACATTAGCCGCCGAATCAATTTCGACTATGGTTGAAGATAAATTAGTTTATGTTGCAAAAGGAGCATTTGTTGAAAATACATTTTCAGCTTATGTATTAGCTAACGTTGGCGCCTCATTTGATGAAGTTAAAAAAGCAGCAGAAGAAAAAGTGATTAAATAATTATAATTAATATTAATTTAAGAGTTGAAATAATTAAAAATAGCAGTCAAATAATGATTGCTATTTTTAACTAAGTTTTTAAATTTCTTATCGTTATTTACCGCCCGAAAAAAAAAAAAAAAAAAAAAAAAAAAAAAAAAAAAAAAAAATGGGGCGGTCGACGGGATTCGAACCCGCGAATGACGGGACCACAACCCGCTGTGTTAGCCACTTCACCACGACCGCCATATTTGTGATAATATTTTAATATTATATAAGATTTATTTCATATAAAAAATTTTATATGAAATTATTTTTTGGTGCCCAAGACAGGATTTGAACCTGCACGGATTGCTCCACTAGATCCTTAGTCTAGCGTGTCTGCCAATTTCACCACTCGGGCTTGCTTAATTATTTTACCACTTAATTAGATTTTGAAAAGAAATTTTTATTTGGTTTTTAATGCAATATATTGTAGTTTTTTATTTAAAACTAAAAAATAATTTATATTTTTTGTGAGTTAAGTTAAGAAAAGTTATTTTTTTAACATTTTAAAATTTGGACTACGACAACAAGTTTTAGATGACTTTTTATGTTAATTTTTAATCATATTAGCTTATTTTAAAAATAATGTAAATATTTTCATATTTTACATAAAAGAGACAAAACTAAGACTAAAACATAGACAAATTAATTAGAATTTAGTATAATTTTAATAGGTCAAAGTAAAAGGAGATTAATGAATTTTAAAAAAGAAATAGAAGCTAAAGTTCAAAGTCTTAACAGAGATTGTAAGTCAAAAAAAACAATTTTATTAATCGATGGAGAAGATGAGCGTTCTATTGAAGCGGCTAAATTATTAGTAAAAAATGGTTTAGTGAATGTTATTTTACTTGTGAAAGAAAAGAATGATTCACTCTCAGATGAAATTCAACAAGAAGTAATTTCATTAGAAAAACAAGAAACATATGCCATACAATATTTTGAACTAAGAAAAGGTAAAGATACCTTAGAAGTAGCGAAAAAAAATCTTAATCAAGCGCCATTTTATGCAATGATGATGCTAAAAAATAATGAGGTTGATGGTGTTGTTGGCGGTTTAGATTACACAACAGCAGATATTTTAAGGGCTGCATTTAAAGTGATCGGACCAAGAAAAGGTATTAAAACTATTTCATCTGTGATGGTTGTTTATAAAGACGATTTTAAATACATTTTTTCTGATATCTCGGTAAATATAAAACCAACAGCTGATCAATTAGTTGAAATAGCTTTAAATGCAGTAGATTTCGCTATTAACCTAAATATAGAACCAAGAGTAGCGTTTTTGTCATTTTCAACAGGCGGTTCTACTGTAAGTTATGAATCAAAAATTGTTTCAGAGGCAGTGACTAAATTTAATGAACAATGTTTTTATAAAGCAATTGGTGAAATACAATTTGATGCCGCATTTGATGAAAAAATTCGCACTTCAAAATATAAAAAAGAAACATACACTGGGAATACAACTATCTATATATTTCCAAATTTAGATGCTGGTAACATTGGATATAAAATAGCCCAACGCTTAGGCGGTTTTGGGGCGGTTGGTCCAATTGTTACGGGAGTAGCTGCACCTGTTAATGATTTATCAAGGGGATCAACTGTTGATGATGTATATGATACCGTTTTGATAACAGCATTGCAGGCAAAAAGCTAGTTTTTATTTTTTAATTTCTAAAATATAAATATTTAATTAAGTATGATTAAAAAGTGATTGTTAAAATTTAATATGGAGAAAGACATGAAGATTATATCGATTGGGGCTAACCACGCAGGGACATCTTTTTTAAGAACTATTAAAAAAATTGCACCAAATAATGAATTAGTTGCATATGAAAAAAACACAGATATTTCATTTTTAGGATGTGGTATAGCATTATGAGTAGGAGGAGAATTCGAGAGTCCTGATGGTTTATTTTATTCAAGTATAAAAGAATTAAAGAGTCATGGTATTAACATTAAAATCGCTCATGAAGTTATTGAAGTAAATAGATCAGAAAAATATGTGGTTGTTAAGGATTTGGTTACTGGAAAAACATTTATTGACCATTATGATAAATTAGTTTATGCAGCCGGAACTTGACCAATTATGCCAAAATGTGAAAATGTTAATTTGGAAAATATATTAGTTTCTAAAATATATGCCCATGCAAAAGAAATCAAACAAAAGGCATTATGTCCGAAAATTAAAAATGTTGTCATTATCGGAGCAGGATACATTGGTGTTGAATTAGTTGAAGCATTTAGTAAATATGGTAAAAAAGTTACATTAATTGATATGCAAAAGAGAATTATTCCTAATTATTTTGATAAAGAGTTTACAGATAAAATTGAATTAAAAATGAAAGAACAAGGAATTAACTTACAACTTGGGGAAATCGTACAAAAATTTGAAACAAAAGATCAAAAAACAGTTTCATCAGTTGTAACAAATAAAGGTATCTATGAAGCTGATTTAGTTATTTTAGCAATTGGATTCAAACCACAAACTAAATTATTACCAGATGTTGAAAAAACCTTAAATGGAGCTATTAAAGTTGACAAATTCCAAAGAAGTTTAACTGATAAAGATATTTATGTAATTGGCGATGCTGCTTCAATGGTAAATAATGTAACTAAAGAATATTGTCATATTGCCTTAGCGACAAATGCTGTTAAAACTGGTATTGTTGCTGCATTTCATTTAGCTGGTAGTGAAGCGATTCCGTTTCCAGGATACTCAGGAACAAATGCGATTAGTGTTTTTGACTTTAATTATGCTTCAACTGGATTAACTGAGACTATGGCTAAAAAATATGATCATATCAAAGAAAATTTTGCTATTGAATATTTCGAAGATAATGATAGACCCGAATTTATGAAACATCATTATAAAGTATGGTTTAAAATTGTTTATGATAAAACAACTTTAAAATTACTTGGAGCTCAAATTGGTTCAGAAGGAAAAACTGCAAATCATACTGAGGTTATGTATATGTTATCATTAGCTATTCAAGATGGTTTAACATTACCTCAAATTGCTTTAATGGATTATTACTTTTTACCTCATTTTAATAAACCATTTAATTTTATTATCCAAACAATTTTAAATGCCCTGAATCTTAAATATAATGAAAAATAATAACAAATAGTTACAAAAAAGTTAACAATTATATGTTAACTTTTTTATATAATTTTTTAACTTACTAATCTAAAATATAGTTAGATAAGTTTAGAAAAAAAGATTAAATTACCAGGAAGAATTTAATCTAAATAATTTGGAATGTAAATAATTGATAGTAAATAATAAAATGTGTATGTGTCTATCATAAAATCATAATATGTTTTATTAACAACTTTGTTTTTATTTAATGTAAATGGAATATCTAACTCCATAAATCCCATATCTGATGAAAAAGTATAGTAAATATATTCGCCAGTTGAATAAATATGGAATTTAGTTACCTTTGAATTTTTATTATCTTGGTATCTTTGCATAGATAATTCCATTGATAAAGGTGTATACATTTGTCTGATTTTTAATTCATCATCAGATCTTACTTTGAATGTTTTAACAAAATCACTATTTTCTAGTTTTATTTTTTGAAGATTTGATCAAAAACTAAATGATTTAAATAAAGTGAATGAAAATCCTTTTTCTTTTAATAATCTAGTATCTATCTTAATTAATGACGAATAGTAATATCTAATTTCTTTTTCTTTATTGTTTGATCTTTCAATAATTTGGAATCATTTTACATTTACTAAACCAACAGGATATTTACCATCAATGATTCAAGATTTTTCATGTGATACTTTTTCGATTTCAGCTCCGGCTGGAACATCTCATCTATATACTTTAATTTCTCTTGGAGTAATAATATTCTCGCTCTTTCCAAGATATTTAAATTTTGGTTCAAGCATTTCAAAAGCCTTTTTGTATAATAAATTATCATTAATATTTTGATTTATTTCATTATAGACACTTTTTTTAACCTTATAAATTTTTATATTAAATATAGCCCCTATTATCGCGCTAATGATTCCGAATAGACTAATAATTAATAATCCATAATCAAATGAGTTAAAAAATAATCCTATTCCTAGCAGAAACATTAGCACACCAAAACCATAAAATGATCACATTAGAATTTGATATCTTTTTAAAAGTGTTTGATTAACTTTTGTAAAAGCTTCATCAATTACTTCTTTAAACAATGGAACAAGTTTTTCATCTACTTCTAATTTATATGCATCGAATTTTTTATAATCACTTACAACTTTCATTTTTCCTCTTTCTTAATAAAATAATTATAAAAAATAAATAGAATAAAACAATAGTAAAAAAATGTTTTTTTGATTATTCTACAAAGCAAGGTTTATATGGACAAATTTTTAAATAGTACATTATAAAGATTTACTTTTAGATATTTATTTCGGATAAGAAGGTTTTATTTTTATACTACTAGAGTTTTTTACTTTTATACGATATATAGATAAAAATGTCTATTAATCAAATAAAAATATATAATTATAGTATATGAATAAAATTATTTTTAAAAATAATATATAGAGAGGGAAGATGGTACTTAAATTTATAAAACCAGGTAAGGTTATGCTTTCAAAAGACGAGATGATCCAATTTTTAGACATAGATGGAAGTTTAACTAATGAAGGGATTAAAAATGAACCAAAATTAAGTAAAGATGAGTTAATTAAAGCTTATAAATTTATGGTTCTTTCACGAAGACAAGATGAATATATGATGCAACTTCAACGTCAAGGAAGAATGTTGACATTTGCTCCTAATTTTGGTGAAGAAGCTTTACAAGTAGCTTCAGCTATGGCACTTCAAAGAGATGATTGATTTGTTCCTGCATTTAGATCTAATGCTGCTATGCTTTACATGGGGATGCCTATTAAAAATCAAATGTTATATTGGAATGGTAATGAAAGAGGGAATATAACACCAAAAGGAATTAATTTATTGCCTATTAATATCCCGATTGCAACTCAATGTTCCCATGCAGCTGGAATTGCTTATGCGGCTAAATTGTTAGGAAAAAAGGTTGTTTCAATGTCATTTATTGGTAATGGCGGAACCGCTGAAGGGGAGTTTTATGAAGCGATAAATACTTCTGCAATTTGAAAATGACCATCAGTTTTTTGTGTCAATAATAATCAATGATCAATTTCAACACCAGAACATTTAGAAACTGGTTCAGAAACAATTGCAGCAAAAGCAATAGCCGTTGGCATTCCAGGCGTTAGGGTCGATGGGAATGATTTATTAGCTTCATATGCAGTCGTAAAAGAAGCAGTGGAATTTGCAAGAGAAGGTAATGGACCAGTTATTGTTGAATTTATTACATGAAGACAAGGACCTCATACTACTAGCGATAATCCAAGAGTTTATAGAACTATTGAATTAGAAAAAGAAAAGGAAAAATGAGAACCAATGCATCGTATTGAAAAATATCTAATTGATAAAAAATACTTATCTATTGATGAAAAAGAAAAGATTTGAGAAGACTCTTTAACCCAAGTTAAAGAAGCTTATCAAGAATCATTAAAAGAACTAGATGTAGATATTAATGAGATTTTTGATTATACATACGCAACATTAACTCCTGAATTAATAGAACAAAAACAAGAAGCAATTGCATATTATTCAACAAGGGAGACTAAATAATGGATAAAAAAGTAATTGAGTTAAATAATATTGGTGCTGTTACAAATGCAATTGATTTAATGATGGAAAAAGATTCAACAGTAGTTTTGTGAGGACAAGATGCAGGGTTTGAAGGTGGTGTTTTTAGGGCTACAGAAGGATTACAAAAGAAATATGGTGTTCAAAGAGTGTGAGATACTCCAATCGCTGAAGCATCAATGTGTGGTATTGGAGTAGGTGCGGCTATTTTCGGAATTAAACCAATCGTCGAAATTCAATTCCAAGGATTTTCGTATCCATCATTTCAACAATTAATGACTCATGCTGCAAGATATAGAAATCGTTCTCGAGGTCGTTTTACTGTTCCGATGGTGCTAAGAATGCCGATGGGCGGCGGAGTTAGAGCGCTTGAGCACCATTCCGAAGCCATTGAAGCAATGTTTGCCCATATACCAGGAATTAAAGTGGTTATGCCTTCTACGCCATACGATACAAAAGGGTTAATGATTGCAGCTATAAATGATCCGGATCCAGCTGTGTTTTTAGAACCTAAAAAAATTTATCGTTCATTTAAACAACAAATTCCAGCAGAAATATATGAAGTTCCAATTGGTAAGGCTAATATTTTGGTAGAAGGAAATGATTTAACACTAGTTACTTACGGTGCACAGGTTCATGAATGTATTGAAGCATTGAAAAAACTTGTTGCTGCTAATTCGAACATTAGTGTTGAATTAATTGATCTTAGAACAATTAAACCTTTGGATATTGAAACAATTATTAATTCAGTAAGGAAAACTGGAAGATTACTTGTTGTTCATGAGGCCGTAAAATCATTTTCAGTTTCTGCTGAAATTATTGCACGAGTAAATGAAAAAGCTTTTGAATACCTTAAAGCACCTTTATCAAGATTAACTGGTTATGATATTACAGTTCCATTAGCTAGAGGTGAAAAATATCATGCTATTGATAGCGATAAGATTATTACAAAAATAAAAAAAATAGTGGAATTTAAATTTTAATAAGAAAGGTAAATATGCAAAAAATACTATCAACTCCATTAGCAAGAGCACTTGCTGCAAAGTTAGGAATTAATATTGAACAAGTAACAGGTACAGGACCGCAAGGCAGAATCTTAAAAGCTGATATTTTAGCTTTTACTGAACATAAGCCTAATGAACCTATGAAAGTTTTAAATTTAAATTCACAACCTCGGATTCAAACCGCTATGAATGCGACACCCTTAAATCCAATAGTATTAGACGGAAAAAGAGTTAAAGTTACTTCTATTAGAAAAACAATCGCAAAGGCAATGATAAATTCTAAAAATAATGTTGCTTATTTTAGTCTAGTAAATGAAATAGATGTATCACACTTATGAGATCTTAGGAAATCAATTGTTGAAGATGTTTTAAAAACAACTGGTGTAAAGCTAACGTTTTTACCATATATTGCAAAAGCAATAATAGTAGCATTAAAGGAGTTTCCTATTCTAGCAGCTAAATATGATGAATTAACAAGTGAAATTGTGTACCCTACTACAATTAATTTAGGTATTGCTGCTGATACTATTGCTGGTTTAATGGTTCCAGTTATTAAAGATTCTCAAAACCTTACCATTATTGATTTAGCAAAAGAAATTTCTCGTTTAGCACTCGCTGCAAGAGAAAAAACAATTAAATCAAATGAAATGTCCGGAGGATCTTTTACTATTACTAATTACGGATCAATTGGCGCATTATTTGGAACACCGGTTATTAATTATCCAGAATTAGCAATTGCAGGTGTAGGAGCAATTATTGACAAACCAATTGTTAAAAATGGTCAAATAGTACCAGGAAAAGTTATGAATCTCACTGTTTCTGCTGATCATAGATGAATTGATGGAGCAACTGTCGGAAGATTCCTTTTAAGAATTAAGGAATTATTAGAAAAGCCAGAGATTTTAGGAGTACTTTAATATGTATAGATTTAAATTTGCAGATATCGGAGAGGGATTGCACGAGGGTGTTGTTGTTGAAATTTATAAGAAAGAAGGTGATGTAGTTAATGAAGGGGATTCTTTATTTTCAGTGGAAACAGATAAGGTTACTTCTGATATTTCTTCGCCAGTAAGCGGAAAAGTTATAAAGGTTTTAATGACCGTTGGTGATACTATTCATGTGGGTCAAGAAATTTTCTTAATTGATGATGGTGATACAGCTAATGCTACATCAATAACATCAGAGTCATTAAAAGTTGCAAAGACAAAACAAGAACAAAGTGCTAGTGGTGCATCAGTTGTTGGTGAAGTTAAGGTTTCAAATCAATTGTTTGATCTTTCTGAATTGACAAAAGCTACAAAAATAGTTGAGCAAACCTCAGTATTACAAAATTCTATTGAATCAATTGAGCATAAAAAAGATATTGGAAAAGTTTATAATGGAAAAATTGAAGAAGAATTTGATGTTATTGTTATCGGTTCAGGACCTGGTGGATATGTAGCTGCTGAAGAAGCTGGTAGTGCTGGTCTTAAAACTTTAATTATTGAAAGAGAATTCTGAGGTGGTGTTTGTTTAAATGTTGGATGCATCCCTACAAAAGCATTATTAAAATCAGTTGAAGTATTGCATTTAGTTAATCGTGCAAATGAATATGGAATTGATCAAAAACTCAATGTAAAAATTAATTGGGATAAAATGCACGAAAGAAAAAGGAATGTGGTTAAACAATTAACTAGTGGGATTCAAACTTTAATGAGAATGAATAAAGTGAAAACAATTTTCGGTGAAGCTAAATTTGTCGGATCTCATGAAATTGAAGTTGATTCAAAAGTTTACTATGCTAAAAATATCATTATCGCAACCGGTTCAACTGCTAGAAAACTTTCACTTCCAGGTTTTAAAGAGGGTTATAAGTCAGGTAAATTAATTACCTCAAAAACCGCTATCAATTTAGAAAAGCAACCTAAATCGATTACGATTATCGGTGGTGGCGTTATTGGTTGTGAATTTGCACAAGTTTTTGCAACAGCAGGAACTAAAGTTACAATTTTACAAAACACTGGTGAAATTTTACCGATGTTAGATAAGGATATTATTAAGCAGGTTACTAATGATCTTAAAGAAATAGGCGTGAAGATTATTGTTAATGCTACTACAACTAAATTTGAAAACAACAAGATTTTTTATGAGGTGAATAAAAAAGAATCATCAATAGAATCAGAGTTAGTACTTGTTTCGGTCGGCAGAGTTCCAGAGTCATTAGGCCTTGAAGAAGTCGGCATTAAATTAGGTAAATATAATGAATTACTTATTGATGAACATTGTAGAACAAATATTGATGGTGTTTATGGAATTGGTGATGTCGTAGGTCAAGCTATGTTAGCTCATGTTGCTTATAGACATGCTTGTGTCGCAGTTTCGAATATTTTGAACAAGCCAGTTAGATATTCAAATAAAACTGTTCCAGCATGTATTTATACGCATCCTGAGATTGCTGTAGTTGGTTTAACAGAAGAACAAGCTAAGGCGCAAGGTAAAGATGTAATTGTTGCAAAACATCAATTTACTTTTGTGGGTAAATCACTTGCAGCTCATGAGCCAAAAGGATTTGCTAAATTTGTTGTTGATAAGGAATTTGGCGAAATTATTGGATGTCATATTATTGGTCCATCCGCAACTGATTTAATTTCAGAAGTTGTTTTAGCAATGGATTTAGAAAGTACTATTTATGATATAGCAGCAGCTATTCATCCTCATCCTACTTTTAGTGAAATTTTATGAGAAGCAGCTAGAAGCGCTGTTCGACAATTGCAAAAACTTAAAAAATAAAATTAAAAATCTCTGTTTCTACAGAGATTTTTAATTTCTGAATTAATTAGTTTTAGCTTTTTTGTGATTATCAATCATTTCTGAAATTTCTTTTAATAATCAATTAGCATCATGTTTATGATTTTTTGATAACATTGTTTTAAATTTATCAGTATATTTTGAGTCATCTTTTAATTTTAAATCTTTAATTTTTTTGATGTATTTTGGTCTTATTGTTTCATAGATATTTCAAATTAATAAACTTTCTGTGAAATTACCAGTTGTGGCACTATCTGTTTGAGCAAATCTTTTCTTTAATCCATTAGTATCAATGAAACTTCCAATTTTATTAAATACTTCGTTATATTTTTTGATTTTTTCACTTCAATCTTTTGGTAATACTTCTGAAATGCTTTTTACATCAGCTTTATCATTTAATTTTTCCTTAAATTTATCCTTAGCTGATTTTTCCGCATTAGGTTTTAGTTGAACATTAGGATACTCTAACTTATCAATATTTGACTTAACTTCATCAAGCTTTGTTTTGATTTCATCAAGTTCTTTATCGAAATTACTTAAATCTTCAATAGTTTTAAAACCTGAAGCTTTAGCTTTTAAAGTAGCTTTTGCTTTTGCATTTTTATCCGGATAGCCTAAAACTTCTATTTTCATATTTGTTTCTTGCAATTTTTGTTCAAGTGTTACTAGAGGGGGTTGATCTTTACCTGGTTTTTCTGGTTCTTTTTTCATTCCTTCATCTGGTTCATCTTTTTTATCATTTTCATTAGTCTTTCCTGGGTTTTCGCTTGATGAACCGTCACCTTGTTCAGGTGTTTTTTCTGGTTTATTTGGAGTAGAATCTTCAGGTTTTTCTGGTGTTTTAGGTGCTTCTGGAGTAGGGTTTCCAGGTGTATTTTCTCCATCTTTTGATTTTGATGAATTTCCTTGATTATTGTTTTGATCTATTGCTTCTGTGCTAGAATCACTTGCTTTAGGTTTTTTATTAGCACAAGCTACCACACTAGCACCAATTAATGTTGAAATTGATAATAATCCAAGACCACTAAAAATTTTCTTGTATTTACTCATTATTCTCCTTAATACTTAAAATGTTAAAAATACTTAATAATAGATTTAATAATTAGTTTTGTATTTTGTATGTAGTACGAGAAAATTTTAGTAGTCAATCATTATAAAAACTTATCAATTTACTTTGCAAAATGAACAAGTTCCTTTTTTTTTTTTTTTTTTAGCAAAATGTAATATAATATCAAATTTAACTTATTTGACTATATTTAAATATTAAAAGTTATTATTAGACTTTATATTTTTATTAATTTATTTTATTATGATATATTAGAGATTTAAGAAAATAACATATTTAAATAAAAAAAGTTATATCTAGTTAAAAAAATAAAAATATTTGGACAAAATCCAAATATTTTTTTCACTTTAAGTTTATGTAATTTTATAAATATTATTGTGAAGTAGAAAGAGAAATTTACGCATTTAAATTTGCTTTTTTTGCTTTTTCAATTAACTCAGACATTTTGCTTACCCTTTTTTCTAGTTGATCAATGTTTATACCTGGGTTCATTTTCATTGATTCAGGGATTTCCTTAACATCATCTTCATTTTCTAAAAATTCTTTTTGTTTTTTAACTTCTTTAACTATTTCTTTGATTTTTATAACATATGCTTTTTGTCTAATTGTTTCATATATTTGTCAAATTAATTCACCTTCTGTAAGTTTTGGTTCGTGATCATCACCATACAATCTTGCTAAACGTTCATTTAATCCATTTTTATTTTTTTCAGGAAAGTTTTCAATTAAACTAAACCCCTTCATTAAAATTTGATTATATTTTTTAATCTTATTTTCTAGATCATTTGGAACAACTTTATTTATATCTTCAACAGATATTAAAGTATTTAACTTTGATTCTAAATAATCCTTGGCTAGTTGTTGATCTGTTTCTCTCGATTTTGGATATGGTAGATCTTTTATTTTTTTAGAAATTTTAAGTAAAGCTTCTTTAATTTGAATAAGTTTTTGATTTAGGTCACCTAATTCCTCAATTTTTTTATTTTCTTTTTCACTTTTATTTTTAATTTCATCAACTTTTGATTTTAATGTTTGCTTAGCTTTAGCATCTTGTTTTGGATAAGGAAGTTTTTCTATGTTTTCCAATAATTCCATTGATTTTGCTTCAACAGTAACTTTTGGTTCTGGTTTTGGTTGCGGTGTCGGATTTGGTTTATTTTCTTGTTTTGAATCATCCTTACCTCCTTCGCCTTTATTTTCTTCTTGTTTATTACTGTTTGAACCATTGCCTTGGCCAGTATTATCATTTTGTTCAGGGCTTTCTTTAGACATTTCTGGATTTTTGGGTGTTTCTATTTTTGGTTCTTCAGAGGTTTCAGGATTTGTTTTAGGTGCTTCTGGAGTAGGGTTTCCAGGTGTATTTTCACCATCTTTTGGTTTTGATGAATTTCCTTGATTATTGTTTTGATCTATTGCTTTTGTGCTAGAATCACTTGCTTTAGGTTTTTTATTAGCACAAGCTACCACACAAGCACCAATTAATGTTGAAATTGATAATAATCCAAGACCACTAAAAATTTTCTTGTATTTACTCATTATTCTCCTTAATACTTAAAATGTTAAAAATACTTAATAATAGATTTAATAATTAGTTTTGTATTTTGTATGTAGTACGAGAAAATTTTAGTAGTCAATCATTATAAAAATTTATCAATTTATTTTGCAAAATGAACAAGTTCCTTTTTTTTTTTTTTTTTTTGCAAAATATAATAAAATGTGTTTTTTTCTTTATAACTATATTTAAGACTTAAAATATTTAATGATACTTTAAATTTTTGTATTTTTGAATATCTAAAATATATAGAAAATTTACTTTATTACATATATTAATGTTAAATGCATATGTATAAAGGAAAAATCCCCGCATTTATAAGCAGAGATTTTAAATTATTATTAATTAGTTAATTGATAATGTTTGTGTTGTTTAAACTTCCTTCTTTGCATTCTCATATTCAGTTTTTAATTTAGTAAGATTTTCAACTAATCATTTCATATCTTTATTGTGGACAAATCTGTTACTTAAGTTATTATTATGATTCGAAGCTTTTCCATCCGGCAATACAACAACTTTATTATTTAAATATTCTTTTTTCTTTTCCTCTGTTAATTTGCTTAATGCAAATATTTTTGATTTATATGCGTGTTGTCTAATTGTTTCGTATATATTTCAAATTAAAACAGCTTCTGAATGGTCTAATATATATTCATCAGTTTTACCATTAATATCTTCATTATAAAATTGAATTAAACGCTTATTTAATCCGAATTGATTTGTAAATTCACCTCAAAAATCATCATTAATAAGTTTCTTATATTCATTGAATTTATTTTTGAACTCAGTTGGAATAGTGAATTTAGATACTTTTTCAGCAGAATCTAATACACTTAATTTTGATCTAAAGAAACTTTTAACTGAGGCATTACTTTCTGATGGTCTTACATTTATTTTAAAATTATCAAGATTATATAATGAATCAATTTCAGAATTTTTCATTTTTAATGCTTCATCTAAATCTTTAATCTTTTTATATTCTGCTGCATAATTAGATTCAGAACTTAGCATGTTTATTTTTTCTTTTAGCTTCTTTTTTGTAGCAGTTGATTCATCAGATTTTTGATATGCTAATATATCGATAGAATTATTTAATTCTTTTTTAACCGTTGGAAGGATTTCGTTTTTAATAGCTTTTAATTCTTGATATTTAGTAGCAACTGTTAATTTTGATTTTTGAGTTTTTAAGTTAGATTTGTCTTTAATAGCTTCGAAGTCAGAGTTTACTTCATTCTTAAATTTATTTAATTCATTGGTTGCGGTAGTTTTTGCATCATTTAATTCTTCTTTTGTTGCACTATCTTTATCTACTTTTGCTTTTAATTCATCATATTTTGAATGACCTTTTATTTTTTCAACAGCATCAATTGCTTCTTTTTTGAGTTTTGTTAAATCTTCAGTACCCATTCCTTCACCTGGTTTATCTTTTTTATCAGTTTCATTAGTATTTCCTGAGTTTTCATTTGATGAACCGTCACCCTGTTCAGGTGCTTTTTCTGGTGTTTCTGGAGCTGAATCTTCAGGTTTTCCTGGTGTTTTAGGTGCTTCTGGAGCTGGATTTCCAGGTGTATTTTCTCCTTCTTTTGGTTTTGATGAATTTCCTTGATCATTTTGTTCAGGTTTTTCTTGTTCTGGTGTTGTTGAATTTCCTTGATTGTTGTTTTGATCTATTGCTTCTGCGCTAGAATCACTTGCTTTAGGTTTTTTATTAGCACAAGCTACCACACTAGCACCAACTAATGTTGAAATTGATAATAATCCAAGACCACTAAAAATTTTCTTGTATTTACTCATTATTCTCCTTAATACTTAAAATGTTAAAAATACTTAATAATAGATTTAATAATTAGTTTTGTATGTAGTACGAGAAAATTTTAGTGGTCAATCCATTATAAAACTTATCAATTTACTTTGCAAAATGAACAAGTTCCTTTTTTTTTTTTTTTTTAGCAAAATGTAATATAATGTCAAATATAACTTATTTGACTATATTTAAGCTAAAAAGAATTGTTTTATTTTTTAAAAAAATGAATTCTTCATCTTTAAATTTCTTAATTCTTAGTAATGATTTTTCAATAATTAAAAGAGAACGATTAAACGTTCCCTATAAAGTTAATTTATTTTAATTTTGAATTTTTATTTTATTATCTTCATCTTGTGCTTTTTTTGCTTCTAACTTTAATTTTTTAATATTTTCTAATAATCATTTCACATCTTTTTGGTGATTTGTTTTTTGATTATCCATTAATTTTTGAACACCATTTTTGTATTGGGTTTTTTTATCCATTGGTAATTTTTTTAATTCATTAATCTTTTTTTCAAAAGGACCACGTCTTACTGTTTCATAAATTTGTCAAATTAATTCTGCTTCAGTATATTTTCCGTTTGGTTCATTATCAGTTTGTCTAAATCTAGCTTTTAATTTATCAATATTGTTAAGAAAACCGTTCAGCTCAGCAAAAACATTATTATATTCTTGAATTTTTTCTTTTCATCCATTTGGAACCACCATAGAAATTTCATCAACAGTTGTCAATGTATTGAGTTTTTCCTTGAATTTATCTTTTGCGTTAACTTCATCGCCTTTTTTTAATGAAGGTTTATCTGGATAAGGTAAATCATCAATTTCCTTAATAACATTTGCGAGTTTTGTTTTAATTTGTTCAAGAGTATTTTTTAATTTGTCTAATTTCTTAAGTTTATCATCATTCTTTGTGCTATTTTCATTTTTTATTGATGTAACTTTATCTTTTAACAATTTCTTTGCTGGAGCATTTTTATTAGGATATTCTATATCATCAATGAATTTATTTAATAGTTCTACTTTTTCATCAACAGTCATTGTTTTAGGAGGAGTTTGTGGTGTTTCAGGTGAAACGTTTTTACCTTCATTTTCTTCACTTTTTTCTGGTTCTTTTTTTATTTCTGATTCTGGTGAATTTGATTGACCATCTTTTTTGCTTGAATCAGATTTACCATTTTTACCTTGGTCTTGTCCTTCTGCTCCAGGAGTAGACATTTCTGGATTTTTGGGTGTTTCTGTTTTTGGTTCTTCAGAGGTTTCAGGATTTGTTTTAGGCGCTTCTGGAGCAGGAGTCCCTTCTTTTGGAGTCTCAGGTTTTCCTTGTTCTGGTGTAGTTGAATTTCCTTGATTGTTGTTTTGATCTATTTCTTCTGTACTAGAATCACTTGCTTTAGGTTTTTTATTAGCACAAGCAACCACACTAGCACCAACTAAAGTTGAAATTGATAATAATCCAAGACCACTAAATATTTTCTTGTATTTATTCATTATTCTCCTTAATACTTAAAATGTTAAAAATACTTAATATAGGTTTAATAATTAGTTGTGTATGTAGTACGAGAAAATTTTAATGGTCAATCATTATAAAAACTTATCAATTTACTTTGCAAAATGAACAAGTTCTTTTTTTTTTTTTTTTTTAGCAAAATGTAGTATAATATTGAATTTAACTTTTGAGTCTATGCTTATGTAATATTAGGCATTTAATATTTTTTACTTATATATGCTTTCTGATTTATTTTAATATTAATTAGTATCTACTTTTTCAGTTTTTAAATAAAGTGATATAGTTAAAAAATATTTAAGTTATTTTTTAATCATTATTATTAAATTGTTTTATTTTTTGTAACAATATTTTTGTTTTTTTATTTATTAAATAATAAAAATTTAATATAATATTAAAGCGTTTTTACATAGGCACTATAGCCAAATGGCCAAGGCATGGGTCTGCAAAACCTTGAGTGCGGGTTCGAATCCCGTTAGTGCCTCCAAATAATTTATGCGCCCGTAGCTCAATTGGACAGAGTGTTAGGTTACGGCCCTAAAGGTTGCGGGTTCGACTCCTGCCGGGCGCGCCAATGCATTGGCTTGACTTATGTCAAGCTTTTTATTTTTTAAAATTTTTCGTATAATAAGTATAAATTGGAGGGGTATGGAAAAAATTAAAATTGGATTTACAAATGAAAGTTTTTTCACTGGCCAGACATTTTATCAAATTAAAAAATATAATGGCTTTAACCACAAAATAGATTATCAAATATTAGCTAATCTTGATTTTGTTCCTAAATTGATTTCTAATACTAAAAAAGATATTGAATGAGAATGGATTGATTCAAAGGAAATCACTTTTACGCCTGAACAATTAAAAGAAATAGCACATAATTTTTTGACCTTACATAATTCTGGACTTAATTTTCCAAAATCAAACCATGCCGCAAGGGTGAAAGAATATCGTAAAATTTTAAAGAATAAAAATGTTAATATTGATGTTCTTAATAAATATTATCGTAGAATCAATACTATCTTAGCTAATAGTGAAAATAATAGACCATTACATAATGATTTATATAAGGGTAATTTATTATTAAATAAAAAAACAAATAAAATTATGTTTATAGATTGAGAGTATGCATCAATGGGTGATAAACATTTTGATTTAGCTTATTTTATATGTGGTTCATTTTTAACGAAAGAGCAAGAAAAAATATTTTTACAAGCGTATGATAGTTATTGGCATGAGTATTTAATTCAGCAGAAAATTTTAGTGTATTATTTAACTATTTTATGAATTCATTCACAGGAAACAATTCCTTTTAGCGATGAATATTGCATTAAGATGTTAGAAGAGACTATTAAAGAATATGATTATTTAAAGCAAAATAATTTATTTAGAAGATAATTTGTTGCATTTTATATGAATTTAGACATTTGTTTTTAAGTTTATAAAACATATTTTAATATAACTAAAAAAGTTGAAATTGCATTATTTTGAATGCTTATTTCAACTTTTTATAATTTTTATATAGTATATTTTATTCTAATGAATTAGAATATTAATAATAAGTGAATAATTTATACCAAAATATTTGATTAACTATCTTGATGTTGAAGATTGTGTTTTTGATGCTTCTTTTTTTGCATTTTCAAGTTCGGTTTTTAATTTGGCAAGATTATCTATTAATCATTGTAAATTTTTATTATGTGTAAATCTCTTGTCTTTAACTTTTTTGCTTGCATTAGTTTTCCCATCTTCTAGTATTTTAACTTTTTTAGTTAGATAATCATTTTTATTTGTTAAGTTTGATATTTTATTTATTTCAACATTATAAAAATGTTGTCTAATAGTTTCGTAAATATGAAAAATTAGTGTTGCTTCTGAATGAGAATCTTTATATTCATCAGTTTTGTCTTTATCATCTTCACCATAGAAGTTAAGTAAGCGACCATTTAAACCTTTTCTTTTTGAATCATCGTAATTACCGCCATGAAATTCATTGTTGTTAATAAGCTCTTTATATTTGATAAATTTTGTTTTATATTCATTAGTTATGACATTTGATACAATTTCAGCAGATTCTAATGTGTTTAATTTTGCTTTAAAGTAATTTTGCGCTCTCTTTTCATAAGATTCTTTATGCTTAATATTTTTTTTAGGATCTAATGTCTCTGGTTTTGCACTTTCTTTTAAGTCACTAAAATTAAATAACTCATCAATTTTTTTGATTTCTTCTTTTAGTGCAACATTTAAATCATCAATTTTTTTATTTTCAGTTGGATATGTTTCAACTGTTAAATTTTTAATATTTTGTTTTAATTTTTCTTTTGTTGGCTTAGAAAGTTCTGCATCAGGATATTGCAATGAATCAATTTTTGCAGCTAATTCAACCTTAGCTAACGGCAATATTTTGTTGTAAACTAATTTTAGTGATGCATAATCTTGTGATGATTCTAATTCAGTTTTTAACTCATTTTTCTTATCATCTTTTAAGATTTCAATAGATTTCTTAATTTCTTCTTTAAATTTATTTAGTTCATTGGTTACAGTAGTTTTTGCATCATTTAATTCTTCTTTTGTTGCACCATCTTTATTTACTTTTGCTTTTAATTCATCATATTTTGAATGACCTTTTATTTTTTCAACAGCATCATTTGCCTCTTTTTTGAGTGCTGTTAAATCCTCAGTACCCATTCCTTCACCATTTTGTCCTTTTTCATCTGGTGTTTGTTGAGGAGTAGATTGTGTAGTTGAAATTTCATCCTTTATGGCTTTTAATTCTTTATATGTACCTGCTGCTTCTAGTTTTGTTTTTAGTTCAGTTTTTTTGGTTTCTTCTTTTATTGAATCAATAGCTGTTTGAACTATGTTTTTATAATTATTTAATTCCTCGATTGCAGATGTTTTAGCTGAATTTAATTCATCAATAGTTGCATTTTCTTTATCAATAATCGCTTTTAATTCAGCATACTTTTCGTGCCCTTGAAGCTTTTCAACTTCTACTGAAGCTTCATTTTTAATAGTTGCTAGGTCTTTTGAATCACTAGTTCCTGGGGCTGGAGTTTCTTCTTTTTCTACTTTTGTTTTAGCACAAGCAACCACACCAGCACCAATTAATGTTGAAATTGATAATATGCCAAGACCACTAAAAATTTTCTTGTATTTATTCATTATTCTCCTTAATACTTAAAAATTGTTAAAAATACTTAATATAGATTTAATAATTAGTTGTTTATGTAGTACGAAAAAATTTTAGTGGTCAATCATTATAAAACTTATCAATTTATCATCGCAAAACGAACAAGTTCCTTTTTTTTTTTTTTTTTTTAGCAAAGTGTAGTAAAATGTAAAAAATTATTTTTAGGTCTATAATTTACATTTATAAGTATTTTGAAAAAAAGCTATATAAGAAAATGAATATAACTCATTTAAAACTAAGAGTATTTTCAATTTCATAAAATAAAGTATTGTTTTTCAAATTTAGAAAATATATACTTTTTTAAATTTTTAAATTTGTGCTTATTTATATTAAATTTCTATTACTTGGTTTACGAATTAGTATGGATAAAATATTCTGCACCATTATATTTTTTAAATTTAGACATTTGTTTTTTAATTTTATAAAACATTTTTAATGCATTTTTAAAATAACTAAAAGTTGAAATTGCACTATTTTAATGCATATTTCAACTCTTTTAATTTTTTATTATATATTATGATAATAAATAAAATAAATGTGTTAAACAGGGAAAAATATTTGGACTTTTTAGGTCCTCTAAAATTATTTTTTGTCTATAGACAAAAAACTCTTTTATGAGGCCTTTTTAATACACTTTTTTACTCTTATTCTCTCATAATTATATCAATCTATAAATTCATTTATTTTATTAGAAGATTCTTTGAAAGTAAGATTTTTACAAGTTTGATAAAAATTTGGAAGCATTTTTGATTTAAGAATTGAAGAAAAATTCTATTTCTCTATTATCAAGACTATTGCGAATTCTAGACATTGAAATTTTTCTTTTCATTTTTTTAATTTTATCAACATACTTAGATGATGAATGAGCAGGACCACGATCAGAATGTAGAATAAAATTATTTTTAAATTTAGTTTTTAAAATATTTTTTATAACCAATTCTGTGTCATTATTAAGCGATAATTTATATGTAACAAACTTGGTTTATGTTCAATAATTACCGATAAATATATGTGGTTTTGATTGATATTTTTGGTGCTGGAATGTATGTAACATCAATTGCGTATATTGCATTATTTAAGGAAATATAATCTCTTTTAATTAAATCTTCAAATTTAACATTAGTGTTCTTTTTTTCTTCTTCTTTTGTCCAACAAAAGTAACTAAATGAAGTTTTTTCATATAGTTTTTTAATGTTCTTGGGTTAATTTTTATATTATGCATTTTAAAAATATAATATGCTAATCTTCTTTTGTGCCTTTCATTATTATTGAAAAAATTTTTTATAATAATTTCTTCATACTTTATTTTTTTCTTTAACAATGAATTTATTCTTTTTCTTTTCATAAAAAGTTGATTTTGCAATACCTAATACTTTAGCTTTTTGGACAGAAGTAAATTTTTTAATTTCATCAATATTGTAAATATCAGGTTTAATATCATTTTCCTTTATTATTCTGTAATAATACTTTATAAGAGATAATTCTTCATCATCATTAAGAGATTTTATTCAAGAAAAATTAGGCTTTATTTTCTTTTTTCTTCCTGAACCTTTACTTTTTTAGACGATTTACCAGTTTTTGATTGTATATCGATATCTAAATTATATATTCTTCTCTTTGATAACATATTAATCATTGGATTTTAATCCAATATTTATTACGTATTTTATATGAAATTTGTTCGAATTCACTTTTATTTATTTCGCGTGTTTTTTTATGCATCATAAGCATTAAAAATTTTAATTCACTCTTCTGTTTTTATATGTCTCATATCACCTCTCATTTCTTATTGAAAAAATATTCGGATTTTGTCCGAATATTTTTTCCTATTTTATGTTTTTTATTTAATTAACTATCTTGAAGCTGAAGTTTGTGATTTTGTTGCTTCTTTCTCTGCTTTCTTATATTCTTCTTTTAATTTATCAAGTTTTTCAACTAATCATTTCATATCTTTACCATGTGTATATCTTTTATCATTTTTTGTTTTATTTTTATTAGTTTTTCCATCTGGTAATATTTCAACTTTGTCCTTATATTCTTTTTTCTTTTCAAGAGTTAAGTTAAGCTTATCAATTTTAGCGTTGTAAGCACGTTGTCTTATAGTTTCATAAATATGAAAAATTAATGTGGCTTCTGAATATTTATCTTTAAAGTCATCATCTTTGTTTTCATCATTTTCGCCTTTAAAAATAAGTCAACGACCATTTAAACCATATTGATTATCATAAATGCCTCAAAAAGGGTCATTTATTAATTCTTTATATTTATTAAATTTTGTTTTAAATTCTTCTGGTATTGTAAATGCGGATATTTTTTCGGCGGTATCTAATGTGCTTAATTTTGATTTAAAGAAATTTTTTACAGAGTCATCGCTTTCTTTTGGTCTTACTCGTTCGTTAAATTCATTTAGATTATATAATGAATCAATTTCAGAATTTTTCATTTTTAATGCTTCACGTAAATTGATAATGTTCTTATATTCAAGTGCATAATTAGAATTAGAATCTAGTTTGTTAATTTTTTCTTTTAATTTGTCTTTTGTAGCTGTTGATTCTTTTGACATTTTATATTCTAATTCATTCACAATTGTATTTAATTCTTTTTTAACTATCGGCAAAATTTCCGCATTAATATTTTTTAATTCTTGATATTTATTGATAGATTCTAATTTTGATTTTTGAGACTCGATAGAAGTTTTATCTTTAATTGCTTCAAAGTTGGCTTCAACTTCTTTCTTATACTTGTTTAAAATTTCGGTTGCAGATGTTTTAGCTAAATTTAATTCTTCTTTTGTTGCACCATCTTTATCAACTTTTGCTTTTAATTCATTATATTTTTCATGACCTTTTATTTTTTCAACAGCATCATTTGCCTCTTTTTTGAGTGCTGTTAAATCCTCAGTATCCATTCCTTCACCATTTTGTCCTTTTTCACCTGGTGTTTGTTGAGGAGTAGATTGTGTAGTTGAAATTTCATCCTTTATGGCTTTTAATTCTTTGTATGTACCTGCTGCTTCTAGTTTTGTTTTTAGTTCAGTTTTTCTGGTTTCTTCTTTTATTGAATCAATAGCTGTTTGAACTATGTTTTTATAATTATTTAATTCCTCGATTGCAGATGTTTTAGCTGAATTTAATTCATCAATAGTCGCACCATCTTTATCTACTTTTTCTTTTAATTCAGTATATTTTTCATGCCCTTGAAGTTTTTCAACTTCTGCTAAAGCTTCTTGTTTAGCTGTTGCTAAGTTTTCTATAATAGAACCACTAGCTTCAGGCTTTTTATTAGCGCAAGCTACCACACTAGCACCAACTAAAGTTGAAATTGATAATAATCCAAGACCACTAAAAATTTTCTTGTATTTATTCATTATTCTCCTTAATACTCAAAATGTTAAAAATACTTAATATAGATTTAATAACTAGTTATGTATGTAGTACGAGAAAATTTTAGTGATCAATCATTATAAAAACTTATCAATTTACTTTACAAAATGAGCAAGTTCCTTTTTTTTTTTTTTTTTAGCAAAATGTAATAAAATGTAAAAAATTATTTTTAGGTCTATAATTTACATTTATAAGTATTTTGAAAAAAGCTATATAAGAAAATGAATATAACTCATTTAAAACTAAGAGTATTTTTAATTTCACAAAATAAAGTATTGTTTTTCAAATTTAGAAAATTATACTTTTTTAAATTTTTAAATTTGTGCTTATTTATATTAAATTTCTATTACTTGGTTTACGAATTAGTGTGGATAAAATATTCTGCACCATTATATTTTCTAAATTTAGACATTTGTTTTTTAATTTTATAAAACATTTTTAATGCATTTTTAAAATAACTAAAAGTTGAAATTGCACTATTTTAATGCATATTTCAACTCTTTTAATTTTTTCTTATATATTATGTTAATAAATAAAATAAATGTGTTAAACAGGGAAAAATATTTGGACTTTTTAGGCCCTCTAGAATTATTTTTTGTCTATAGACAAAAAAACTCTTTTATGAGGCCTTTTTAATACACTTTTTTCACTCTTATTCTCTCATAATTATATCAATCTATAAATTTATTTTTTTATTAGAAAGTTCTTTGAAAGTAAGATTTTTACAAGTTTGATAAAAATTTGGAAACATTTCTGATTTAAGAAATGAAAAAAATATTCTAATTCTTTATTATCTAGACTATTACCAATTCTAGACATTGAAATTTTTCTTTTCATTTTTTTAATTTTATCAACATACTTAGAAGATGAATAAGTAGGACCGCGATCAGAATGTAGAATAAAATTATTTTTAAATCTAGTTTTTAAAATATTATTTAATACTAATTCAATATCATCATTTAATGATATTTCATATGTAACAAACTTGGTTTATGTTCAATAATTACCGATAAATATATGTGGTTTTGATTGATATTTTTTGGTGTTGGAATGTATGCAACATCAATTTCATATATTACATTATTTAAGGAAATATAATCTCTTTTAATTAAATTTTCAAATTTAACATTAGTGTTCTTTTCTTCTTCTTTTGTCCAACAAAAGTAACTAAATGAAGTTTTTTCATATAGTTTCCTAATGTTCTTGGGTTAATTTTTATATTATGCATTTTAAAAATATAATATGCTAATCTTCTTTTGCACTTTTCATTATTATTGAAAAAATTTTTTATAATAATTTCTTCATACTTTATTTTTTCTCTTTAACAATGAATTTATTCTTTTTCTTTTCATAAAAAGTTGATTTTGCAATACCCAATACTTTAGCTTTTTGGACAGAAGTAAATTTTTTAATTTCCTCAATATTGTAAATATCAGGTTTAATATCATTTTCCTTTATTATTCTGTAATAATACTTTATAAGAGATTATTTTTTATCATCATTAAGAGATTTTATTCAAGAAAAATTAGGCTTTATTTTCTTTTTTCTTCCTGAACCTTTACTTTTTTAGACGATTTACCAGTTTTTGATTGTATATCCATATCTAAATTATATATTCTTCTCTTTGATAACATATTAATCATTGGATTTTAGTCAAATATTTATTACGTATTTTATATGAAATTTGTTCAAATTCACTTTTACTTATTTTGTGTGTTTTTTTTATGCATCATATGCGTTAAAGATTTTTACTCATTCTTCTGTTTTTAAATGTCTCATTAATTTTCTCCTTTTAAATATGTGAAAAAATCACTCGGAAGTGTCCGAATGATTTTTCTCAGTCTAGTAATATTGACAGAGATTTTTTTAAATTATTATTAATTAGTTATTTGATTTATACTGTCATTGATTTTGATTTTGTTTCTATATTTTTAAATTCATCAATAATTTTCTTTGTTTCTGTAAGCAATCAACTAGCATCATGTTTTCTTGCTTTAATGTTACCATGATTAATTAATTTAAATTTATCAGTATAAGTTTTTTTCATATCTGGTTTTAGTTTTAATTCATTTATTTTTTGATGGTATTTTTTTGTTACAGTATCATAAATATGATAAATTAATAAAGTTTCTTCATCATTTAGATTTTTAGTTTTTTGGTCAATTTCAAGATCGGTTTCTAAAAATCTATTTATTAATTTTGTATTATCGATAAATTTTTCAATATTTTTAAATACTTGATTATATTTTTCAACCTTTTCTTTCCATTCATTTTGTAAGGTATTATTAATTTTTTCAAAATCTATTAATGAATTTAATTTTTCTTTTAGTCTAAAAATAATATTTTTATTATTTTTATTATCTATTTTAATATCTTTGTTATTTGTATATTTTTTTGGATAAGGAAGATCATTTATTGCTTTAATAACTTTTATAAGTTCAACTTTTATATTATCAATTGTTGTTTCTAAAGCCACTAATTCTTGAAATTTTTTTTCATCAGAAATTTTTTTTGCTTTTATATTATTAACTTTTTCTATTAATAACTCTTTTGCTTTAGCATCTTGTTTCGGATACGGTAATTGATTAATTTTTGTTAATAATTCCATTGATTTTGCTTCAGGTTTTGGTTGCGGTGTAGGAGTTGGTTTATTTTCTTCTTGTTTATTACTGTTTGAACCATTGCCTTGACCAGTATTATCATTTTGTTCAGGTTTTCCTTGTTCTGGTGTTGTTGAATTTCCTTGATCATTTGGTTCAGGTTTTGGTTGCGGTGTAGGAGTTGGTTTATTTTCTTGTTTTGAATCACCCTTACCTCCTTCACCTTTATTTTCTTCTTGTTTATTACTGTTTGAACCATTGCCTTGACCAGTATTATCATTTTGTTCAGGTTTTCCTTGTTCTGGTGTTGTTGAATTTCCTTGATCATTTGGTTCAGGTTTTGGTTGCGGTGTAGGAGTTGGTTTATTTTCTTGTTTTGAATCACCCTTACCTCCTTCACCTTTATTTTCTTCTTGTTTATTACTGTTTGAACCATTGCCTTGACCAGTATTATCATTTTGTTCAGGTTTTCCTTGTTCTGGTGTTGTTGAATTTCCTTGATTGTTGTTTTGCTCTATTGCTTCTGTGCTAGAATCACTTGCTTTAGGTTTTTTATTAGCACAAGCTACTACACTAGCACCAACTAAAGTTGAAATTGATAATAATCCAAGCCCACTAAAAATTTTCTTGTATTTACTCATTATTCTCCTTAATACTTAAAAATTGTTAAAAATACTTAATATAGATTTAATAATTAGTTATGTATGTAGTACGAGAAAATTTTAGTAGTCAATCATTATAAAAACTTATCAATTTACTTTGCAAAATGAGCAAGTTCCTTTTTTTTTTTTTTTTTTAGCAAAATGTAATAAAATGTAAAAAATTATTTTTAGGTCTATAATTTACATTTATAAGTATTTTGAAAAAAAGCTATATAAGAAAATGAATATAACTCATTTAAAACTAAGAGTATTTTCAATTTCACAAAATAAAGTATTGTTTTTTAGCATTAAGATGCTAATATTTTTAGTTTATAGTAGTATATAAGGACTATTTCTGTGATGTTTTCGAGATTTTATTTTATACTACTGAATTTTCTAATTAATCTTCTTCACCAGGATGAGGTATTCCTAATTTATCATAAAAATCAATAGTTGAGCCATCAGATAATTTGTCATCATCACCCTCAATGACGTTAAAACTTTCTTCATCTTTTATAGGTGCGACTGTTTTAATAATTTCAATATTTTTAAATGCATTAGTATTTTCTTTTTGTAACGATGGTGTTTGTACTTTAATAATAGCTATATAGTCTTTTCATTCTTTCTTTTCTTTTGGAACAACTTAATCATTTTAATTTTATTTCTTTACTATAAATGATTTCTTTTGATGATTCCTCTTTTGCAACACACCATTATCTAATTGCGTTTTAGTAGAACCACTAAAATCGTCATCATTAATACTCTTTTTTGAAACAATTTCTTTGAATTTTAAGGTGGTTTCAAAATAATCTAAGATATTTTCTGGATCTTTGTTATTAATGAAAGGAGTAGAATGATTATTTTTTATTCCAATATTTGTTTCTTCGTTAGTTGATTCTAAAATTGAAAAAGTAAAATGAATTTTCTTTTTATCTTCATCTTTGATGATTCTTTTTTGATAGATGATTTTAATGTTAAGGCATCAATTTTTTTGTTTTTTTCTTTGTTGAACGAAATGCAGGTAAATTATCATAAGCTTTTAATGGAAAATCAAATTTTCGTTCATCTTTGTTTAATAATTAATCATATTCATTATAAACATTATCGTAGTAATATTTTCAACAATGTTTTGAATTTTGAAGTTATTTAGTTTTTTGTGATTTTTTGTTTGTTTAAATGTATTGCTTAATAAGGGTGTTATTTTCTTTGTTACGGAACCATTTATTTGTCTTTTTAAATCTTCTTCAGTGATATCGGAATTTATTTTATTCTTAAAAGCAAGCATTTCTATTTCTCGGAAAAACTTTTCTGAGTTTAAGGATTCTAATTGTTTTGATGGTTCAGGAGTTTTTTATTTTTAGAATATTTATCTTTATCTTCGTTTTTGTTAATCTTTTTTAATATCATTTGCTTTTAGTTTATTGCTAGCGCAAGCAGAACCACCAATGTTTATTAGCATAGTGATTAATAGTAATCCAATACCGTTAAATATTTTTATACTTTTTGCGTTCTATTAAGATTCCTTTTTTTTTTTTTTTTTGTAAAAAGCAATAGAATAATCATATAAACTTATTGATATATATTTAATTACAAGCGCAAGGATGCAATGAATTATATTTATTTAATCTATTTTTATACTAGTTAGATGATTGGCAAAAATATATTTTTTCATTTTAATAGAAATAGGTCTTTAAAAATGAAAAAATAATTTAATTATTTCTAAAATTACAAAAAAACAACCATTATTTTATTAATGATTATTTTTTTATTAGCAAATTTTAAATGTTGTACCTTGAGTTTGTATTCTAAGAAGAGCATTTCGAAACTATTATTTTTAATATTGAATTAAATTTTAATTATGATTTATTTGTAGTGGGATTATTATTTGATTGTACTGCTTGTTCTGTTTTTTTATCTTCAGCTTGTGCGGTTTTTAAATTAGATTTTAGTTTATTAATATTTTTTTCTAACCAATGAATATCTTTATTATGGTTTGTTTTTTGACCGTCACTTAATATTTCTGCTTGTTTTTTAAATTTATCTTTAACTTGTTTATTTTTTAATTTATTTATTCCGGGTTCAAAAGCGAAGCGTCTTACTGTTTCATAAACATTTCAAATTAATAAACTTTCAGTAAAGTCACCTTTTTCTGAGTTATCAGTTTGTTTAAATCTTTTAAGTAAATTATTAAGACGAGCATCATCTATAAAACCTTTTAACAATTTAAAGATTTCATTATATTTTTTAATTTTTTCTTTTCAATCGCTAGGTAAAACTTGAGATATTTTATTAACTTCTGTTAGAGAATTAAGCTTTTCTCTAAATTTTTCTTTAGCAGATTTTTCGTCCTTTCGACTTAAAGAAATTTCTTTTCCTGGGTATGGTAATGCTTCTATATCATTTATTACTTTTGCAAGAACATCCTTAATATTTTTTAATTTTACTTCAAAATCATTGAGTTTTGCTAATTTCTCAGCTTCAGTTTTTTTAGCTTCTTTTTTAATATTTTCTATTTCTTCTTTTAATACCATTATAGCATGCGCTTTAGGATTTGGATATCCTGGATTCTTATCAATTTCTGCTAATAGTAATGTTGCTTTTTGTTCTAGTGTTACCGGAGGAGTTTGATCTTTGTCAGGTTTTTCTGGTTTTTTATTCATACCCTCATTAGGTTTATCTTTTTTATCAGTTTCATTAGTATTTCCTGAGTTTTCATTTGATGAACCGTCACCCTGTTCAGGTGCTTTTTCTGGTGTTTCTGGAGCTGAATCTTCAGGTTTTCCTGGTGTTTTAGGTGCTTCTGGAGCTGGATTTCCAGGTGTATTTTCTCCTTCTTTTGGTTTTGATGAATTTCCTTGATCATTTTGTTCAGGTTTTTCTTGTTCTGGTGTTGTTGAATTTCCTTGATTGTTGTTTTGATCTATTGCTTCTGCGCTAGAATCACTTGCTTTAGGTTTTTTATTAGCACAAGCTACCACACTAGCACCAACTAATGTTGAAATTGATAATAATCCAAGACCACTAAAAATTTTCTTGTATTTACTCATTATTCTCCTTAATACTTAAAATGTTAAAAATACTTAATAATAGATTTAATAATTAGTTTTGTATGTAGTACGAGAAAATTTTAGTGGTCAATCCATTATAAAACTTATCAATTTACTTTGCAAAATGAACAAGTTCCTTTTTTTTTTTTTTTTTAGCAAAATGTAATAAAATAGTAAAACTTAATTTTTTACATTATATTTAAGTAATATTTGTAAAATTATTTTTATTTTTTTAATACATAATAGTCAGAATTAATTGGCTATATTAAAAAAGTTTTTCAATGTTTTAATTAAAATTTATATTTTATTCATTAGATAGAAAAAACACCTAATTAAGGCGTTTTTCTAATAAAGAAATTTAGATTAATTCATTTTTGGGGTGCTTTTTTGTGATGTAATTTCTATTTTTATTTTATCAAGTTCAGATTTAATACTATTTGCATCTGTTGCCTGAATATTATCTATTTTTTCGCTAAATTCATCTAATTTTTTGTTATTTTTTGCAGTATTTAAAACATCATAAGTTTTATGCATAGCAGAAATCGCATCATCGATCGCAGCAAGAGTAGTTACTTTTGCTAATTGATCTAATTTTGATATTAATTTTGTTGGTTTTTTACTTTCAGTTTTTATTAATTCATTAATTTTTGTTATATTTAATTCAGCCGCCTTTTTGGCTATATTTATAACAAAATCAATTATTTTATTAACTTCTGCTTCTAATTGTTCTAATGTTAAATTAGGTTTTTTCTTTTCATTATCACTTTCACCTAATATCTTAAACATTGCTTTGTTTTTATCTTTTTCATCATTAGGAACTATGACATATTCATATGCTTTTGAACCAGAAGTATTTTTATTAGGATCTTTACCGAATGATATTCTTCTAAATGTTTCATAAATATTTCAAATCAATTCACCTTCGCTAAATTTTTCTTGGTCTTCACCATATAATTTAGCTAAACGACCATTTAAACCTTTTATTTGTGATTCCCCATATTTATTAGATTTAAACTTATCATTGTTAATAATTTCTTTATATTTATTAATTGTTTTCTCATATTTTTTAAAAGTAGTTTCAAGTTCATTTAGTTCATTTATTTTTTGTTCTTTTGTTACATTTTGTTTAATCTTAATTGCTTCAATTTTTGTTTTCAAAAATGCCCTTGTTGCATCTTCTGACTTAACCTCGGTAGTTGGATAAGGAAGTTTATCGACTAATGAATTTAATGCCTCTACTTTTTTATCGATAGTTATTAAATTAGGTGTTTGTTCAGGTTTTTCTTTTATTCCTGAGTTTGGCATATCTGTTTGACCTTCTTTTTTGCTTTGATCTTCCCCTTTTGATTTTCCAGTATCATTTGGTTTCTCTGTTTTTCCTTGATTATGTGTTCCAGGAGTAGAATTTTCTGGTGTTTTAGGTGCTTGTGGAGCTGGATTTCCAGGTGTATTTTCTCCTTCTTTTGGTTTTGATGAATTTCCTTGATCATTTGGTCCAGGTTTTTCTTGTTCTGGTGTTGTTGAATTTCCTTGATTGTTGTTTTGATCTATTGCTTCTGCGCTAGAATCACTTGCTTTAGGTTTTTTATTAGCACAAGCTACCACACTAGCACCAACTAAAGTTGAAATTGATAATAATCCAAGACCACTAAAAATTTTCTTGTATTTACTCATTATTCTCCTTAATACTTAAAATGTTAAAAATACTTAATAATAGATTTAATAATTAGTTATGTATGTAGTACGAGAAAATTTTAGTAGTCAATCATTATAAAAACTTATCAATTTACTTTGCAAAATGAACAAGTTCCTTTTTTTTTTTTTTTAGCAAAATGTAATAAAATAGTAAATTAGATGTTTTAGTATTATATTCAAGACTTAAAATATTAACATTACTTTGAAATTTTATATTTTTAAATATCTAAAACATATCTAAAATTTATTTTTATTTCACAAATTAATGTTAATAAATATTATTTTTAAGTACGCATGCATAAAATAAAAAATCTTTGTAATAAAATGGATATTACAAAGGGAAGAACTAAACAAAATGCTTGAAGTCTGTTAATAAAATAATTATAAGCAAAGCAAAAAAGAGAAAAAATATTTAGATTTTGTCCGAATATTTTTTCTCATTTTATATAAATATTCTAATTTTAAATATTTGCTATTTAGAGATTTTGTATAAAACTTTCTACACTTTATTGTACATATTTTAAATTTAGATGTTTTTGAATATTATCAAGTCGAAAAATGCATAAAAAAATTGGTTAAATTATTAATAACCAATTATTTATTTGATTAAAAAACGCAGGAATTAAATTAATTGATGGTCTTCTAATGCTTTTTTAATTGCATCAATTGATTCTTGTTCATCTTCACCAGATGTTTTGATAGTAATTATTGATCCATATTTAATGCCAAGAGCCATAATATTCATAATAGATTTTAAATTACCTTCACGTCCATTATATGATAATTTTGCATCTGATTTATATTTTGCTGCAATTGCAGTAACTAAAGAAGTTGGACGAGCGTGTAGTCCAATTGGATCAATGATTTTACATGTAAATTCTTTCATATATACCTTTCGCTTTTTTATATAAAAATAAATATTTATTTAACTAAAAAATTATAACACATTAAATTAATGTTTTTATTCAGTCGTAGAAAAAATTTTCAAATTTATTGTAGTTTCTTTCTTCATTAGTTTTTTTATGAAAATTACTACAATGTTTATTATATTCATTAAATATAGAGTTTATCTTCTCCACAATTTTACCATCTAAAATGTCAACGGTTTCATATTGCGAAAACATACTTCTTGGATCTAGGTTATTAGTACCTACTCATGCGATTTCATCGTCAATTACACCCATTTTTGAGTGTAAAAAATGATCATCATAAATTTTGACTTTTAAACCAAATTGAATGAATTTATTTAATTGATTTAAACCAACTTTATAAACAAACTTTTTATCAGGTAAACCTGGAAAGTAAATAGTTACTTCTACTCCACTTTTTAATGCAATAATTAGTTGCTTTTCTAATGAATTAGTTATTGCAAAATAAGGTGTAGCAATTTTAATGCTTTTTTTTGCATTAGATAGAGCCAATAAGAAAAAATCTTCGATTTTTGAATGACCATACGATGGTGAATTAGCTATTAATATACCGCTAGCATTATACTCAAGTTTTTTTTGTTCGAAGTTTAAGTATTTTTGAATATCTAGTTTTTCATTAGAAATTAATCTTCATAGCTTAATAAATAATAAAATGTATTCATTTACATATGGACCTTCTATTTCATAGTTTAAATCAATTCAATGACCATATTTAGGAGCTAACGATGCATATTCATCAGAGATATTATTTCCACCAGAAAATACTTTTTCAGAGTCAATTAAGAAGAATTTTTGATGGTTTCTACTGAATGATGAGTGATTAATGAATGGATAATATATTTTCCCAATCATTTTGATTTTAATTGAAGTTATCTTAATTAAGTTTTTAAGGTATTTACGTTGTTTCCCAATTGCTCCAAAATCATCTATTAATCATTTAACTTCAACACCTTGCGCTTGTTTTTCCTTGAGAATATTAATTATTTCAGTAGCTATTTCACTATTTTTAATGATATACGAAACAATAAAAATACTTTTTTTAGCATTTTTTAAAGCAATTATTAATTTTTGATAAAAACGATATCCTTCATTTTCTACTGAAATTTTAGCATCATATGATAAAGTTTTTTTTCCGTTTTGAACTTTTTTAATTAAAAGTGATTTATCTTCATTTTTTGCTGCTGGGATTTTGTCTAAATAATACGATATTTTATATTCAGGTAGTAAATCTAGTTTTCTTTCAAGTTTTTTCTTTCCGACTAGGCCAAATAAGAAAAAGAGAATATGACCAAAAACCGGGATTATGACAATTAAATATATCCAGCTAAATTTAGCTTGATTATTTCTATTTTGACTATATATAATTAAAATAATAATCACATTTGATAAGTATAGACCAATTAACAATAGTCAAATAAATAAATTATTGAAAAATAAAGTAGAAAAAACAATTCCGAAGATAATACCGCCAGCAATAATTGTTTGAATTATTAAAAAGATTATTTTTTTTATTGAAAAAACTTTTTTCATTATAAATACCTACTTTAGATTTGAAAAAGGTAGTTCTATATTTTTAATATATAGTTTTTCATTTGGATAAATTTTTTTAATTTCTTCGCATATAGCTCATGAAAATACTTGTTCAACTAAATGAGGAATTTCTAATATTTTAATATTTAATTCTTGATAATTTAGCCATTCATTTCATTTAATATCACTTGTGATAAAAAGATTAATGTTTTGAGTTTTGTGGAGTTCATTAATTTGCTCAATTGAACCTGAACCTGCTAGTATAGCAATTTTTTGAAAAATATGTTTATCATCAACTTCGAAATTAGTTCTTATAGCATTTTTGAATTTAAAAACTTCATCAAAAGCATTAATTAAATTTATAAAAGTGTTTTTGTTTTCGAAAATTGCACAATGTTTAGGAGAGTCTTTATCAAAAAGTGTATTATTAAGTTTTAAATATTTTAGAATTTGATATGAAGTTCCATATTTTGCAGCATCATAATTGGTATGAATTGAAAATGCTGTGATTTGCATTTTTTTTAAAGATTGATAAACGGCTTTTTTATATGGAGCATTTGAAAATTCCGATTCGTAAGTTTTATTAAATATAAAAGGATGATGGGTAACTATTAGATTACAATCATTATTTATTGCATATTCTAATACATCATTTGTAAGATCGATAGCAAATATGACACCTTTAAGTTTCTTGTGTTGTTGCGATTTTACTGAGTAACCGGTTGGATCTCAAATTTCTGCACAATTAATCGGATATAAACTAATTAATTTTTGAATAAAACTTTTAATAGTCATAATTAAGCGAAGTTTTTAAGAGTCGGTCCATATTTTGGGTGGTTTTTAAGTTTTCTAAGAATTTTATTTTCGATTTGTCTAATTCTTTCTTTTGAAACATTATTTCTTGATTTTGCTATTTCTTCTAAACTATGTACTCTATAAGGGATTCCATTTTCATCTTCACCAACACCATAACGCTTACAAATCAATTCTTTTTCATCAGGTTCAAGTCAATTTATCATTTCACGTAAGATGACACTAAACTCTTCTTTGGAAGAGTGGTCCACAGGGTTAATTATAATATCATCTTTAACAAAATCGCTAAATTGTGAATCATTTTCTTTTCCGACTTGTTTATCTAATGAAATAGGATCAGTATTAATTTTTCTTATGTATCTTACTTTTTCAGCTGTGAATCCGCCACCGATTCTATTAGCAATTTCATCATCAGAAGGTTCATATCCAAATTCCTGATGAAGTTCTCTTTCAACTTTTGAAACCTTATTGATTGTTTCAACCATATGAACTGGAACCCTTATGGTTCTAGCTTGATCAGCAACTGCTCTAGTGATTGCTTGTCTTATTCATCATGTAGCATAAGTAGAAAATTTATATCCTTTTGATACATCGTACTTTTGCACTGCTTTCATAATCCCGGCATTACCTTCTGAAATTAAATCAATGAATGACAAACCTCTATTTTTATATTTCTTAGCATTATTGATTACTAGACGTAAGTTTCTATTGATAAGGGTATCTCTAGCTCTTTTTCCGCTAAATCCACCTTTAATCATTTTGATTGCTAATTCTCTTTCTTCTTCTTCGGATAGCAATTTTCCATACTTTCCGATTCAACGCATATATCATTTAACAATATCATTTGTTTCGGTTAATTTATTTGATAGGTTTTCAGGTTTTTTATCATCAAAATTAAGAAGCATTGACGAATTGGGGTTGTTAAAGTTTATATCATCTTCAATATTGAATTCATCATCGTCATCATTATATTCTTCGAATATATTTTCATCTTCATCATCGCGCGATTCTTCTTCATCATCTTCTTCAGCTTTATCTTCTGGTTCGATTTTATCTATTGATGATATTTCATCATCTCAATTTCCAAGATTTTCGAGATCTTCATCAATGTAATCATCATCTTCATCATCTTCATCAAGATTTAATTCGTTATCATCTAATTCATCAAAACTTTTAACTTCTAGAGTTCCAAAATCATCATCATCAAAGTTTTTATTATTTTTTGTAAATTTTGATTGTGAAATTTCATTTTGAAAATCATCGAAATTAACGTCATCATTATCGTGCAAGTCATTATCATTTTTTAAGATCTTTTCTGCAATTAATTCTGCTAATAAATCATCCATTTGCTCATCTTGAACTTCTAATGAATTTGCTAATAAGGCATCCATAACTTCTTCTTGAGTTAAAAAATCTTTTTTAAGTCTCTTTTTTTCTTTGTTCAAAAAAGTTATAAAAGGTTTAAATTCTTTTTTCATTATGCTCCTTTATATTTTTGTATTTTTAAATTTTTTAAGCTCTTTCATTAAATTTGAATTTTGTTTTGGACTTGGAACTATGTTTAGTGCTTCATTTTCAAATTTATAAACATCAATTAATTCTTGGATTAGCGGGCTTAAAGAAACTTTTCCAGAATTATCAATAATTACTTGATTAATTTCATCAAGATATTGTTCATAAAAATTATTTAGTTCAATATCATTTAGTTCTGGTGAAATTTTTTTGATGATAGATTTTATAATTGTATGCATTTGGTTTTTTGTGTTTTTTATTATTTCATCTATGGTAGGTTCTGCTCGGGAATTTAATAATTCAAAATAATTGTATGATAAGTCTTTAATTTTATCATATGCTTTAAATAAATCATCTGGTTTGCTAAAAATTATCGCAGAATTATCTAATTCATAAAATTTTTTTGCTAAATTAGGTTTTAAAACAAAATACATTAAAAATTTAAGTCTTATGTTCGTTGCGAAGATATCTTTAAATTTATTATATGATTGATCTATGTATATTTCTTGAGGACTATTATAATAATAATCATAAAAATCACTTTCGATAAAAGCATTTGCGTTTGTGTCAATCTTATTATAAGTTTTAGATAAATCAAAATTAAATTCAATTTTAATTTTATTTTCAATGTAATTTTTTTGATCTTTGTTTAAATAAATATAATAATCTAATATTTCATTTATAAACGAACTTAAAGTTGAATAATTGTAATTATTATTTAGGTTATGAGATTTCACTAATGTTTGATATAAAAAGTCAATACAAGATGTTTTTTGATTAAAGATTCATAACAAAGATTCTTTTCCTTCATTATTAAGGATTTCGTCAGGGTCTTTATCATAAGGATTAACTATAACAAAAACATCATATATTTTATTTTTTAAAAGTGTTTTTATTGATTTTAATGTTGCTTGAATTCCGGCTTCATCATTATCTAAAAAAAGTGCAATTTGATATTTTTTAATTAGTTGAAGATGCTCGAGTGTAAGAGCAGTACCCATTAATGCAACAGAATTATAAATTCCAACTTTATCTAGCGCAATAACATCCATAAATCCTTCAACAATGATTACTTCTTTATTTTTTTCAATGTGTTCTTTTGCATTGAAGAAGTTGTATAAAATTTGTGATTTATTAAAAAGTTTTGTTTCAGGTGAATTTAAGTACTTTGGTTTTTGTTGGTTATTTAAAACTCTAGCACTAAAACCTACAATATTGCCATATGAGTTTCTAATACCAAAAGTTATCCGATTTTTAAAAAGTTCTTTAAAATTATCATTAATTAAACCTGCTTGAAATAGTATTTTTTTATCTAGTTCTGTATTTTGAGAAAAATATTCAATAAGCTCATTTTCAGGTGCATAGCCTATGTCAAATTTTTTTCTAAGTTCATCATCAAGCAAATTTCGTGAAGCTAAATATTCTTGTGCTTTGCTATTTTTAAAAATTTGAATTTTATAAAATGCATTCACTACATTTAAAGCTTCTGTAATTTCGAGCTCTTCATCAGTCATTTGAGGAAGATGAGAGTTTAAAAATGCACTAAAGTCATAATTTAAATTTAATTCTTTTGCTAAGAATTCGAGACTTTGATAATAATTTTTATTTAAATATTTTTTAACAAATGTTATTGCATTTCCGCTTTCAGAACATGAGAAGCACTTGTAAATTTTTTTAATTGGTGAAATAGTGAAACTAGGTGTAGTGTCTTGATGAAATGGACATAAACCAATGTAATTATTTCCTTTTTTAGTTAGCGAAATATAACTTGAAATAAGATTGACAATGTCGATGGAGTTTAATATTTCTTCATTTATTTTTTTAAAATCTAAATTAGGCATTTTTATAAATATTTGTTTAATTCATCTATTTTAATTCTAATTTGTTGCATTGTATCACGATTTCTTAATGTCACAGTATTATCATCTAAAGTTTCATAATCAATTGTTAAACATCAATATGTTCCAATAGCGTCTTGTCTGCGATATCTTTTTCCTATTGAACCAGTTTCATCATATATTACAGATAATCCTTTATCTAGTAAGTTATTAAAAATTTCTTTTGCTTTATTAGAAAGTTTTTTAATTAAGGGTAAAACAGCTACTTTATATGGTGCGATTTGATATGGAAATCTTAAAACAATTCTAGTGTCATTTTCCTGAATATTTTCTACTTCATATACATCTGAAATAACAGCAAGCATTAAACGATCTAATCCAATGCTTGGTTCTATTACATATGGAAATATTTTTAAATTTGTTTCTGTGTCTAAATAATCTAAGTTTTCATTAGTTGCTTTTGAATGAGATTTTAAATCATAGTCAGTACGATTAGCGACTCCTAATAATTCGCCTCAACCAAAAGGGAAGTTATATTCAATATCTGTTGTGCCTGCTGAATAATGTGATAATTCCTCTTTTTCATGCGCCCTAAGACGAACGTTTTTAGATTTAATACCTGTTTTTAAAATAAATTCATGAGCTTTTTGTATGTAGTAATTAAATCATTTTTCTGCTTCATCTGGTTTAGTAAAAAATTCTAATTCCATTTGTTCAAATTCTCTTGTTCTAAAGATAAAATTTCCAGGGGTCACTTCATTACGAAAACTCTTTCCTATTTGGCCTATTCCAAAAGGTAATTTTGGTCTTGCTGTTCTGAGCACATTTTTAAAATTCACAAATATTCCTTGTGCTGTTTCAGGTCTTAAATAAATTCTTGATTTATTTCCCTCGATAATACCTTGGAATGTTTCGAACATTAAGTTAAATTGTTTAATATCACTTCAAGTGGTTTTTGAACCTTCATATTTTGGAAGGTGTTTTTCTAAATATTCTTTCATTTCATCAAAAGTCATTTTTTCAGGAATTAAGTTAGGATCTATTTCTTGAATTAATTTATCAGCACGATATCTTTTTCCATTAACTTTATTTTCAATTAATGGATCAGAGAAATTCGAAACATGACCACTAGTTATTCAAACTTGAGGGTTCATTAAAATTTTAGAATCAATTAAAAAGTTATTGGATTCTTTGAAAATAAATTCTTTTTTTCAAAGATCGCGGATGTTATCTTTTAATAATGAACCGAGCGGTCCATAGTCTCATGTATTAGATAATCCACCATATATTTCACTACCTTGATAAACAAAACCTGTGTTTTTTAAATGATTTACAATTTCATCCATATTTTTCTTTATATCTAACATGGACATATTATACCAAAAAATAGTCTTTTATTTAACAAATAAAAGACAATGTATTTATCTAGTATTTATCATTAAAAATAAACTGAATATTTTAATTTATTTTTAGTTCTTTAATTTAATATATTAAAAATATGAAATTAAAGAACTCGAATACACTTGTTATTATTCTGCAGTAATAAATTTTATATATAAGATAGAATAGTTATTATTGTAAAAATTATTGTAAAGATTAAACAATTAAAAAAATATGGAAATGATGTTTTATATGCGAAGCTATTTTTATATTCAAATTCACGGATCTTTGTTTCGTGATAGATTCTCTTTTCATTTTCTGTCATTTTTTCCAAAATACTTTTTTCTTTTCTTTCTTGAAATTCTGGTGACCCATTGCGTATTTTATCTATGGTCTTTGATAATAAACCTATTTTTAAACCAAAAGCAAGTCAAGAAAGTACAAAACAAACAATACTTGCAATCGCTATAGAATTTAAAAAAATATAATTTAATTTATTCACATTAGTTAGATGATAAATTAAAACAATTATTCAAAAAACTATTATAAAACTACTTAAAACTATATATAACTTTTTTGAACTAAATTGATATCTAAAATACATAGATAAAATTTTTCTTTTGCTGAATTCATTTTTCATTTTTAACCTTTTTTGGGATTTTTTAACTGTTTAATGTTTTTTATAAATTGTTTAAAAATCCATCAAAATTTAATTTTATTAATAATTCTATTAAATTTTGAAGACTCATTATTAAGTTCGATTTCCGCTTTTGTTACTAAAGAATTTTTCTTAAAATTAAAGAATAAGTAACAAAGAAAATTTCATTTTTTTGTTCCTATTTTAACCTCTAATAAATTATGTTCATTTCGACTTTTTTGATCAAGTTTTTTAATTTTTATAATACTATTTTTGTGATAAATTTTATCACCTTCAAAGTATGAGTTAACCACTTCTAAACTAATGTTATAATCCATTTTAATGTTATCGTTTAGTAAAAATACATTTTTATTAGTTTCTTTCATTTTTTTATATTTATAATCAAAAAGATTGTTGTTAATTTTGTAATTATATAAAATGAAACAAAATCTAATAATAAACGGAATGTTATTGTAATCTAAATTATTATATAAATTATTTGAAAACTTATTATCAGAGTAGCTTAATAAAACATTATTATTTGAGATATCTTCATTTTTTTCATATGGAATTGAAAATCTGTAAAACAAATTAAAGATATTTTTAGAAGCGTAAAATGGAATATAAATTTTGTTTTTATTTAAAATACCTATTTTTTTTCATGTTAAATAATAATTATTTATATATAGAAAAATTAGATCTTCTTCATTTAGCAAAACATATTTATTTTTCGTTTTAACATATATTTTTAATTCATTAAAACTATTTATAAATATAAAAATATCAGCCTTATAAGAATTAATTTTAAATGCTTTAAAGAAATTGAAATTAGCTTCATTTAAATTATGCAAATTTTTATATATTTGACTTAACTTATGAACTTTAAAACCTGCATTCACTAGTATTTTATTAAGAATATAACTTGTTTCAGCATCTGAAATTAATGTATATACAGTAAATGATGGTTTTTTGGTAATTTTTTGGAGTTTTTCTATGTTATCTTTAATTAATTTTTCAGAATAGAAGTTTATGATTTTATCTATATTTAAAGTTTGGTGTTCTTTTATTTTTCCTAAAACAATATTGGATTTAAAATGCAATAGTTCAGCAATAAATGATTTTTGCTCTTCGATACTTATTTCATGATTGTTGTAATAGATTTTTAAGTAATATTTATTGGTATTTTCATCATAATTAAGATAAATACCATTTTTAATATCCCAGGTTTTAGTGGTTTCATTAATTAAAAATTCACTAACAAAATTAGCATTATGTATAAAAACTTGAAATTTGTTTCTATTTAAAAATCTAATTAAAAAATCTTTCAATTTTTGAATTTTTGGAGAGTCATGACTGAATCCGATAATAATCTTTCTATTTTTAGTAAAGTCATAATTTTTATTAAAAATATGAATAATAGCAATTAAGGTAAAAAAGTTTATCTGATTAAATCCATAATCATCATCACCATAAAACTTAATTCCTGATGTTGTTGATTTTGGCATTTTAATAAATTTTTCATATAGTGACTTATTTGTTTTTATTTCAGTTATAAATGTCTCAAAAGAACGGTTATAGACCCCTTCATTTGTGTAGAAACTATACCAAGATTTTAAGGTTTCGATATTCATGTTTTACCTTCCAACTATTTTTTAAAATTTTACCAAATTTAAAGTAAAATAGATTATAAATATGTAAAAGGAGAAATATGTCTTTAAAAGCTGGAATTGTTGGATTACCAAACGTTGGTAAAAGCACTTTATTTAGTGCAATTACAAAAAAACAAGTAGAAGCATCAAATTATGCTTTTACTACAATTGAGCCTAATATATCTTCTGTTCCGCTAATTGATCCAAGATTAGAACAAATTGCAAGTATTGTTAAACCTGATAAAATAATTTGAGCAACTTTTGATTTTGTTGATATCGCTGGACTAGTAAAAGGAGCCTCAAAAGGCGAAGGTTTAGGTAATAAATTTTTAGCAAATATAAGAGAAGTTGATGCAATTATTCACGTGATAAGATGCTTTGAAGATAAAAATATTATGCACGTAGCTAACTCAGTTGACCCCGTTCGTGACAAGGATGTTATTAATTATGAATTAATTTTTGCAGATCTTGAAACAATTACAAATGTTTTAAATAGAGTTGCTAAAAAAGCAAAATCAGGTGATAAAGATGCAATTATTGAACAAACCGCAGCATTAAAAATTAAAGAGGCTTTAGAAAATAACCATCCGGCTCGTGATGTAGTACTCGATGAAAATGAAGCAAAATATATAAAGGGATACCATTTATTAACTTATAAACCAATAATATATGTTGCTAATTTGGGAAATGAACAATATTTAAATTATAAAAATGATTCCCTATATCAATCATTATTAGAATCATTAAAACCAAATGAAAAGTTAATGCCAATTTCTGTACAAGTTGAATCTGAACTTGTACAAATCAATGATCCAAATGAAAAAAAAGAACTTTTGGATTTATATGGGATAAAAACAAGTGGACTTGATTTGTTAACAAAAGAAGCTTTTGAGCTGCTTAATTTAGAAACTTATTTTACAGCAGGGCAGATTGAAGCAAGAGCCTGAGTTTATCATAAAGGTTGAACAGCTCCAAAATGTGCTGGTGTAATTCATACCGATTTTGAGAAGAAATTTATTAAAGCTGAAATTATTGCTTTTGAAGACTTTATTAAATACAATGGAGAATTAGGCGCAAAAAATGCTGGAAAAATGAGACAAGAAGGAAAGCAATATATAATGAGGGATGGCGACATATGTCATTTCAAATTCGGAAAATAATAAAATTATCTTAATAGTAAGATAATTAAGGACTAATGTATTAAGTTATATTTATTTGAAAGGAAATATTATGAAAAAAGTGAAGAAAATACTAAACATTTTAATAGGTTCAAGCTCATTTGCGTCCTTTATTGTTTCTGCCTCATGTACTAGTGTTAAAAATAATGATACAAGCAAAGGATCTAAAACACCAAAAGAAGATAATGAATCTTCTAAAACTCCACAAGAAGAAAGCAAGGATATTCAAGCAAAACAAGATACAAGTAGTGAAAACAATAATTTAAAGATTAAAGAAATACTTGGTCCTAAGCTTTCGAAATTAGTTGCTTCAAAATATACTATCAAAACATTCCAACCACCACTTATAATGATTTATTTTGCTAAAAAAGATGAAATGGTATCTACATATTTATCTAAACCAATAGAAGGCAAAGAAGTTGTGTTTGATGCAAAATATAATACTGAAAAAGTTGATGATGCAATTATGCAATATGAAGGTACTGTAAAGGATAATCCTAATCAAAAAGTTCAAGTTTCAATTTTCGGAAGTTTAAACGATGAGAATAAAAATAATCATGAATCAGAAAAGCTCCCCGAGTCAATTAAATTTGAAGTTAATGAAAGTGCTGAAAATATTTTAAGAGAAAATGAAGTATTGGAAATCCCCTTTATTGGTAAAATAGATGATTATTTAAAAGGCAAATTGCAAGTTAATGAAAAGAATCAATATTTAGAATATACTGCATTAATAACCAAAGTAGTTCAATGAGATGAAAAAGCTTATTTAGTTGCAAATGTTATTGTAAAAAATGCAAAAGGTGAAAAGAAAATTTTCACTTTATCAATTGGGCAAAAACCAGTTTTAAAACAAGTGTATTCAAGTGAAACAATAAATGATGTAACTGAAGTTGATCTTAATGAAATTGAAAATGATATAAATGAAAATGAAGCCTTTATAAATAGTCTTAAAAATGATGATATTTATAAAATTCAAGTTGCTGCATTTATTTCAAATTTTAAAGCTAATAAAAATAGTTTTTTAGGATCATCAAATGTATCAAAACAAGCTAGAAAACAGTTATTAGATAGTTGAATAAATTTTAAAAAAACGTATTTTAATATTTTAAACGAAAATAATCTTGGTACTAGTGAAATGCAAGAAGAGATTGATAAGTCAAAACAAATTTTAAATAAACTTATCCAATTAGCAAATATGACGCAAGGAATTTTGGATAAGTTTGAATCAAGAATCAATGATCTTGGAACAAAGTATTCAACTTTTATCAATGATCCAACAAAAACAGTTGATGAGCTCAAAGAATTTACAAAAACATTTAAAGAAAGTGTTGATGAATTAGAAAAAGAATTTAATAAAGAAATCTCAAAAAGCACAAGTAATATGTCAAGAAATAATTAAACTAAATTGTCTAAAAAGCTTTTTAGTTTTTTTGCAAAAAATTTAAGTACTAAGTCGATATATAAACATGATTTTGCAAAAAACATAAGGATTTTGAGTGATATTATGGTAAAATATTAGATATATTATGGGGTGCAAATGAAATTATCTTTAGTGTCATTAGTTACAAAAAACGTTGAAAATGTAAAAAAATATTTAGATTCATTATTATCTCAAACCTCAAATGACTTTGAGATTATTTTATGTTTAAATGGAAAAGAATCTGAAAATAAACAGATTATTTCATTATTAACTAATTATTTTGAAAAATTTAAAAATAGATTACAAGTTATTTATAATTCAAAGACTAATAGTTATCAATATAATCTTCTTAGTGCCTTTAAATTAGCAAAGGGAGAGTATATAACAGTATTTAATACTGATATAACTTTAATTAAGTATTATTATATTGAAAATATGATTAAAAATGCTGAAAAGTATAATGTTGATGTTTTGGAATTCAAACCAAGACTTAATGGTTCAATATCTTGAAAACCAAAAGCGAGATTAATAAATGATCGTAGAATTGATTTAGCTAAAAATCCTCTTCCATTCGCTTATGTTTTCCCATTTATTTTTAATAAAATATTTAAGAAATCATTGGTTCAAAAAGTAATGAAATTTAAATTAAAAAATACTAATGATACTAAATTGTGCATTGAATTAAATTATATTTTATTGTTTGAAGCAAAAAGTTATACTTATTTAGATTTTAAAATTTATCGTGAATATTTTCCTGCTGATATGTGATTAAATTCTAAAAGAGTCCTTAATATATTTGATGAACTTGAGAAATATTTACTTAATATGAATCGCAAGCTATTTGAGGAAATCACTTATGCTAAATATTATTTTTTGAAACTCTTAATGACAGGCTTTTTGAAAGAAACAAGTTTTACGTATAAAAATATTTATAAAACAAAAGAAGAAATTCATGAAAAAAGAAGCAAATTATTATTAGCTAAACACTTAGAACTTTTAGAAAAATTAGAGGCATTTTATAAAGCAGAAAATTATTTACTTACTAATCCTTATTTTTCAAGAAATAATGAAGAAGTAACATTAATGCTGTTTCCGATAAGTAAGATGAAAAATAAGAAAATTTTAAAACAACTTGTCTAATGTACAAAAACTCAAGTTTTATTAAAAGATTCGTAGCAAATATTATTGATTTAGTATTATCTTTATTATTAATCATTTTACTTTTTTATCTTATTTCTTTTTCTAATAAAAATAATCAAGAAATAAGTAAATTTTCATTTTATGGAGGTTTTGTATTAATAATAATTTGTATTAATGTTTTTTATTTGATAATTCCAATTATTATTAAAGGTAGAACGTTTGGATTATTAATTATGAAATTAATTATAATCGATTCAGGAACTAAGAAATTTACCATTAAAATGATTTTATTGAGAAATGTCTTTGTCTCTTTTTATTTAACATTTGTTATGCTTTTTATTATGATTTTTTTATCTGAAAAAAGCTTTGTAGTTGTAAATGAAAGAGGACATATTTTTTTAAAAATTCGTGATGATATTTATCATAAAATTGTGCTTCAAGTAGTTGTTATTTTATTATCTATAATTTTTTCAATTTACACATTTGGCTATTTATTTAATATTTTTAAAGCAAATAGACTTTCAATAATCGACTTTTTGACAAGTAGCAGAATTGTAGAAAATAAAAAATATACTAAAAATAGTATCGTTAAATTCACACCAATTTATTATGAAAAAAGAAAATTTAGGTACATTAATAATAAAAATTAAGAAAGGTTGCTCATGATTTTGAAAAAAATTGACTTATTAAGTGATTTAAATGAAAAGCAAAGAGAAGCTGTTGTATTTTTTGAAGCACCTTTACGAATTGTGGCTGGTGCAGGAACCGGAAAAACAAAAGTTTTAACTCGTAAAGTAGCTTATCTAATTAATGATTTAAATGTTCCGCCTAGCGCTATTTTAGCTGTTACTTTTACTAATAAAGCAGCAAAAGAGATGATTAGTAGAATTGAAAAATATTGTCAACAAAATAAAGAAAAGTTAAACGTTTTAACTTTTCACTCATTTTGTACTAGTGTTTTAAGAAAAGAAATACGTGTTCTAGGATACCATACTGATTTTTATATTGTTGATGAAAATGATAAAGAACAAATTTTTAAAAGAATTTATAATAAATTAGAAATAACTCCGCATGAAATAAGTTATAAAACATCAGCACAATATATTTCATGAGCTAAAAACTTTTCTGAAGACCCTGCTGAATTTGCTAATGTACTTAATCGTGAAAAAAGACCAACTATTCTTGCCAAAATTTATTTAGAATATCTTAATGAACTCGCTTTACAAGGCTCTCTTGATTTTGATGATTTAGTTATTCAAACTCATCGTTTATTTACATTAAGACCTGATATTTTAAGAAAATACCAGGAAAAATTTAAATATATTTTGATTGATGAATTTCAAGATACTTCTGTTTTACAATATGAAATTGTAAAAATGCTATATACCGATTCAACTCACATAACTATTGTTGGGGATCCTGATCAAACCATTTATAATTGACGTGGTGCTGATGTTAGTTTAATTTTAAATTTTGATAATGAATTTTCTAATTCTCGCACTATAATTCTTGATTTAAATTATCGTTCAACAAAAAAAATATTAGCAGCAGCTAATAAGCTAATAAAATATAATAAAATGAGATATAGTAAGGATCTTATTACTGAAAATGAAGAAGGTATCGAACCTGAGTTTTTTCATAGTTTTAATGAAGAAGGCGAAGCAAGATGAGTTGTTAACAAAATAAATGAATTGAAAAAACAAAAAAATCAATTAAAAGCAATTGCGATTTTATTTAGATCTAATTATTATTCAAGAGTTTTTGAACAAGCTTTGGTAGAAGAAAATATTCCACATAAATTTATTAATGGTATAAAATTCTATCAAAGAGCAGAAATAAAAGATGCATTAGCATTTTTAAGAGTTTTATTTGATGGACATGAAATTTCACTTGAAAGAATAATCAACGTTCCAAACCGTGGTGTTGGTGAGGTTAGATTAACAAAAATTAGAGAATTTGCTCGCAAAAAAGGAAAAACAATATTTTTTGCATTAAAAGATCATTTTAAACAACTTAATGTAAAAGAATTAGGCAAGGATTTTATTATTAATAAATTACACCCTTTTATGAGTTGCATAATTAAATATCAAAAAATTTTAGCATCAAAAACAAATAGAATCAATCGAATTTTAGATTCATTTTTAAATGAAATTGGTTTTTATGATAGTATAGAAAATAATAAGAATTTAAGAGGAACAGCAAAAGAAAATGTTAAAGAATTAATCAAATCGATAGAAACCTGAGAAAAGAAAAATATTGGAAAAACAATTGAAGATTATTTAAATATGATTAATTTATTATCTGTTACTGATGAATTTCATAATGAGACTAATTATGTTACTTTAATGACCATTCACTCAGCAAAAGGATTAGAATATGACAATATATTTTTAGTTGGTCTTAATAAAGGAGTTTTTCCAAGTCTTAGAATATTTGAAGAAGGCGATTTTATAAATAATTCAAAAGATAAGACTACTAATGAATTACTTGAAGAAGAAAGACGTTTAGCTTATGTGGCAGTGACCAGAGCTAAGAAAAGATTATTTTTATCATCATCTAGGGGAAAAATAATTGGTACAAATATGCATAAGGAAATATCACAATTTCTTGATGAAATGGGCATTAATACAAGTGATAAAATTTTATTACAAGATCAATCTAATTATGTACCAACCGATGATGATCCAGAAGCAATTTTTAAGAACTCAAAAATTATTGTTGGTGATATTATTTCACATATAATTTTTGGTGAAGGCGAAGTTATTGAGTCGCGTTCATCAAATGATATTGTTGTTAAATTTCATAATGATGGAAAAGAAAGAACGTTAAATAAAATGCATAATTCAATAAGGTTAATTAGTAGGTAATATGAATTATTTTGACATCATAATTATTATTTTAGTATTTTTCTTTATTATCGGTTCAGCATTAGGCATTACTTTAATCTTATATATTTACTATCGTTCATCATCAGGAATAATAATTTTTAAAGTAGATAAAATTAATAATAGAGTTTTAAGAATAACAAATAGCTATTCTTTTGTTTCAACAATATTTGATAGTAAAAAAAGTAATTTTAAAGAGTTTAATTATTTAAGTTTAAATGATTTTTTAGAATATTTTGATGAAAAGAGTATTGAGAAATTTAATCGAGTTTTCGAAACTTTTATCCCTGAAAATAATTTTGAAACCATTGAAGTCAATATTAATAAAAAATATCACAAAAATTTTACCTTAGTTGAAAAATTTATTCTATTAATTGATAAAACAATCACAAATATGCGCTCATTTAAAGTGGTAATTTCACAAAATTCTACAAGAGATTACATTTGCTCATTAAAATGGGCAAAATCATCAAAAAAACCAAAAAATTTTAAATCAATAAACTTTGCTAGGGAGGAGAATTTTAAACTAGAATCGCAAAATAATTTAGTTATCGGAATGCTTTTAAAACCAGAATTTTATTTTAAAGAAATAACAGAAATAGATATATATGAAATATTCTTATTATTTAATTTAAATTATAAAAAAACATATTATTTTAACGATGAAGGAATGATTTATTTTATTATTAAAAATCCTTGAAAATCGAAATTAAATGAGGTAAACGCCATCGTAAAGAAAGTGGTTAAAAATAGATTTTTAAATAAATTATTTAACATTGCAACCTGCTTTACTTATTATGAAATAAAAACTAATAATGATTTAAATAGAATCAAGAACATTTTAAAATATTCTTTATATCATATTTATAATAAACCAAATGAAATTGATGAATATATTAATCTAAATGAAACAATTTTTAAAAATGAATACTTTTTAGAATTTAATCATAATTTAAACAAGTATCATGTTATTAATAATTCATCTGATGGTGAATTTGATATTAAAAAGTCAATGATAGTTAAGTATAAAACCCAGGAAAAAGGAAACTTATTTTTATTAGAATGTGATTTGAAAAAAGGAGTACTTTCTGATTCATGAGCTAGTTTTTTTAAGAAAATCCCTTATTTAGAATACAAATATCAAACTATTTGATATAACTACATTTCTGAAATTCAACACGAAAATTCTTTGAATTCTATGGTAAAAATTTCTCAAGAAGTGTTTTTAGATCCACATTTTACCCCTTTAACCAATAAGCCAATATGTCTTGTTTATGCTGAGAATAATTCTTTTTTAACTGAAGAGCTTAGGGAAAAAATAATGCATAATTCTGAAAATAATGTTTATACAGCCTTATATATCCAAGACATAGACCGTACATTAATTAATATTATTAATACAGTTGATAAATTAAGAGTTCTAATAATTGGGCAAAAAATTTCGCAACGTTTAAATGATTGAACCGTTTTTTATGAATGCTTCAATATTATTAAATTGTTAAAATCAAAAAGAATTAGAGTAGTTTTTGAAAATCCGCTTAATAATCTTGATGATTTAATTGTTGAAAAACTTAATTTAAATTATGCTTTTTATTCATTGGAAAAAGAACAAAAAAATATCCCGTAATTGTTTGCATAAATTATGCAAACTTTTTTATTTAGGTAATATTTTAACTAGGTTTTTAATTAATTTTAGTAGCAAAATTTTTAAATATTATAAAATTAATTTATGAGAGAAATTATTTATTTGCATACAAATACAGAATATTCATTTTTACATTCTACAATACGTTTGGATAGATTGTTTAAATTAGTAAAAGAAAGAAATATTAAGTATCTAACATTAACTGATTTTGAAAATTTCCATGCATTACAATTTTTTTGAAAATTTCAACAGGAATATGATTTTAAATTAATATTAGGTGTGGAATTTAAGTTAAAAGAAGATTTTAATGTTATTATTTTAGCTAAAAATGATATCGGTTTTTTATTTATCAAAAAATTAGTATTTGCTAAATCTAATAATCAAGAAATTTCTTATTATGATTTAGACAGTCAAGATATTTATGTGATAGATCATTTTGAAAAAGGTGCAAAAGCTAATGATGTAGTATTAGATACTTATCATAAAAATTTTTATTTAAATGCAAAAACAACCCAGGAAATTCAAACAGTTTATGCACCAACTAAACGAATTTTAGAGTATGAAGAAAATGAATTACTACCTTTATTAGCAAGTATTTCAAATAATAATTCTGAAACAAATACATTTTATTCTGAATATTTTTTAGAAGGTGAGTTTGATGACGTTGATGAAAATGTTTATCAAAACATTTTAAATATTGTCTCAAACATTCAAATTTCTAAACCAAATAGCGATATAAAGCTTCCTGCATATAATGAACATTCAATTGAGACATTTCAGAAATTAATTACTGGTCCTAGATATCAAAATTTAATTAAACATTATAACAAGGATTTAGTTAATGAGCGGATAAAAAAAGAATATAAGGTTATAACAAAATTAAATTTTGTTGATTATTTTTTAATAATCCAGGATGTAATTAATTTTGCTCATAAAAAAGGTATTTTAATCGGACCTGGTCGTGGTTCTGCTGCTGGATCATTAATTTCATATTTATTAAATATTACATCAATTAATCCATTAGAGTTTGACCTCTTATTTGAAAGATTTTTAAATGAAGATCGTAATGGATTGCCTGATATTGATATCGATATTCAGGATAACCGTCGTGATGAAATATTTGAATATTTAGTTGAAAAATATGGATATGAGAATGTTGGTTTAATTTCGACTTTCCAAACTCTTGGAGCAAAAAATTCAATCAGAGATGTAGGGAGATATTTAAATATTCCAAAAACTGAGATCGATAACATTTCAAGTAGCATTTCATTAAAAGATGCTAATCTTATTTCGGCTTATAGAACAAATAAAAAATATAATCTATATGCAAATAAGTATCCACAATTACATGAATTAGCTTCAAAAATCGAAGGCTTACCAAGACAGATTGGAATTCATGCTGCTGGTTTTGTAATAGCAAAGGATCCTTTAATTGAAATAGTTCCATCTCAAAAAAGTTCATTTAATATTCAACAGGTGCAAATGACTATGAATAATCTTGAAGAATATGGCTTAATTAAAATAGATTTTTTAGCTTTAAAAAACTTAACTTTTATAAGTGAAATAGAAAAACTAGTACCTAGCATTCAATTATTCGATAATATTGTTAATGATTCTATATCATTATTTAATGATAAAAAATCATTCGATATTTTAAATTCATTATATACTGATGGAATTTTTCAGCTCGAATCACCTGGGATGAGAAATGCGATAAAGCAAGTTGGAATTAGCTCATTCGATGACATTTATGCTATTATTTCATTATTTAGACCCGGTCCTAGTATGTATATTCCAATTTATGCAAAATGTAAAAAGAATGATTTATTTATTGAAAAAGTTCATCCTAAATACGATAATATTGTAAAAAATACATATGGAATTATTGTTTATCAAGAACAAATTATGCAAATTGTTCAAGATGTAGCTGGAATGCCGTTTTCTAAGGCAGATTTATTTAGAAGAGCAATTTCTAAAAAAGATGATACTAAGCTTCAAATGTACAAAGCTGAATTTTTTCAAGGCGGGCTTAAGAACGGATTGATACTTGAGGACTTGCAAAAAATATATTCAAACATTGAAAAATTTGCTTCATATGGTTTTAATAAATCTCATGCTGTTGCTTATGCATTAATTAGTTATAAATTGGCATATTATAAAGCTAGATTTCCGATGTATTTTTATAAGGTATTATTATCAAATTCTTCAGCTGATCAACAAAATATTAAGTTATATTGTGAAGAAGCTAGTTTAGTTGGAATTAATGTTAAAATTCCGAATATTAACATTTCATCTCAAAATGCCGAAATATTTTTTGATGAAATTTATTTACCATTTAATTTAATTAAAGGTATTGGACAAGCTGTGGTTGAGAAAATATTAAATGAACGTAATCGAGCTGGACCATTTAATAATTTTGTTGCAACATGATTAAGATTAAGAATTGCAGGAATAGGTGAATCAACTATTGAAACATTAATTAAAGCTGGGACATTTAGTGATTTTGCTAATCAAAAAACATTGCTAAGCTCAATTGATATATGTTTAGATTATTATGAACTTTTTAAAATAAAATCTAAAAAAACTGAAAATTTATTTGCACTTCTTGATGATTTTATTATTAAAAATAATTTAGATGAGCTTAAATTAATTGCTAAAGAACAAGATAACGCAACGCTCGATCAATATGAAATTGATTTTTTAGGTACTAGATATACAAACGAAAATTGAACTAATCAATCATTAGAGCTACAAAATGATGCAATATTAAATCTCGCTAATTTATCAAATAATTATGAATGATTAAAAGTTAGTCTTTTAGAAGTAAAAAAAGGCACTAAATTTAATCATCATACCATTTTAAAACTTAAAGATGATTCAAAAGTAGTCGTTGCTTCGAGTTGAAGTTTTTCTGTTGAAAAGCTTTTATTAAATCAAAGTTCACGAGATATTATGGTATATATAATGAGAAAAGATCATAAATATTACAATGTAAAAGACTTTAAGGAGTTATTAGATGAGTAAAATTAAAACACTAGTAATTGATGGGAACTATATGTTGTTTCAATCATTTTATGCAACTTATAAAGGAGATATTAATGCAATTTTAAGAACTACAAATGGGATTCCAACTAATGCAATATCAGTATTTTTATCTCAACTTATTAAGCTTTTGAAATTCGTTAGACCCACTCATTTATTAATAGCTTTCGATTTCGGAACTAAGACAAAAAGACATCAAATATTTCCTGAATATAAGTTAGGCAGAGTTAAAGCGCCACAAGAAGTTTTTCAACAAATGGATTTAATTAAACAATTATTAAGTAAATTAAATATTCAAATCTTTCAGCAAGAAGGCGATGAAGCTGATGATATTATTGGAACTTATTGTGATAAGCTGCCAGGTAAGAAATTTATTTTCTCTTCAGATCGAGATTTATTACAGTTAGTGAATAAAGATACAAATTACATAATCAAAAAAGCGAGTGATATTTCATTAATCACTAATGATAATTTTTATAACATATTTCAAATTTATCCAAACCAAATTACTAGTTTTAAAGGATTAAAAGGTGATTCAAGTGATAATTTACCAGGAGTAAAAGGTATTGGCGAAAAAACTGCAATAAAATTACTAAATGATTATCTAAATTTTGAAAATATTTATCAAAATTTAGATAATCAAACCTTAGATGTTTCAAATTCAATTATTAAAAAACTGCAAGATGGAAAACGCTTAGGATATTTATCATATGAATTATCTAAAATCAATTTAGATGTATTGAATTTACCAACTGATGAAAAGATTTATAAAATAAATTTAGATTATGAGAGCGCAAAGGAAATGATTCATTATCTAGAACTCAGAACCTTCGAGATAGAATTATTAAAATATATTAAAAATGATAGCGATAGTAGGTAAAATTGCTTCTGGTAAAACTAGAATATTAAATTATTTAAAAAGAAAAGGCCATAAAGTTTTGGATGTTGATAGGTTTATTGTTAAATTATATAAATCAAAGCAATTTGCCTTATTAGTTTCGAAAACGATTAATCCAAAATTAGTTGTTAATCAAAAAGTGGACAAAAGTAGAATAAAAATTGAACTAACTAGTCAAAGCAAAATTTGAAAAATTTTTGAAAATTTGGTTCATAATGTAATTTTTCATCATTTGGAGACTCATTATTATCATTTTGTTGAAATTCCGATTTTGTTCAAAATGCCCTTGCGCGTAGGCAAATTGTTTAACGAAATTTGATATTTGAAAATTGACGAAAATACTAGAAGAAATTATTTAAAATTGAAGAAAATTGATCCTGTGATTTTGCCTATATTAGAGAATGAAAACAACTGTGATTGAGAGCGATTTGGTGATTTTTTTAATGGGATTAAACTTGTTAATATCTCTATGAAAAAGTATGTCAAAATTCAAAAAAAATTACTTTATGATTGTAAATGTCAAATAAATAAATAAAATATTTATGCTAGAGAAAAAGGAGACATATGCCTAAAAAACTAACCTTAGATTTTGATTATTTTGCAATTAGAAGAGCAAGTACAATTTCAAGCGCTGACTTAATTAATTTAAGACAATTATATGGACCAATAATTGGTGGTCTTGGCGTTTTATTGTATGAATATCTAATGGATTTATCAAGAAATTCTGATTTTGCTAATATCCCATTTAATTTTTCTTCTTTAAACTTATTTTTAAATTCACATGAAGATGATTTAAATAAAAGCAGAAAAGAACTTGAAGCTCTTGGTTTAATTAATACATTTAAAGATAATAAAAAAGCCATCACTGTTTTTGTTTTACAAAGACCGTTAACAGCAAATGAAATAATTAAAAATCCATTTATTACAAAGCTATTAGTAAAACATATTGGTCAAGGCAATTTTGAGAAATTAACTCGTAGAACCAAAGTGGAAATTAAACCTATTTTTGGTTCAGAACTAGAAGATGTCTCTTCTGACTTTTTTACAATTTATGATGAAACTCTAAAAGATTCAAGTAATATTCTTAAAAGCTTTTTTATTGCACAAGGTAATAGAAAACTTTTAGATGCTGAATTAAAAGTTATTGGTAAGAAGAATGATATTTACACTCCATTACCAGTTGGAAATATAAAATATTCAAATGATTATCAAGCTTTAATTTATTTAGATTCAAGTTCTTTTATTAGACAAATGTTGCAACGTAATGAGAATGAAATAGAATTATTACAACTTAAAAAGTGATTAGATATTAATTTTGAATCTAAAACTTTAAATATGATTATTTTTTATGCTATAAAAAGAAGAGGAGATAGTTGATATAAATATGTTAATAGTTTAATTTCTGAATTAAATGCAAATAACATTACAAATTTTGATGATGTTGAAAAATATCTTGATGGAAAATTTAAAAGTAATGTTAAAACTAAGCCTATTTATGATGAAAAAACTATTTTAAAATCGCAATTTCTATCACCATTAAAATATGATTAAATCTGATGAATTAAATGAAAATTTATTAAATAAAAACCCTAAACTAAATTTCGTGATTAATGTTAAATTTGATCAACAAAAAATTTTGCAAAAATTAAAATCTAATACATTAATTTTTGCAAAAATTCAAGAGTTATCTATTACAGATTCAGAATTATTAAAATATATGCCTCAAATTTTAAATTGAGAAAAAGAACAAAGAAGTGCTATTGACGCAATTTATGAAACAATTATTTTAAGAGAACAAAACAAAATAAAATTCTATAAAAAGATGCGCAATAATCATCAAACAAATGAATTTAAAATTGAAAATAATATTCTTTTTAAGAATATTTCTAGTCCAATTCATAAGGAATTATTAGGGGATTCTAAATTAAATCTCTCTAATGAAACTAGTGATATTATGGAATATTTAAATGAATTTAAAAATGATCCCTTTAAAGTTAATTCATTATTTTTAAGTGGAAATATTTATTCAAAAAGAAGTTATATTTTAAGCATAATTGCAAATGAATATGCTATTTTAAATAAAAAAGTTGCATATTTAGACATTAATTTATTAGAAGATAAAATATATCGAAACATTAATAAAAAAGAAATTGATTTAGATGATCTTATTGAAGAATTATCGAGCATAGATATTTTAATTTTCGATGAGATTGGGGTTAAATCTTTATCAAATTGATTTATTGAATCTATTTTTGTTCCGATTTTATCTAATCGTTACAAAAATGTTAAATTAAAAACATTTTTTGGATCATATTATATTTTTAATGCTTTACAAAAACAACTATTTAAAAATAATTATAATGATAAAAACAAAACCAATTATTTATATCCAATTTCTGAGAAAATGATATATTTAATTGATAAAATTTCTAAAGAAAAGGTGTGAATTAATGATGATGAAAAATAAACCAAAAATAATATTAGCCGGAACTCCTGAATTTGCTGTTGAGACATTTGAAAAAATTATTCAAAATTTTAATGTCTTAGCAATTATTTCTCAACCTGATAAACCTGCTAATCGTGGTTACAAACTCCAATATACACCAACGAAGATATTAGCTGAAAAATATCAAATTAAGGTTTATCAACCTGAAAAAATTATAGATATTTATGAGGAACTAAAGTCTTATGATTATGATATTTTATTAAGTTGTGCATTTGGGCAATTTATACCAACAAAGGTTTTAGAATTAGCTAAAAAAGGTTCTTTAAACATTCATGGTTCACTATTACCAAAATATCGCGGAGCAGCACCGATTCAACATAGTTTATTAAATGGTGATGATGTTACTGGGATTTGCTTAATATATATGGTAAATAAAATGGATGCTGGTGATATTATTTTTGAAAAGAGCATTAATATTGATCTAAAAGATACCTCTGAAACTCTATTTAAGAAACTATCTTCTTTAAGCGCAGAAAATATTGTTAAATGGCTAGAAGATTTTTATAATGGTAATTTTAAAATTAAAAAGCAAAATGAAGATTTAGTAACTTTGGCCCCAAAGTTAGAAAAGCAAAGTGCATTAATTGAGCAAGATTTAACAGTTAATGATGCATTTAATAAAATTAGAGCTTTTTCTTCGAATCCAGGAGCATATTTATTTTTCCAAAACAAAAGACTTAAAGTTTATTATGCTAGCAAGGATTTTGTAAAAAATGCCCCAGAAATAAATTTATCAGATGGAAAACTTTACGCTGTTGATTATCAATTCGAATCAAAAAAGAGAGTGAAATTGCAAAAATAACATTTCGCGAAAAATTTTTGTTGAAATTTATGTGTAAATGTTTCCATACTTTTTTTGTAATTTAATTTAATTAAGTTTATTGTGTAATAAAAAATTTATTATAATTACATTCGTAAATTGATATTACAAATTATGTAAATAAAAATCAAAATATAACTTATCATTTTTAGTTAAATTTGAAAGGAAATTATGAAAAAAGTAGCAATTAACGGATTCGGAAGAATTGGTAGATTATTCTTACGTAAAATGTTAGAATTAGGAACAGAATTAGAAGTTGTTGCAGTAAACGACTTAACAGATGCTAAAACATTAGCACATTTATTAAAATATGACACAGCATTTGGTGAATTAAATGCTTCAATCGAAGTGAAAGATAATGCTTTTATTGTTAATGGAAAAGAAATTAAAGTATTCGCTGAAAAGGATCCTGAAAACCTTCCATGAGGTGAATTAGGAATTGATATCGTTGTTGAATCAACAGGTTTCTTCACAAAACGTGAAGGTGCTGAAAAACATATTAAAGCAGGTGCTAAAAAAGTTGTTATTTCAGCGCCATCTGATAAAGATGTTAAAACAATAGTTTACAATGTAAATCATAAAATTTTATCAGCTGATGACACAGTTATTTCAGGTGCTTCATGTACTACAAACTCACTTGCGCCAGTAGTTAAAGCTTTAGTAGATAATTTTGGATTAAAATCAGGATTTATGACAACAGTTCATGCTTATACAGGTGATCAAAGATTACAAGATGCGCCACATAGAGATTTACGTAGAGCTCGTGCTGCTGCGCAAAATATGGTGCCTACATCAACAGGAGCTGCAAAGGCTATTGGTTTAGTTGTTCCAGAGGCATCTGGAAAATTAGATGGTATTGCTGTACGTGTTCCATTAATCACAGGATCATTAGTAGATTTAACAGTATTTTTAGAAAAACAACCAACAGTTGAAGAAGTTAATGCAGCAATGAAAAAAGCCGCTACTGAATCATTTAAATATTTAACTGATCCAATCGTATCATCAGATATTATTAATTCATCATACGGATCATTATTTGATTCATTATTAACAACTGTTAAACAAACACCAGAAGGAAACTTATACAAATTATTCTCATGATATGATAATGAAATGTCATATGTTTCACAATTAATTAGAACAACAGTTTATTTTGCAAACTTAAAAAAATAAGATAAAAAGTTTTTACTAAGAGCTGGTTTAACAGCTCTTGTTTTTTATGCTTTTTTATTGCATAATTATGTTATTTTAAAAAAAGTGTATTTTGGTATTGAATAGTTCTAAAAATTAGTTTTTTAATATTTTAGGTTATAATTAATTAATAGTATAAAGATGTATGATATTCTTTTATAAAAGGAGTGTGATGATGAAAAAATTAAACTCAATTTTATTTAGTGGAGTAACTTCAATTACTTCATTACCACTAATTTTTGTTGCTTCATGTACTCAGAATGACAGTGACACTAATAATTCAAACAATAATGATGGTTCAATTCAACAACCTAATGGTATTGGGAAAAAGATATTAAAGACTAAAGAGGAAATTACTAATTATTTAAAAAATAAAACTCAGGAAGAATTGTTTAATTTTAATTATTTATACGGAAGAAATAATGTTAACCTTTCTGATTTTTCAGTAACAGATTTTTTAAATAAAAAGAAATCTGGTGAAATTTCGTTGACTTTGAAAGATCAAAATATAGATGTTGAAATAGTAAATTTAAAAGCGAATAATGATAATGATACCATTGATGTTTTTTTAGATTTTAATAATAATCTTGAATCATTTACTTTAAAAGGATTTAAAAAAGGTAATCCATTTGAACAAATTAATCAAAGAGTGCAACCTAGTAAGTCCGAAATTACAAAATATATAAATTCTTCTCAAAATGAAAGATATAATATTGATTTTAAAAAATATCTTGGTCCATTATCAAATAATGAAAAACCTAGAGACCTAGGTACAACAGCAAAACAAAAAGAAGAGTTTGATAAAAAAGCAAGAGAACTGCATTTACCTACTTATGATAATGCTAATCTTTTAGGATTTACTATACCAAAATATGACTCAAATAATAAAGTAATCGGCTTAGATCTTAAGACTATTGGCGAGACTGGTAAAGGTCCAGCTGATACAGATAGTTTTGGTATTTCAAAGGATGATGCAAATAAAAATATTGGATTAGCTAGAACGATTACTAACCCAACATATGCCAATATAGCAGCTCAAACATATCAATTTAACATTAGTAATTGAAAAGTTTCTTATGATGAAAATGAGAGAAATAAAACAAAAGATTTATTAAAAAATGATGAAAATATTTCATTATTAATTGAAAAAATAAAAGATAATGATAAGAAGGCAAATTTTCAAAAAAGATTTTTAACTGCAAAAGAACATAATAATAGAAATGCCTTAAAAGAACTAAAGTCAAGAATAATTGAAGAGTTAGAAAAGGAAAATGGGTTTACCAAGGCTAATGAAATAGTTAGTGAATATACCAAAAAACATATTGAAGAAATAAAAGAAAAGATTAAAAAATCTGATCTAAAAGAAGAAACTAAATCTAGACTTTATCCATATATTGATGAAGCATTTGATTTTTATCAATTAGAAATAATTTATAATCAGAAAATTGGTGGTGATGGAACTGCTTGAATTTTCGATTATGAAGAACCTGAAAAAGGACACTATCCAACTAAATTTTATTTTGCTACCAATTTACACGTTATAGATCAAATAGATAAAAATGAAAAATATTTTGATTCATTTGGTTTGACTAGAATAGATAAAGATAAACAATCATTATTTAATACTTTGAAGGTTAATAGTTTTGAAGTATTATCAGGTAGATTTAAAGCTTTTGGTTTCAATAAAGAAGCAATAACTAGAATCTTTGATGGAAGAGATTATTTAACAAAAGATCCAAAAGACTTTTTAGTTGATAAATCATTTGACAAAAAAGAATTTATCGATTTTGCTGTTTTTGAAGTAGACTTTTCTAAATCAAAAGACTATAACTCAGAAGAAAAAGCTAAATTGGTCACTAACGATTATGCTAATTGAAAAGAAGAAGAAAAAGCTTCTTTTGCTGACTTTGATTACTTAACAAATTATGAAAAAATAGATGTGCCTCTCAGTATTAAACCAGGCGAAAATGCTGATGAAGTATTGAATAAGTTTGATTCATTATATATATTAGGATATCCAAAATCTAAGTCTAATTCTTTTTTCGATTTCTTTTTATTGGAAAATGATGGACAATACAGAAATGAAGATCAAATTAAAGCTGCCGAATATACCTTTTCATTGTGAACTAACGCTTCATTTAATCTTTATGAAAAGAATATTCATCAGTTAGATGAAAAAACTCTTAAAAAAGCAAAACGCGGAAGTTATCTTTCTTATAATTTAGGATATCGTACTTTTACAGATAAACCTGGTATTTCAGATCAATTTTTGACTACGCCTATAATTGGTAAAAACTTTTATAGATCTTCAAAAGATGATAAAGAGTATGTTTCTATGAGTTTAGGATACATTCCAAAGCAATATGCACCTGGTGGAGGATCTTCTGGATCATCAGTTCGTAATCAAAACAATAAAGTAGTTGGTATAATTCATGCTGGTACCTTTACCGCAAGAGCAAGTGTAGCAGCTGCATTAAGATCAAACGGATTTAATTATCAAGGTTTATTTGGTGAATATAATCTTCCACAATATGATGTAATCTACGGAACCGGTAAAGATCAAAAAAACTCATATCGTGATGAAATGAAAAGAATGAATAAAAAACCAACACATTTATTTAAAAATGGTTTTGATAAAGAAAAAGTTCCTTCAAACTTCCAATTTAATAATTCAGCAACTAAAAATAACTAAAAACATATCTAAATTATCAATAAACAGAATAAAACAACAACCATTATACTTTTAACGATGGTTGTTGTTTTGCTTAAAAGTTTTGAGACTATAATTCATTTTTTATCATTAAAAAGCTTTTATATTTTTGATTTTAATTTTCAATAAAATTTTGATTTTATGAATATAAGCTAAACTGATGCAATCATTAAATTTTCTGATTAAAATAAGCAGATTTTAATATATAATTTTAAATACATTTAAAATAAAGGTATTACTAAAAAAGAGGTAAAAATGAAAAAAACAAAACTATTATTGTTTATAAGTATTGGAACAGTGACTTCGCTATTACCATTAATCATTGCTTCATGTAATAATAAAACTCAAGATGAAAAACATAAAAATGACTCTAATGTTTTAGGAAGTGATTTTTTAGAAAATGAAGAAACTGAAAAGTATTTAGAAAATAAAACAATACAAGATATTTTTACATTTAAGTCTACATTTAATTCTGATACACCCTTGAAATTTTCGAATTATACAGCTAATGAATTTGTTGAGAAATTAAATTTAAAAGAAATTTTATTAGAACCAAAAAACAATAAACTAAAATTTTTTGTTACAAATGTATTAAAAGAACCAGGAGATTCAGTTAGTATTTATATCAATTTTTCAGAAAGTATTCAAAAAAATTATATTATCACAGGATTTAAAAAGGGTAATATAATTGAGGATTTAAATATCACAAAAAAACTTAGTGATTCTGAATTCGCTAGCTATTTAAATCTTGATCAAGAAAGTAGATATAAAAAAGACTTTGAAAACTATTATCCACAATTAAAGTCTAATGAACAATTAAGATCAACACCAATAACTGAACAACAAAAGCAAGAATTTGATAAAAAAGCAAAAGAACTTCATTTACCTACTTATGATAATGCTAATCTTTTAGGGTTTACTATACCTAAGTATGATGATAAAGGGAATGTAATTGGTCTAGATTTAAAAGAAAAAGAAACTGGAAAAACATCTTCATTAATTGATAATTTTAATAAAGATCAATACAAAAACATTGGATTAGCTAGAACAATTACTAATTCAAAATATGCTAATATAGCTATGCAAACATATCAATTTAATATTACAAATTGAATTGTTTCATATGAAGAAAGTGAAAGAAAGAAAGCTCACGAATTATTAAAAAATGATGAAGATTTATCATTATTGATTAATAATGTTAAAAATCAAGAGAAAAAGACTGAATTTTTAGATAGATTTACTAAAAATAAAAATAATGCCCCTGCATTAAAATTATTATTAGATGGTGTTTATGAGCAATTAAAAGAAGATTATGGTTCTGATATTGAAGCTTCTAAGGTTTTTACTATATATGTGAAAAATCAAAGAGCAAAAATTAAAAAAAGAATTGAAGATTCTGATTTAAAACCAGAAACAAAAAAGAGAATTTATCCATATATTAATGAAGCTGTTGATTTTTACAAGTTAGAATTACTCTCTGACCAGAAAAATAGCTCTGATGGAACTGCTTGAATTTTTGATTATGAATTACCTGAAAATGGGAAATATCCAACTAAATTCTATTTTGCTACCAACTTGCACGTTTTAGATCAAATAGATAAAGACAATAATTATTTCGATTCAATTGGTCTATCTACATTATCAAGTAAAAGCCCAGCTCTATATAATACATTAAAAATAAATAGTCAAGAAGAAAGAATAAAACATTTTGGAATTAATAAAGAAGCTGTTACCAGAATTTTTGATGGTAGAGATTATTTAAAAAAGGATCCAAAAGACTTTATCAAAGATGACAAATTTGATAAAAAAGAATTTATTGATTTTGCTGTTTTTGAAGTAGATTTTTCAAAATGGAACGATTTAAAAGATAAAAATGGATCCACTTTAAGTGAAGAATTAAAAGAAGAGAAAATTAAAGAAGCAACTAACGATTATGCTAATTTATCAGATGATAAAAAAGTGAAATTTGCTAATTTTGATTATTTAACTAATTATTCTAAAATTAATGCTCCACTAGCTTTTGATAGAAAATTGGGTAAAAGTTATAAAGAAATTTTTGAACAATTTGATTCATTATATATTTTAGGATTTCCAAAATCTAAATCAAAAGACTTTTTTGATTTTTACCTATATGAAGGAGATGGAAAATATAGAAACAAACCTCAAATAGATGCTGCTGATTCTTCATTTTCATTATGAACAAATGCTTCATATAAACTTTATGAAAAAAATACTTCAAATATAACTGAGAGAGAAAAAGAAAGAAATGATTTTGGTAGTTATCTTTCATATAATTTAGGATATCGTACTTTTACAGATAAACCTGGTATAATAGATCAATTTATAAGTGCTCCAGCGATTGGTAAAGGTTTTTATAGATCAAAAAATGATGATAAAGAATATGTTTCAATGAATCTAGGATACATTCCAAAGCAATATGCTCCAGGCGGTGGTGCTTCTGGATCATCAGTTAGAAACCAAGATAATAAGGTTGTAGGTATAATTCATGCATCTAATTTTAGAATAAATGCTAGTGTGGCAGCTGCACTAAGATCAAATGGCATGAATTATAATGGTTTATTTGGTGAATATAATCTTCCACAATATGATGTAATCTACGGAACCGGTAAAGATCAACAAAATTCATATCGTGATGAGATGAAAAAGAAATCTAAGAAAAAAACCTGATTATTTAAAAACGGATTTGAACTTGAAAATGTACCAGAAGAATATAAATTTAAAAATTAAATTATTAAATATCTTTAAAATTTCACAACACATAGTTGTGTTTTTGGATTAAAAATATAGTTTATAATTTATTAATATAAATTGATAAAGAAGGAATAAATGATGAAAAAAATATTATTTTTAGATGGTTCATTAAATAGCACTGATCAATCATATTCAACTACAACAATGAATTATGTATGTCAACTATTTGATCCAAAAGAATTTCAAGTTAAAAGAGTTAATTTAAATGATTCGAAGTTTGCTTCTAATAGTTTAAATTCTCATACTTTTAGTACTTTTTGAAAAGATGTTGAAAGTGATATGTGAATTGATGAATTAAAAAGCACTGACCTACTAGTTATTTCGCTATCGATGACCAATTTTGGTCCAACTTCTGTTGTTAAGAACTTTATTGATGGTATAGCGGTTGCTAATAAAACATTTTCATATAAGTACTCAAATACACAAGATGCAATTGGGTATTTAACAAATTTGAATGTTTTAGTAATCGGTTCTCAAGGTGCTGATTTTGGTAAATATTCATGGGGCGATCATATCAAATGATTAAAAGAAACATTTAGATTTTTAGGTGCTAAATTAATAGAAAGTTTTGATATATATGGAACTAAAGTTTCAGAAGTTTCAAAAATGAGTCCAAGTGAATTTGTAAATAGTAAAAAAATAGAAATAGATTCGTTAATAAGTAAAATTAAAAAAGATTTATAATTCGATTACACCACTTAAATAAAACAAAAAATGTGGTAAAATATCACTTATGAAACAAACAAATAAAGTTGCTTTGTCTTGTGAAAATTGCCGTAGAAAAAATTATTATACAAACAAAAGTTTAGGTATTGAAAAAAGACTTATTGTCAAAAAGTTCTGTGTACATTGCGGTCAACATACTACACATAAAGAAGAGGTTTAAATGCAAGAAAATAATTTATTAAATAACTCAATTCATGGTCTTTCAAAAATTAAAAAACCTAAAAAATATTGAATTAGAAAAGTTATTAAAGAAATTAAAAGGGTTCGTTGACCAGATTTTCGAACCAATAAAAATAACTTTCTTTTAACTATTGTTTGTGCAATTATTTTTACCGCCTTTGTATCATTGGTTACATATGGATTCACACAATTATGGGGCGTTTTAGATCTAAAATAAAATTGGAGTTAAACTATGGAACAAATTAAATGATATATGATTTCAACAATTAGAGGTAAGGAAGACCAAGTTTTAGAGTCATTAAACAACCGGATTCAAGCAGAAAATCTTTTATCCGATTTTGATTTAGATGCCAACAACGGATCTGCTTTTAAAATTTTTAAAAAACCTACATTATCTCAAAAAGAATTCCAAAAAAAGAATGAAGGACTAGAATATAAAGTAAAATACGTTAATCTATATCCTGGTTATATATTTGCTAAAATGCATATGTCAGATAAAGCTTGATTTTTAATTCGTAATACCCAATATGTAACTGGATTAATTGGATCATCAGGTAAAGGTGCTAAACCTACTCCGTTAAGTAATTTAGAGATTAAAAAAATGTTTCGTCAAGAACAAGAATTTCAAAGGGCTTTTGATGCTGGTGAAAATGTTTTTGGATATTGCGTTGGTGATGTTGTTGAAATCATAAACGGAATTTATAGTGGTAAAGATGGTGAAATATTATCAATTAATAGTAAAGAAAATACAGTCACATTAAAAAGTGAGGGATATGGAAAATTAATTGAAATCATTGTTGAAATGGAAAATATTCGTAAAATTGATTAATTTTAAAAGCACAAATTTTTTAAAAAATTTGTGCTTTTAAAAAAAGAAGGTAATTATGTTAAGAATAATTAGTGGAAAATATCGCAATCGCAAAATTCAAGAACCAGATTTAAAAATTACACGTCCAACCACTGATAAAGTTCGTGAAGCTATTTTTTCATCATTACAATTTAAAATAATTGGCAAAAAATGTTTGGACTTATTTGCTGGTTCAGGAGCTTTATCAATTGAAGCGATTTCAAGAGGGGCAAAAGCAACGACTGCGATTGAAAAAAATAAAGAAGTATATAAAATAATGTTTAATAATATTAATTCAATAAAGATTGAAGAAATTAATACATTAAATACTGATGCTTTAAACTTTTTGAAACTAAATTCAAAAGTGTTTGATTTTATATTTATAGATGCTCCTTATCATGAGTATAGCCTAGTTAATGAATGTTTAAGTTTAATTAATGTAAATGACACCTTACATTCAGAAGGAGAAATAATTTTAGAAACAAATTCAATAAAGGAAATTGTAATTCCAAGTGGTTTAAAAGTTTATAAATCAAAAAGGTATGGAAGGATTGATGTTTTATACATTATAAAAGATGAATAAAATTTATGAAGGTCTTATCATTGAAGCAAGATGCATTGAACTTAGTTATGATGGTTTAGGTGTTTTTCGAATAGATAATTATCCTATTTTGATAAAAGACTTTTTTCCTGGTGAAGTCGCAACTATAAAAATATTAAGTGTCTATGCAAAATATGCATTAGGTACAATTATAAAATTTTTAAACATTTCGAAAGAACGAAATAATTTGCTAATTAAAAATACGGATGCAATTCCGGTTATTAATCTAAATTATAAATCCCAGTTATATTATAAAAACAAATATCTTAGTGAATTACTGAAACGAAATTTAGCTGAAAATTCATATACTTATCGAAATATTATTCCAAGTGATCTAATTTTAAATTATCGGAATAAAGCTAAATATGTCTTAAAGACGTTAAATAATCGATTAATAAAGACTTCATTTATAAAAGATTCAACCAATACTACAGAAGAGGTTTCGAATGACTTAATAAATGATAAAAGTCTTAATTATGGATTAGAACAAATTTTAACAACAATTAATAATTACTTTTATTCAATAGATAAGATAAAAAATCTTAATTTTTTTAAAGAAATAATATTAAGAATTAACAAAGAACAAAAAATGCAGGCATTGATTAAATTGCATAGTGATTTTGATTTACCTAGAAATTTAATAAATGAATTAAGAAAATTAGATTTTTTAATTGATCTAAGTGTTATAAAAAATAATAAAATAAAACAAGTTATATTAAAAAATGATTTTATAATGCAAATAAGTAATCAAGAATTTAAACTAAGTATTGATTCATTTTTTCAAGTTAATATAAATATTGCATCTAAAATTTTTGCAAAAATTAAAGAAATAAATATTAAAAATAATTATGATATTATTTTTGACCTATTTTGCGGAACTGGTGTTATTTCATCGTTAATTGCAAACAAAAATCAAATGATAATTGGTATAGATATAGTCAAAAATGCAATCGAAAATGCTAAAATAAATGCCAAGAATAATCATTTAAATAATTTTAAGTTTTATACTAATGATGTTTTTAAATCAAATGAAATATTATCTAAATATCAAAGTAATTCAGTTTTAAGTATTTTAGATCCACCTCGTAATGGACTTAGCGAAAAACTTATAAACTTTTTAAATGATTCAAAGATTGAAAATATTATTTACATTTCGTGTAATCCAAGAAGCTTAATAAGAGATTTGAAAATTTTTCAATCCTTAAATTACCAGGTTAAGTTTGTTCAAGGATTTGATATGTTCCCCAATACATTTCATATAGAAACACTTTGTTTACTAACTAAAATAAAAAAATAATTAAAATTTTATTATAAAATTTTGTAAGTAATTTTAAACTATTTAGTAAAATGAAATTATTTTTGATTTTCCTTTAGATTTTTAAGTTGTCTTTTTGAAATGAATTTTAATAATTCTTGATCTGTTGCAGATTTTATGTTATCTAATGTTCCAAAATGTTTTAATAATTTTATTTCTGTTTTTTCACCGATGCCTTTTATTTGTTGTAATTGTGAATTTAAAAATTTAGTATCTTTTCTCTTTGATAAATATTTTTTAGCTTCTTTATCAACTTTATTTTGCAAAAAACTAAAAAAATTGAATACATTTGCTGAAAAATTTAAAACAATATTTTTATCATTAATTATTTTAGAAGTAAGGTGCGTTTTATCTTTAACCAATCCAATTACTTGATTATTTTTTTCATAATTTTTTAAAGCCTCTTTTATTTCGTTTATTTGCAATAAGCCACCATCAGCAATGAATAAGTCGTTGGGACTTATTTTTGTTTCAAAAAATTTTAAGAATTTTAAAACATTAAAATACATATATTTTAAGTCATTTGCCTTTTGATAATGGGATAGTTCTTTTTCAAGATTTCATTTATGAACAATAGGTTTATTTATGTTTGATTCACTAACTTCTAAAACTGTCCCGATTCCTTTTTTATCATTTCAAAAAGAATTATCAAAAATATAGATTTTTTTAATTTCATTCATTTTTAGCATCCTTGATATTTCATTAAAGATAGAAACATTTTTTTCTATGAGTTCATATTTTTCATCAAGGTTATGTTCTAGATTATTCAAAATAAGTTTGTTAACACCAATTTTGGCGAAGCTTATTAATGATTTATGTGAAAACTCAATTTCATTAATAAAATCATGCATTTCATTAGAAAATATAATCTTTTTAGGCAATAATTTTTGTGAATAATATACTTCTAAAAAATTCTCAAAAAATTCAGTAATGACGCCATTAAATTTATAATATTTCAAGGCAAAACTTGTGGTGATCCCATAGGTGTAATTTCGGATACCTATAAAAACATAATCTTGAAAAGTTTTGAACGCTATATAGTCAATTGAATGAATGTTTCTAATTTCAGCAACTTGTGGTTCTTTTAATTTTTTTAGGAAATTTTGTGCTTTTTTATATTTATGTGCATTCTCGAAGTCTAATAATTTTGAAAATTTTTGTTCTGTCCGGAATAACTCATCATTAAAATCATTGTTTTTAAATTTAAATATTTCTATTATTTGATTTAAAACACTTTTTGCTTCATCGATAGTTTGTTTAGTGATCAATAAACCATCTTGATATAAAAAATAACTTTTAAGTACATCGATAAAATTTCTATGTTCATCATCATAAATTAAAGGACCAAAATAAAATTGATTTTCAAGAACTTTTTTGTTAGAAATCTTAGAATCAAACCCAAATTTTATTAAATTTTTTTTATCTATGTAAATCTTAATGTATTTATTTTTAGAACTATACACAAGTTTTATATTATATTTGGGTTTGTGTTTTTTTATTAATTCTTCTTCTAAAACTAATGCATCTTTTTCATTCAACGTGTAATAGAGGTCGAAATTATAAATTTCTTCAAACATTTTTGGTGTTTTGTATGAGTTTAGAGAGCCATTTAAATATTGCATTAAACGTTTTTTGATGTCTTTGGCTTTGCCGATATAAATTACTTTATTAGTTTTATTTTTTCATAAATATACACCTGGCTTATTTTTGGTGTTTTTGATTAATTCTAGTATTTCTAAATGTCTTTTTGTCATATAATAAAATTATAGTAAATTAATTAAAATTTTTTGTATTTATTCTAATTAATAATGAAAGTTTTCTTATTTTTTTATCATTATTTTTAACTAAAAACCACTACATGTAATATAATTTAGTAATGATAAATGAAAATCTTGCTAATTTTATAAGACCAAAAATTTTAGATGATATATTAGGTCAAAATCATATTAAGGATTTACTAAAGAAAGTGGCCAGTAAGAAGCTTTATAATAGTTTTTTATTTTTTGGTCCAAGTGGAGTCGGTAAAACTTCATGCGCACTTGCTTTAGCAAAAGAAATGCAATTATCATATGGTTATTTTAATGCTTCAATTGGGACAAAAGCTGAGTTGACTGACCTTTTAGCAAATAATAAAATTTTAATCATTGATGAAATTCATCGACTTAATAAAGATAAGCAAGAAATATTATTATCCTATTTAGAGTTTGATAAAATAATTGTTTATGCAACAACTACTGAAAATCCCTTTTTTAAAGTTGTCCCAGCTATAAGAAGTAGAATGCAAATTTTAGAATTTTTTAAACTTGAAATAAGCGAGATTGTTAAAGGATTAAGAAATATTATTCAAAATCATTTTAAAGAATTAAAAATTTCAGATCATAAATTAGAATTACTAGCTAATTATTCTGCTGGTGATTATCGCTCAAGCATTAATAATTTACAAATGTTAGCTTTTTTAAAAAATGACTTGGATGAAGTTACAGAAAAAGATCTTAAAACAATAATTCCAAATATTAATTTTTATAGTGATCAAAATTCTAATGAACATTATAATAATTTATCAGCATTTCATAAATCAATGCGCGGCAGTGATGTTAATGCTGCTTTATATTATGGATTTTTAATTTTGCATACTGGTGATTTTGATGGTTTATTTCGAAGAATGTTAGCGGTCTCATATGAGGATATTGGTTTGGCTAATCCACAGATTTCTCAAAGAACCTTAACTGCAATAAATATTTTTGAACGCTTGGGCCCTGCTGAAGGTGAATTGGCTATCGCTACAAGTATTATTGATTTAGCTTTATCACCTAAAAGTAATTCAACATACTTAGCAAAGCAGAAAGTTAAAGAAGTTATTTCTGCTGGTAAAATTTATAAAATACCTAATCATTTAAAAGATGCTCATTACAAATCCGCAAGTAAATTAGGTTATGGTAAAGATTATAAATATCCACATAATTATGAAAATCATTGAGTTAATCAATTTTATCTTCCGATTGAACTAAAAGATGAGATATTTTATGTTCCATCAAATAACAAGTATGAAAAGGAAGCTCAAAAATATTGAAATAAAGTTAAAAATTTAAAGGAGTAAAAATGGTAAATCTTGAGTTAATAAATACATTAGAAGACTTAAAAAAGGCAAAAGCCAAGGTATATGGTAAAGAAGGAGAAATAGCAAAGCTTCAAAATGAGTTAAAGCTTGCATCAAGTGAGCAAAAAAAGCATCTTGGTCAAAAAATTACTGAGCTTAAAAATAAATATCAAGATTTTTTCATTAAAGCAGAAGAAAGAATTTATGAAATTCAAATAAATAATAGAGTTAATAATGAATATATAGATGTAAGCTTGCCTACTTTAAAACCCAGTTCATTGAATCCAATCAGTATAATAGAACAAAGGTTGAAAGATTGATTTATTCAACATGGGTATTATCAACAAGACGCAAGTGAAATTGTTTCTGATTTATATAATTTTGAAAAATTAAATATTCCAAAGGATCATCCAGCAAGAGCGATGCACGACTCATTATATTTAAATACAACTACATTATTGAGAACTCACAATACTGGAATAAGTGCCTTAGTATTAGAGCAAAATAAAAACAAAGAGTTAGGAACATTCGCAGTTGGAAAAGTTTATCGTAATGATGAAGATGATGCGACTCACTCACATCAATTTACTCAATTAGATTTTGTAACTGTTGGAAAGGTTAGTTTTCCAAATTTAATTTGAACATTAAAATCAATGTTATCTTATGTTTTAGAAGAAGAAATTAATTTGAGATTAAGACCAAGTTATTTTCCTTTTACTGAACCAAGTGTTGAGGTTGACATTTTTTATCAAAACCGTTGAATTGAGGTCTTAGGTGCAGGAATGCTACATCCAAAAGTTTTGGAATTAGCCGGATATACTAATGATATGAACGGTTTTGCAGCCGGATTAGGTATTGAACGTTTAACAATGATTAAATATGGATTTTCAGACATAAGAGATTTATATAAAAATGATTTAAGAATTATGGAGCAATTCAATAATGAAAGATAGTTTTTTAAAAATCTTACAATTAGAAGGCACAAAGCCATATTTTGAAAATATTATTAAAGTATTGAAAAAAGCAGAAGAAGATAATGAAGTTATTTTTCCGCATCAAACTAATTTATTTAAACCATTTGAATATTTTCAAACTTATGAAACAAAACTTATAATTTTAGGACAAGATCCTTATCCTGGTATTAATATTGCTGATGGCCTAGCATTTTCAACCGGACATATTAAAACACCAGCTAGTTTAAAGAATATTTTTATAGAATTAAAAAAAGATTATCCAAATGTTAAAATAGGTACTAATTCATTATTGGGTTGAGCTAAACAAAAAATATTGTTATTAAATTCTGTTTTTACAGTAGTTATGAATCAACCAAATTCTCATCGGAAAATTGGTTGAGAGGAGTTTGTTAAATCAATAATTATTGAAATAATTAAAGCAAATGAAAATGTTTTAATTCTTACATTAGGAAATCAAGCGAATTATGTTTTAAATCAGGTATTAAAAGTTGCAAAATTAGATCCAAAAAACATCTTTAAATTATCTCATCCATCGCCATTAGGATATCGTCATAGTTTTAAAGATTCACATATTTTTAAAACTATTAATAATAGACTTTCAGAATTAAAAATTCCAGAAATTGATTGAAATTTATAAGGAGTAATAATGATTTTATCACTTAAACATTTAAATAAGTACTTACCATCTCTAGAACTAAAACCAAAAAATCTAGAAGTAGCATTAAATGAACTTGGATTTGAAGTAGAATGAGTTAAACCTTTTGCTAATGTAAAAGGGTTGATTTTTGCTAAGGTTTTAGATGTTTTTATGAATCCAAATTCTGATCGTTTAGATGTCGTTAAATTAGAAACAAAATTTGGTCAATTAACTATTCAAACTACTAATCGAATCTTAAAATATGGTGATTTAATTATTTGTTTTCCAGTTGGTGCTTCAAAAGATGGAGTTGAATTTAAAGAAATTATTTTAAAAGGATATCCATCACAAGGAATGATGGCTTCTTGATCTGAAATTGGTTATGATTGGACATTATTATCTGAAAAAGATCAAATATTAGTTTTACCAAATGACTTTGCTAGTATCAATGATGACCCAATGGAATTATTAAATATTAATGATACTATTATAGAAATAAGTACTACTGCAAATCGCAATGATGCTAATTCATATTATTTTTTAGCAAAAGAATTAGCTGCATATTTCAAAACTGAATTTAAACCATTATTTAGTTTTAATAAGCAAAGTGATTTTATTTCAGAATTTAAAGTCCAAAAAAATCTAGCTAAAGAGATTTCGTTTTTAGAAGTTAAGACAAAGGACATAAAGCAAAATAGTATTTATGAAAAAACCTTATTAGCAAAACATGGCATATCATCATTGTTTAATTGAGCTGTAAATCTAAGTAATTTGACTTTAATAGAGATAGGTTCCCCTGCTCATGTGTATGATGCAAATAAAATCTCTCCCAATATTAGTACTACATTATATTCAGGTAAACTAGAAATTTTAGGAGCCAAAGAAGTTGAAGTGAATGATGTTTTAGCTATTAAAGATGATTATAAAGTTATTTCACTAGCGTGTGTTATGGGGTTAGAAGCAACTAAATCCACAAGCGAATCTAATAGATTTTTATTTGAAATTGGTGTTTTTGATCCAAAGATGGTTCGTCATGGAGCAAAAGAAATTAAACTCAATACGAATTCAGCTTCACAAGGCTCAAGAGTTATTTCTCAAGAAGTTGCTTGATTAGGAATGGAATATATTAAAGCTTATTGCAAAGGCCTAGAAATTTCTAAAATTATTAATGAGATCAAATTAGATGCTAAAAGAGCAATTAATTTTAATAGTGAAAAATTGAGAACATATGCGGGTGTTGATGATTTAAGAATTTTTGATCATGCTATTAAGCAATTAGAAAATTTAGGTTTTGAATTTATCAATTCAGTTGTTTATGTTCCTAATTATAGATATGATGTTTTATGTTTTGAAGATATTATTGAAGAAATTTTTAGATTTTATTCATATCAAAATTTTAAACCACAAGAAGTTAGAATTGCACCATTAAAGACTTTAAATATTAATAATGATAAGTATTATTGAATGCATAATGGTTATAGTGAAGCTCGTACATTTTCTTTAGTTTCAATTGAAAAAAATAAATTTAATCCTTGAAATATTTTAGAAAGCTTCAACCTAATGACATATGTTTCGAAAGAGCGTGAATCAATACGTAAATCAATTATTATTTCACTACAAGAAGCAGTTTCTTATAATCTAAAAAGAAAAATTGATCAGTTAAGCTTTTTCGAACACGGAATGATTGCAAATCAAACTTTTGTTTATGGTTTAGCAAGCACAAATAAAACATTTAAAGAACTCCAACAAGATATCATTAACTTCTTAAACCTAGATTTAGAATTTATTAAATTTGAAGATAATGAATATATTCATCCAAATGTATCTGCTAGAATTTTTTATCAAAATAAATATATTGGTTGAATAGGAAAAATTCACCCTAAATATGACGATACAAATGCATTTTATGCTGAATTCATTATTCCTGAACAAAAATCAAAATTAAATAAGTATCAAAATGTCAATTTTGAACCTTTAAAAAACATTGATTTAACATTTGAAATTCCAAATAACGGAAGTATAAACGAGATAATTTTAAATATAAACAAAATTCATAAACCTTTCTCAATTAAGGTTGTTGATGATTATCAAAAAGAGCATTCTCATAATGTTACTTTAAGAATTTCTGATTATGAAACTAATATCGAAAAAATTAATAAACACTTTAACTAAAGGGGTAGTATGTATTCAAAAATAAGTATTAAAGATAAAATAATAGAAAATGCTATTAATAATGAATTAATTAGACAGCAAGAACATGTTGAATTAATCGCGTCAGAAAATTATGTCTCAGAAGATGTTTTAAAAGCACAAGGCAGTATTTTAACAAATAAATATGGCGAAGGATACCCAGGTGCTAGATATTACGGCGGGTGTGAAAATGTTGATGCAGTAGAACAAATTGCAATAGATCGTTTAAAAGAGATTTATGGTGTTAAATTTGCTAATGTACAACCTTATTCAGGATCAACAGCAAATGCAGCAGCTATTGCATCATTGGTGCCTAGTGGTGGAAAAATTATGGGACTTTCATTGAGTTCTGGGGGTCATTTAACTCATGGATATAAAATTAGTTTTAGTGGAATTTTTTATGAATCTGTTTCATATGATTTAGGATATGATGGTATTTTAGATTATGATGCTATTGAAAGCCTAGCATTAAAAGAAAAACCAGATTTAATAATTTGTGGTTATTCAGCATACTCACGTACTATAGATTTTGCCAGATTTAAGCAAATAGCTGATAAAGTCGGCGCAAAGTTAATGGCTGATATTGCGCATATAGCTGGATTGATTGCTGCAAAAGTTCATCCTTCACCAGTTGGTTATGCCGACATTATCACTTCTACTACTCATAAGACATTGCGCGGCGGTCGTGGCGGAATCATAATGACAAATGACCCTGATTTAGCTAAAAAAATCGATCGTTGGGTATTTCCTGGTTATCAAGGCGGTCCATTATTTCATGCGATAGCCGGTAAGGCAGTTGCATTTTACGAGGCTTTACAACCACAATTTGTTGATTATGCTAAAATGATTATAAAAAACGCAAAGACAATGTCTGAAAAGTTTAAATCATTAGGAGCTAAAATTATAAGTAATGGGACCGATAATCATTTATTTTTAATTGATGTTTATAATACATATAAAATAACCGGAAAACAAGCAGAAGACATTTTACATAAAGTCAATATTACTTTAAATAAAAATACTATTCCATTTGATACATTAAACCCAAGACAAGGCAGTGGTATTAGAATTGGAACTGCGGCTATGACAAGTAGAGGATTTAGTAATTGGGAAGAATTAGCAATTATTATTCATGACATTTTATCTAATTATGATTCATTGAGTAATGATACACCAGAAACTCTAAAAATTTTAGATTCATATAAACAAAAGATTTTAAAATATCTTAAAAATGCTCCAATTAAAAAAACATATATTTAATTGCTTTAAAATAAATAAGCTATTAAAAACTACTAAAAACAACAATCTATAATTGATTGTTGTTTTTTTGATATTTTTGATAAATGTATATTTAAAATATTAATTAATGATTATTTAACAACCATACTTGCAACTTCAGCAGCAAAGTCAGATTGAGCTTTTTCAATACCTTCACCAACTTCATATCTTATAACTTCAACAAGTTCATCATTGTGATTAGCAAGATATTTTTGTACTGAAAGTGAATCTTCCATAACAAATGGTTGTTTTTCTAAAACAAATTCTGATAATTGCTTATCAAATCAACCGCTTTGAATTTTTTCTTGAATTTGAACTGGCTTATTTTCGAATCCATTAGGTTTTTCAAATTGTGATTTAATTGATTCAATGCGTGAAGCAGGAATGTCTGAAACAAGTGTAAATTCTGGGTTCATAGCAGAAACATGCATAGCAACATTTTTAGCAGCTTCAACATTACTTCCTTTTACTTTAACAATTGCAGCCACACGTTGATTAGCATGAACATAAATACCTAATTTTTCTTGTTCTAAAGCTTTGATTAAATTAAATCTACGTAATGAAATTTTTTCTCCAATAACAGCAGTAGCATTTAATAATGCATTTTCGATAGTTGAACCATCATTTAGTTTAATTTTTAATGCTTCTTCTAGTGTGCTTACATTATTTTTAAAAATTTCATTTGCTACTTCATTTAATAATGAAACAAATTTTTCATTTTTAGCAACAAAGTCAGTTTCTGAGTTAATTTCTACAATAACTGCTCTGTTTTCATTTCCAACTGCGATAACAGCACCTTCAGCTGCAATTCTTCCAGCTTTTTTAGCAGCTTTAACAATACCGTTTTTCTTTAATCAATCAATAGCAGCTTCAACATCATAACTAGTAGCTTCTAAAGCTTTTTTACAATCGATTAAAGACGAGTTAGTTCTTGCTCTTAATTCTTTAATTAATTCCATTTTGTTATCACTCATATGGGCTCCTATTGCTTACTTTCTACTGGTTTTTCAGCTTTTTTTACTAATTTTTCTGTTTGATTAACAATTGTTTGTTCATTATTTTCAGATGTATTTATTGTTGATTTTGAAAAGAACTCAGGTAAAACAATTTTGCTATCTTCTTGGTATGCATAAATTTGTTCTCCACCTTTTACTTTAACAATTGCATCAGCAATTATTGTCATAAATACATGAATAAATTTAGCTGAATCATCATTACCGGGAACACCTAAATCAACTGCATCTGGATTAGAATTAGAATCTAAAATTGAAATAACTTTAAGACCTTTTCTTTTTGCTTCTTTAACAGCAATTTCATCTTCATTAGGGTCTGCTACAATCATAACTTGCGGAATACGTTTCATTTGACGAATACCGTTTAAGTTTTTGTGCAATTTTTCAAGTTCTTTTTCAAAAATTAGTGATTCTTTTTTGGTGTAACCTTTAAAATTATTTTCTGCCTTAGCCTCAAGAGCTTCCATCGCACTAACACGACGCATAATTGTTTCATTATTAGTTAATGTACCACCTAATCATCTTTCAGTTACATAAAGTGAATGTGTTCTTTCAGCTGCTGCTTTCACCGCTTCACGAGCTTGTTTTTTAGTTCCTACAAATATAAATTGAGTACCTTTTGAAGCAAGGTTATTTACTAATTTATATGCATACTCAAGATGACTTTGAGTTTTGTACACATCAATAATGTGAGCACCTTTAACTTTTTTATTAGGAACTAAATATTTCTTCATTTTAGGATTTCATGCATGTGACTTGTGTCCAAAATATGAACCTGATTCAAGTAGTTTGTCTTTTGAGATAATAGCTGTTTTTTCATACTTTACAGCTTGTTCTACTTTTTTCTCTATTTTTTTGTTTTCTGTTGTCATTTATTTCCTTTAGTTTGTTTTTTCTAAACAATACTTCCAACGCCTAGCACCAATATTATTGAGGCACACCCAAGCGAATCCGTATTGTTGTTTTTTATATTTTTAAATAGTGTTTCAGAGATTTAAACACATATTTTATTGTATCATATATTTATATTTTTTTAACTATTTTTTATAGACATTTTTTATAATTTTATTTTGCAAAATTAAATACATTTTTATTAAAAAACTTGCATTAATTTGCAAGTATTTTAATTTTTAAAATATTACACTCTTTGCTTTTTTAAGATATATATATCCAGAAAATATACTTAAAATTGTCGCTACTATCATCGGAATGTTAAAAATAACAACATAACCGAACTTTTCAAAATATGAAGGAAGCGAAATATAAATAAGCAAAATAAAGATTATAGCAAGAGTAAGAACAAGTGTTTTAAGTTTTCCAAAAATATTTGCAGCAATAGAAATATTATTTTTATACATTACCACTCTAACTCCATCGACAATTATATCTCTAAAAACTAGAATTGCAACTAATCAAAATGGAACAATATTAGTAGCAGCTAGAAATATTAAAACAGATGTTGTAACAATTTTATCAGCTAATGGATCTCAAAGTTTTCCAAAATTACTAATAGATTTAAAGATTCTAGCAAATAATCCATCTAATAAGTCTAATATCATAGCTAAAACAAAAAAAGCTAATATTAGAGACATAAAAGCTATATCAATATTTCCATATGGCTTAAATAAACCTATATTATATAATAATCAATATAAAAACATTATTATTAATATTGGAGCAACGATAAAAATTCGGATTATTGTAAGTAAGTTAGGCAGATTTTTTTTATTTATTTTTTTCATTTTCATCTCCTTTTATATTTTTAGGAAATTTATCAAAATATTGTTTTTGTATTTCGTTTTTTAAATCATTTTGTTCTTTTAAATCGTTTAATTCAGTGGTTATTGCTTTTTTAGCTTCTAAATAAGCTGGTTCAATTTGATTAATAAAAAAATTAATAACTGAATTAGATAATTTTTTATCTCATAAATTTGAGTTTAAATCTTTTAGAATAACTAAATTATTAACAAATTCAGAATATTTTTGATTAGAGCTGATATAATTTTTAAACTCATATGAAGACATAATTTCATTAATTGTTTCTTTTGCGGCGTTATTAAGGTCGCGCATTTTTAATTTTCCGATACTTACAATAAATTTATCTTGCTCTTCTCGATTAAGTTTTATTAGATAATCAATTTTGATTGCTAGTTCATATCAATATATAATAGAGTTCTTTTCGAGTTGAGCAGCAGCTAATTTATTTTTTTTGTTTTTGATTCTTTCTTTGATTCACGAATAAACAAAATAAATACCTAATAATGCTACCAATACACCTAAAATAACTCAAATAATTATTGATGAGTCAGAACCAAAAATTGATGCTGCAGAACTTTGCGGCTGTTGGGCTGTATTACTTGGCGACATAATTACTCCTTTTGTCATAATATTTATAAATTTTAATATTTCTATTTTTAAATATAAGATCTCGATGGTTATATTTATTTAAAAATTCATCAACATTTAAATAAATATAACCATCTAAATCATCTGTTTTTATTAATTGTTTTTCATTTACAATTGTTAAATAGACGATATTTGCGTACTTCAACAATTTTGGTATATAAATTTCCGACCAGAAATGAAAATCATTTTTTTACCATTGTAATCTTGGAGATAGTTTTTTATTTCAATTAATGAATGAAAACACTCATCAATAAATTTAGTGTTTAAGTTTGTATCTTTATTGCAAAGAACAACATAATCATGTTGATTTTTTGTTCAAAATCTTAGAAGGAAGAATTTTGAAAGTGTTTGTTCCAAAAATTAAGATTGAGTTTTTGGTTTTTTAGCAAAAAATTTTAGATATTCAGGTGCATTTCAAGGAATTTTATTATTATAACCGATGATTCTTTTTTTAGTTATGGCTAAAATTGCGTTAATCATAGCTACTTACTTTTTATTGTTAATTTTCATTTAAATTCCTTAATAACTTGACATTTTTCTTTGATTTGTGATTCAATTTCTAAGTTTGAAGGAATTTTAGCTTGCTCTGGATCTTTATTAAAATTTAATATTATGTTAAATAATAATTCATTTAGCAACGACTTATCAATTTTATTCTTTGAAGGTGGTTTATGATACATAACCATTCCGCCTTCGGATAAATGTTCATTAATTTCTATATCAGTATCAGCTACTAAATTATTCATTTCTTTTTTTAATTCTTTTAGATCTTTTGATACTCTAATGTATTCTTCAGCTAAAAGTTTTAATTTTTCAACATCTGCTACTTTTTTCATATTTTCCTCTATTTAAATAGTATTTAAAACATTATTTAGATGATATATTTCAATATTTTTTAATATCACGACATTTTGCATCGATTCTAATTTTGAGACTTGAGAATTTGATAAACTATTAATAAAATGATTCCCAATTAATCCAGATTTTCAAGCAATATAAAGAACGAAAATGTTTAGTCCAAAAAAAATTAAAGTTGATAATGCATCGCTTAGAGTTGTTAAAATAGGAGCAGACATCACAGCTGGATCTTTTTTAAACTTTATTGCAACTAATGGAATTATTGTCCCCAAAAATTTTGCAAAAATTACTACAAACCATAATGAAACTGAACTAGCTAGGATGATGAAAGATAATGAATATCAATCTTTGTTATTGGGGTCTTTAAAAGCGTCATTACTAAAAACAGGTATTGCATAATAAATGTACAATCTAACTACATTAATTATAAACATAATTGCGCCAATTATAGTAGCAACTAAAATTTCTTTTAAGATAACTTTTTTATAATCATTTTTGCTAAATTCACCAAGAGCTGCAGAACGAGTCACTGTTGTAGTGGATTGTGAACCAGCATTACCTGCTGAACCGCTTATAATAGGTATTAATGAAACAATAACTGCAGTTGAAATTGTGATACCAAATTGCTCAATACTATTTTCACTTATATTAGTGAACTTTTGAATTATATATTGAGATATTGTTGCGGACAACATTAAGATAATTAATCATAAAACTCTTGATTTTACTATGCTTTTAATCGATGTTTTTAAATAACTTTCTTCAGTATCAGAGGCGCTAATCCCGGCCATTTTATAAATATCTTCAGTTGCTTCTTCATGAATAATGTCGATAATATCATCTGATGTGATAATTCCGATTAAACGATTGTCTAATGATACAACCGGTAGTGAAGAGCGGTCATTGTCAGAAAAAACTTTTGCAGCCATTTCTTTATCATCATTAGGGTGAACAGTTGCAACCGGGTTCGCAATTTCTGAGAGGTTTTTTACTTCATCATTAAAAATAAGTTCTTCTAATGTGACGTCACCAATTAATTTATTTTCAGTATCAACAATATAAAAATTATGAACCATTGTTAAGTTATTATTATAGTCTGTTCTAATTTTTGATAAAGCTTTTTGTGTGTTTCAATTTGATTTTAAAATCGAAATATCAACTTGCATAAAGCTTCCAACTTCATCATCATTATAGTGTAAAATTTGATTAATTATTTCACGTTTTTCTTTTGTAGTTTGAGATAAAATCTTTCTCATTAAATTAACCGGAAGTTCTTCTAGAATATCTACTAACTCAGCTGTTTCTAATTCTTGAAGCACTTTCTGACCTAATTCATCACTGAACAGACCAACTAATCTTTTTTTAGTATCATCTTCAAGATAACTAAAAACTTCAGCGGCTTCAACAGTACGAAGAATTCTTAAAATATATAAGCGGTCTTCATCGCTTAACCTTTGACTTTCAAATGCCTGGGCAAAATCATGATATGTAACATCTTCTTCTAGTTCTCTTAATGCTTTTACACTGCGATTTTTAATTAACTCAATAATTTTGTCAACAAGGAGTTCGTGGTTAATCTCATGTACATTATGTTCCATTTTTACTCCTTAAGGTATTTTATTAATTGCTCTTGGAATTCTTCAATTTTTACTTGTTGAACAAGATTCCCTTTAAGAATTCTTACTCCCCCGTTTTCCTCAGAAACAACAATTGTTGTTGCATCGCATTGTTCTGAAATTCCCATTGCAGCACGATGTCTTGAACCATAAGAAGCAGGAGCAGATCTACGAGTTATTTTATAAAATGTGGCAGCATAATAAATTTTATTATTCCTAATAACAACAGCTCCATCATGTAATGGAGAATATTTGTTGAAAATAGAAATTAATAACCCACTTGAAATATTAGCATCTAAAATCACACCGTCAGTTCTTAAATTATCAATGTTATCATTATTTTCAATAGTAATCAAGGCACCAATTTTATTTTTAGATAAATATTCAACTGATTCCCTAAGTTGGTTAATAAGTCTAATTTGACTACTTTTGCCTAATTTATCATAACTACTACGTCTTAATTTAGAACTTATAAAAAGAAAAATAAACGGTTTAAGCAAAATAAATAAAATAACAAGAGAAATAAAGAATAAAAGAGATACTAAAATTATTAAAATAGTCATTATTTACCCTAACTTGTTGTCCCTATAAATCAAGCGCCGATTAATAATGCAATAATTATGATAAAAACAAAAATAGATGTTGTTATATTAAAAAATAGTTCTCTTTTATAAAAAGGTATTTCTTTTTGACTATTACTTTTTTCTTTTAATTGTTCTTCTAATTTTGCTTTTTGAATGGCATATTCTATTTCTTGTTTTCTAAATTTTACAAAGTCTATTTCAAATTCTTTTTTCTTCATAAACACCTCCTAAACTTCATCTTCTTCATCTACATCATCATATTCAGTTTCAATATTTCCTGCTAATGCAAGCTCATTGATTTCTCTCATTTTTTCATCAATGAATTTACTTAATTTGTCAGAGATATTATTTTTAGCAATTGGATATTCTGATTCATTTGAAGTTTTTGTAGGACCAAATTTTATTTTGTATTTAGCGATATCTCTGTCCGGTTTTTCATCAGTAAAAATAATAGTTGGAACAATAACAGGATTTCTTCTTTTTTCTTTATAAAATAATGAAGACAAACGATCCATTAAAATTTTTTCTAATTCTTCCTTTGTTCATTCAGGATTATTTTTTATTTGATACAAAACAGCCCCGTGCGAAACTCTTCTACTTTCATCAATTAGGTCTTTTGATGTTTTGACAAAGAAACTTCCCCTTGTGATAATTTGTGGTCTACCAATAATTTGATTATTTTGCCGATCAATAAGAAAAACAATGCTTACAAAACCAGAATCCTTTAATTGGGCACGTTCTTTTAAAATTTGTTGCGAAAATTGTAAAACAGAATTTCCATCAATATAAATTGGACCAAAATCTATTTTTTCATTAGTTTCTTTAATCTCATTATCAAGCATTTCGAATACAATACCTTTTTTTATGATTAAGATATTTTTTGGATTAACACCATTTTCAATTGCAGTATTTCCATGAGCTACACACATACGATATTCACCATGATAAGGTAAAAAGTATTTAGGTCGTGTCAATTGAAAAATCTTATCATGTTCGCTTTTGTAAGCATGCCCTGAAGTGTGCAAAAATCCATCAACTCCATTTTCTTTAATAATTGCACCTAATTTATAAAGTCTATTTATTAATAATTCAATAACCATTCTATTTCCGGGAATAGGACTAGAAGAAAAAATTATTAAATCACCTTTAGATATTTTAATAGTCGCATGCTTGCCAAAACTCATTCTTGATAAAGCGGCTAATTGTTCTCCTTGAGAACCAGTTGTTAAAATAACTAATTTTGAATCATCGATATCTTTTGCAGCTTTCTTATCAATAATGACATTATCTGGTACATTAATATAACCAAGTTTCTTTCCAATTTTAACACCTTGTATCATCGAACGTCCAAAAGTAATTACTTTCTTTTTTAGTTTTGCAGCAAGTTCAATAATAACCTTAATTCTTGTTAAGTTTGAAGCAAAAGCGGTAACTATTATTTTCTTTTTAGCTGAACGCATATGTCGTTCAATGTCAGTTAAAATATCACTTTCAGAAGGCGAATGGTCTGGTCTCATTGCATTAGTTGAATCAGATAATAAAGCTGTTAAACCTTGTTTTCCAATTTCATCTAATCTAGCAAAGTCAGTAAAATTACCAATTGGAGTATAATCAAATCTAAAATCCCCTGTACACATTAAACTTCCGTTTGGTGTTGTTATTCTAATACCAAATGCATCAGGAATGGAATGTTGAACTGTTCAAAAATCAACTTTACAATTATTTTCAAATTTATAAACATCATTTTTTTGAATTTCAATAAATTCAATTTTTCTTTTAATGTTATGCTCTTCAAATTTTAATTGTAAATATTGAATCGCGATTCTAGGAGCAAAAATTTTATTTAATTTAGTTTTCTTAACTAAATAAACCACTCCGCCAATATGATCCTCATGCCCATGCGTAATAAAAAGCCCCTCAATTATTTTTTCATCTTGATTTAAATAATCAAAATTCGGGATAATTCCTTTAATTCCGGTGTTAAATGTATCTGCAAATTTAATTCCTGAATCAATTATGAAAATGTGATTTTTATGTTCAATTAAAAGGGTTGATTTACCGATTTCTTCAAAACCACCAAGAGCAATTATTCTTGTTGGTATTTTTTGAATATTTTGCATGTTTTCTCCTAAATTATTCTAATGATTTAAATTGAAAAATAAGTCTATTAATTATTAAAATATTAATATTACTAATTATAACACGATGAACCAAAATTTTTAAAAAATATTGCATAAAATTCAATAATAATAGTAAAATATATGTATGAAAGAAAATAATCAAAAAAGATTTTTAACAAATTTGAAAAACCTTTTTTATAAATGGTTATTTTTATTGCGACAAAATAGTGTAAAGAATACTTGTAAAACTAATAATACAGAAATATTATTTTATCTATATAACTTATTACAAAATCCAAGAAAAAAATATGATATTCTTCGTGAATTAAAAAAAAACATTTAGCATTTGCGATCTAAAGAATCTTATTTATGGTGGCAAATTTATTTACAATTCTAAAAATGATTACTATAAAAGTTTAGATAATAAATCCGGCAATGACTTATTGATGGCCTTACTAGATCTTCAAAAACAAAAAACAAAACTAATTCATAATGCTTATTCAAGACTAAGTGATTTTTATAATAAATCAAAAGCTTTTAAAGATTTCTATTATGAGAAAAATGGATACATTTTAGATGTGTATTCTGAAAATCCTGATGGAAAAGATCCGTATAATTATGAAGTTTTTAAGGGAAATTTTGCTAAAAAAGAAGGCGAAGGCTTAAATAAAGAACACATTATTCCTCAAAATTGATTTCACGGCAAAATGCCTGTTTTTAAAGATGCAAACATCGTTTGACCTGTTGATATAAAAGTAAATGATATTAGATCAAATTATCCTCACGGAAAAGTGAAAACTGTTTTAAAAACCACTTTAAATCATTCTAAACTTGGTTATGATAAGTTTAATAATATAGTTTTTGAACCAGTTGATGACTTTAAAGGTGATATAGCAAGAGTTTATTTTTATTATGTAATATCTTATTTAGATTTAACTGATTTTAAAATCGGTGTTTTTCAGAAAGACTTTCCATATCTTAAAAAAGAATTTTTAGATACCTATTTAACATGAAACATTAATGATCCTGTCTCTAGTTTTGACATAACTAGAAATAATGAAGTTTATAAATACCAATGTGTAAGAAATCCATTTATAGATTATCCAGATTTAATCTATAAAATTTTAGAAATAGATAATACACCTTTCGAAAACAAAGGAACATTAATTAAAAAAGAATAAAATAATTGAAAAATAAAGGAGGCATATGGACAATAACGATAATATTTCTTTATCATCTATGATGAATGAAAAAGAAATTAAAAATAAAAAAATTTCATTTATATCTGCAATATTCATAGTTATTGGTTCATGTATAGGAAGTGGTATCTTTTTAAAAGCTGGTTCAATTTTAAGTAATTCATGGTATTCTCTACCATTAGCTATCGTTACGTGGATTTTATCTTCATTTGCTGTGGTTTGTATGGCTTTATCATTAGTTGAAGTCGCAAAGAAAAACACTGGTAATTTATCAATGATAGGATGAGTAAAAGATTTATCATCTAGATTTATGTATAAGACTTGTAAGAACTTTATGTTTTACATTTATATTCCTTTAGCATTCTTCTTTATGCCGATATATGCTTTACAAACAATCCAAGATGCTCTTGCTTCATTTGGTTTTGCTAATAATTTTAATACATCTGTTGATTGGTTGATATGAGGTATTATTGGTTTAGCAATCTCGTTGTGATTTATATTTGTAAGCGGAATAAGCGTTAAAGCAGGGAATATTCAAAATTGAATTATTACTGTTGTGAAGTTCTTGCCATTATTAATTATTACAATTTTAGGATTTTATGTCGCTAAAGTAACACAACCTGAAGTATTAATTTCGCCTGATCAAACTAAATATTCATATACTTCATTTACTTCATTATCACCCGGAATAGGATTTTTCATTTCATTTGCTGCTATATTCTTTTCATTTGATGGTTTTTATTATTCATTAGGAATTAGAACTGAAATGAAACAACCTAAACGTTCACCTTTTGTGCTTGTTCTTGGGCTTTCAATTGTAACTATTATCTATTTAATTATTGCAATTTCTATGACAGTAGCATATCCGAAAAGTGGACAATTTAGTGCATTTATTACCTTTCTTCAAGAAAATAAATTAGGATGATTAGCGGGAGTTACAAACTTATTTATCGCAATAGGAATAATCGGTATTGTTAATAATTTAGCAATGTGATCTTCAAGATTAGCAGAAGAATTGATTCAAAATAGAGAGCTCCCTTTTGCTCACAAATATATTTATAAGTTAAACGAAAATAAACCAATAATCGGAACTATTTATACTGCCGTAATTACAATTTTCTTATGTGTTATATTTACTTTAATTGGTGGCTTAACATACTTACCTAATTCTTATTTAGATGAATCTGGAAAGAGTTTGTATGATGGTATAGGATATTTTGGAATGGCTAGATTGTTAGGGTTTGCTGATTTAATGGGCAATTGAACTTCAATATTTGCATTTTCATACATTATTGTTGCTATAATAGGCAGATTGATTAAACGTAAAAATGATATAAATAATAGTGAGAAGTTTAAATACTTTGTTCCTTGTGCAATTATTTCAATTTTTCTAGTTTCATCTTCATTAATTTTACAAACCATAGCGCCATTTGTAGATTTATTTTTATTAGTGTTAAAAGAAAACCAACAATATGACATAATTGTTAGCCGTGTTATGATTATAGTAGTATTTGTGATATTTTTAATCTTTATGATTGTTCCGACAATATTTGATTATGACTCAAAATATGCTAAAAAAATTTATAAAAATATTGCAATAAAATAACTGATTTATTTAACTAGCTAGTTTTAGCTAGTTTTTATTTAATAAAAATTTTATTTATTATAGTTAATGACTATACAAAAATATTATTATATAGTTAAATAAAAAAATGTAATTCATAAATTACAAATTACATTCTAATGTTTCCGGTAGTTCTTGGGTAAGGAATTGAATCTCTAATGTTCTCAGTTCCAGTTACATACATAACTAAACGTTCAAATCCAAGACCAAACCCAGAAGACATCATATGACCAAATCTTCTTAAATCTAAGTATCATTGCAAATCGTTCTGATCAATGTTTAATTCATTTACTCTAGTTACAAGCTTATGATAGTCGCATTCACGTTGGCTTCCACCAACTAATTCACCAATACCAGGTACTAATAGATCAAAAGCAGCGACTGATTTTTTATCATCATTTTGTTTCATATAAAATGCCTTAAAATCCTTTGGAAAATTAATGACAGCAATTGGTCCATTATATATTTTTTCTGTTAGATATTTTTCATGTTCGCTGGCTAAATCAAGGCCATATTTAATATCTTTATTTTCAAAAATATCTTTAACTTTTTCTAATTCACTAATCGCTTCAGTGTAATCTACAACTTTTAATGGAGTTTCAACAAAATGATTTAATCTTTTTAATAAATTACTATTTGTAATTTTGTCTAAAAATTCAATTTCTTTTTTATGCTTATGAATTGTATTTCTGATAACTACTTTTAACATATCATCAGCGAGAGAAATAATATCTTTTAAATCATAAAAAGCAACTTCTGGTTCAATCATTCAAAATTCAGCTAAATGTCTTTTTGTATTTGATCTTTCAGCTCTAAATGTAGGTCCAAAAGTGTATATTTTTTGAAATCCAAGAGAATAACTTTCTCCGTGAAGTTGACCGGTAACACCTAGGGTTGCTTTTTTATTTCTTCCAAAAAATGGCTCAGTTGATGAATTATCGCTAACATTAAAAGTCTCACCAGCGCCCTCTCCATCATTACTTGTTATTATTGGACTATTTAGATAATGAAATTCTTTATTAATAAAGTATTTATGAACTTCTTGTGCTAAGGTCGATCTAATAATCATTATTGCTTTTAATATGCTAGTTCGATGTCTTAAGTGTGGAATGTCTCTAAGTGTTTCAAGTTTCATCTCTTGACTTTGAATAGGATAATCATCATCAACATTTTTGTGTGAAACAATATTTTCAACAATCATTTCAATAGGTTGTTGTGCATTTGGTGTAGCGTTCAAAACGCCATTAACAACGATAGCAGCTCCAGGTTTTAATTGATCTAGTAAATTAAAATTAAACTTAGATCCTTTAAAAACAAGTTGTAAGTTATCAATAGTTGAACCGTCATTTAGTTCAATAAAACGAATTTTGTTGTTTCCTCTATTTGATGAAATTCAACCTTTAACCTCAACATTTGTTCACTTATCATAAAACATTGGTTTTAGTAAAATTGATTTAATTGATGACATTTTAACTCCTTGATATTTTTATTGTTAATTAAAGATTAAGATATATAATACATCATTAATAAATGATTTTTAAAATTTTATAAGTATTATACAATTTATTTTTTAAATCGTTCATAAATTAATGCCTAAGCGAAAGAGAAAATATAAAAATATGATAAAATAAAGTAACTATGGAACATACAATGTATAAATCATTATTACAAATAAAAGAAAAATATCATGAACTTGAAAAAAGTCTTTTAAATCCTGAGATTATATCAGACATTAAAAAATATACCAAAATAAATAAGGAGTTAAATTCAATTAAGGATATTGTTGAAACATTTGATAAATATTTAAATGCTGAATTAAACTTCAAATCAGCAAAAGATATCCTTGGAATTGAAAAAGATCCTGATTTGCTAGATTTAGCAAAGCAAGAAATTCAAGATAATGAATCATTATTAAATATTCTATCTTCTGAACTTAAGATTTTAATTTTACCAAAAGATGAAAATGATAACAAAGACGTAATTGTCGAAATAAGAGGCGCAGCCGGAGGAGATGAAGCCAATATTTTTGCAGGTGATCTTTACCGTATGTATTCAAAGTGAGCTACTCAAAATAATATGAAAATCACATTATTAGATTCTTCATCTGCTGAGGCAGGCGGGTTTACTTTAGTTACTTTTTCAGTTAAAGGTGAAAAACCATATTCTAAATTAAAATTTGAATCAGGTGTTCATAGAGTACAACGTGTTCCTGTTACTGAAACAAAAGGTAGAGTTCATACCTCAACTGCAACTGTGACTGTAATGCCTGAAATCGATGATGATATTGATATTGAAATAAAACCAGATGACATTAGAGTTGATGTTTTTCGTTCAAGCGGAAATGGCGGTCAATCAGTAAATACGACTGATTCTGCTGTTAGAATTACACATTTAAGCACTGGCATAGTAGTAAGCTGTCAAGAAGGTAAAAGTCAGATTCAAAATAAAGAAATTGCTCTTAGAATTTTAAAATCAAAATTGTATGACTTGGAATTACAAAAAAAATTAGAAGAAGAATCAGGTTATCGTAAACTAGCCGGCTCAGGTGCTAGATCTGAAAAAATTCGTACCTATAATTATCCTCAAGATAGAGTAACTGATCATAGAATAGGATTTTCTACTGCTTTATCACCTATTATGGAAGGCAAATTAAATCCAATTATTGATGCATTATTAACAGAAGAACAAAATGAAAAAATTAAAGAAGCTGGTATTTAATGCCCGAAATTAAAGATTTGTTATTAGAAAAAAGACGATATGGTTTAAAAGAAACTATAACTCTAAACGAAATTAAATTATTAAAAAATCATGTTCCAGTTCAAAAAATTATTGGTTATATTGAAATGCAAGATGTCATTATTGATGTTTCAAAAAACGTTTTAATTCCTCGTTATGAAACAGAAGAATTGATTATAAAAATTTTATCCGATCATACAAAAAGTAAAAACCTTAAAGTACTTGATTTATGCACAGGATCAGGTTTTATTGGCCTAGCTTTAAAAAAACATCGTCCAAATTGAGATGTTTTTTTAGTTGATATTTCTCCCGAAGCAATTGAAGAATGCAATATAAATGCTAAAAAAAATAATCTAGATGTAACAATTATTCAAAGTGATTTATTTCAAGAATTAAATAATATTAAGTTTGACTTAATTGTGTCTAATCCTCCTTATTTAGATCAAAATGAGCCAATTGCAAAATCTGTTTTACTTTATGAACCTTATATAGCATTATTTGCTGAAAACAATGGACGATATTTTTATCAAAGAATTTTAGCTGATGCCCAGGAATATTTAAAAGAAAACGGGATCATTTATTTTGAAATTAATCCATTACATTTAGAATGATGAAATCAACAAAAAACAATGTATAACATTGAAATTTTTAAAGATATTAATCAGAGAGATCGAATCTTGAAAATGAGTTATAAAAAACACTAACGATTAATTTCGCTAGTGTTTATTTTAAAATTATACTATCACCATCTTTGAAAAGGTAAACAAATAAAAACACTGTTATTGCAATAATTATTAAGATTGATATTATAGCAAATACATAAATTAGACTATTTTTATGATATGTATTTTTTTCTTCATTTGATGTTTCATTAGTAGAAATGATATTATTAACTAATTTAGTATATTGTTGTTCAGGATTTTTTTCTTTTCTATTATTTTTTTTCATTGTTAATAATTAATTCAGGCATAACGCCCAACGCAATCGCTTCTGGTCCGGTATGAACAGCAATAACAGAAGGAGTTAAAAATTCAGAAGTAGGCTTGAAATATTGATTTTGGTAAATCATATTATTAATTTCTTCATGTATTCCATGGATAAATGTTATAACAAATTTTTGTTTAGAATCTTTATCGATGTGCTCAGCTTTTGATTGACAAAATTCCACAATGCTTTCTATTGCTTTAGAAACTGCTTTAGAAACTGAACGTTTTAAATGTTTTGGCTTCACAGAACCATCTTCTTCATAAGATAAAATTGGTAGCATTGAAATTTTTGTTAATACAAATTTTTTTAAACCAGATAACCTTCCACCTTTTATCATATAATCGATTTTTTCAGGCACTATTAAATTCATTACAGATTCATTGATTCAATTTAATTCTTCATATAACTGATCAATAGTATAATTATGATTTTCATAAAGATTTTTTAAATATTCAGCGGTTCTAGTGATTTGATCACCAATAAGGTGATTTTCCATTATATAAACGTTCCCTAATTCAGTTGCCATTGTTCTAATTGCACCTGCGGTACCCGAAAGATTTGACGAAATACCTAAATATATTACATCTGAATATTCTTTTGATGCTTCATTAACAACTCTTTGAATTGTTTCTAACTTCGGCAATGAGCTCAAAACCCTTTCTGATTTGTCAATCATTTTTAAAATTTCTAATCTATCATCAGTACCATCTAAATATGTTTTGCCATCAATTTCAACCTGTAATGGTAAAAATTTATATCCCAATTCATTTGCTTTTTGTTCATTTAAGCATGAAAACGGATCTATTATTATTCCTAACTTTCTCATAAATGTTATTATAACAAAAACATATGCATCTATGATTAAAATATCCAAAATATTTTTTATACATTTTTTCTTCTTTTAAAACATTTTTTATTGATTTTGAATGTTAATCTTTAATATAAATTTTGTAAAATAAAAATTTTAATTATATCCACTTAGTAGACAAAATTGAAAATATAAAATAAAAATTTTAAGACAAATGATATTACTACATAATGATAAAAGTATAACTTATTGCTTTTTGATTACACAATTTATTCAAAAATAATACTTTTTAAATTTTTATATTCCTTGCATTTTAAAGATAATAAAAATAAATCTAATCCATTGATAAATAAAATAACAAAAACACAGTTTTCTATCTAAATTTTAATGTTTTTTAGGACTTTATTTATAAAACATTGAAATATTAAAAAATTTTATTTACTTGTAATTTAAAAATAAAAATCTATACTTTTATAGTAATAAATAAAAAATCTAATAAATATAAACTATTAAAGCTTAAATAAAACTCAAAACTGATAATAGTTTAATTTTATTTCTTGGTTATAATTACTACTTTTAGCAAATTATTAAACAAAGTATCATAGAAATATTAAATAGATAATAAAACCGTTTTATTTGTTTAATATTTGTTAAATTAATGAGAATAGTTAAATTTTTAAAACCATACCTTAAAATTTGGGTGTGTTTTTTTATAAAATATTTGTTTTTTTATTGCGGTGTAAAACATTAAAAATATAAACTAATTTAGCATATTTTATAAAATATATTTTATAAAAAGGTGTCTTTTAAAGTTTTAAAAAAATGTATTTTATTGTATCATTTAAATATGATTAATAATAAGTTTAAAGTAATATTTTTAAGTATTATAACTTTTGGTTTAATATGAATAAAATGAAGAAAAAAAATTGAACATAAAAAAAATACCATTTATCAAGTCGATGATTTACCATTTAAAATTAGTACACTAAATAGTTATTTAGGAGTTGAAAATTATCGTGTAATTGATTCTAAGCCTTCAAGGTTAAATATAGAAATCAAAGATATTGCTAAGGTTGATTTAGAAAAAATAAAAAAATTAAAAGGTGTAAGTGGATTATTTGTCAAAAGTTCTACCATTTCCATCATTTTAGGTGTATATACAAATTCTGTATATCAAGCATTAAATAATAATAAAAGGGGATAAAATGGCTCAAATCAATGAAAAATATACAACAATTCTAAATAATCTACTGGATGTACAACCTAATGATTCTTCAATCTTCACTAAAATTGATAATAAAAACTTTTTTGATATCAAAAATATGTTAGCTGATGAAGAATATCAAAAAATTATTAATGAAGAAAAATTTGAGATTACATTACTTGATGGCACATTATTAGAATATATGAATCTAATCAAGCAAACAAATTCAATTGAAGAACTTAAAAATCTAGTTTATAACAAAAATGTTAGAAAACTTAATTTAAAACGTATTGTTGAAAGTAAATTAGACTTAGAAACAATAAAAAGAAATATTGTAAACCTAATAGAGCTTAAAATTCAAAATTCCGTTTCATTGTGAAAATTATTAAATTCAAATACAACCTCAATTCTTGAAGAGACAAATATTTGACCACTACATATTGGATTTATGTTTATTAGTTTAAGAATTGATGAAAAAGTTATTTATGCTCCTTTATTCTTTAAAGAAGTGGAAATTAAGTTTAAAAATGGAAAACCTTTTTTAACTAGTGAAGGTGATATAAAAATTAATGAAAAGATAATGTTCTTTTTAAAAAATAATGGATTAAATCTTCATGTAGACTCTAATTTAAATGAAAATAGAATTTCTGAATTAGTTAATATTCTTAAAAATGATTGAGAAAATCTCTTTAGTTTGCCAAAAAAAATCTTCGAAAATTTTGAAATTAAGGGTTCACCGGAGATTGATAATGAAAATATTTTATTTCATCCAGGTACTATTTTAGGTATTTTCCAACCGTCTGGTGGATACTCAAGAAATAGAATGAAAGAAATCATTGAAAAAGATGAAATAGATAATATTATAAAAGTCGAAATAAATAAAAATATTTACAAGGATAGAATTAATAAATATTTAAATAATCCTGAAATTTCTATTTTCAAAATAACTCCTTCTAATCTCTCTCAAGATAAAGCTATTATTTCTTCATTAAATCAACACACTATAATATGAGGTCCACCAGGTACAGGTAAGTCACAAACCATTGTTAACTTATTAACAAATATCTTAGTTTATAATAAAACTGCAATCGTAGCATCACAAAAAAAAGCGGCATTAAATGTTATAAAAAATAGATTAGGTTCCTTACAAGATTTTTGTTTATTTATTTTAAAATCTAAAAATGTAAATAAAAAGTTATTTTATGAACCTATTAAAAAATATTTAGATTTACTTGAAAACTTTCAAAATCCAATCATTAGTAATGGGACTCCTATTATCAATCAAAAAGAATTAGAATATATTAAAAATGTTGATGGATTATTAAACCATAAGAATATCAAAAATATCTTATATGCATATTATTACTTGTCAAAATATAAAGAAAATCCAAACTATGCTAATGATAGTGAATTTTTAATTAATCTTCCATTTGATATTATGTACCCACAACAAAAAATAACTAGTGAAAACATTACTAAAAGCTTATTGAAAGAAAATAAACTTAGATTTATGTGATTCTTTTCTAAGTATCATAGAGTTAAAAAAATAGCTGAAGAAATAAAAAACTATTTTCCATTTTTTGAAGGGAACTTTTCTAATCTTGTAGGATTTTTTCATCAAATTTCAGGTACTGAAGAAAATGGAAAATTAATAAGTGAATTGATAAAAATTATTAATTTATCGAATGAAATCGATTTTCATCAGGAAATTTCTGATGAAAAAATTATTCATAAAATTATAGCCGAAAGAATTAATAATAAATTCACTCAAATGAACGAAAATGAGATTAAAGAATACCAAGAGTTCGCTCAACATGTTAGGGTTCAAAACTTAGAACCATATAGATTTGTTAAAAAATTTGCGAAAATTATCAAAATAATCTATCCAATTATTGTAGCTACTCCTGATACTGATCTTGCTTCATGAGATAAAGAGGAGTTAGATTATGCTATTTTAGATGAATCTAGTCAAATCTTTATTGAAAAAGGACTTCCAATTCTTTATTTAGCTAAGACAAAAATTTTAGCAGGTGATCCAGAGCAAATGCGCCCAAGTAATTGGTTTGGTTCTAGAAGCACTGATGATACTATTTTTGGTAAAGTAGATTCGCTTTTAGACTATGCATCATCGTTAAATGTAACACAAATATTACTTGATAAAAATTATCGTTCTAAACATGCTGCTTTAATGTCATTTTCATCAAAATATTTTTATAATTCACAACTTGATGTAGTTGATGCTAATATCAATTCATTCGAAGATGCTATCGAAGTATACGAAGTTGATGGGATTTGAAAAGATAGTAAAAACATTGAAGAAGCAAATAAAGCAATTCAAATTTTAAAAGAAAATGTCAATAAATACAAAAAAACTATTCTATTAGCGTTTAATATTTCACAAAGTGAATATTTAACCAATTTAATCCTAAATAATCATCCTGATCTTGAAGAAGCAATAAATGATAAAAAACTTTTAATTAAAAACATCGAAAATATTCAAGGTGATGAAGCTGATCTTGTGGTTGCTACTGTTTCATATGATAAAAACACTAAGTTATCTTCAACATATATTTGCCGCCCTACTGGTAAAAATGCTTTAAATGTTGCTATTTCTAGAGCAAAAGAAAAAATGATAGTTATAAAAACAATTAAGTCAAGTGACATTAGTTTAGGCGAAAATCATACAGATGATATGAAAATTTTTAAAGAATGATTGAGATTTCTTGAAAAGCCAGCGGATCAAAAAAGAAGTGAAGTTTATGATTCATTTAACAAACAAATTCAAAATAATAATCTTAATCTTTTTAAATATGTTAAAAGTGATGAACAAAGCACCTTAGATTTTGACGAAAACTCACAATGATTCAAAAAATTTGTGCTAGATTCAATTAAATCATCAATATCAAACAAAAAAGAGTATGAACTATTTGAAGAATATAATGTTGGTTCCATAAAAATTGACTTAGTGATAACTAAAAACCAAAAACCATATAAGTGCTTCATTTTCGATACATTCAATTATGAAAATAGTACTCAAAAATATATGCTTATTAGAGATAGATTTAGATTTTTAGTATCTAAAAATTATGATGTTCAAATAATCAATCCTATTTCATGAATGCAAATACAAAATAGATTAAACGGTTGATTTAAGCAAAATAATTTAAACGATGAGGCGGTAAATTACCACCCGACTTCAACATATATTTTGAATAAAAGTAGTTTAGATGAATTTAAAGAAACATCACATCAAAACATTGCGGAATTAAATAAAATCCATGAAAACGCAGAAAAAAATATTATTTCAACCTTTAAAGATCCTCAAAGCACTAATTATTCAAATACACAAAACAATACCACCACTTTTAACGAAACAATTATTACTGATAATATTAGCTTTGGTTTCTCTAACACAAATACAGTAAAAAAATCTCTAATCACAAGTGATGAAACACTAAATGAAACACAAGAAGATAATCAACAAGAATATGAACAATCACAAATATTAATGCAACAAGAATATTTAGGCAACAATGTTATAAAAAACCTTGATAATGAAGCTGAGATGAATAAAACATATGCTGAAGTTGAAAATGATGTTGCTGATGAAATTTTAAATGATGAATTAGATTTAAGTTCATTTAGTGAATTAAATCAACTAGAAATTGAAAATAATATTGAATACTCTGATAATCAAATTGCTCAAAATGAGATTGGAGTTAAAACTGAGCAAGCAAATGATGAATTTATTAAAGAAGCAAAAGGGTTATTATTTGAACAAAAAGAAATGAGCACAAGAGAATTCGATGTATTTTTATCTTTTGATAACGAAGAACAACAACAAGAAGAAGAAGAAGAATTTGATCACAAATATGATCAATATCAAGAAAACAATAAAGAATATGAATATTTTGATTTTAATTATGAAAATGATATTCTATCAAATGAAAATAAAGTAGATGATCAAAACAATGTTACTCTAATTAACGAAGCCAAAAATGATGAAGTAACAATTGAAGATGAACAAGAACCTTTTGATCAAAATATGGTTCATGATGAGATATCTAAAATCTTAAATGAGAATAATGACATTGTTTATAATGATGATGAATTAAACCAAGAAACTGAACCACATATTCCAGAACATAGCTTAACTTTAGATGATCAAAATGAAAGCGCTAATGAAGAAAATGAAGATATTCAACAAGAACATAAAGAGAATTTAAATGAGGATATCGATCAAAAATTTTTAAATTTATTTAATAACGATCCGGATGAAACTAAAACAACTGAAATTGAAGCTCCTATGTTTAAAACATATGAAAATAAGTTTGGATTAACAAGTACTTGATTTAATTATGATAATGAGGAGGAAGAAGATGAGCATTAAACACAACGGAATAAATAATTGAGAATATTCAGTTGAAGGAGCTTTATCATTTTTATCAAAAACTGTTAAGAAAAATATAATTATGCACCTTTTTACTTGTCATGAAATTGAATGTGATGTACAAACATTAGTAAATGTTTTAGATGAAAAACAATCTAATGTTTCAAAACATTTAAATGACCTAAAAAAAGCTCAAGTTATTAATGATAAAAGAGTTGGATTAAATTCATATTATTATTTGACTGAAAAATTTCGATTAAAGTACCATAAAATTTTAGAAGTAATTTATGAAATTGATAAAGAAAAAATGTATGATTGCATTTGTGTTAATGATGGTCATACAGCTATATAGTATAAATGAAAAAAACAACTAATAATATTTCTATTTTAAGTTTTCTTAAAGGAAATCGAATATTAATATTAATTGCAATTATTTTAATCGCAATCCAAATAGCACTTGAAGTTTTAAGCCCGCAATATGTTCAAAGTATCATAAATTTGGTAGCTGATGAAAAACACGAATACCAAAATTTAACAAGCAGTCAAAAACAAACTATGATTTTAAGATATGGCGGATTTTTGATCTTGTTTGTTGGGATAATTATTTGTATTTCGCTTTTTATACAAGTGTTTCTAATTTCAAGAATTACTACTAATTTTTCAATGAATATTAAGAATAAAGTGTTTGCTAAAATTTTAGAATTTTCGCCGCAAGATTTAAATAATTTCGGGGTTGGAACAATTTTAAATAGAATTAGTAATGATGTTCTAAATCTTGAAAGAACACTTTCTCTAATAGTAGTTTCAGTAGTTAGGTCAATTTTTACCTTTGGAAGTGCTTTATTCTTCTCAATCACAACTTCTCCTACTTTGTCATATATATTTTTGATTTCCATTCCAATTCTAGTTGTGATGTCTTTTGTTATTTATTTTGTGCGTAAAATTGTCCAAAAACTTTTTAAATTAAATGATAATTTTAATCAAAAACTTCAGGAAAATCTTAATTCTATCAAAACAATCAAAGCAAATTCTGCTGAGGAAAAAGAATATCAAACTATTAAAGACTTTACACAAAAACTTTCTAAATCAAACTTAAAAATTGTTTTAGCCAACTCATTAGGTGAATCATTTTTTATGACAATTATTTTTATGTCTCTTATTTTATTAGGGACAATTGGTGTAAATCAAGTTTTAGAAAATAAAATAGAAATTAGTGTAATTGTTTTGTTTGGAACATATATATGAATGATCACAACTTCATTTTTAGGAATTCTGGGAATTGGATTCAATCTTTTTGTATCATACCCAAGCGCTAAACGTCTTAAAGAAATTTTAAATTACGATTGTGCTATTAAGAATTCTTCTAAAGCGATAAAAGATTTTAATATTAACAAAATTGAATTTCAAAATGTATTTTTTAAATATCAAAATTCTAAAAAATACATCCTAGAAAATCTTAATTTTACAATTGATAAAAATACTTCATTTGGTATATTAGGACAAACCGGTTCGGGAAAATCAACTATTATTAATCTTTTAGCAAGATTTTATGATGCAACTGAAGGAAGAATTTTGATTAATGATATAGACATTAAAAACTATGATTTAGAAGAATTAAGAGATAAGATTTCAATAGTTTTTCAAGAAAATATTTTATTTAAAGGTACCATCAAAACCAATTTAACATCATTTAATGATTCTAATTCTGATCAAGCAATTATAAACGCTCTAAAAAAAGCCAATATTTACGATTATGTAACTTCGTTAGAATCAAATATTAATGCTAAAATTGAACCAAAAGGAGCGAATTTTTCTGGCGGTCAACGTCAAAGAATTGCAATCGCAAGAGCTCTAATTAAAAATCCTGAACTTTTGCTTTTAGATGACGCAACAAGCGCAGTTGATTTAGATACTGAAAATTCAATAAAGTCGTCGATTAAAAATATTCAAAGCTGCACTAAAATAATTATTTCTCAAAAAATTTCTATGATTAAAGATTGCGATGTGATCGCTATTATTGAACAAGGAAAAATAACTCAAATTGGAACACATGAACAATTACTTTTACAAAATGATACCTATAAAACAATCTATTTATCTCAAAATGAAACCATAAAGGAATAAATATGAAAAATAAAAATAATTCAATAATAGTGTTTAAAAGAATATTTTCATATTTATGGAGAAATAATAAATTTACTGTTATTTTTGGAGTTTTACTATTTTTGCTTGCTTCAGGCGGAATGTTATATAACCAAGTGTTTATTGGTAAAATTATTGTCGATTATGTCTTAAAAGATTTTTTAATTAGTAGAAGTATTAAAGATTTCGATTATAACTATTTTTATTTAGTTATCGTTTTATCGGCTTTGTGGTTTTTAATATCCATTTTATTTAAATTTTTTGGTAATTTTTTATTAAGTTCAGCTACTTTTAAAACTATGAAAATTATTCAAGATGAACTTTATTATAAAATTCAAAATCTACCAATGAGCTATTTAAATAAGGAACTAAAAGGAACAATTATTTCAACATTTAACTCTGACATCGAAACCTTAAAGAACTTTTTCAGAGATGTAATTCCAAACATAATTAATGCAATATTATCTTTGAGCGTTTCTATTGTAATTATGTTTGTTTTAGATGTTTATTTAACATTCATAATACTTATATTTATCATTTTAATATTTATAACTTCTTTTTTAATTTCAAAAAAATCAAAAAAGGTTTTTAGTGAAGAAAGAAATCAAAATGCTAAATGAACCGGTTTTTTAGAAGAAAATCTATCTGGATTTAACACAAATATCATTTTTAACAAAAAAACACATCTTATTAAATTGCATAATAAATTAACTAATGATTATCAAAAGAAAAGTCAAAAAGCATATATTATTTCTGGTGTTTTTTATCCATTTGCTTTTAATATTGGATTACTAGGATATGGTATTGTAACCATTTTTGGTGCTATTTTAATAATTAAAGGAAATTCAGCTGGGATCGGTCTTACAATAGGAACATTAATATCATTTACTCAGTTCGCAAAAAGTTTTTCTTTTCCTATTGCAAGTATTATGATTAATGCAAATGATGTTTTTAGAGCTATCGCTGGGACAAAAAGAATATTTAATATTTTAGACCAAGATTTAGAAAAAAATCAAGGTTCATATTATTTATATGTCGACTCAAAAGGAATAAAATATTGAAAATCTGACCTTTATAAGCATCAAATTCAAATAAAAGGTGAAATATCTTTTGAAAATGTTTATTTTAAATATGATGACCAATATATACTTAAAAATATTAACTTTAAAATAAAACCTGGTCAAAAAATTGCGTTAGTTGGTTCAACAGGCGCTGGGAAAACTACTATTATTAATTTAATTGGCGGTTTTTATGAAATTGAAAAAGGAAATATTTATTTAGATGGCATTAATCTAACACAAATAAATAAACAATCTCTAAGACAAGTGATAGGATATGTACTTCAAGAAACTCAATTATTTAGTGACACTATAAAAAATAACATTACTTATGGTTCAATTAATGTTGAACATAATGTGGATGAAAGTGATGTTGAAAATGCTGTTAAAAGTGCTAACTTTGATCGCCATTTAGAAAAGATGTCTGCGGGTGTTGAAACCTTTTTATCTAATGCAGGAAATTCATTATCGCAAGGTCAAAAACAATTACTTTCAATTGCAAGAATTAACTACAAAAACCCTAAAATCATTATTATGGATGAAGCTACATCAAACGTTGACACTCTGACAGAAAAAGAAATACAAAAATCTATGAATAAATTGACTCTGAATACCACAGCAATTATTATTGCGCATCGTTTAAGTACCATTAAAGAATGTGACAATATTTATGTTATTGAAAATGGTGAAATCATAGAACAGGGAAATCATAATCAACTCATTAAAACAAAAGGCAGATATTATAGTATTTTAAAAAAGCAAAATTCTGACTTAAATCAAATAGATTAAAGCATTTCTGTTAAAAAATAAAATAACTTATTAAAATAAAATAAGTTATTTTATTTTTGGCTAAACCCTTGATATACAAGATATAATCTATCACAATCATATTTATTTATACTTTAATAAAATTAATATATTAATATACATATAAACAATATAATAATAAAGGAAAACAGATGTGAAAACATAAAAAAAGAAAATTTAAAATAATTTTAGGGTTATCAGTTCCATTTTTAGCAATTTCTAGTGCTAGCTTAATATGAATTTCAATAAATCAATCTACAAAAAATAAGATTAATTTATATCATAATAAATTAACCAATCTAGATTCAATGTCTAAAAGAGTTATTCAATTGATATTGAAAAATGAAGCAATGAGTTTTGTTAGTGATATTAAACACAAGTCTTACTCAGCAGAAAATTTAACTAAATTAGAAATGTTAACTCAAAAAGTTTTAAAACAAATTCAAGAGGAAGATAATAAAATTAAAAATGATATAAAAAATTATACCCAAGGTGAAGAAAAAAATAGATTGCTTGAAAAATTAAAAAGAGCGATTTCAGCAGACGAACGTCTTAAAATCCAAAATGATTCTAAAAAAACATTAAACCTTGAAAAAGAACTAGCACTAAAAAATATTCAAAAACTTTCAGACTATAATCAAGAAAAGACTCAATTAATAAATAAAGTAAAATCGTCTAACTCGATTGATGAAGTTAAAAAATTATCTAGCAATGCAGAAGAAAAACTTAATGTAATTCAAAAAGAAACAGAAAAACTTTTAGATAAGCTAAAGGGTTCAGATCAATATCAAAGCATTCTTTCAAGTATCAAAAGTTATGAAACTACTGAAAAAGATTTTGAAAACATAAAAGTCAAAATTAATGAAGAATTTAATAAAGAAAATATAAAAGTTTCTGAAAAGTTAAGCTTATTAGATAATAAAAATCCTGAAAAATCTAAATTACGTTCTGAACTTGATAAAGCAAATGATATTGAATCATTAAATGAATTAATAAATAAAATAAATAAAGAAAATGAAAAAGAAAATAAAGTTGGTTCAAATTCATCTTCTAGTTCAAAACTACAAGAACCTTCCAATGATAATGAAGTTCAAGGATCTCAAGATAATACTCAAGGATCTAATGCAGAAAAAAACCAAAATGATGCAAGTTCAAATATTAAAAAAGATGATTCAATGAAACAAAATGATCAAGAATCCAAAAATCAAATATCACCAAATAAAAACTCCCAAAATGATAAAACTAAAATAGATCACTCACAAAAAGATTCTTCAAAAAATGATCAAGGAACAAAAACAAAACAAAAAAACACAAATGCAATTGGTGAAAATATTCAACAATTTCAGCCTGGTGTAACACAAAATTCAATGCAAAATGTTCCGTCTAAACCAAATGATAGCACACTTAAAAAACAAGATCAACAAGTAGAACAGAATACCCAAATTACTCAACCAACTAATCCGCAAAGTATTGATCAATCGCAACAAAAATCACCTTCTAATTCTAATACAAACTCTCATCAAATAGATAATAAACCAAAAGGCAAAACTGAATCACCATCTACAATGGAAGTTAATCCAAATAGTTCATCTGCCATTTCTAACTCAAGTACACAAGTCGATCAAGCTCCAGGTACTGATATGCAAAATCAAGATGTAAAAAAAGATAATTCGGTTGATTCATCATCATCTTCATCAACAAATAACCCTAGTCAAAATCAATCAGAAAGTAAATATCGTGATATACTTATTTGATTTGATGATAAAAAAGAAAAGTCAATTGAAAAATTTAAAAAATTAGTTACATCAAATGATGAAAGTCTTAAACTTCAATGATATAAATCACATAATGGTTTTTTTGGTATAGCTAAAAAAGGGAAAGAATCTAATAATCAAATTTTTAAATTAAAAAGCGAAATTGATTCAAAAGAATTAGAAAAATTTAATAAAACTAAATCAAAAGCTAAAAATCTTGAGTTAGAAGCTAATTATAAAGATGAAGTCTTGATAGTTAAATACAAATTTAATGATAAAGAATATGAACAAAAAATTGAATTAAAATATCAATTACCAAAAAATTCAGCACAACAAGATACAGAAAAAGTTCAAGAACCACAATTAAATACACCGCATTCAACACAAAAAACACATCAAAGCACAACGACTGATACAACTTCTAACAGTATTAAAGATACTTCTAAAACTCAAACTAATAAAAACTTAATGAATCCTGGTTCTAGTTCATCTGATCAAACTAATATAAATAATTCATCTTCATCTAGTTCGAATCAACAGCCTAATCCAACAACTCCTGAAATAAATAAGCCAAATCAAGGTTCATCAATTAATGGAACAACTAAATCTAATTCCGGAACGCAAACTCAAAACCCTCAGATTCAACAAACTCCTTCAAAAGAACCTAATACTCAAACACCGTCTCAAGACTCAGCAAAAGTCCCTTCTACACCAAAAGAAATGGAAGATAAATTCAATAATATACTTATTTGATTTGATGATAAAAAAGAAGAGTCAATTGAAAAATTTAAAAAATTAGTTTCATTAGATGATGAAAATCTTAAGCTTCAATGATATGCGACATTTAAAGGCTTTGGAATAAAAGGGAAAAATAGTAAGAAAAATAATCAAATTTTTAAATTGAAAAGTGATATTAATCCAAATGATCTAGAAATAGAAAAATCAAAGAAAAAGGGAAAAAATAAAACCTTTTTATTAAACGCAAGTTATAAAAATAATGTTTTAATAGTAAAATATAAAATTAAAAATAAGGATTACGAGCAAACTATTAGTTTAAGTTAATTTATATAGCATTTAATTCAATCACACTCAAAAAATCATCTTTATTATAGGTGATTTTTGAATCATTATTTTGTTATTGTAGAATAACATTAAGTATGAGACAGTTTTTGTTATGTTTTTAGTCCTAAAAAATAGGACTATTTTATTGAAAATTTTAAATATTTAAAATTGATATTTTTTATTAAAAGAGATAATATAAAAGTTAGAAAACATAAAATGTTTTCTTAAAATTTTTCTATATAAATTTTTAAAAATGGATTTTTTTTTTTTTTTAATCTCCGCTCTTAATCGCAATTAAGAGGTCTTACTTTTTTAAAAAAGTAAGCAAAAACCTTTGTATTTTTAAAAAATATTTTTTAAATTTCTTAGAAAATATTAAAAATTTTATGTATCAATTTCAGCTATATCCCCATAACTTAAATTTATTTTATTTCTTCAGCAATCAATATAAAAGATCTCTCTCTATTTTTTTTAAAAATTTGTTAATCTTTAATAATTGTTTATTTAAACTGAATAATATTTCCATATGTAAGTTATATCACTTTTATCGAACCTGTATCATTTTAATTCTTTCACTACCCTGTATAAAAATCTAGGATATTTCGCGCACTTTAATTTAGTTAACTTTATTTATAAATAAATAAAAATAATATTTTATAATATAAAGTATAAAAAATCTTTTATTGAAAGGCTTTAATGATAAAAAAACAAATTAAAAATATTTTTATATTAACAAGTGGAACAGCAGCTATACCAATGACTGCTTTATCTTGTTCTGTAGATAACGCTCAGGACGTTAGTCAAAATAATGAAAATACAAAAGAATTGCTTCAATATTTTGAAAAAGATGATAATAAAAAGTATTTCAAAAATATAAAAAACAATATTAAAAATAATCAAAATATCTCTTTATCTTCAGAACAAATAAATACAATGATTTCCTTCTTTAATGAATATAAAAAAATAAATGATTTAAATATCGAACAAATATATGAAGGACTAGAAGGTAATTTTTCAAATAATGACTTTATTTCAAGTGAATTAAAAGCGTTTGATAAATTAGTAAATACTAACTCAAATAGTTTTTTAGAGATTAATAGTGAGTCAGTAAAAAGAATTCAAGATATATATAACTTGATTTTAGAAAGAAATGCAAAAGTTATTAATAAAAATTCAGAATATGATCTTTTTATTAAAGAAATAAATAATCTGTCTCTTTCTAATAATTTAATTTTAAAATATCTTAAAAATCACTCTGTAAAAATATTTAATGATGCAAAACTAAAAAACAAAATCATTGAATTAATTAAATCAATTGATATTAATTATAGTAATTTAAACAATTTAAAAAGTCTATACAAAACTAAAGAAGAATCAGAAATAAAAGTAATAATTGATGATATAGAAATATTTTTAAATAATTCATTAACAAATAATCCATTAGTTGAATTTAATTCAAAAGCAAATGAGTATATAGAAAAATTAAAAAACAAAGTAATTTAAAAAGATTTAGTATCTAATCACGTTAAACAAAAGAGGAATGAATTAACTAAAAAAATTAGATTATCCAAAAATATAGATGAAGAAAACAAAAAGTCTCTTTTAGAAAAGACAGAAAAAATCGTTAGCTTGCTAGAGATAGATAGTTATAATGATTTATTTAAAAAGTTAAATTCAAATATAGAAGCAAAGAAAGTTGAATTTATAAATTTTATAAATGATTCAATACTTAGTGATAAAAATAAAGAATATTTTATTGAAATAATTCAAGGACTAGAAGAAGAAACTGAACTCAAAAATATAAGCACGTCTTTTAAAAAGATGATGGATAGATTCGAGCGTTTACAAAATAAAGTCAATGAAATAAAAGAAAAAATTTTGAACAATAACTTTAAGTCTTCATATGCACTTAAATTTTATAAAAAAATCACAAAATTTGTTGAGTTATTTGATAATGACAATAAGTTAGAAAAAATTAATTTATTATATCCTGAAGATAATTTTAAGCTAATTTCTGATCTTTATGTAGAAATTGAGAAAATAAACACCGAAGAAAAATTTGATATTAAACCGCAAGAAGAGAGCATTATAAATCTTTTCAAAAAAGAAACTGCTTCTTTGTTTAGTTTAAGCACAACAGAAAATGGTGCACTATATGATTTAGAAAAATATTCTTATTCTGCATCTTATAACTTAAAGAGCGCAGAAATTCTTTTTGATAATTTTGATACCGAAGAAGTAGATTACAAAATTATTGATTTAAAGCTTGATGAAAATAACTGAAATAATTTAATTGTTACAATTAAGGTTTCACTTAAAGCAAATAGTGAAATTAGTTACTTGATGGATGTTTCAAAAGTATTTAGTGGTGATGTCACTTCTCAAATTAATTCATTAAATTTTAATAACTTAGACCAATTTTTCAATATCAATTATGATGATTTACAAAAACTTTCTCTAGAAGAATTTAAGAATTTATCAAATGATCAGAAAAAAGAATGATTTACAACCAATAAAACAAGAATTGGTAAATTTTTTAAGTTTGAATTAACTAATTATGAATATGTGAACAAAAAAGTTTTTGCTGATTTTTCTGTTTTATTCAATAAACAAGTTATTAAAAAATGAAGAATACCAACTATAAAAAATGTTAATTTCGTTAAAAATGAACAAGAAAAAGAAAGTTATAGTGACATTGTCGATAAAAGAAGAATAATGGAAATTATTAATGGGAACATTTCTACATTAATGACTAAAGTTAAATTCAAGGATGGTGCAAAGCATTCTCATATGAATTACATAGCTTCAGATGTAAAAAAAGCTTTTGATGATTTATATATAATGCCAAAATATGGTAGATATGAAATATTTATCAAGGATTATCATTATGTCAGCGACTATGATGGATGAGTCGATATTATTTTATGATACAAAAAAGATGGTAAAGAAGTTGAAATCAAGAACCCTACTGAAGTATATAGTAAAACAAAGAGATTGCGTAGCTTTAAATTAATTAGCTCAGGTGATATAAAACCTACTGGAGAAATATTTACTGCTGAAGACTTTCAAAGTAGTAAGCAACCTAGTCAAGAATTTATTGACGCAATTAATTCAATAAATGAATCAAATTTCGGATTCAGGTATGCTGAAGCTCAAAATGGACAAAGAAACTTCAGAACAGTTAATGTAAAAGATATAATTGACCAAAAAGCTTTTAGTGATATTGAGTATGTTTTACAAATAAAAAATGCAGACAACAACAACTCACGCGGAGAAAACCAAGATAATAATGCTTATGTTGAGTTAAAAGCTTCGTTATATGATAAAAATATTGAGTTTAATCCTACTAATTTGAACAACTTAACAAATAACTTTTTCGTTTACTTTTATGATGCTAAACAAGTTGGTAAAAGAGGTATGTCATTTAAATTAGGATGAATTAATAAAAGAAATAAAAGCATTCGATACACAAATAATCAAGAATATACTTTGATAAATATGGTGAATGACTATCAACAAACTCTTTATCCTGAAATAATGGTAAACAATATCAAATTAAGTGATATAGAAATAAATTATGAATTGCTTGCTCAAAAAACAGCCAGCGAATGAATAAATAATTTAGAAGAATTGAATAATGGAGTTATCCGACTTAAACATAACAAAAACAATGAAGTCGAATATCAAAATTATAGTCTTCCTGCTAATTTATTTAAGGTAGACCAAATTAAAAAAATAGCAAATAATGAAGCTTATATAAGATTTGCTGTTACAGGTAGAACAAATAATAAAATACTCGGGAATACTTGATACAAGATTAAGGGATTTGCTTTAAGCAAAATTAATACAATTAATGAAAACCTTGATTTTACCAACGAAAACCTAAAAACAATCCAAGAATCTGAAACTTCAATTATTCGCGAAAGAATTATTGAACCATTTTGAAAAGATCTTTTATGAAATTTAAATAAAAAAACTAACATTGCTTCTTGAACACTAGAAAAGAAATATTTAGAAAAAACTTTACTTAAAGAGAATTCTAGAAATAGAGTTATAAAATTTGAAATTCTAGCAAACTCATTATTAAATATACCAAGCAAAAATAGTAGAGTAAGAAATTTCGAAAGTGCCATCGACATTGAGGTTTCATTTGACAAACTAATAGAACAAAAAACAATTAAAATTAAAAGGTCTGCAAGTGATGGTGCTGGTGGTCGTTTCAATTATTTTGTTATTTTAAATTGAATTAAATCTCGTGGTGTAGAGATTAAAATTTCAATGGAAGATAATACAAATAAAATAATAATTGATGAACCTGAAGTTCAAAAATTTTCAAATGGTGTTATGTTTGATAAAAATAGAGCATTTATCATCTTACCTGCCGCAGTTAAAACAACTATAAAATATACCAATGATGAAGAGCAAGAAAATTTTGGTATAAATCAAAATAGATTCGATTACAAACACATTGAAATGAACGGTTCTAATCAACCCATCTTATTTTATAGTGATGTTGAATTCCAAAAAGATAAAACAGTATACTATCCAAATCAAAATGTTAATTACAAATTACATGATGGATATAAATTAAACGTTGAATATTTAAGAGTAAGAGATTGAAGAGATTGAGATATAGTAGACTCTGCATATTCAAGGACAGCATTAGTTGATGGTAATACTTGATTTGGTACATTAGGATTTTTAGGGAAAGTTAATGATGATCCAAATGATGCTACTTTTTACGTTTTAACCAATCGCCATGTCGAAGGTAGTCCAAATGAGTTTTCTGGTATGTTAGATAGTAATCTTCTGCAAGAAAAAGGAAATAAAGTTTTCACACTAGCACCTGATAGAATAGGGAATTCTTTAGAAAGATATTATAATGTTAGAACTAGTGGAGAATTAAATTTAGGAAGAGGTAGGAGAGCTTTAACTATTAAATTACTTTGAAGTGGTGTAGAGCAAATTTCTAAAGATGGAAGCATTAAAAACCGTGGCCAAGATTTAACATTATTCGTTGTTGATTTAAATCGAAAACTATCCGAAGCAAGAGCAGCAGGTAATATGCAAATAGCTTGAAAAATCGAACATTTAATGAAAAAAGGAAATGTTAATATTGACATAAGTTATAAAAAAGGCGGAACTATGTCAGTACCTAATATTAGAGAAATTTCTGCATTAGGATGACCAGGAACACTATATGCTGGTTCAATTAACAGAAGACCAGTGTCCCTAGGTGATGATGGAAACCAATCTAGAGTGGTTGTTGGTGTGCCATACTTTAATCCTTACTCACAAATTTTTGTTGGTGGAGGAGCATCCGGAAGCGGTATGTATATTGGTGGAGATAATTACATAGCAACTTGAACAGCTGGTGCAAGTAATAATACGCGTAAGGCTTCACAAGGTTATGCTTATGACAATAGAAACTTTAACTTTTTCGGAGTTAATTGAGATAATGAAAATCCTTTAAAACTCAAAAATTACCACTCTATTGCTTCACAAATAATGAGAGCAAACTTAAGATTTCCTGAGAAATATGATCTTCCATGATTCTTTAAAGAAATTAATGAATAAAAAATAAAAAATCTGAACAAAATTTAAAATAAATATTCAAATTTTAAGAGGCTTATTATGAAAAAAATGCTTAAAATTCTATCTTTCACATCTTTAATCCCTGTTTCTTCTTTTTTTGTCATTTCTTGCTCAAACAATGAAATTAGTAACCATAATAAAAAAACAATGGAGAAATATGATGAAAACATTATATTTACAAATAAACTATCTAACTTAACTCCTAAAAAACAGTTATCAAAAGTAGTGGAAAATACTAATAATGACTACATACCTATTTTTCCTATAGTAAAACAATTTAGTGGAGATATCCTAATTAAGGATAAATTACCTTCAGAGTTAAAATTTGTTAATAGTCAAAATCAATTTAAGTTCTACCCTGTTTCTTGATCTGTAGATAATGATATGCAAATTTTCTCCAATACTACTATTAATGGAATAGTTAATTATGAAGGCCATGATTTTCCTGTAAAAACCTATGTTATCACTCAATTAAAATCAAATATAAATGAGAGCGACTATTTTTCAAAGGAAGAAGGCTGAACTATTGATTTGGAAAAAAGTACCCGTGACGGTAATAGCAGCAATTTACCTAAGCTTATTGATCGTTCGGGTAATTATAGATCTAGTGCTTCTAGGTGAGATAACTGAGGTAAATTTGGTGAAGAACAAGATACAAATTTAGTTTTTCATTGAGAAGAACCAACAAATATTTCGAGATTTGAAGTAAATTTTTGACTTTATGCTAGCCAGGGGAACTCAAGTGGTAAGTTACCTAAGAGAATTTTTGTTCAATACTCAAAAGACGGTGAGAATTGAATTAATGTAGAAAATCAAGATAAAATAACAGACGAGGATTTAGGGCCAATGAGAGGAATGTCAGGATCTTTAGCAAATACAGCTCATGCAAAAGTAATTTCTTTCAAAACCGTTAAAACAAATTGAATTAGAATTCATTGAGAACCAGCTCAAGATAATCAAGGAAAAAATCACATTTTAGGTATAACAAATATTGCGTTTAAAGGGATTGATAAACAAGATATATTAAATTTTAGTCAAAGTAATGATATTTTTGGATATGAATATAATGGAGTTAAATATAAAAATAATTCAGAAATAATTAATATTAATTCACAAGATTTCGATGACAACTTTAAGATTTTTACAAATGCAACAACTACAGTTAAGCATGTGGTTAGTGAGAAACAAAAACAAAAAACTTATAAAGTTATTTCATATAATGATCTTGGTGAGTATAAAGTCTATACAATAATTGTCGACAAAAAGAAGGCATAAAATGAAAATTAGTAAGAAGAAAATCTTTAAAACTAAGTAGTGTAGAATTTATATAGCATTGAAATCAAACGCACTCAAAAAAATCATCTTTGTTATAGATGATTTTTTTGAATAATTATTTTGTTATACATGTATAAATGTTTATTTATCCAAATGTAGGTTGAATTCTTTATACTTTTTAAGATATTTTATCATTTCAATTTCACTTGTAATATCAATTTTGTAATTTTGAAGTTTTTTAATTATTTCGTCTTCTATATTATTTTTATTTAGGTATATAACACTTCCAGAATCATGATCTCAGTAAAACTTTTTATTATCAAATTCAGTGTAGATGGTGGGTTCTAAAATAAATAAATTATTAACATCTATAATAAATAAAATTTCTACTTTTAGTAGTTTGATATATCAAGAATTTAAAAGCCGCTTTTTTTTTTTTTTTTTGAAACAATATTAGTGAAAAACATTATTTTATTACAAATAAGATAAATTCATAAGAGAGGAAATTTATGAAAAAATGAAAACATTTAATGTTATTACCAATATTGGTTAGTCCAGTTATATTGAGTTCTTGTCAGAATATTTATGCTAAAAAGGTTGAACCAAAAAAGGTTAAGACAATGTCTTTACAAAATAAATGGATTATCTCAACTGCAAGAGATTTTGTAAAAGACTATAAACCTGGAAATTTAGAAAATCAGATTCATACAGACGATGTAACTTTTTCTAAATACAAAGAAGTACCATACTTTATCTATGAAGCATTTAAGGATTTATTATTCGGTCAAAGAGATAGTAAAAGATGATATGATATTCTTAAATTTTGAAAACATTTTGAAATCGTTGATGAAGAATATAAAGAAGCAGAGATTAATTTTAGAAATGTTTTTTCTGAAGATGCATTTAAATATTTACAAAGTTTTGTGAAGTTAAAAGATGAAAAAAAGGTTAAATTAAATGAAACTAATAAAGATAGTTTTAAAGACAAAGTAGCAAGGTTGAAAAAAGATAAATGAGTATATTCTAAAACACAGGATTACATCGAAAAAGTACAAGATACTAGAACCTATGATTTTGAAAATCAAAGAAATAGTTTTTTAGATAATGTTTATAACACTGATGTTTATAAATTAGGTTTAAGACAAATTGGAGAAGATAGTAATAATGATCTTCCCTATAAGTTCGCTCAACTAATATCAGAATGAGAAAAACAATATATAGCAGAAGTTAAAAGAGGTAATAAACAAATCACTTTAAAAATGATAAAAGATTGGTTTAAGATTTATTATGATTATTACAAAATCAAAAACGGTATTAATGCTAATTATAGTTCATTTAAAGGATATTCATTATTAAATGTTGATAAGGTGGTAAATATTTTTGATAAAAAATCCAAAAAAGATTTAGCACAAAATTATGGATATGATGATGTATATGATTATAAAACTGATACTTTTAAAAATGAAAAAGATGCTATTACAAAAGATGATTATAAATCAATAGTTCAAACAAATAATGAATTTAATAAAGGTGCTAAATTAAGGTTTTCAACAAATATAAACGCTAAAAGTAATTTAGCAACTAGAAACGTACAATTATTTAAAGATGTAACATCCCAAGGTAATTTAGCACTAATTGATAAAAACTTCCAAGCATATATCATCACTTCAAGACATAGTCTATATCAAAGATTAGTTAGTTATTATCAAACAACACATCTTGATGAAATTGAAAAAAAGGATACACGTTTACTTAATGATTTATTACAAACTAAAACTAAATATGAAGACCTTGTTGTAAATAGTAAAGATAAAACAGAATTAGCATTTCAAGCTCAAACAATGTATGATAACGATGATTATTTTGCAACAAGCATTAATGGAAATAGAAATATCAAGCATAATGAAAACAACACTAAAAAAGGATATATCTTAGATCCTAAAACTAATAAGATAACTAAAAGTTGAGATTATACTTTAACACTTTTATTAAATGACTATTCTAAAAAAGAATTAAACTTAACAGCAAATGAATTTAAGTTATTATATAACCCAATGTGAGATGATAGAGATAAATTAGTCGATCAGGTATTGATTAAAGTAGATTTATCAAAACAACCTAAGGAAATCAAAGAATTATTAAAACAAAACCGAGCATATTTAAACCCAATGAAATTAACTTCGGATTTAATATTAAATGATAGAGAATTATCAACAGGGAATTATGTTTTTAACCCTCAAACATATTTTATCAATGAAGATATTAAAGATAACTTTAAAGACATCATTAAAAGTGAAATTGATGAATATAACAATGTTGATTATCAAAAGACTTATTTAAATTGAGTTAATAAAAAAGATGATAAAGAACTTAATAAAATTGATAAACAAAATCTTTATTTATTAAATAAAAATAACTTCATTAATGACTTTCCAAAATACAATTCAAAAGATAACTTAATTCAAGTTTATAATAACTGACAAGAGCAATCATTTTTTAAAAACATTGTAGATAAAGATAATGAAAATATCGATTTATATAATAATGGAATTCTATATAAAGGTTGAGATGATTATGTTAAAACTAATCCATATTATCAAGATCAGTTGTATGATAAAAAGTATCGTTTAAAATATTTAGGAATTGATTTAAAACAAAGTGAAATATTTAATGTTTATGATTTTATTTCTAATCAATATTACTATACAAGTTCTAATGTGTTTCATAGTGATAATAATTATCAAAAAGATAGTGAAGGTAAAAACCCAGTGATGTCGAAAGTCTTTTTAGGTTATTTATATCCTGGGGTTTCAGGAACTGGATTAATGAATACTAAATATGAAATTTTCGATGAGATTAATAATAAAAATACTAATGATACAGATCCTAATGTTTTTAAAGATAATTATAATGTTGCTAGTTTATCAAAGAAAACAGATCAAGTAGCATATGATGAAATGAAATATATGATTGTAGGAATTAGTTCTCCCATTGATATGAATGATAAGCAAGCAATTAAAAACAACTTCGTTGATTTTCAAAATACACCAATTGCTCTTGGTAGAGCAGTAGTATTGGATAATAAATTAGTATCAAAGTATAATGAAATCCTAGATGAGTTAGCAGCTAAAGAATAACAAAACATTTTAAAAGATAAAAAAAATAAAAGCAGTTAGTGCTTTATTTTTTTTATTGCTCGTTGTTATATATCAATGCCGTTCATTGTTTATTATTGTTCATTGTTATATATCAGCGCTCATTCTCTAAGATTAAAATATTCATAAAGTTTTATATCAAACAAGATTTGAGAAAATTCATTAATATTAGGAAGTTTATTTTTCAACTCTAATAATTGTTGAATCTTTTTATCCTCTTTTAATAATAATGCAGGATTTAATGCTAGTGAATTATGAGTTACTAAAAATAAATGTTGCATTATATTAAAGTGATTGAAACCTAAAAATTCAGCAAAGGTTTTATTGATAAAGTATTGATACTCTTTAGAACGTCATTCATTTTAATTCTTTTAAATTTATAAAATTGTCTAAATAAGATCAAAAACACTTGCGTAGTTAAACACAAGTGTTTTAAAACAAATTTTTATGAAATTATTTTATTCTTACAATTTCATATTTATTAAAACCTTTATTAGAGCGTCTAATTTCAAAACTTTTATTATTTGCTTTAAAATGTGGAAATTTATTTGCTTTTTCAGTATTTGTTTCACAATGCACAGCAATAAAATTTTCTAATTCATCTTTTCCGCCACATGAAACTGGTAAAATATGATCAATATTTCAGCAAAATTCACTATTTGGATCACCATATGCGGATTTATCCATTATTCTACCAGCAAAATCCCTTTTTTTATTTCCATTTTGATTACTTTTTACAGATGCTCATACTCTATTTTTATCCATCATTAGATATTCCTTCCATTATAATTTCTTTAATTTCTTTTGTAGAATTTTCTCATTCTTCATTTATGAACACATAATATTTTTTTGAAAAATATTTTAACTTTTTTTCAAATAAAGGATTAAGTGTATTATTATCATCTAAATATTCTTGATTTATAGCTTTAAAAAATTCATCATTTTTTAATTCTAATTTTCTTCTTTCTTCTTCTTTATTTTTACTTGCTTTTTCTCTATTTTTTTTGATTTCTTTGTAATTTCTTAAAATAACAAAGGTAAGATCTACTTTTGGCTGTATAGATAAAAGAAAATAATATTTAACTTTATAATAAAAGTTTCACTTAAATCTTTGTAGTTTTGTAAAACATTTTATATCCATTAAAACTTTGGGATACAAGAAATCATCAATCATATGTCGATCAATCAACGATCGTTCATATTGCTGCATTTCTTTTATTTGTTTATAGCGATCTTTAAAAAATATTTTTTGGGTTTTATATCCATATTTTTTTAGATCTTTCATATAGTTTTCATATTTTTCATCAATGTTTCTTTCGTGAATTACTTTTATATTATATTCTTTTAAAAAGTTTCCTATTTTACCTATTATGGTCGATTTACCACTGGCTCCCATTCCAATAAATGCAATTTTAAAACTTTTGTCTTTTGATGTGACAAGATATAAATATATTGATACTATAAAGTATATAAAATTTACTATTATAGCTACAAAACTTAAAAATGCTATACCAGAAAAGAAAATAAAACATAAAATATTTTTAATACATCATATAATTCAACTATCACGGAAACCAGCAGCCATCATAGTTAAGGCAACTACTGATACTGAATTGAAAATAGCTAATAAAATTGCTGAAATAATTTTGTAATTGAAATTTGATCCAAACTCTAAATAGTCAATATTTAAAATTTTACCAATAATACTATTAGTTAAGGGATTTAAAAAATAAAATGCTATAAAGAAAACTAAAAAATAAAAAACAAATAAAATTGACGAATAAATAGAATTTCTTATTAAATATATCTTTTTATTTTTGTTTATATATTGTTTTATATAAAGTATTAATAAAATAAATATATAAATTATTTGTAAAAATCCATCTATTACTAGTCCATTTGTAAAAGAAAACAAGCAATACAATAATGCATTTAAAATTGCTGCTATATAAGCTATATTACTTTTTTTAGCAAATAAATATATTGATATCACACCTAGAAAACCAGATAATGACACAAAAATATTTATTAATTTTCTTCAAAACGAAATATTAGATTTTCATAATAGAGTTCCTGTATCAATATTGTATATTGAAAAAATAAACAACATTAAAACAATTACTCCAAAACCAACTATTTCAGCTTTATTTTTATTTTTGATAAATTTCCTCCTTTCATTTATCTTGTCATATTAATCTTAAAAAAAAAAAAAAAAAAAAGAAGCAAAATTTTAAAAAGTCATATTTTATGAAAATTTATTTCATATAATGAACTAAAAAATAAAATCATGCATAAAACATACATGATTTTAATTCAATTAAATTTATTTTTTTTCTAGAATGTTAAACATATTTTTCTTATAAACTTCAACTCCAGGTTGATTAAATGGATTTACTCCTAATAGATATGCACTCATTGTAAGTGCTCTTTCAAAAAATATAAATAATGCACCTAATGTCTCTTCATTAAAACGATCAAATAATAAATGAATATTTGGGACTTTTCCTACTTCAACATGAGCCTTTGTGGTCGCTTTAAATGCGACATTATTTACATTATGTAATGAGTTACCAGATAAATAATTAAGCTTATCAAAATCAATAGCATCTTCGCTAAAATGAATATCATTTTCAGGATTTTTTAAAGTTAAAACAGTTTCAAAAAGAATTTTATTTCCATCTTGAATCATTTGCCCTAATGAATGTAAATCAGTTGAGAAAATTGAACTTGTTGGTCATATTCCTTTACCATCTTTACCTTCTGATTCAGCAAATAATTGCTTTCATCATTCAGCAAAATATTGTAATTTTGGTTCATATGAAACCATCATTTCAATATTAAATCCTTTTTCTTTATGTAAATAATATCTAGTTGTAGCATATAAATAAGCAGGATTTTGTTCTATTTTGTCTGAACTTAATTCATCGTTTGTTTCTTGCGCCCCTTTAAGAACTTTTAAAGCATCAATTCCAGCACACATAAAAGGAAATAATCCAACCGGTGTTAAAACTGAAAATCTCCCTCCTACATCATCAGGAATTATGAATTTTTGGTACCCTTTTTTCTCAGCTAGGTTAAATAAAACACCTTTTGCCTTATCGGTAGTTGCAACAACTAATGAACTTGCATTTTCACCTTCATTTTTTTCTAATAAGTTTCTAAATTCTCTAAAAGCAATTGAAGGTTCTAATGTAGTTCCAGATTTTGAAATAACATTAATTGCAAACTTTTTGTTTTGAACATATTTTAATTTTGCTACTAAAGATTCAGATGAAATATCATTTCCGGCAAATAATAATTCAATATCAGGTTTTTTAGTTGAATAAGGACCATAAATAAAATCATAACCAGCTTTAGCTCCTAAATATGAGCCACCAATTCCAATTACAACAACAACTTCAATTCCTTGTTTTTTTCATTCATTTGCTTTATTATACATTTTAATAAATTCTTCTTTATTGTAATTGTTTGGAAGATCATATCAACCTAGCCAATCTTTTTCTGCTACATTTTTATTTAAAACATCATTATGAATTTGTGTTACTTTTTTTTGTAAATAATCAACGTCATGTAGATTATTTTTTAATGCATTTTTTATATCAATATTTAAATATTTAAGCATTCTTCCTCCGATTATTAATTGTTAAAATTATAATACATTTTTTTACAAATCTCTAAATATATGCATAGAAAAAGTATTGAATTGTTTCTTCATCTTTTTACTTCATAAACACAATTAAATAATTATTAAAAATTTTTTATACCGGAAATTTGTTTAATATCTTATGAGTTGTGTTGTTTTTTCTGCTCGCCTAAAATGTGACATTTACGACAACGAGCTTCATATTCTTGATCTCCTAAATAGTTTAATTGTTGATTTGCTTCTTTTCTAAATGAAAAAGCGGCATCTGATTTACATAATAAACAAACTGCTTTAAGTTTTTTAACTTCATCTGCAATCGCTAAAAGGCCCGGAGTAACTCCAAATGGTCTTCTTAAATAGTCCATATCTAAACCACTAACTATCACTCTAACTCCGTTTACAATTAAACTATCTATAACTTCAAAAATACCATTATCTAAAAAATTAACCTCATCAATGGCAACAGCGCGATATTTATTAGTTCAATGATCTAAAATTTCTTTTGAATTATTAATTGAGATTGCTTTAGTCTTCGCTCCTGTGCGGCTCACTATTTTTTTAGCATCAAATCTTGTATCAAAAGCAGGCTTAAATACTAAAGTATTAATCTCTGCGATTTCAAATATTTTAATTCTTTTTAATAACTCTTCAGTTTTACCAGAAAACATTGGCCCAGTTATTACTTCTAAAGTTCCTTCAGGTTTTTTTAATGTCATATTTCCTCCATTACTTTGTAATTTAATATTTTAATAATTTTTTCTAGAATACAAAATATTTAGAAAAATAATTTGCAAACCTAAGAAAATAATGAAAATTAGCAATCTTAATTTATTTTTTGCTATACTACATATTTATTATTAAAAAAACAAAAGGAGATTAATTATGTTGATTGGAATAAGCGGAATGATTAGTAGTGGAAAAAGTACCCTAACTAAAAAACTACATCAGTACTATGCCTCATCAATAATGTTGGAGGAATTCGAGGAAAACAATGTAGTATTTAACACATTTTTAGAATGGTTGTATCATAAAGAACCTAATTTAACTATGGGTTTTCAAACATATGTAGTTGAAAACCATACAACTAAATTATCAGAAATAATTCAAAAATTTAGAAACCTTGGTAAGAATTTTAAAAATGATCATATTTTCTTAGATCGTTTTAGTATTGAACATTATATTTTTGCTAATGTTAATTTAAGGCCAAAAGGCGAATCATATTTAAATGGTTATGATGCATTATTTAGTCATTTGATCACAAAAGAGGAAACTCCTGATTTAGCCATTTATCTTGATATGAGTTATGCCACATTTGAAAAAAGATTATTTGAAAGAGGCAGAAAAGTGGAAATTGAAAACTATAAAAATAATATAGATTATTTTAAAACACTTTATCACCTATATAAAGATTTATTTCAAAAACAGGCACAAAAGTATAATTTAAATTACGTTATTATAAACACAGATAATCTCAATGAAGAAGAAGTGTTTAAAAAAGCAATAGAAATAATCGATTCTTTTGATCTAAATAAGGTGGATCGTAAATAATGGTTATTGCAATTAGCGGGATGATCGGTTCAGGTAAAAGCACTTTATCAAAAAACCTATGTAAAGAATATAAAAATTCATTAATGGTTGAAGAATTTGCTAATGATGATAAAGTGTTTAATACATTTTTAAAATGAATTTATGAACATGAACCGAATATAGATATTGCTTTTCAATCTTATATCATTGAGTCATTATCAGATTCATTTAAAAAACATCAAAAGCATTTCCTAGAGATTTATAAATCACATAATTTGGGATATATGTTTTTAGATCGTTTTAATGTGGAACATTATATTTTTGCAATTGTAACACTTGAAAAAAAACATAAAAAATATCTTAAAGCATTTGATGCGTTATTCCATCATATAATTAATATTGAAGATAATCCTGATTTAGCTATATTCTTAGATGCTAATTTTGATGAAATTAGAAAACGTATTTTTTCAAGAGGGAGAGAGGTTGAAATTAATAATTTTAATCAAAATGAGGCGTATTTTAAAAGGCTACACCAGCTATATAAGGAGTTATTTATCAAATTATGCACATATTATAAAATACCATATTACATAATTGACACTAATTCTAAAAATGATCAATCAGTATTATATGAATCTAAAAAAATCATTGATAAGTTCGATTTTTCAAACTCACATCGGTATACAAAAGATTAATACAAAAATTTAATTAAAAACTAGGCTAAACCTAGTTTTTAATACTATACAAATTCAAGACCATCATCTTCTGATTCTATTCTTGCATTATATCCAGCACCTTTAAGAGTGTTTAATAATTCTCTTGCATTAGATGGAACAATAATTTCAGTATTATTATTAAAATTACCATCAGAATATTCGATTAGTGTTGAAAGATTTTGCAATCCTTTAGAATTGAGGTTGGTATTTGAATTATCGATGGTAATTTTAATTTTTTTAGTTGTATTACCATTTGAAAACATAATTTTTGAACGTGGGTTTCTTTTTTGCTTTATCAAAATATCATCAAATTGAGCTTCATTCATATCAAGAACAGGAACTTCTCATGTATCACTATCATTATAAAGTTTAATTTTGTTTAATTTTCTAACAAATTGTTTTCCTCTTTCTTCATCGTAGAAAATAAGGCCACGTAAAGTTTTAATATTTTTAACTCTACTTAAATCAATTCCCATAGGATATGAGTTTCCATCACTATCACGGTCTGGTTTATTACCTGGACCAAATGGGCCTTGGAAAATTCTTTCATTATTTCTAGTTCAATACGCCATTCTTAGACCATTATTAATTATTGTCGGATCATTATTTCGATAATCTTCATCATCAAAAGCTAAATTATCAAATGTAATTCGTGAATAAATAGTTAATCCTTGAATGTATTCACCTGAAACATTGTAATCAGCCATATTTACTCATGCCACTTTATTTAAGGCTCAAGGATTTAAAGCTCAATCATCATCTAAGGTGTTAACCTTATTGTTCGACAATAATGATAATTCGTCAATTTCTTTATCTTTAATATATTTTAAAGCTGATGTGTTTTTTGATTCGAAAAATAATTCAAGTAAAGGAAGTTTTTGAGGTAAAACAGCTAATATCTTAGAAATATCTTGATCTGAACTATTTTTACCTACGTTTTTAATTCTATAACCTGTAATATCGATCTGTTTCTTTTTAAATGCTTCAATTAATTTTTCTGCTTTTTCAAATGCATGAGCATATTCTAAGTCGATTGTTACAACAACCGCTTTTTCTCTATCAGCTCCCTTAACTTTTTCTATACGATCATATTGAGTAATAGAAAATCCGCCGATACCTCTATATTTAATTAGATCTTTAAACTCAGAATCCTTATTAAGAAGTTGTCTATAAAATTCCGTAACATCTGTATCTCTTCAGTTACCGTATTTACCTCTTTCTACATCTTCAGGGTTTCTTGATCAAATGCTATTATTTCCTAAAACACGTTTAATTCTATTGTTACGTCTTATTTCACCATCAACTGGATTTAAAGGAGGCTCATAATTACCTGATTCTCATTCACCTTTGTCATTAACTCAAACATTACCACTATCTTGAGGAATTACATAACCTTTTGCTAATTCATCTTTTACTGATTGACTAATATTAGTAATTTTGCTATGATCAATATGCAATAATAATTGCAAATGTCCAAGTGGAATTTTCTTTCTTTCATATGCTCTTGGTGGTAATCATGAAAACTCTTCTTTTGAGTTTCATCATTCATCTAAGTGTTGTAAAGCAATATCATCTACATATTTCGCAATTGTTTCTTTTGATTTCAATAAACGATAATATTTAAATCATAAAGTGCTCAATTGCTCAGGAGCATTTCCATCACTATTATAATAAGCCACTTTTTCATCAATTGATTTATTTTTATCTTCTAATAATTCTCTATATTGTGAACCTTTGCCAAAAATATAATCGCCTGCTTTTCCATGTCTAATTGCTCTTTGAACACTTTTTTCAATGTTTTTTTCTGTTAAAGCTCCAGTGATATTTTCTACATCTGGAAGAAGTTCGGCGCGATAAGGGATACGATTAGCAATTCCTTTCGCTATATCAGCCTTAGAATATTCTCTTGGTTTAAAATAAACCTTGTCTCCATAATATGAAATATCACCATGTTCAATTAAAACATGTTTTTCAACTCTTGGTATATTTTGAGTTTCAGGTGTTGATTCAGGCGGGTTCGGTTTAACATCTGGCTCAACTTTTGGTTTTTCTATTTTTCTTAATTTATCGGTGTTATCGATTGTTTCATTTGGTGTAGGAATTTTATCTTTAATTGGTTCTTTAATTTTACGTCTTGGTAGATTATCATCATATGCTCCGCTTCTTGCGTTAGATGGATCTGCTGTTTCATTATCAATAAATGTTTTTACAGTTCCAGATATATTAAATTTAAAATCAGAAATATTCTTTGATAATTGTGCATAAACTGTAGTTAAAGCTATTGATGCAATCATTCCACCTATACCAGCTAATAAAAATACTTTTTTTCTTCTTTTCAACATAATAACATCCTTTATTTTAGAAAATACTACTTATTTTTATTTATTTTAAAAATTATATCATAAGATTGTAAATTATTGGATTTTTGAATAAAAATGCATTTTTTAAACTATTTCGCTTAAAAAAGCCCTTTTAGTGTTTTATCTGTAAATTATAATAAGTATTTAATAAAGATTGCGTTTTTTCAGAAACTCCGCGAATTCTTTGGTGTTTTATGTTATTATCACTAGTATTTACCTCGAAAATAGAAATTGCCGTTTTATCAAAAGTGTTGTTTTCATTAATGAAATAATTTCTTTTAATAACATCATATTCAGCAATATTGCTTGGGGTATAGTTGATAAAAGTAAAGTTTTCTAAATTCGGATATTTTTCAATAAGAAATTCATTTCAACTTTCGTTTTTAAAATCAATGTGAGATAGTACAAAACTGGTTTTATCAATTAATTTTTTCTCACTTATATCGGTATTTATATTTAAAATTTTCTTAAAAATTATCTTATAAACTTCTGAATCATTGTTTTTAGTTGAAAATAAATCTTGCACAAAGATTTTAAACTTTTCTAGTTCTGAATTATCGATTAAATCATTTAAAGTACTATCAAAAATTTTTCTTAATTTTGATTTAAATTCATCAAATTTTACAAGACCATCACGATTTAATTTATTTTGATTAAAAATTTTAATAAATTTGTCCCTAAATAATATGTTTAAATAATCATCATACAATTTTGTTTGAAATGCTTTTTCATCATTATATGTATATGCTGCTTCAATATTTGCATAAATACTATTTCTAAGTGTTTGGTATAAAATATCTTCGTTTGCATTAGAAATATTTTTAGATACAACCAAGCCATCAACTAATAAAACATTTTCAGAAAATTTGATGACTTTAATTGTACCTTTAGGTACCGGAATAATATCTTGATTTTTATCTTTAATATTGAATCCATTGTCCTCTGAATAATAGGCGTCTAATGCATCACCATTGAACATAATTGAAGCAGTTATGTCTTTGCGACTAGGATCAATCAATGAACGCAATATTTCTAGACCATCACCATTGAATGAAATTGCCTTATCATCTATTTTTTTATTTGTTGAATTTTGAATTAAATCAATAAAGCTATCAACTAATATTTTGTAGTTATTCTCATTAACTATTGAACCGTAATTCGAAACTATTTTATTATTTGTAAATTTGTACGGAGATCCATACAACATATTAACTCTAACCGCATCAGTAATTACTAGGTTATTGTAATTATTATTTTTTAAGGTATTAAGTATGTTGAATAATGAATAAGGTTTAATATTATCTTTAAAATTAGTGATTGAGGATTTATTAATTACTTTTTTATAATTTTCAATTATTTTTTCATTTGAAATAAATTCATTTGATTTATCGCTAGCTTTTAATGAGTTATAAGCAATTACTCCATCTTGTTGAAAATAAGGAACAAAATATTCTCATAAATGTTTTGGTTTATTATATAAATTACCAAATTCATCAGTTTTAAGTTCCTCATCATAACTTTCTAGATGCTTAAACACAATTGGTGTATAAATTTTTTGTAGAATTTGTTTTAATTCGTTTGAATCATTTATTTTTCTATTTAACAATTTTTCAAAATTAACTTTTTTAATATATCCTTTTTTAATTAAATTTATAGTTTGAAAATCACTACCGATTCCTGCTATTGCTTTATTATTAATTAATCCAACTGTAAATTCATCAATTTCATTAAAAGTTTTATAATCAAATGATTGATTAATTTTTGCTTCATTCACTTTACTTATATATGATTTATAGTTGTAAAATGTTGGTTTAAAAGGTGTTCCTACTTTAAAGCCAACTAATAAAAATACAATGATTGCGATAAATAATGCCAACCCTAAAACAAGAATATTTTTTATATTTTTAAAACTAAAAAAATTCTTAATATGCCCCATAACTTTCCTTCTAATTTTATCTTTAATATTTTAAAGAAATTTTAATACTTTTATTAAGTTTATAAAAGAAAAAAAGAAAATACCTTAAAGGTATTTTCTAAGTATCTATAAGCCGTGTTCTGTACATTAAAAATGCGCTGATAATTTATCTAATATTTAATAATATTCTTTGAAATCGTTCAATTCCTATTCAAAGTTCCCCTACCAAATTTGGGTTTCTAGCTCATGGAGTTTACCCGTTTCACAATTCTCGTCTCTGTGGCACTAGTCGTCTAGGCTTAAGCTTATTAGGCTTAACATGAACACTACCAACATCGCAGTCGGTGCTAGCACGGACTTTCCTCTACGAATATATCGCAGCTATCAGCTGATACATATAAATAATACCACAAAAATAAATGATATTTTAATTTTTGATGTTATAATAAAAAAATGAAAATAAGATTTAAAAATAAAAAATGATATTTAAATATCATTGATTGAAAAGTGGGCATTCTTTCATTATTGATTATATTTTTAATTTTTAATACTTTATACTCTTTTGATTATGGCTCATGAATATGAGATGGTGACTTATCGCCTTGGCAAAAAACTATAGGAATATGTGTTTCTTTATCAGCTATTTTGGGTGTATTGTCAGTTGTATTATTTGCAGTTCATAAAAATTTAGCTTATGTGCTCGGGATTGTAAATGCAATTTTATTTTCACTTTTTGCTTTCTCTTTCGGCTTAGCAATAGAAGGATTTACAAACTTTTTCATCTATATTCCAATTATGATTTTAATGTGATATAAAACAACAAGAATCAAAAATAACAAAAAACAATTTGAATCATTTAGATCAAATACATACTCAACAATTTTCTTTATTTTTTTAACATTTATCTTAACAATTGCATTTTATTATATAAATCCTAATTTAAATAAGGTTGCTATTCAAATCTTCGGAAAAGATAAGGTATATGAATATGGATCAAATTTTAAATACTTTGAAATAGCATCAATTATAAATTCTTTAATTACTGCATTATCGATAGTTGCTTTAACAATGATGGTTTTAGGATTTAGAGAATCATGAACAATTTGAATAATTAAAAATGTTTTTTCATTTATATTTTTTGGCGGAATTGGATTTTTAAACATTACTACATTATTAATTAATGTTACATATATGTGTATTTCAATTTACTTATATCTTGTTACAACCAATAAACAAAAACTAAGAATTGCTTTTTCAAATAAAATTAATTTCGAAAATACTTTAAAATTTCTAAAAGCAAAAGAATTTTATCTTAGTTTGAGTCAACAAAGCGCTTTAAATAACTTTGATTTCAAAACTGAAAACAAGATATTAAAATCATTGTTAAAAGAAATCAAAAAATCACAATTTGAAGATAATGTAATATTTGATAATTATCTTTTAGATCACATTTTAGCTCTTAAAAAATATCAATTAAGCTCATTCATAAAAAAAATAAAACGTGATTACTTAGTCTTCAAATATAAAATTTCACTTGCATTGCAAAATAAATTAAATTACATTTTCATTTATACAGAATCAAATAATTTTGAAGCATATAAAAATAAAAAAAATTGAAAAAAATTCACAAAAAAAGTAGTATTTTTATCAACTAATAAAGAAAAGTCACTCAACGAAATCAAAAACATAATTAAAGTTGAATTAAATAAAAAAACTACTTCAAATTTTGAAAAAATCTTTAAAAGACTTTTTGCTTAAATGTAGGTAAAAATCTATTTAGATTTTTTATTTTTTAAATAATTTATGTAATAATGATGATTTTAAATTAATAAGAACAAATAAGTTATAAAATTATGTTAGTTATGGTATCGATAAGGAGAAACTAATGGATATAAAAAGTAAAAAAGAGGAAATTTTAATAAAAAATATTAATGCTTGGAAAAATAAACTACTAGATCTAACATTAAAAAATAAGGCCTTAAACTTAAGCCTTAAACTCGGGAAAAGTTTTCCTTCAAAAATGCAAATTATTTATCCTTCATTAGAGGATTTTATGAAAATAATTGATTCATCAAATAGGGAAATCTTTTCATTAGAGCAATACAAAAGCATTAAAGATTATACAAAGCTTCCAGATGGTAAACAAGTAATTTATTCTCATACTCTTGAAGAAGTTTTGAGCAAAAACGAATTAAAAAAAACTAAGATATATACTGAATTTGGTGGTGAAATATTTGTAAATACTATTAAAAAAATTGCCAAAACAGCAAAAGCATTTAAAGATCAATTTTCAATTGATATTATGTATTTAACTTTCGGAATATTGCAATGATATGAAGATAAAACTTCTGAAACTCCTAGGTTTGCCCCTTTGCTTTTTTTACCTATCGAAATTAACAAAAGCCTTGATTCAGGCGATTGAAATATTTCGATTAAAAAAGAAAGTTTTTTTGATGAAAACCAAGCTTTGAACAAGAAATTATCAAATGAGTTCGATATTAACGTAAAATTCGATTCTAATGACGAAGATGATTTATTTACTAATTACCAGCAATATTGTAACAGCATTTTAGAAAAATCAACTGATAAAAGATGAAAAGTACATAATAAAATATTCCTCACTAACTATGACTTTAGTAATATAAATATATATAAAGACATCGAAACAAACATCACAACTATTTTAAATAGTGCGTTTTTTGAAGAATTAGTTAATCCTACAAAGGGCTTGGATTCTGATATAAGTCAAATAAATGATAAAAATATTAATGAAAAAATTGATATAGCTTCTCAATATAAAACTCTTGATTCTGATTCATCACAAGAAGTGGCTATACAAAATGCCATTAATAATAAAAGTTTTATTTTGCAAGGTCCACCTGGTACTGGAAAATCTCAAACAATCACGAACATCATTACAGAACTTATTTCAAGAGGTAAAAAAATACTTTTTGTTGCTGAAAAAAATGCCGCTTTACAAGTTGTTTATAATAACCTTAAAAAAATTGATCTCCATAAATATGCAATTCCTATTCATGATTCAAAGGTTAATAAAAAAGAAATTTTAACCGAGTTATTAAACTCTGCAGAGAATTCTAAATTATATGAAATTGATGAAAGTAAACTTAATAATTTAACATATAGCTATAATCAAAGTAAAATTGTATTATCAAAATATGGAGAATTACTCTTAACAAAATTCGGCCCTCAAAATCTTACATTATATGAATGCATTGAAAAATATTTATCATTGCAAGAATATCAAAACATTTATTTTATAATTGATGATATTAATAATATTGATTATCAAACTTTTGATAATACGATAAAAAATATTGATTCATTTTTAGATGCTTATAAAAATATTAATTTTAATTATTTTTCACATAAGTGACATGGTTTAAAAATTTCTGGTCTTAGTTTCGAACAAAAAAATCAACTTTTTAAAAATATCGATTTTTTAATTAGAAATAGTGCGAACATATTAAAATATGTAAAAGAAAATAATTTATTTATAAATAATTCTCAAATTGATGAGAACTTCACTAAAAATATTTTAAATATTAATAAAGTTTTAAATTTTTATCAAAAAGCAAATTTTAAGAACAATAAACAAGATTTTACATTTGAGGATTTAAAAAACACTCTTCAACAACTTCATAAAATTGAACAATTATGAATGAAAAAGGATGAAACTATTACAAGTCTCAAAAAAACCTGAAACTCCTTAAACTTTGTAGACCCTAAGCAAGTTATTGAAACATATAACTTTATTAACAAAAAATCTAAAAGTATTTTTAAATCACTTAGTCCATTTTTTCATAAGACCAAAAAAATATTTAAAAACAATCTTAAAAGTGAACTAAATTTTGAAGAAATTGATTGAATAGAAGAATTAAGAAAATTTTCTTTAATCAAAGAAATTGAACAACAAATTCTTGATATTTTTGACAATTTAAAAATTGATTTTAGTATTAGTAAATATCAAGAACTACAAAATTGAATTTCAGAGATTAATTATATTCTCGAAATTAATGACATTATCCAAATATTTAATACGTTATGAATGAGTTTATTCTCATTACAAAATTTCCAATCATTAAATGATCAATTTCAACAATATGTTGATAAGTTAAAACACTTGATTTTATTGTATAACAAAGATGAATTTGATTTTACAAATGTAAGTTATGTTAATTTTAGATCCAAACTAAACGATTTAATATCTCAACCTGAAAAGCTTGATGAATATTTAGAGTTAAATAAATATAAAAATGAATTATTAATTCATAATCAAGATTTTATCCAAAAAGTGTTAGAAAACAAAATTACTAGTAACTTAAAAGAGATTTATTTGGCAGTATTTTATAAAACACTAATTGAAAATGCTATTGATTCTAATTTCTGCGAAAGTGATGCAATTTATTTAAATAACAATCTTGAAATTTTCAAAAATAAAGATATTGATCTTAAACAACTTTCAAAAGAACGTATCGCAATGTCTATTGATGAAAAAATTAAAAAATCACTTTTATTTTCCGATTCAAATACTCAATATGCATTAATAAAAAAAGAAGCTGCTAAAAAGTATTCTAGATTATCATTTAAAAAGATTTTTGAAAAAGCGTTGGATTTTATTTTAAACATAAAACCGTGCTTAATGCTTTCTCCATTAACAGTTAGTCAATTTTTTAAGGATATTGATTTTAAATTTGATACTGTAATATTTGATGAAGCATCGCAAATTAAGCCTGAGGCAGCAATTAGTTCATTGTTCAGAGCTAAACAAGTAATTATTGTCGGTGACAAAGAACAAATGCCTCCTTCAAATTTCTTCAGCTCTGTTTCGAATGAAGATAATGATAGCGAAATTAAAAATGTTGATGAAGATGTTTCTAGTGGTTTTGACTCACTATTAAGTCTTGCTGAAGGAGCCTTGAATTCTATTAAATTAAAATGACATTATCGTTCATTATTTGAAGAATTAATTTATACATCTAATAGCGAAATATATAAAGATTTAATAACCTTCCCGAGCGCTAAAAACCCATCAAAATTTGAAGGACTTAAATTTTTTAAAGTAGAATATGATGAAATGAAATCCGAGGATACTCTCATTAAAAAAACAATGTCTATTTTAAAAGAATTGATAAGCAAATATAAAGATAAGTATTCTGTTGGTATTGTTGTTTTTAACGTCGATATTGTTAACAAAGTTGAAAATGAATTAGAAAAATTTATTCATAATAATCCTAAATTAAATTACTTTTTTGACGAAAATAAAAAAGAACCATTTTTTATCAAAAATATTGATGCTGTCCAAGGTGATGAAAGAGATTTTATTTTCTTTATAATTGAAGGTAAGAAAAACGCAAATCAAAGAGTTAGCGTAAATTTTGGTGCAATAAATCGTGAGGACTCAGGGTACAAAAGACTCAATGTTGCTATTTCTAGAGCTAAGAAAGGATTAATTTTAATCTCAAACTTTAATAGTAGCGAAGTTGATTGACATAAAAGCGATAAACGTGGAATACAATTATTAGAACAATTTTTTAAAAACGCTGAATATGGAATAAAAAATGATGTAAAATCTATTGATTTCAACAAAAGTAATGCTAGTTTTATCGATCATGTCTATAATGAACTTTCTAAACATGGTCTTAGTCTTAAAAAAAATATAGGTTCATCAAGTTTTAAAATTGATATAGCAATAATCGATAATAATAACCCAGATAATTTTCTTTTAGCAATTAATTGCGATGGTAATAGTTATAAATTAGCTAAAACTGATCGTGATAGAGATCGTTTAATGCAACAAATATTAGAATCTAGAGGATGAAACTTTATCAGAATTTGATCAGTTGATTGATACAAAAATCCTCAAAAACAACTTAACTTAATTTTAAATAAAGTAAAGGAAATAATCGAAAATAACACTTCTAATAATCTAACCCAAGATACTACTAAAAAAATTCCAAAAATTAGTTATATAAAAGAAAATAAAAAAGGACTAGATCATATTTTTAGTGTTTATCCAGATGTTGAAAACCTCATTAAAAAATATTCATTTGAATATCGCCAATCAACATTCATAAATCAAAAAGCACAAATTGCTAAAAATATCATTGATGTTTTAGCTCCTATTTCCTTTGAAGCATTTTGTCGCATTATTAGAGATTTAAATGAAATGAATAGTGTAAATAAGGCAATTAAACTTGAAGCGCTTAAAATTGTTAATAAAATTGCAACATTCGATGATGACAATGAATTTATTTTATCTAATGAAAAAGACGACAATAAATATAAATTTAGAATTAGTACTAATCAAAATAACAAAAGATCGATCCAAGATATTTATGAACCAGAATTAGTTGATATTATTCTTACAATTTTAAGCTATAATGATATTCCTACTGATTTAACTGCAATAGTTAAAGAAATCTGTGTTAAAACTCAAACAATGAGAGTCACTACACAAATTACTAATAGAATTAAAGATCTTATTAATAAACTTGTTTTAAGTAACAAAATTCTTAAGGTTGACGAAAATACATATCAAATAGTAAAATAATTTTTCGAAAAATAAAAGCGAAAAAAATATTCGGACAAAATCCGAATTTTTTTTGCTTTATATTTTATTTGCAAGTAATTCAAGATTATATATTTGTAGAATTTGCTTTTTACCTTTTATTAAGTCTAAATTCTTAATCGATGCTATTAAATTCATATTTTTATTTATCAAAAAAGTAGTTTAATTAATGAACTAAATAAAGTAAAAAGTACATTTAGTGCTCGATTAATAGCTATATAAGTGCAAAATATTTTCTTAACTGTTATTTTCAGCAAATAATATCAATCCCTTTGTAACCATTTCATCAACAATTTCATCAAAGACAAAATTTATTAAATATTTTATATTAGCACCTGTATAAAAAATACTAAGATTCTCTTGATTTATTTCTTTTATAAAACCTTCTATCATGTGCATAGTCCCTTTTATAACCCCTAATGAAATTGCATCAAGTGTATTAGTTCCTAGTAGACATTCTGGATTATAATTTAAACCAATTTTATTTATTTGTGAAGTATTGTTATACAAAGAAAATAAACTTTTTTCAACACCTGGAATAATAATAACACCCAATAATTCTTTATTTAAAACTTTAATAATAACGGTTGCTGTGCCAAATGATATTATAATACCACTATTATATTTTTTAGCAATATAGTATGCATTTAACAATATATCCGTTCCGACTTCACTAACATTTATTTTAGAATTAATTTTTAAATCATTAGGATTAAAATCGCTTGCTTGAATTTTGGTGCACTTGATATTCAATTCTTGCATAACTTCATAAATGACTTGATTCTTTTCAGGTTTAACTGATGAAAAGATACATTCTTTAATTTTTGATCAATCTAAAATTAAAGAATGTAAATACTTTAATAAGGTGTCTTTATTTAAATCATATAAAACCATTTTTTTAATAATTAAATTATTTTCATGATCAAAATAACTTATTTTTAAAAGAGTATTACCCAAATCTAAATATATCATTTCGCATCCTTATTTTGTTTATAAAATAGTTAATTTTACTCCCTATAACCCATATTTAATATCATCAATTAAGGAATTAATTCTATCGTTTACCTCAATTGGTTTTTCAAAAAAAATTGCATGACCACAATCTTTTATCCCAATTAGATCTTTATTATATTCATTTGCAATTTTAGCAACTGATAAAAACGGAACAAATTTATCCATAGTACCTGTTATAAAAGAATAATCATTATTAGCTGCATATAAGTCTTTAATGATCTTTTTATGGTATCTTGGATTAAGTATTTCTTTTGAAACTAATTTATCAAAAATCATTCATTTATGCTCCATAAGTTTTAAAAATGCATTAGCTTTTTGTGTGATATTTTTACGATAATTTAATTTATTGCCATAAATTAAATTATCAGAGCTTTCTAAGGCATCATTATAGTTTTTAGGTACTAGTCATCTCGCGATTCTTTTAATACCTTGTTCAATAGTTTCATTTGCAAAAGTACTTAATAAATTATAGTTAATCGGAGCTGCTAAAAGTGCTTTTTTAACAATTTTATTATTTAAAAGATATAAAGCGCTAGCTCCACCTAATGAATGGGCTACAACTAAATCAAATTTATAATTAATTTTGTTAACAAATTCTAATGCTATTTTTTGATAATATTGAATAGTTATTTCAGAGTTAGAAGTGCTTAATCCACATCCTGGAAAATCAAAAGCAACTACATCATAATCTCTATTTTTTAGTTTATATAACTGATGAGCAAAGTTTGATGATGAGTTAAAACCATGTAAAAATAAAACTTTTGGCTTATTGCTATTTTCTTCAATATAATAAATTGTCTCATTAAATATCTGAATTTTCTTATTTTCCATTATTCACCAAACATTATATCAATAATTTCATTAACGCTAATTTGTCCAAAATAATTTTCTAAATTTTCAACCATAAGTAAAATTTTTTTAATATTTGCTTTTTCAAAATCTTGATTAATCAATAATTTTTCAATATACTCTGTACCTAAAAGTGTTAAAAAATCTCCTTCAAATTTGATTTGTGTGATTTTATTTTCTTTTACATTTGCATTAATTCCTAAGATTCCACCATCCAACTTTTTTTCACTGAAAAACGAAAACTCAGGATTTTTACCTAACACTCACTCTTTTGAGGATCTTATTTTTTGAAATTCAGGAATTTTTTTTATGTATTTTTCGGGGATTTCAACAATTTCCGCATGGTATTTTTCTTTTAAAAATAATGCAAATTTTCAAATAAATTCACTAGTTGGAATTTTTTGCTCAAGTACATCTGATAAATTAATCACTCTCTGTCTTGCACTTTTAATTCCTTTTGATTCCATTTTTATTTTGCTTGGATTTAAAACGCTTGCTAATTTTGATAAATTCGCATTATATAAAATTGTTCCATGATGCACTATTTTATCCTTATAAATAAATTGAGCATTGCCAAAAAACTTACAATCATTTACTACTAGATCATTTCTGCCTTTAAATTGTGCATCTAATCCTTGTAATTTTAAAAATTCCAAAACAGGTTCTAAAAACTTTTGATAACTTCATTGAGATTTATTAGTAGTTATAAATGAAAAATTAAAATTTCCTAAATCATGATAAACTGCACCACCTCCTGATAATCTACGATATAATTCAATATTCTCTTTTTCCAAAATATCAAACCTTACTTCTTTATAAGCATTTTGATTTCTTCCTATAATAACAGCATTTTTATGTTGATATAAATAGATTATGTCCTCTTTATTTTCATCATCTTTTGTCATTATTTCTTCAAGTGTTAAAGTATAAAATGGTGAAAAATGATTCTTACATATATATATTTTCATATTTTTCCTTGTTAATTAGATCAAAACTAGTAATTGTTTTAAATTCTTCTAAAAATTGATCTAATTCTACTTTTTAAAGTTTTAAATTTTTATTCCATAAATATTTTTCGTTCATAATCTCATCCTTTTTGATATCTATTATTTTCTAATAAAAACAATAGATATTTCATAAATCATCCAAAAAGCTTTCTTGATATTTTATTAACTTTAATATCGCTGGTTCTATTTTGGTGATCTAAAATTTCAAGGTCAAATAACAAACTATGTTCTTTGCTAAATTTCATTTGAAATTGCATTTTCATATTAATATTATAGCATTTTAAATATCTTATATTTATGACTCGGAAAATGATAAATGAAAAACCTAACTTAAAAGTTAGGATTTTAAAATATTATTCTTGATTAATGTTATATATTTTATATATTCGTATTCAAGTTATTAATAAACGCATCTCTAAGTGCGAATATTCTTACTTTCCAAGTGTTAAAAGTTGCATAAAACTATCTGGTTCTAATGAAGCTCCACCAACTAAAAATCCATCAATATCTTTTTGTTGATATAACTCTGCAATATTCTTAGGTGATACACTACCACCGTATTGAACTATTAAATCATCTGAAGTTATCGAATGAATGTATTCACATATATCTTGAGCTATTTCAGGTGTAGCTACCTTGCCTGTTCCAATTGCTCAAATTGGCTCATAAGCTAAAATTATCTTTGTTAGATCCAAATCTTTTAATGAACCTTCAATTTGTTCTTTAACGACTTCTTTTGTTAAACCTTTTTCATATTCTTGCAATGTTTCGCCAACACATATAATTGGTGTAATTCCATTTTCTAATGCTATTTTTGCTTTATTATTCACTAATTCATTAGTTTCTTTATGATATGTTCTTCTTTCAGAATGCCCTAGAACAACATATTCAACATCTAAATCCTTTAACATTGAAATTGAAACTTCGCCTGTATATGCTCCTTTATTATGCATTGATACGTCTTGAGCTGAAAGCTTTAAATCAGATACTTTGTTTTGTTTAAATGCTGCTAAATTAGTATATGGCATTGCAATACCAAAATTTAAATTAGATGCTATTAAATCAGATTTTTCACGGTATATTTTGCTAAATTTATCTAAAAATTCTACTGTTTCGGTAAAAGTTTTGTTCATTTTTCAGTTACCGATAATAATTTTTTTATTCATTTGACCTCCAATTATTAAATTTTAACAAAAAAGTACTTTTTTATTACATATTAAATGATTTTTTTATCATAAAAATATGAATAAAAATCGCGGAATGTTTCTAGAAAAAATTTTAAACCAAACAATAGAAAATTACTGAAATAATAACTATGCATTTATAGAAAAAAAGGGATTGCCATTTATCTTTAATAAAATTAGTAAAAACAATAATAAATTAGAAATTCAAAATGGATATTTAAGCAAAAAGTCAACTGTTGATTATATCGGAATGTTTTGTGGTTCATTTGTTTGTTTTGAAGCTAAAAGTTGCAATACAAACAAATTTGATTTAAAGAATATCAAAAAACACCAAATTGAATATTTGGCGTTAATGGAAAAGTATGGATCTATTGCATTTATAATATTATTTTTTGCAGATTATGATGTCTTTTTTAAAATTAGCATAAAACAAATATTAATTTGACTTTCAGAAAAGCGCAATACAATTCACTTTGAAGAAATAAAAAGAAACTCACAAGTTTTAGAGTTAGAGTTTCCTGGTTTTCTAAATATTTTATAAATTATTTAAAGTTAATTAAATCACGTAAATATTTTGAAGGTTTATACTTAATAATACGTTTTTGAGGAACTACTTGTTCTTGTTTTGTAAATCTATTAATAATTGTACGTTGAGGTTTAACAACAGTTGAGAAAATACCGAAGTGTGATAATCTAACAGAATCCTCAATTAAAAGTTGTTCTTTTACTACAAAAAGCATTGTTTCAAGTACTTCATTAACTTGTTTTGGTGATAGATTAAGTGTATCCTCAGTCATTTCAGCTACTTGAGCTACAAAATCTTTTTTTGTCATAATTTTCTCCTATGAATTATTTTATTATGATAATTATAATTTATTTTTTCATATTGTCAAATAAAAAAGCACTATAAAATAGGGATAAAAGTTAACTTAGTTATATTTTTATATTTTTTTACATTAAAAATTTGATTATTTTATAATTTTAGTTACAAAAAGTTCAGAATAATCTTTAAAACCAATTTTATAATACATTTTCCCTGCAATTGGATTATCGAAAAATAAAACTGGTGTAATATTTTGATTTAATAATTTTAAACATAAGCTTAAAACACAATCATTCGCATAACCTTTACCGCGATGTTCGTTTAATGTAAAAACACCACCGATCATAGCAACATTTTTTATTTTTGCTGCTGTCCCAGCGTGGGAAACGACAATTTTATTTGTTTCATCATATAAAATATAACCTTGATAATATCCTTTTTCAAAAGAATCATTTAAATATTTTAATTGAACACCCTGTGCGCTAACATCAGCAAATTCAGTTATTTTTCTTCTAGAATTAACTATTTTTTCTAAATCTTTTTTTTCAATTGGTTTAGAACTTAAATTATTTAGATTATTTTCTTTTAAAAAATCATCTTTTTTTAGAGAAAGAATTTTTTCATTATTTAACTTATATTTAAGTTTATAACTTTCTGCCATATTTAAAAATGTATCTAAAAAATTAGGTGAGAATATTATATTTCCGATATCATATTTTTCAATTACGTTGATGATATCATTCTCTGGGAAAATAAAATCATCTCTCTTGTAAATTAATAAATTATTGTAAAAAATCATTAATATTCCATCAAATCTATTTTCGGTTTCATAAACAAATGTTTTAGTTGCTTCTGAATTTAAACCAAATTGCTCAATGTCTGAAATGAAAAATAAATATTGTATCGGATCTGCTTCATAAATAGTTTTTAAAATCGCATCTTTTTGTTCTAAGGTTGCTAATTTAATTCTTGACATTTTGTTCCTTTCTATTTATTAACTTTATTTCTTTTCAAGAAAAAGGAAATTGTAATGGTGTTGATCTCAGCTTTTTAATTTTTATTATTTTATTATTTCTATGTTTAAAATCATTTTGCATATCAATTATTTCAATTTTCGTTTTTAATAATTTCAAAATTTCTCTTGCCTGGTTTAATTCTTCTTGAAATTTAGTACTTTTAAGTAATAACATAGATCCATTTAACTTAACTAAATGAAACGAAGACATCAAAAGTTCTTTAATACTTGCGACTGCTCTAGCTGTAACTATATCAAATAAATTTTTTTCTTTTACTTCTTCCGCTCTTGTGCGAATAACTTCAACATAATCGTTTAAATTAAGTTCATGAACAACAAGGTTGAGAAAATTAACTCTCTTTTGAATCGGTTCATAAATAACAAGTTTATTTCTAGGTCTAGTCAAAGCATATGGGATTGAAGGAAAACCTGCGCCTGCCCCGATATCTAAAATTATTTTATTCTCTTGATTTTCAGTTATTTTAAGCATAAAAATTAATGATTCAAAAATACCTTCTTCTCATAATCTTTCACCGGAAAAACCAGTTAAATTCATTACCTTATTTTTCTCTTCAATTAAATCAAAATACTTTTGAAATAAACTAAAATCCCAATTATTTTCATTACATAATCTTTGTAATTCATACTTTTTTGAGTATTTTTCCATACACAAAATTATAACATTTTACATAGTAAAATGAAGTTCAAATACAATGTTATTAATATTAAAAAACAATATCATCAACATATTTCATCTAAATTTGTGAAAATTCTTTAAAAAATTTTTACAATATTTTGTATTTAGCATTTTTTATTGTTTTAGATTAAAATAAATTTTTAATCATATTTAAAAGTGAATAAACTCTTTATTAAATATAGAAAATATTAAATAAAAAATTTTATAATGAAAATATTTTTAACTTTTAAGATAAATTTATATTTTTTAACACTATATATGATGATAATTAATCATTATATTTGAAAAACATCAAAATTTTGAAACTAATCTTTTTATTGTATAATAATAAAGTTACTCTAAATGTAACCGTTCCAAAAAGGTTTAAGTAGAATTTTCTCACCTCACGGACGAGCCACTAATGGAGGTATTGCATGTTAGCAATAATCGAAACAGGTGGGAAACAACTTTTAGTTAAAGAAGGGCAATCAATTTATATTGAAAAAATAGCAGGCGAAGAAGGAACAGAAGTAAAATTTGAAAATGTTCTTATTGTAGTTAGTGATAAAAGTTCAAAAATTGGTTCTCCTTTTGTTAAAAATGCTGTCGTATCAGGTATCATCGAAAAACAAGGTAAAGCGAAGAAAATTATCGTTTATCGTCACAATGCAAAATCAACTCACAAAAGAAAATTAGGACACCGTCAACCTTATACACGTGTAAAAATTACATCAATTAAAGGATAACTAGAAAATGGCAAAAACAAAAGCTGGTGGTTCTACCAGAAATGGTCGTGATTCTCATTCAAAACGTTTAGGTGCCAAATTAGGTGATGGGCAATTTGCAACAGCAGGTTCAATAATTTATCGTCAAAGAGGAACAAAAATTCACCCTGGGCAAAATGTTGGACGTGGTGGTGATGATACATTATATTCATTGATTGATGGATATATTAAATACGAAAGTAAAAAAAATAGAAAGTATGTTTCTGTATATACCGAAAGAAGTAATTAATTTTAAAAACAAACACTTGTAATTAGTGCTTGTTTTTTATATTCTGATTGTATCTGCAATATACGTTATCATTCTAGCGCCTGATTTAATTAACGAATTATTGCCATCATTTAATTCTGTACCTGGAAAACACGCAACTTCTTTTCCAACATTTAGAAAATAATTCACTAAGTTATGTGTCTTTGAATTTTGTTCTGATGAAAAAAATATTAATTTATCTGCGATTAATGAAGCTAAATAGTTATCTGATTTAAAAAAATCTCTTTTTGGATGAGTTTCAATTGGGTATTGACTAATAACAATTTCATTTTCATCATCAAAATTTTCAAAATTAAAGTTATCTATCCCACCTTTTGCGATATGTATAATCTTCCCTTTATATTTTCGATATAAATCAATAAATTCTGCTTCAGTATACTTATAACCATTTGTAACCAATGTAGTGTGTTTTGAAAGTTGCTGAATATTTTCGTTTATATTCTTTTGTATAAAATCATTATGTTTTTCATTAATTAAATAAACTTTTGATAATTCTTTTAAAATTTTTATATTACCTTTGTAAAATAAAACAAATGGTGGTTTATAACTAAATAATAAACTAGAAGGATATTCATAATCCAAAATCGTTACATATTTAATATTTTTCTTATTGTATTTTTGAATTAAATTATTTACTTCATCTTTATTAATAACATCAATATTTTTTAGTGACTCAAAAATTTTATTGCTGTTTCCTTTATTAATATTCGAATAATAAAAGAGTATTCTATTCATTTTCCCTCCATAACATTGATATTTATTTAAAAATAAAAAACAAAAAAAGGAAAAAAAATGAGCATAAATGCTCACTAATCTTCACGCTGGCTTGAAAATAAATCAAAATCATTATGCTCATTTTCAACTCCATCAATATAATTAAAATCATCCATTTTCGGGAGATCTCTTAGAGAAGAAATTCTAAAATGGTCATAAAACTTGTTTGTTACTCCATATAAAACCGGACGTCCTGGTGTAGGGGAAATTCCTACTTCTTCAATTACTCCTTTAACTAATAAAGTATTAATTACTTGATCTGATTGAGCACCGCCTCTTATTTTTGTAATTTGAGACCTTGTTATTGGCTGTTTATATGCTATTATTCCAGCTACTTCAATAGCTGCATTTGAAAGTCTATTTGGCTTAACAATATTCACTAGTTTTGAAACATATTCTTTAACAGTTTCACGAGTAGCTAATTTATAAATTTCATTATAAACAACAACTTTCAAACCACGATCTTCATCATTAAATGTTTTATGAAAATCTTGCATAACTTTTTTTGCTTCAGCAAGATTATTTAAATTAAATACTTCCTTAACTTGTTCCAAGGTCAATCCTTCATCACCTTGAATATATAATAAAGCTTCCAAAATTTTATTTTTCATTATAAAATTCCCCTCTTGTAATATAAATTGTATCAAATTGAGCATTTTGGTTAATGATTAAGAATTGTTGTCTTGCTAAATCAAGCAAGGCAATTAAAGTAATTACAAAATGTTGAATTGACGGTTGAGTGAAAATTTCTTCAAATTCAACACGTTCTTTTTGTTTTAAAAGATTTTTAATAAAAGGAAACATTTCGGATGGAGAAATATTAAATTTTTCTAACTTAGTTTTTCTTAATTCTTTTGCGTAAACTCTTTCGAACATCCTTCTTAAGGTTGTTATTAATGTCATTGGATTTGAATGGCCATCTAAACGCGCATTATCATTATCCTCAATAAATTCCATAATATCACTTGGTTTTTTAATATAAATATTATTTCGATTGTCTTGAAATGTCTTTAATGCTTCTTGAATATTTTTGAACTGTTGATATTCAACTAGATCTTGTAAGAAAACTTTCTTTTCTTCTTCAACTTCTGGATTAATTTCATCAGGACCTTGTAAAATCATTTTTGCTTTTAAATTAATTAAGGTAGAAGCCATTAATAAATAATCTCCGGCAATATCAATTTCATTTTCTTTTATTTTATTTATTATTTCAATATATTGATTTGCGAGTTCAATTAAATTGACATCCATAATATCAATTTTTTTATCTTTAATTAAAGAAAGTAATAAATCTAATGGACCATCAAATTCATTTAATCTAAACACATAATCAGATGAATAATCAATTTTTTGTTTTTTAGAAATCATTTTTATCCTTTATTTATATTTTCAACATCTAATCTACTTAATTCATTTTCGATTAGAGTTTTGACTCTTTTAGCAATAGCTGATGGTTCTTGGGTTATTATATCGTTCGCTTTTAGCATTGGTAAAAATGAAATTGTAACCTTACTACGTGATTTTTTATTTGTTTTAAAAGAACCTAAAGATCCATGAATCGCTACAGGCACAATTGGCAAATATGTTTGGGTAGCTATTTTAAAAGCACCTGAAGTAAATTCACCCAATTCTTTCGTTTTTATTCTATGAGCCTCGGGAAATACAACACCATATGTTTTATTCTTCTTAACAAATTCCGCAAAATCATTTAAAACCTTAAAACTATTTCTAAAATCATTAGGATCAATGCTATACGAATCTAATAATTTTAGGGCATTTTTTAAAAACCCTTTTTCTAGATCCTTTTTAGCCACAAAAGTCGGAATTTTTTGCTCAATGTTTTCTTGATGTTCTTTCTTTTCTAATGCAACAATAATTGCTAAGACATCAGTATATGATTTATGATTAGGAGTCAAAAGCACTGAACCATTTTTCGGTAAATTATCAATTCCATTTATTGTTATATCAATGTTATATAGTTTCAAAACTTTTTTAGATAACCTTAAAATTTTTCTATATCTTTCAAAATCTGGAACTAATTCTGGTGTCCTAATATATTTTTTTGCCATTCTTCTAACTGAGTTAAGTCTTAATAATCATAAAAGCCCAGAAAAAGCCATTTTTAGTTTAATTATATTTGACATTTCTTCTCCTTATCATCTACATATTTTACAACGAATGCAATTAATAAATTACGTTCATGACTAATCGAAATGCTAAAATCTCTAAATGTTCATCTTCCATTAATTTTAACAAGATTAATTTTTCTAAAATCATAAAAACAATTATCGGCTTTATAAATCGATTCTTTAATAGCTCAAACCCGAGCTAGAAACAAGCTTTTTTGTCTTTCATCTTCCATTTTTTGAAATTGAACATATTCTTGTTCAGATAATATTTTCTCTGCAAATTTTTGTGACTTATTCTTAAATCTTGATACCGTTGTAAGATCTGTTCCGCTTAATAACATAATGCTAATTATATCATTATTTATTCTTAAAACACTACTAACCACTATGTTTTTTGCATTTTTTGACCAAAAGTTTTAAAAAAATAATTTCAAAAAATATTACAAAATAGTGATATTTAATTAAACATCATAATTATAGCATTGTTTATTTTGACAAATTTATAAAAAATAACTTATACAACAATCTTAGTCAAAATTTATTATATATTGTTTGATTATTGTGAAAATTTTGCAAATTAAACACATAAAAAATAAATAAATCATAAAAAAATAATTTTTTTTCTTTTTCTAGATAATCAGTGGTAAAATTTAGTAGGATAGTGGGGGAAAATGGTAAATATAATTTACGGACAACATTCTCGAAATGCTGATGATAAAAATAGAGTTATTTTGCCAGCTGCAATAAGAGATTATTTAGGAAATAAATTTATGCTATCAATTGGATTTGATGGTAATGCTGATTTGCGTACTAAAGAAGAATTTATGAGATACATAAATATGCTTGAAGATCAAAGCTTGTTCGATAAGAGAGCAAGAATTATCACAAGAAGCATTCTAGGTAATAGTTTTGAAATAACACTTGACTCTATGAATAGAATGACATTACCTAAATATATTGTTGAAAAACTAGCTATCCATAAAGAAATAATTTTTGTTGGTGCAGGTTCACTTGTTGAGATGTGATCAAAAGAAAGGTTCGATAATTTTGAGAAAGAATATAGCGCTGATGATTTAGCTGCTATAGCTCAAGAAATATCAAATAAATAATGGAAAAACTTCATTATTCAGTCTTACTTAATGAAACTATTGATGCCTTAAATATAAAAGAAAACGGGATTTACGTTGATCTTACATTAGGTATGGGTGGGCATTCAGCAAAAATACTTGAAAAGCTTAAAACAGGACATTTATTTGCTTTTGATAAGGATGATTATGCATTAAAAGTTGCAGATCAAAAATTATCAAAAATAAGCAAAAACTACACTTTAATTAAAAGTGACTTTCAAAACATAAAGTCAGAATTAAAGAAAAAAGGTGTCAATAAAGTGGATGGAATCATTGCCGATTTAGGTTTTTCATCACCACAAGTAGATACCCCTGAAAGAGGTTTTAGTTACAATAAAGATGCTAAATTAGATATGCGGATGGATCAACAACAAGATTTTTCTGCATATGATTTAATTAACACTTACTCTGAAAGTAAACTTAATCAGATTTTATTAGATTACGCTGATGTAAAACTTCATTATAAAGTTGCTAAGGCTATCGTTAAAAATCGACCTATAACAAATACATTAGAGTTAGTTGAAATAATCAAAAGTGTCTATCCAGCAGCTTTATTAAGAGTTAAAAATCTAGCAAAACCCGTGTTTCAAGCCATAAGAATTGAAGTAAATAATGAATTAGATTCGTTAGAAAAAATGCTAAATGATGCTGTTGAAATGTTAAGTCTAAATAGCTCATTATGCATTATAACTTTTCATTCAATTGAGGATAGAATCGTTAAAAATTTCTTTAAAAATTTAACTAAAAATGATGTCCCTGATAAAATGCCGATTCAAGTGAAAAAAATGTACCAAACTAAACAATTATTACCTTCACTTTGTGAAATTAATGAAAATAAAAGATCAAAAAGTGCTAAGTTAAGAATTTTAAAAAAATGTCTATAAAGGAGTAAGTATGTGAGATAAAAAAATTGTTAATTTCAATATAAGCAAATATGACATTTTGATCTCACAATTGCTTCAAAAAAATAAAGATATCACTAAAATTCACGAAGATGTTTATGTAACATTTAAAAATTATGATGATTTATTAATGACAATTAATAAATTTTCAAATGCTATATCAAAAGATAAAAAAACTGATTTATACATAAATTTAGTTTTTGATGATAATTTTTTTGAAAATTACTCATATGTTCTAGAAAAACATCAAACCCTTTCTGTTGATTTATTTTTAGAACAACATCACAATCAAACAATTTATCAAAATCAAGGTAATTGAATTCTTAATTCTTTCATATATAAATATGAATTAATTAATGATGGAATTTCAAAAACATACAAAAATTTTCCGGAAAATAAAACATATGAAAACCTAATAATTCATACTTCAAGTTTTCAGATCAAAAACGAGGAATTATTAGATAAATTTCTTTTGAAACTAGTCATTGATCTCGATGAAATCAAAAAAAATACAGACTGTAAAATTTCATTTTTTAACAGTTCACAGTTGCTAGCAAGCGAGTATGATTCAGAAAAAACTCAATTATTCATTGATTTAAATGATAAATATTTTTCATTAAACGTAATTAAAAACTCAACAATTCTAAATGGCACAAAGATTAATTTTAACTTTGAAGAATTTTTAGAATTTTTAAGTAAAAAATTGCAAATTATGAAACAAGAAGTTAAATACCGTATTAAATACCTTTTGAAAACTTATGTGGAGCTTAATGAAGGTAGCGATTCATTAGATACCATTAATCAAAAATTATTAAATTATGTATTTGAGTGTCTTGGAAAACTAAAAAATAATATTAAAAACTTTATCAACATAATCAAAACTAAAATTACTTTTAATAATGTATATTTCAACATTAATGATAATGAGCTTAATAAATATATTGCATATTCATTTAAGAATAGTTTAAATGATGATATAATAGGTATCAACATTAAAAAATCTGATATGGTTAATTTAGATTTGGCTAAAAATCTAAATTATAAACTATTTTGTTGAATTAATATGATAACTAATATCACACCTCATAGTTATAATAATCGAACTTTAACCACTGAGATTCAATTGGATAAACTTCCAATAAAAAGATCAAAAAATAGTATATTTTCACAATTTATTAATTTTATGTTTTTTAAAAAAATTAATAAAGTCTAAAATTGCTAAATAATTTTTAAAAAATTTTTTAAGCATTTACTGATATTTTATTTAAATTAATTTTTTAAATTTAAAAGTGCCAGTTTTATATTGGCACTTTTAATACTCAAATATAGCTCTGAAAGTAAATTTAATTAAATAAAATAATGTTAATAATGTTTATTCAAAAAAACAAAAAGCTCAATTAATTTTTAAAGCATTTCAATAAGTTTGAATCATTTAAAAATTTAAAGCTAAATTCATTTTTTTAATATATTAAGATATAATTATTTTTTAATTCTTAAAAACAATACTTAAAAGCTTAAAATTATTAATATTTTTGTTTTTTTCATTGTTAAACTAAACTAAAAAAATTATTAATTTGTGGTATTATATACGTAGTATATAAAACCTAAGCGAAAAGAGGTTATTATGAGAAGAAAACATAAGTTTTTTACATCAATCTTTGCTGTCGCTATCAGTGCTAGTGTTTTAACAGCATGTAAAGCGCCTGGTTCTGATACGCCTATTAGTGCTGGCGGTAAAGACATCAAAGTAAAACAACAACTTTCAGCAAAAGGCACTCCAGGATTACCTAATGGTGCTATTTCACCTCGTTCTGCAAATCTTAATGAAAATGATTTTAAAGGTCCAAATGTCCAGCAAAACCAAATCAAAAATATTTATCGTCATAAATCAGATAAATTTATTTCATTAAATCAAGATATTAAATATGTTGCGCTAGGTGATTCAATTAGTGCAGGTTTTGATGGTTCATTAGATAAAGATTATCAAGGTAAGCTTGAAAATAATGGAATAATTTCTGGTGTTTCATATCCTTCATTTTTAGCTAGATTATTAAATAAAAAAAATAGAGTTAAGTCATACACAAACTATTCAGTATCTGGCTCAAAAATTATTGATTGAATCAAATTACTTGAATTTAATGATCCAGAAATAAAAAATGTTGATGAAAGTACTTTTAATAAGTTATTTCCAAATGTTCAACAACTAAGAACTGAAATAAAACAAAATCTAGCAAAAGCTAATTTAGTAACTATTAATTTAGGAGCAAATGACTTTTTTAATTTAGTTTTTGATTCATTAAAAAACCGTGATGTTTTAAAAATTGTTAAAAAATTCCTAGCTAAAAAGCCTGTTTTAAATGACGCAATTATTTTCTTTAATGACCTATTCAAAGATAGTTTGCCTCAAATTAGAAAAAGACTAACTGTTTTCATAAATAATTTAAAAACCTTAGCTCCAAATGCAAATATAAATCTTATTTCATACCCAATGCCTTTACAATATTTATTTAACGTTTTAAATCAATACGTTTCAAAGGACTTGCTCAAAGACATTGGTGATTTGAATATCTCAAATATTTTTATTGATACTGTAAATGATAATCTCCAAGAAGTGGCTACAAACACTAAAATTAATTTCGTTAATACTTATAATGATAAGTATTGAAATAATAACGCCAAAAACTTAACATCATTCTTTTTAGATATACATCCTGGAACAAAGGGCTATAAAAAAATGGCGCTTGATCTTTATCTCAAGATTACTAAGCCATATTTAAATCTTAATTACTATAAAGATTACGACTTTACCAATGAATTCATTAATAAAGATGCAATTTCAGCAAAATATCAAATTGAAGTTGAACCTGATTCAGATTTAATTAATATTGGTGAAAATTCAAATTATTATATTAATCTCGAAACTAATGAAGAAAAGAAAGTGAAATCACATCGTTCACCAAGCAACTTCTCAAAAAGAATTTCAGAACTTAGTCATATTTTTGAATATTACATTGATGAATTTTTAGATTTTATGACTAATAATTCATTTTATAATGAATTAGATACTAATGGAAAATTAAGAAACCTATTAAAGAAAAAAATCTCAAATAAAAATAACAATTTTAGCAATATTGTTCATAGCATTTTAGATTCCAAACAATTCCAGGATTTATTCACTAATGCTCAAAAACAATTTAATGATTTAGCAGAGCAAAAAAACTTAAATTTTGAAACACTTAAATCAATCTTTATTAATATTTTTGGAAATATTGATAATCTTTCATTTATTATTAAAGTAATTGCAAAAAGCGATCTTCTAAAAAATGAAAAAACTGAATTAACTGCAGCTTTAAAAGAAATAGTTCATAATTTCTTAAAAATTTATAGCGCTAGATTAAATACCTATTTAACTGAAATATTTGGATCAAAATTTACCAGTTTTAATATTGATGTTAATGAATTAAGCAAAGCACTAAGTACGTATTTAAACTCAAATGAATTAAAAAACTTAATCGATAAATTCATCGATATCTTTGTAAACGAAACTAATGAGTTTGAAAATATCAATACAATAAATGAATTTATTTTGGGATTTTTCAAAAAAACTGAAAATAATACTCAAATTGCAAGTTTAATTAATGAAAATATTAAATTTTTATTAACCAATCAAGAAATCAAAAAATTTCTAAGTAATTCATTATTTGATTTTTTACAAAAACATAAATTAACTAAGAATATTACTAAAGATGAAATAAGCAATTCAATTACTGATTTATTTGATTTAACAAATAGTTTAAATGAAGAATTTAAATTAAGTGATACATTAATAAAAAACTTTTTAAGCAATTTATCAACCACAAGCATTTCGTCGCCTTCTAGCGTATTATCTGCTTCTTTAACAGATACTTTATCCGAATTATTTAATGACAAAAACTATGAAAAAAATATTGTTTCATTGGTCAAAAATGTTTCAAAGTCAAAACTAATAACAAATCATAATAATTTATTAAAAAAACTTATTGATAATATTTTAGATTCTAATTTAATTTTTGATACTCTTAATAACATTGAAATAAACACTTCAAGTCAATCAGTTAATAATTTTATTTCAGATAAAGCATTAAAAAAATTAATTAATTTAATTACCAAAAATAGTTCATTTAAAAACATTATTACAAGTGCAATAAATGCAACCATTACAAATTATCAATCTTTTCAAAATGTAAATTCAATTAATGATATTATAAAAAATGTTTTAAATCATCTAGATTTAGATAGTTTAAAAAATAATTTCCTTAACCTAACAAATTCAATTATTAATTCAGAAGATTTAAGTTTTATCATTAGCGATGTATTAACTAATTTATTAAAAAATTATGATATTAAAATCGATTCTAATTTAACTAAATTTATTAAAGATTTTAGTTCGGATGCTAAAAACATTGTTAAAGATCTAGATATTTTAGATCCTTTAATTAATGCTATTATTGAAAGCCTCAAAAAAGTTAAGACATCTAGCGATCCAAAAGAAGAATTAAATAATTTAAAAGTAGCTATTTCAAAAGTGCTAGAAGATAAATTTAATAAGAATCCAAAAGAGTTAATTAAAAAACTTCTTAATAGAGAATATATTACTAAAAATGCAAAATCTGCAAGCACAATAATTAAAGTTATTCTTAAAAAAGCAATTGATAATAAAACTATTAAAAATATTCTTTATCAAGTTCTTAGTTCAAATCAAAATATTAAAGAATTCATAGATGATGAGAATCTTAAAGAATTATTAGATATTATTTTAAATGATAAAAATTTAGATGCTTTAATTTCAAACCTATTACCTAATCTATTAAGTGATCAAAGTTGAATAGATCACATTGACAATTCATTTGTATTCATTAAAAAAATATTCGAAAATGAAACTAATAAAATTGTTGTAAAAACCTATTTAGAGTCATTGACAACTACATTATTAAATAATGAAAAATCAGCTAAGATAATAATTAATTTAATTGATAATCTTGCTAAAAAATATGATATTGATTTAAAAGAAATAACCAAAACTAATCTAATAAAAAATATTTCTAAAAACTTAATTCCATTTTTACATGAAATCGGATTATTTCCTAGTGTTTTTGAAATATTAATCAATAACTTCCAAAAATCAAATAACTTCAATGAATTATCGAATAATGTTTCAGCTGAAATATCAAGCAAAATTAACTTAAGTGATTATTCAATCTTTAAGGCATTCTTTAGACATTTCGAAAGTCTAAAAGATGATAAAACCACTATAAAAAACATTCTTAATAAAATTTATGATAAATTAGTTACTAATAATGAAATAACTAATAGTCTTGCTCAAAATATTGCGAATATTAAACTCTTAAAAGATGCAAAAATTTCAAATTCTGATCTAAGCGAAATAATTAAAAACACTTTAAAAGACCAAAAAGTTAAAACTGAGTTATTAAAATTACTTGATAGCGTAATTGATAATTTTGAGTTACTAAATAAATCTAATTCATTTGATGAATTGTTAATGAGTTTATTACAAGTTGAAGCAATTAAATCTAATTCAATTGAAATATTAAAAGTTTTAATTGCTAAAATAATTGAAGAAGATAAATTCAAAGCTCTTGCAGCTAAAATATTAGTATCAGAAATCAAAAATACAGAATATAAAGATATATTAAAAGATATTAAAAACCCAGAAGGTTTAATTCAAAGTAATTTGGATTTATTTAAAAAAATAAATGATGAATTAAAGCTTTTAGATAATGTAATTCCTCAATTAGTTGAAACATTAAAAAATAAAGGTACTAAATTAGATTTTTCAGTATTAACAAACCAAATATTAAAAACTTTAAAAGAAAAGTATCTAAATGATAATCTAGAAGAGAACATCATTAAATTTATTAAACACATTTTAGAAAACCAAAATTATGATACTCATAAAAATGATCTAAAAACACTTCTAAAAAACATCACAAATCTAGCAATTGATAAAATTGATTTTGGAAATATTGTATGAAATGCTATTGATCAAAAATCAAAAGACTTTATTAATAATAATTTAATACAACAAGCTAACTTCATTCAAATTATCAATAATGTTATAAAAACTTCACAAGCAAAAGACTTAATTCATCATATTAGTGATTATATTTTTGATCATAAAGATAAATTTAAAGATGCCAAAAATATTTTAGATATCTTTAAAGCATATTTTAATGAACAAAACAATAAAACTAAATTCACAAATGATTTAAAAACATTTATAAAAGCTGGTTTCAAAAATCAGGAAACCATAAATGGAATAAAAAACATAATAAATAGTGGATTTAATTTCTTGAAAATTGATTCAAAAGAACATACTCAAAAAGTATCAGATGCATTAGCTAACGGACTGGGTGATTTACTTGATAGAGTTGGCCTTTATGAAAAAATATCTAACGCTATATTCAATACAGTTAATAAATCCGACTCATTAAAATCATTTAGTTCAAATATAGTAAATGAAATAATTAGTGAAGTTAAACCAAATGAATTCAACTTCATTAAGTTATTCTTTAAAGATGAAATTGTGCAAAATAATAAAGAGGATTTTATTTATGTACTTGAAACAACAATAGGTAATCTTTTAGATAATGAAGAAAAGATTAAACAAACAATAGAATCAACCGGAATTGCTAGTTTATTAGTTTCTGGTTCTGAAACTAATATTTCATTAGTAAATGATTTTTTAGTCAAAGCAACTAAAAATCAAGATCTTAGAGATATCTTAAAAACTTCAATTAAAGACTTTATTGATAGAGCAAATCAATATCAAACTAATGAAAGTTGATTCGAAGCTTTAAATACATTATTTAATGGTAATCAAGCTAATACAATTAAAGATAAATTTACTAATTGAATCAAAACATTATTTACTAATCCAGAAGATAAATTTACCAAAGGTCTAGCACAAGTTTTAATCTCAAAACTATGCGCTGGAGGATTTAATTTACAAACAACTGGAAGTGATGAAACATTATTCAATAATATTATTAAATCATTCTTTAGTGGTTTGGCTAAACGCAATGAATTAACTACTATAATTAATAAAATCTTTGAAAATATTAAAAATATTCAGTTTTCAAATGAAAGTAGTAAAAAACTTGAAAACCTTGCAAAAGTTAAAGATGCTATCTTAACTGGTGCACTACATATGATTTTAACTTCTGATAACAAATACATATCATTCCGTAACATTTTAAATCAACACGAATTTTTAGAAGCATTAGTTGATTCGATTAAAGATAGTGATTATGTTGATTTAATTAATAGACTGTTCGAAAGTAGTGATAGAACCAAAAAAACTGGAATATACAACTTTATTGATTCATTTTTAATTAATCCTAATGTCCAAAGTGCTTCTTCAAGTAACAAATTAGGTTTTGCTTTTGATGGAGCTAATATCTTTACTGTAATTGATAAAACTCAATCATTAATGGCTACATTATTTAAACCAATATTCCGTGATATGATTCAACAAGCTAAAAATAATAATTATAATTTTAATAATATAAAAGAAAATAAACAATATAAAGCAATGTTCAGACTTGCCACACTTGTTTTATGATTCGGACACGATAAAGCTTTAAGTGGAAGAGCATTTTGAAACTTTTCTGGTTTAGATTTTAAAAGCACATTTGTTACCGCATTAGGAACTGCATTTAATAGTGCAAAACAAAAATATCAAAATGAATTTAATTCATTAACAGATGACCATAAAAAGGCGATTGGAGCGTTGGATTCTAGTGGAAACTATAATTATGAATTTATAGTAGGAAATAGAAGCGCATATACAACTTTCAGCAACTATTGACAAGATCAATTATTAGCTTATATTTATTATCGTACTAGTGGTAATGATAAATTTACCCGAAAATCTATGACAGATGCAATTTTAGACGCTTTAAATACCGGCTATTTAGGTAATAGACAATCATAAAAAAGCACTTACGTGCTTTTTTTATTTTTGGTCTTTTAATCAAATACGGAATCTATCAACTTGAATTTCTTCAGCCAAAGTTCTACCACTATCGTGGGGTTGCTTATTATCTGGGATTTTTGTTTTTGATGATGACTCATATACCACTACAACGTCGACATATTCATCAGTTTGCCCAATTGTTAATGCGTAACTATAAACAAAATGTTCTTCTTGATTTTTATTACTAAAATCATAATCAAATACTTCTACAACGTCATTAAATGTTTTATCAGCAATATATAATGAACCATCTCTTCTTTGTTTTTTTGGAGTTGAAAAAATAAAATAGTCTTTCTCTTTTAAATTAAAATATCCTATACCAGAAAAAACGTTTCCGTGATTGTTCTTTTTTGTATTACTATTTTTAGCAAATTGATTCTTCTTTTGGTTCTTCTCTCTATCATTTTCATCTGGGTTTATTCAAGTGTTGCCGCCATCTGTACTTATCGAAATTAAATGATTACCACCTTTTGTGTTTCTTCTAAGTCAATAAATAGTCCCATCATTTGCTTCAATCATAGATGATTCTGTTAGATTTCCGGGGTTTTTTGGAGCATCATATCATACATTTCATTTTCTTCCAAAATCATCGCTATAAATATAATATGATGTTGTACCATAATATCCATATACAGGAACAATTATTCTTCCATTTAATTTAGAATCTTTTTGATGTTTTAATTGAATTGGGTTTCCTACTGCTGTTCCAATAAATTTCGAGTCCTTATATAATTTAGAAAATGAATCATCATAAATCCAGTTTAAACCTGTTCAAGTTTGCCCATCATCATAACTTTCAATAGATACTATATAATCATTAACTCCAATTAAATATTTTGAATTTTCGCCATTATCTAAAACACTATAATTAGACTTTTTAGACTCTAATAATTGCGGTTTTATTAATTCGGATTTAGATTGAATATTATTATAAACAATACCGGTTATTGTATTAGTCTCAGTATGATAGTTTAAATCAACATAATCATTAGTTGGAGCTAGATCAGATGAAGTAACATTATTAAAGTTTTTGCCATTTTTAAGAGTTACGCGTCTATATCAATTTTGAGTTCCTACAACTCTTTCTAATAGTGAATTGCCCTCCAATTTGCTATTGTTTCTTGTTCACAATTTAAGATAATTTTTATTGTCAATTGTAACTCACGGATTCCCTGGTTTTAGATTATTAATTCCAAATTTAGCCGGAAATAAATCTACTAAGAATAATAACTTTGTTTTTTTGGTATTAGTACTTGTATCAAGATATTCAATTTCCTGCATTACTCCGTCAATTACAAGACCTTGATTATTTAAGCTAGGTATTTGTACTTTTAATATTTCTTTTGGTTTAGTTCATGTTCTACCATTATCATATGAAAATTTAATAGCTTGTGTTATGTTTTGGCCTGAATCTTTTAGGTTATCATAACGTTTATCAGCATTAGCAATCAACGTTCCGTTTTTAAGTTTAATTATTCCAGGAATACGATAAGTATTAGCTCCGTCTTCATTATGTCCAAATAATGTTTCACTTGATAAACGTTTTATATCAAATTTGTTATTTTGAATTGCTTTTCCTAGTTTGTTAGCACTTATAAATGGATCTTTTGTAATAGTGAATTGAATGCTTTTATCCTTATTACTTAATAAAATAGCTTCAGGATCATTTGTTTGATTTTGTTGCTGGGTAGTTTTGCTATTTAAGATGAAATAATATACATCTTTTTCAAGAAATTTTTTATCTTCGCTATTTGATAATTTAATAACTAATTCTTTGTCAGCTAAATTAATTTTATTTGATTCAAGTACGCTTTTATAGTTTTTATTTACTAAATCTAATAATAAATCAATAATTTTTTCTTTTTGTTCAGGTAAATAATTTTCTTTAAGTACCTCGTTTAATAATTTTTGTGTTGGAATATTAAGATTATTTTCAATTGCTAGATTCATTAAAACATAATTGTTATCATATAATTTTACTGAAGACTTAGATTGATTAAAAATTAATGACTTAGTGTTAAACATAATATCTTTGTGTGATGAATCACTAATCTTTTTTTGTTCTAATATTTTAATTGATCTAAATGTATAAATCGTATCCTTAGGTAACTTATCTAAACCAAAAACTATAGTTTTATCTTTTGGATTAAAAATACCTGGATCACTATAAAAGATCTCATTTTTTGAATTTATAAGTTCAATTCTAACTTCTAATAAATTTTTAGGATCATATTCATAATTCTTATAGCTCGCTACAAATTGATGTTTTTTACCGTTTTCAATTGAAATTAGTCTTGGTGTTTCGATTATTATATTATATTTACTATATTAGCCTTATTATTTTGAATAAAAGCTGCACGAGTAGAAAAAACTGAAATAATAACTAGTGCTGAAGCACTAAATAATAATAGTGAACTAACTATAATTTTCTTCGAGTGTTTATGTTGAAGTTTAGTATTTATTTTTTCCCTTATATTAACTAATTGCGCTTTAGTTTTGCTATCATTAAATTTATTATGTATTTTTTTTATACTAGCACTAATGTTCTGATGAGCTTTTTTAGAGCTAACAGAAATTTTACTTAACAAAACCTTAATTTTTGTCTCAAGAACTTTACAAATTTGTTTAATTTTAATATAAAATTTTACACTAATTTGTTTAATAAAATTTAATATATTACTCATAATTAAATTATATTTTATTTTTTAAAATATTTCTCTAAAAATTGTCTATAGTAGAAAATATTTTATATACCCTTCAATACTAAAATAAAGTTATAAATAAAAATTAAATTTACATTTCAAAATTAAACATCATTTTTTATAACATAATAATAGTTTTATTATTAAATTTCCTCACACTAAATAAACAAAAATTGATATTAATTCTAAAAACAAATATCTCTAAAATAATAAATCTAATATAAAAAGACCAATATATAATTGAAATTAATCTAAAAGTAACTAAAACCACTTTCATATAGTAATTTTAGTTACTTTTGTCGTTAAAATAAACCTGAAACTATAATAAATGCACCAAAAATATCAACACTTTTAATGTTGATATTTTTACAAAAGATAAGTATTTATTTTTGATCTTTAAGTCAAATACGGAATCTATCAACTTGAATTTCATCAGCTTGTGGTCTATGCTTTTCTCATTCAGATAAACCCTTACCATGAGAATCGCCGTGAACCCTAGTCTTTTCCGATGCTTCGTATATTGATAAAATGTCAACATAATCTTTTTCTTCATCAATTGTTAATGCATAACTATAAACAAAATGTTCATTTTTGTTGCCTTGATTCAGCATAAAGTCATAATCAAATAATTCTGTAGCATCATTAAAAGTACTATCAGTAATAAATAATGAACCATTTCGTCTTATATTGTCTTTTGCAATAGAAAATATAAAATAATCTTTTCCTTTTAAGTTAAAGTATCCAATACCGGAAAAAACATTACCATCAAAGTTTTTATTCCCAATATTTAAATCTTTACCATTAGAACCAGTATCACCATTTGGATTTATTCATGTTTTACCACCATCAACACTTTTAGTAATTCAATGTTTAGCAGTAGCAGCACCAAATCCGCGATCATTTCTAAGAAGTCAATAAATACTTCCGTCTTTTGCTTCAATCATAGATGATTCTGTTAAATTTCTAGGGAAACTAACATCTTGTCTTTTTCAAGAATTACCATAATCATCACTATATAAGTAATAAGCAGGTAATCCGCCGCCTCCTATTTGATACATTGGAAGCAAGATTCTTCCATTTAATTTAGGATCTTTTTGATGTTTTAATTGAATTGGGTTTCCGACTGCAGTTCCACTGAATTTAGCATTTTTAGATGACTCATAAACATCTTCATCAATTCATCTTAGGTTTTTTCAAGTTTTTCCATTGTCATAGCTTTCAATAGATACAACATGATTATTAAAAGCTCGTTGTTTTTCGCCCTTTTTATTTACATACTCATCGCTAGATAAAACATATTTTGATTTATTATTATTTGCAAAATCTAAAACACTATATTCTGTTTTCTTGCTTTGAAGAACTTCGGGATTATTTAATTCGGATTCAGATTCAATATTTTTATAAACAATACCTGTTATTGCACTAGTTTCAGTATGATAATTTAAATCAACATAATCAGAAGTCAAGGTAAAATCAGATGAAGTGGCATTTTTAATATCTTTTCCATCTTTAAGTATTACCCTTCTAAATCAGTTTTGAGTTCCTGGAACTCTTTCTAAAAATGAAATTTCATCATCAAATTTATCATTGCTTTTTAATCTTGTATACAATCTAAGATAATTTTTTCCATTAATTTTTGTTCAAATTGTTCCATTATGTAGGTGAGGTAATCCTGTTTTATCAGGGAAAATATCGACAAAAAATAATAATTTTGTTCCTTTTTTATTTGAAACATTTTCGAAATATTCTACTTCTATCATAGTTCCATCGATCGTTAAACCTTGATTTTTTAAACTAGGAATTTGTACTTTTAATATTTCTCTTGGATTAGTTCATGTTCTACCATTATCATATGAAAATTTAATAGCTTGTGTTATATTATTGAAATAATCACGAAAATTCTGATACCTTTTATCAGCATTTGCGATCAATGTTCCGTTTTTAAGTTTAATTATTCCAGGAATACGATAAGTATTAGCTCCGTCTTCTTTATGTCCAAATAATGTTTCACTTGATAAACGTTTTATATCAAATTTGTTATTTTGAATTGCTTTTCCTAGTTTGTTAGCACTTATAAATGGATCTTTTGTAATAGTGAATTGAATGCTTTTATCCTTATTGCTCAATAAAATAGCTTCAGGATCATTTGTTTGATTTTGTTGTTGAATGGTTTTATTATTTAAAATAAAGTAATAGATATCACTTTCATAAAAATCTTGGTGTTCTTTCTTATCTGATAGTTTAATAACTAATTCTTTATCACCTAAATTAATATCATTTGATTCAAGTACACTTTTGTAGTTTTTATTTACTAAATCTAGTAATTGCTCAATAATTTTTTCTTTTTGTTCAGGTAAATAGTTTTCTTTAATAACCTTTTTTAATAATGCATATGTTGGTATTTTAAAAATATTTTCGATTGATAAATTCATTAAGACATAATTTTTTTCATAAAGACTTGCAAATGATTTAGAAAAATCAAGAGTAAATATAGGGCCTAAAATAATATTATTAGTTAATGAAGAATCAGCGATATCTTTTCGCGCTTCTAAGTTTTTAATTAACCTAAGTGTATAATTTGAATTTGTAAACAATTTGTCTAATTTAAGCTTAGGTAAATTATCTAACTTAAATATTATTGTTTTCGTTTTAGGATCAATTATACCTATTTCACTATAAAATACTTCATTATTTGAATCAATAATTTCAACTTTAATTTTTGGTAAATTTTTAATATCATATTCATAATTTTTATATGAAGACACAAATTCATATTTTGCACCATCTTCAATCGAAATTAGTTTTGGAGTTTCAATTGAAATATTGCTTTTTTGTTCCTTAGAACTAATATCGTTACTATTTTGAAGTAGTATTGAACGAGTGGTGAAAACTGAAATAATAACTAACGCTGAAGCACTAATTAATAATAATGAAGTCACCAAAATCTTTTTAGTATGTTTAGCTTGCGTTTTAGCGACTATTTTATCTTTTAAAATAACAAATTGCGCCTTTGTTTTACTATTATTTAATTTACTATGCAAGCTTTTTGTATTAATAATAATACTTTGATATGTTCATTTGAAACCTGCAGAAATCTTACTACATAATATTTTTATTTTTGTATTCAAGTTTTGAAATACTTTTTTAATATTAATATAAATTTTTACGCTTGCTTGTTTAATAAAATTCAATATATTATTCATACAGAAATTATATGTTATTTCCTATGATATATTTCTCTAAGAGATTTCTGTGATAGTTTATTATTTTAAACTTTTAGCACTACAATATAGTCGCAAATAATTTACCAATGCTTTTTTTTTTTTTTTTTTTCAAAAAACTAGCATCTGAAAAACAATTAAATTTACAATTTTAGATGATTTTTAAATAATAATTTTTTATAAAATAAAAGAAAAAAATATTTAGTTAATACTAAATATTTTTTAAATAAATTACAATTTAAGATAAACATTCGCTGGGGTTCCGACTTCATTTATTCCTTTATCTGTAAATTCTGAAAGTATATATTCATTAATTTCCTTATTATTTAAGTATCGTTCAATTATATCAAATTCATCTTTTTCTTTAATTGAAGTATTATGAAATTTTTTATTGGGATTAATAGCTAATGGTACAAAATATAGAAAATATGGATCAATATTTATTTTCCCATTAATTAAAGATAATTTAATAAGCAACTTTCCATATGTTATATAAATTGTTTTCTGATTTGTAATTCTTGATTTAAAAACCCTTGAAACACCACTAATAGTTTTAAATGGTAAAACTCTATCTGGAAACTTTATATGTGCATGAGGAATTTGATTTTCATTTTTGATTGTAATAATTCCTAAACTATGTTTATATAAAGGATTGTACTTAATTTTATCTGTTTCTTCATACAAAAACCATTTATTTTTTAAATTTTGTTCAATTGTAAAAGAATCTACATTAGATATTAAAAACATTCAATTTTTATTAATAACTTTTGAGATTTTATCATAATAATCATTAGATTGCGTATTAATCGCTTTATAATCATTGATAAATTGTTCTTTTGTGTAAGACGGATCATTAATTGTTGCATTAACATCATTTAAACCAAACGTCTTAATTACTTTTGTAACATTAATATTTTTATTTAAATTCTTATCTGTAAATTCTTTAGTATTTGTAGAACATGAAACAACTATTGGGCTTGCGCTTGCAACCATAAGCATTGATAATAATATTTTTTTCATACTAATCCTTAACATTTATAAGTGTATATCTTAACTCAATTTTTCCATAATAATCACTAAAAATTGCTTTTTTACCTGCTGTTGCTTTTTTATATGTTTCATCTTCTCATTCGCTAATGATTTCAACATATTTCTTTAGATCAAACTCTGACAATTTGTCTTTGCTAGCAATTAATTTTGGATATGAATAAACCCAACTATGAAGTCTTGGAGGGTTAATTTTTGACAATTCATTATTTATAATTTTATCGTCGCTTTTTGTTTCGATTCCATTTATATCAAAATGAAATATTCTGCCATCCTTTGTTAAAAGAAATATTCTATTTTCATAAATATATTTTGAATCAGAATCATCAGCTTTTTTATAATCATATTTTTGTATTACATAATCAATTATCTCATTACTTTCTGGATTATAAAAATTATTATAAACTTTTTTATTAACTTCAACTTGATCAACATAATCATTTCTTTCATTTAGATCAGTTGTTACATTAGGGAATTGAATAAAAATAAATTTATCTAAGTTATATAAGAAAAATAATCAATTTTTATTATATAAATCATCTAAAAATCTTGAGCCAATACTAGTAACTATATTAGTTCTTTTGTTTTCTCTTTTTCCTTCGCCTTTATCAAAGGTAGCATCAATATTATTTGCATATCTAACTCATGTTTTTAGTTCTTTTAAATAATCACTACTAATTTCTTTTTGTGATTGGATATATTTATTTTTTTTATCTTCTGAATCAAAAGATGCTTTTAAAATAGCTTGAATATATGGCCTAGATAAAAATAAATCTCATTTTTCATCATTTTGAATTTTTTCATTTGAAACAATACTTTTTAAATATTGAGTTTTATCATAATTTGTGTTTGCCTTTTTAATCGGAGCACAAGATGAAGCAATTACAATACTTGAAATAATTCCTAAAGTTAACATTTTTTGAAATATTTTTTTCATTTTTATCCTTCTATCATTTTTTCTTTAACTGTCGGAAAAACAAATGATGGTGAACCATATTTTTGATTTTTTACCATCTCAGTTTCAAAATCAATTCTCCCATTATCATAGCCATGAATAAATAGTTGATGAATAACTTCTGAAACTAAACCAAGCGATATTGTAATGGCAACAGAATCATTAAAATATCAATTAATCGGCCTTAATATAACCTTTGGTTCATTGTTCTCAGATCTTAAATTATCTACTATAATCCTAAACACTAAACGATCTTTTTTAACATAATAAACAGTTGCATCACCTAATTCTTTTGCTTCAATACCTTCTCTAATTTCATCAAGATATGAATCAAAAAAACTAAACTTTTTATGACCTCCTTTTGCAGTTTTTAGATCAATTATTTTTTTATATTCATCTGAAGTTTTATACCCTTTTGATAAATCAGTATAAATATATTCAACAAAATTAAATTCAAATTTATCAAGATTAGTTAAGAAAAAATATCAATTATTACTAAAAAATTCACTTTGTTTTAAGGCAAATTCTTTTTTGCTAGATGACTTTGAAAAATCTTTTGTTAATTCAAAATACTCTTTAAGTATTTTATCCTTATTATCTATTTGTTGTTTTTTATATTCTACAATTTTAGTTTGATCACTTTTAAACGCATCATTTAATAAGCGATCTAATATTTCATTAGTGTTTCTTAAATTATTAGTATCTAAAACTGTGGAAACTTCATCATATTTTGAGATTAAACGATTTAATTCATTTTGTTTGGAATAATCTGCACATGAAAAAGTTAGAACAGGAATAAAACTAAACAAACCAATAAATCATCTATATTTCTTTTTCATCAATGTATCCTCATGTATATCTTTTAATACTGTTATCTTTTAGTTTTTCATTAATTTTGGATATCGCATAATAAAATGAATTTATATAACTATTTTCATTATAAACATTCAATAATGCTACATCATTAAATCGAGTTTCAAAATTACTTTTAACTTTTTCAAATCTATTTTCAGAATCTTGAAGCTCTTCGGTTAATTCTTCAAGTGTTACTTCTGGAAAATCATCAGTATTTTCTTCATCTTCTTTTTCATCATCAGCTTCATCATCTGAATCATTAATATCTTTTTTATTTTGATCTGGCTTATTTAAATTATTTTGCATTTCTTGAGTTTTTTTTGATTGTTCATCTTTAAGTTTATTAATTTGTTCATTTAATTCTGAGACTTCTTGATCGTGTATTTTCTTTTGATATTCTAATGTTAAATTTAAAAAATATTCTCTACCATTTGATATTTCATCGCTAAGAATTTTGTATATATTTTCAATCTTATCAATTGGCTTTTCAATATCAAAAATATCACCAGTTAATAAAATTTTAGTATCATTAGAGTTTTGCTGATATAAAAAGACAGGAATTAAAGCGATATTGTGCACATCATTTTCAAGTTTAAAAAATACTAATCTTAAATTTTGATATTTATCGCTTTTTATTCTCCTAATTGGGTATTCTTGACTAAAATCAACAATATTATAATTAGCGAATTTTTTAATAAGTTTTTTAGCCTTAATTAATTGGTTGAATGTATTTTGATCTTTTAGATTATCTTTGTTATTTGTATCTTTAAAATCCTTAAAATCAGATCTTCAATTATTAAATATATAAGTGAAACTTTTGTAATTATTTAAATATCAAAATCAGTTATTATTTAAGATCTCTTGTATTATACGTGTAGATCTAATCGATTGTCTTTGAGTGAACTCTGTTGCTATATCAACAACCTTAGGGATATACAATGGAGCAAATGTTAATGAAATATTAACTTCACTATATATTTTATTATCTGGGTTTAATTGCTTTAAGTAAAAATCATTCGCAACATTTGGAGCATTTTTAAAAAAGTATTTTTCAGAAAATTCTTTTAAGGAGGTGTTTATTTCTTTATCCTTAACTATTAATTTTTTATATGGATTTTCAGATTTTAATGAATTATTATTACAAGCAGCAGTGATGAAACAACTAGAAAATAAACTAATAAATAGAGTTCTCTTTAATCACTTTTTCATAAAATAATTCTTCAAGGTTTTTAACTTTTGAACCAGAATAAACAATTCTTCCTTTATGAATTAAAGTTAAAGTATCTACATATTTATCAATTTCACTTAAAATATGAGAACTAATAAAAATTGTTTTTCCTTGTTCATGTAATTTTTTTAATAAAGTAAAAAGTTGATATCTTCCAGTTGGATCTAAATTAGCTGCAGGTTCATCTAAAATAATAACTTCAGGATCTATCAATAATGCTTGTATTAATAATATTTTTTTCTTTTGACCTGATGAAAAGTTGTATGGCTTCTTATGTTTTAATTCCAAAATTCCAAATTCATTTAAAAGCTCATCAATTTTTTGAATTACTTTATTTTTTTCTTGTCCTGTTAACAAACCTAAATACTTTAAATATTCATATACAGTTATTTCTTTTGGAAAAATTGCATTTTCAGGTATATAACCTAATTTTTGTCTACTTTTTGCGTCTTTAATATTTATTCCATTAATTAACACTTCACCTTCATAATTTAAATATGAGCCAGTAATGGTTTTAATTGTTGTAGTTTTACCAGCACCATTTTCACCAATAAACGCAAAGAATGAACCTCTTGGAACATTAAAATTTAATTTAAAAATACCTGTATTTTTATTATTTTTATAAATCTTAGTAAGATTTTTTATTTCTATAATATTTTCATTCATTATCTATAATCCTTTTTAATATAAAATCTATTATTTAATAAAACAAATGTTATTCCTAACACTATTCATATAATAAAATAATAATTCTTATTAACAGTAGTATTTTTATTTCTTGAGACTTGATAAACTTCTTCAAGTGGTTGGAATAAATAATTATTTGATGGTTGAAGATTATATCTAATAATAACTCTACGTTCTTTGTTATTGTTTGATTTAGTATCATTTACAGTTTGAATTTCTTGTTTTGGTGTGTATGAAGCATAACCGCCGATATTATATTGAAATCCATCAATTTTAACAGAATAACTATGTGGATCTTCATTTTCAGTTGCTAAATTATATAAAAGGGCATCTACTATATATGAATCATTAAATGTGAAATATAAATAATAAATAAAAGCTGTGGCTAAATATATTTTTTTCTCTGTTAAGGTTTTAATCTTTTTGTTATTTAATGAACTGCTATTTAGTACAATAGAACTAATATCATTAATTTTTAACAATTCATAATTATTGTCATTCAATAATTCTTCAATATTTCGTAAAATTTTATCTAATATATCTTCTTTATTTTCTTTATTAACCTCATTGTTCAATGTTTTTAATAAATCATTTGCAAATAATTTAGCATAATAATTAAAAACTTCATTTTCTAACAATTCTTTAATATAAACTCATTTTAATTGACCAACCAAATTGTCTGAAGCAGAATAAACAAATTTATCTTCTGGAAATGTTACTTTAAATGATTCAGCATTATCTCTTGCATAAACAATATCAGTATTAACCAAATTATCAATGTGACTATATGATTTTAAAGCTCCAGGTACTAAAAATACTTTTTTATTACTTCTAGAATCAATAATATCAACTCCGTTTTGATCCTTAATAACATTACCATTTGCGTCTTTTTTCTTCATAGCAATATCAGTTATTGAGTATTTTTTTAAAATAACATCATTATTTAAATCATAATTGTATGTAAATGTATCCTTATTGTTGTAATATAAATAATCTTTTAAATTATTAATTGTATTATTCCCAAAAATTTCAGAAATATTTTTATTTTCAACGTTAAAATAATCAACAATTTGATAAGGTAATGATAAATATGAATAAATTTGTCAATCATAAGCAGAATTTTTAGAATACTCGAAAGCTTTTTTTAGATACTCAATTTGGTCTTTACGATATCCAGTTTTATTATATCCATTTGGAATAATGTATAAACTATCTACATTATTATTTAAATAAAACTTTTCCAAATTAGGAACATTGCCTGAAGTATGATTATTATATTTAGCATTTAAATAATATGCAATATTATTACTTGCTGAAGTACTTTTTGATGAAATAATAGTTCCAGCAATAACTAATGGACTAAATATTACTAATGGAGCAGTTATCGCAAGTTTAGCATTCATTTTATATGCAATTAATGAGCTAACACTTCCGAATAATATGTATACAATTGTAAAAACAGGAATTGAAACAAAACTAATAAACACTACATCTGAATTACTTATTCCTGATAAAATAATCACATTGCATAAAAACATAATAATACTTCAGTAAAATCCTAATAAAAAATTTGTAAAAGTTTTCCCTCATATTACTTTATTTCTTGAAATTGGTTTTGACAAAGTCAATAATTCGATACCTTCCTCTTCCAAATCTTTATATATATTTATCGACTTAATAGAAGCAAATAAAACAGTTAATAATGATTCAATAAAAACAACAATATAATAAATTAATGGAACAAGTTTAGAATCTAATTCAATAGAATTTATAACAATTGTTAAAATTATTGAAATGGTCAACCATAATAATGGAATAATTATGGTATTTTTTTTCTTTAAAATTAGTTTATGTATAAATGAAACATAACTAAAAAATACTTTCATCATCTCTCCTTTCGCTATATTACTGTTTAGTGATATAGTCAATTATATAGTAATTCCAGAATTTAAATATTATTTTTAAAATTTTTTTAATGCTTTAAATATATTGCTGAATGTAAAAAATATTTTTATTAATAATATTTTTCATTTAAAATGCATATTTAATAAAATTAAAAAAATAGTATAATACAATATATTTAAAATAATGTTCAAATAATTAGGGGGTTTTATATGATTAAAAAAAGAAAAAAAGCATTAATCTTTGGAATTTTATGCGTCTCAGCTATTAGCCTTTTAAGTACGGCGTGTAATACTAAACAATCTCAAGATACTAACATTAGACCTAATGCTAATAATCTAAAAACTGAAAAAACCGCATTAAAAGCATTGCTTGAAGGAATTACCAATCAAAATACAAGAGATTCATTATCCGATGAAATTGATAAAGCAAATACAAAAGAAATGATTGAAAATATTAAAAGCAAAATTCAATCAATAATCATAAAAAACAAACAGGATTTATTTGAACTCGAAAAAAAATATTTAATAGCAAAAGTTAAATCTAGCGAAATTCCTGATACAAGTAAAAATGAACTAATATCTTTAATTCAAGCTGCTACTGAAAATAATCTTAAAAAACTCGAAAATCAAATCAATGACAAAATAAAGTTATTAAATTTTAAAAAAGATGCAATTAAAAATATTGATAAAATCAAGGGTTCAAGTCAATATAATCATTATCTAAAAGAAATTCAAAAATCTGATATTGGCATTGAAGAATTTTCAAATATCATAAGTCAAGCTAATATAATATTTGAAAATTTTAAATCTGATACTAATAAAATCATTAATGAATTAGATAATACTCATCAAAATAAAAATGAACTAATTAATCAATTAAGTAATGCTCGAAACATCGATGAACTAGAATTTATAAAACAAAAAGCTAAGTTATATAAAAAATTAACATTATTAAACAATGCGAAAGTTAAAAATGAGCTAAAAGAACAATTAGACAAAGTTTTATATAAAAATACTGAATATCAAATTCTTTTAAATAAAATATCACAAAAGATTGATGAAAACATTATTTTTCAAAATTTACCACCAAAACAAAATTTACCTGAATATCAAAAAATTGATGATGCTACAGAACTATTAGCCGAAGTCAATAAACAAGAATCGAACATAAATACAGCATTTATAGCATCAGAAAATAAACCTGAATTAGTTGCAGAACGCTACAATTTAGCAAAAGCATATAAAGAATTATTACTTTATAAGTCTAGACAACAAGACTACGGAAATAATATAGATGAATTAAATGCGGCTTTAAAATCATTTCTTATTAAGCTTAATGAACTTAATAATAAAACTAACGATATTCTACTTCATCAAAATCTTGAAGCTATTAAAACAAATATTAATACTACAACAAGTCAGTTAAACACATCATCTGCAAAACATAGTTTGGGTTTTGATTTAATTTTTGACAAAACCAATCAAAAATATTATGCTCCTAATGATATAGTGACTAAAACACCTTATTACCAAAAACAATTATCAGACTTTAAAAATTATCTTAAAACCGCAAATAATGGGTCAGGAGTGGATTTAACCAATAATCGCCTAGATTATCAATTTCTAAATCACCTAAAAGAAGTTGGCATTTATGGTGAATATGGTGATAATGATGAGCAAAAATGACGCTACTTTTTTAATGGTTATAAAAAAGAATTTATGATGAAAGCACTATTTTTGGAATCGTTTGAAAGTATTCCATCAGGTTCAATTGAAATAAGTCTTAATGATCAAGTAGCTAATAAAATTAAAGGGATCATTAAACAAAATCCATTTGGATATTTACCTTCAAATTTAAGTCAATTCTTTTATTATATTGATCTTAAAACAATTAAACAAATGATAGATTTTAATGATGATATTAATTCAATTAAAACAAAGTATGATGATCAAAAAGGAGAATTAAGTATTTTATTCAAAACAAATTCAGGCTCTTTTAAACATTTAAATCTCAATACTTCAAATTCATTATTAAAAAAGAATTCTGACTTTTTTCAATACATCTATGATCGAAGTTTTTCATTACAGCATAGCGGAATTCGAACAATAAGACCGGACTTTGGTGCACCTCCTTTTCAAAGTTCAACAAAAGTTTCTGGAACTGCGTGAATTATAGATAGAATTAAAAGTCCACTAAAAAATAAATCAAATAAAGAAGAATATGAATTTTTAGTTGCTACTAATGCTCATGTTGCTTCATTAAATCATATTTTTGATCGTAGCCTAGTTTATAATGATATTCTAGGTAAAAAAGATATTCAAAATTGAGTAGGCGAAATAAATCAGAATTTTAATTTTAATAAACATAATTATGAATCTAATTCAAATGACCAAACAATTAATAACTATGAAAATTATCTTAAAAAACCACTTGATAATCACCTTGGCACAACTACAAAAGATCAATATCTTGATTGAATTTACTATACACCAAGATTTAAATCAACTGGACTAAGAGCAAATAGAAATGTAACAAACTTTTTTGATGAAGTAACAGATACAACAAATAGATTAGGAACAATTAATAATAGCGGTGCAGATTTTGCTATATTAAAATTAAGGTTTACAAAGGAAAATATTAGAGATATTTTTCCTACCTTATACGATGTTTTAGATACCCCAGCTGAAAAAGATTGATACATTGGTTTAGGCAATGAAACTACTAAAACAAAATCTCATGAAAGTCCAATTCAAACGCACTTTGTGCTTGGTTTTCCTGACATCAATGGTTTAATTAAATTAAATGGTGCTCGCTCGCAAGGCGGTTATATTGAAAGTACAAATCGTGTTATTGATAATGATAAAAATGGTAAAAATAATTTCAATAGTCTTTGAGTGAGATATAATGAAGCAGAAAATAAAGATTGAAATAAATTAAATAATAAATGAATGGATTATACTGAACCATTTAAGCGAAAATCTGAACATGGAATGGCCAAAAATATTCTTCAGCAATTATCTACACTTTATCTTAATAACGAAAATAATGAATCATTAAATAGTGGCTCAAGTGGTTCTATGGTAATTGATTCTAGATTTAACTTAGTTGGAATTAACTTTGCTCACGTAGTTGAAAGTGATGATCCACAAAATAAAGGAAATCAAATAGTCCTTTTTAAAGGCGAAGGCCAATATGACAAAAATGAATTTTCTGGTGATATAAAAAGTGATTTTATCGATAAGCTACATAAAGATAATCTTAAAACCATTAAGCTAAATCCTTAAAAAACAAATTATTAAAAAAACGGAGTAATTCCGTTTTTTTAATTAATTTAATCTATTCATCATCTTCTCATTCAAATTCAAATCCATAAATTTCAACAGTATCTCCGCGTTTAATTTCATATTTAATCAAAGCATCTCAAACACCAATTTTCTTTAAAATATTATTAAAACGTAAAAGATTATCATAAGTATTTATTGGAATTTTATAATATAATTCTTCGACTTTCTTACCTGAAACAACAAAATGACCATGGTATGGTCTTTCAATCACATAATCTGGTTCAAACTCAATTGTTTTTACTTCATCTTCTTGGTTTTCTAATATTTCATATTGATTTTTTTCAATTAAATTTCATAATTTTGCCTTTACTAAATCAAGATTCTTATGAAATATTGCTGAAATTTCAATTAATTCAACATTTGGATATTTTGCTTTAAACTTTTTAATATTTTCAGGAAAAACATCCATATCAGATTTATTAGCAATTACTAATTGAGTTTTTTGTTCAAGCTTTAAATTATAATTTTTTAGTTCATTATTAATGATTTCAAAATCCTCAATTGGGTCTTTATCTTCAGAACCAAAATCTATAATATGGGCAATTATTTTACAACGCTCAATGTGTTTTAGAAATTGAATTCCAAGTCCCTTACCAAGAGAAGCACCTTTAATTAGACCTGGTAAATCTGCAACAGTAAATGAATGATCATGAAACTGAACCATTCCCAATTGTGGTACTAGGGTAGTGAATTCATATTCCGCTACTTTTGCCTGGGCATTAGAGATTGCATTTAAAAATGTTGATTTACCCGCAGAAGGTTTACCAACTACACCAACATCAGAAAGGATTTTTAAAACAATTTTTGCTTCAAATTTTTCACCAGGCATTCCATTTTCTGCAATTCTAGGTGCAGTATTTTTAGCAGTCTTAAACTTATTATTACCTCTTCCACCTTTGCCACCACTTGCAATTAAATAAGGAACATTTGATTCAACAACATCAGCAACAAGTTTCTTACCATTATAGACCATTGTGCCGAGCGGGACCTTAATATAAGTATTTTTCGCATTTGCTCCATATAAATTTTTAGGTCCGCCATTGACACCATCTTCAGCAATAATATGTTTATTTTTATAAAAACTTAATAAGGTATTTTTTCCTAAATCACCAACAAAGTAAATGTGACCACCACGACCACCATCACCGCCATCTGGGCCACCTTTATCAACATGCGCTTCACGTCTAAATGATATCATTCCATTTCCGCCTTTACCAGCTTGAACAGAAATTGTTATTTCATCAATAAATCTTGCCATTTATGCTCCTTTTTATAAATATAATATTATCACATTTTGGAACGATTTAAAATATGTTTATTAGTAAGAAAAATACGTTTTACTTTTAAATTATTTTTTATTTGTTAATTTAAAAAATATTATTAGTTTTTCAATTCATTAAATTTTTAAAGTCATATTTAATCATACAAAATATAAGGAATTTTTGCATACTATAAAGTGAAAATTAAAATTTTAATATATAATTATGTAACTATGTATAAGCACAAAGAAATTGAAAAAAAATGACAAAATATTTGAGAAACTACTAAAGCATTCAAAACAACTGAACATAATGATAAAAAATATTATGTTCTAGATATGTTCCCTTATCCTTCTGCAGCTGGATTACACGTTGGACACCCAGAAGGCTATACTGCTAGTGATATTATTGCTAGATATAAACGATTAAATGGTTATGATGTTTTGCATCCAATTGGTTGAGATGCTTTTGGACTTCCAGCTGAACAATACGCTTTAAAAACTGGACATCATCCAGCTTCTTTTACACAAGAAAATATTAAAACTTTTAAAAAACAATTAAAAAGTCTTGGATTTTCATTTGATTGAGATAAGGAAATCGATACAACAGATCCCAAATTTTATAAATGAACTCAATGAATTTTCAAAAAACTTTATGAACACAATCTTGCTGAAATTAAGAAAATAGATGTTAATTGGTGTCAAGAACTAGGAACTGTTTTAGCTAATGAGGAAGTTATCATTGATGAAAAGGGAAATAGAGTTAGCGAAAGAGGTAATTTTCCAGTTATTAGAAAACCAATGAAACAATGAGTTTTAAAAATAACTAAATATGCAGAAAAATTATTAGATGGATTAGATAAACTTGAATTTTCCGAATCCTTAAAATCGCTTCAAGAAAATTGAATTGGAAAATCATCAGGACACGTTATTAAATTTAAAATCGAAAATTCTAATCAAACAATCGATGTTTTCACTACCAGAATCGAAACAATTTTAGGTGCTAGTTTTATTGTTGTTGCTCCTGAACATGAATTATTAAATAATTTAAAAAGCAATAAAAATATTAATGAATATTTAGAATATACTAAAACTTTAAGTGACCGCGATAGAATTTCAAACATCAAACAAAAAACAGGTGTATATACTGGGATTAATGCAATTAATCCAATGACAAGTGAATTAATTCCAATATGAACATCTGATTATGTTTTAAAAAACTATGGAACAGGTGCTATTATGGGAGTGCCTGGAGTTGATGAAAGAGATCAAGATTTTGCTTTAAAATTTAATCTAGACATTAAAAATATAATAACTGGTGAAGTTGATCATGAATATTTAGTAAATTGCGGTTCATATACAGGTTTAGATCTAAGAACTGCTAAAGAAAAAATTTCTCAAAAATTAATTAATGAACATCAAGCTTATGAACAAATTTCATACAAAATTAGGGATTGAATTTTTTCAAGACAAAGATATTGAGGTGAACCATTCCCTGTTTATTTTGATGAGAATAATAATATCTATCTTGAAGAAAATATTGTTGAACTTCCTTATATGGAAAATATCAAACCTTCAAATACAGGTGAATCACCACTTGCTAATAATAAAGATTGATTATATTTTGAAAAAGATGGTAGAAAATATAAAAGAGAGACTAACACAATGCCTCAATGAGCTGGTAGTTCATGATATTTCTTAGCTTATATAATGAAAAATGCTGATGGCTCATACTTAGACATCAATAGTAAAGAAGCATATCAAAGATTTGAAAAATGATTACCGGTCGACTTATATATTGGTGGTCAAGAACACGCGGTAGGTCATTTAATATATTCAAGATTCTGACATAAATTTTTATATGATATAAAAATTTTACCAGTTGATGAACCATTTTTAAAAGTAGTTAATCAAGGTATGATTTTAGGGCCTGATGGTCAAAAAATGTCCAAAAGCCGTGGTAATGTTATTAATCCAGATGAAATTATTGATGAATATGGTGCAGATACATTAAGAGTATATGAAATGTTTATGGGTCCATTAGCAGAAACTAAAGAATGAAGTGTTGAATCGATTCGCGGAATCAGAAAATGATTAGATCGTGTTGAAGTCATTATTAGTAAATTCTCTAATGATTCTACTCTAATAAATGAAAACCATAAAGATAACAAATTTATTTCTTTATGACAAAGTACTATAAAGGAAGTTACAATTGCAATAAATACATTAAAATTTAATATTGCAATAAGTAAATTAATGGTTTTTATTAACAGTTTATATAAAGTAGAAAAATTACATTCTATTAAACCATTAGTTGATTTTTGTATTATGTTTTCAACATTAGCACCACACCTTTCAGAAGAACTATTAGAACAATTAAATCAAAAACAAATTAAAGATCAAAAATGACCTAATGTTGATGAAAAATTAATTCAAAATTCTATAGTTAAAATAGTTGTTCAAGTAAATGGAAAAGTGCGTGGTATTTTTGAAAAAGAAGGTAATTTAAGTGAGGAAGAAATTTTTACTATGGCACTTTCACAACCTAATGTTCAAAAATTTATAGATGGACATGAAATTAAACGTAAGCAATATATTAAAGATAAAATAGTAATTTTTAATGTGTAGAGTGAAATAATGAAAGATAAAAAATATGAAAATTTTTTTGTTTTATATGAAATTATAGAAAAACAAAAAATAAAGAACAAGCCAAAAAATTATTACCACTTTTAAATAAAAAAACAGAGATTTTATAAAAGCTGTTTTATATGTTGATTCAAACTATAATTCAGATCCTTTAAATCTTTTTTCCGATAAAAAGTTCGATAAAACCTTAGATTCTGTTTTATAAGAAAATGAAAATAATATTCTTAAAGGACGTTCAGGCTCGTCATCATATTGATTTAAAAAAGCTATTGAAGCAACAAACAGCAAAGAATATAAAAAAGCAATTTTGAGTTCTATAATTTCTATTGATAGAAGTAATTCAACTCATTTAGAAGCAATTAATGGGATTAGATTAAAAATTTTTAAAAGAATAATCAGTCTTCCACTAACAATAGAAGATTTAAAGAAAAAATTAGAAAATACTAATTTAAACAAAGATCATTTATTATTTAAAATCACTGATGCAATAATGGACGAAAACAATAGCAAAAGAAGATTTAACTTATCATTTGCTTCTAAATTTTGTGCATATGCTTCAAAAAGGATTTTGGGAGAAGTTAAATATCCTAAATATGATAATATAGTTTCTAATAATCTTTTTTTACTTTTACAAAAAATATATAGACGAAAATACTAGCAAGAATAAAAATACCTATAAAATCAATCATGAAGTTAAAGAATTAAACGAGTATATTAAAAAATATCTTTTATACATAAATGATATAAAAAAATAGTTGAAAAAGTAAAAATAAATAATGAATTTAGTGATTTTAATATAGAAGATTTAGACAATATTATTTGATACTTTTTAAAAGGGCAAAGGTAAAAATTATCAAACTTTTATCAAACCTGTATCATTTTAATCCTTCCACCGCCCTGTATAAAAATCTAGGTTATTTCGCATTTTAAATTAGGCATATAAATACATATTCTTTTTTCTAATATTTTCATTATAATTTAAAGGTATCTTTTCTTGATAACGCAATTTTACTATAGGATACATAAAAAAGTCATATGTATTTTTGAAAGTTACATATGACTTTTATAATTTATAAATTTATAGATTGATATAATTGTAAGAGAATAAGAGTAAAAAAGTCAAATATTTTTTATCTGTTTATAATGATTATTTTTTATTAACAAATTGCAAGTATTACACTTGTGTTCGCATTTTGAGAATATTCGGATTTTGTCTGGATATTTTTTCACTTTAACAAATTGTTATATTAAGTTTCAATGTTTTGTTATTTAAAGCAAAGAAATTAATCTTAATTATTTTACATAATCTATTTATGAATAGCAATATTTATTTTATAAAGGTTTATTTTATTAAATATTTTTTTATTTGTTTTACGATTAAAAATTTTGTAATAAATATTAATATAACTTCAAATAACGCAATAACAATTATCATATATGAAAATATATTATTTAATTCATTTACTGAAGAAAAAAATGTGAATCAATTAACAATCATAACTATAAAGAAAATATCAACTAAAATAGTAATAATCATTGAACTAAATAAATACATAAAATTATTTCTCTTTAATTTGATATATATGATTTTTTTAGTTTCATCATTAACTAACGAAATATCAATTTTGTTTACGTAATTTATTAAGAATAAATTAAAATATGAAGGAAATTTTGATTCTTTATAATTTTGATTAAATTCCTCGTCAGATAAATTAAATGCATTATTTATATAGCTTTTATATGCGAAAAAGAGAAATATAGAAAGTAAATTGGTACAAATAATTACAAAAATTGGATGTATGTAGTATAAAATTATTTCAATTGATTTATTTACTTTATTATTAGTTTTTAAATTTAAATTTGAATATAAAATAAATGAAACAATTATAAGAATTAGATAAGTAATTAATAATACATTGAAAAAAAGAGAAATTTTTTTCTTTTTTAATCACGCATCAAAATAAAGAAAAATAGCACGCATTAATATCCATTTCCTATTATATAATCAGTCAATGAATTTGCCTCTTCATTAGTTATTTCAAATTCATTATGATCAATAATATTATTACTTAATTTATTTACATTAATTATCATTTCTTTTATCCTTTGTTTTAATTTCTGTTCTTTTTGTTTATCATTCTTGTTTTGATTATAATTAATATTTTTGATAATTAATCATAATAATTTTTTTATATGAAAATAAAATATAAATTCTAGTTTTTACACCAAAAATAAATAATATTTATGAATTTATGTTTTTTTGTAATCTTATTTTTAAGTGATGAAATAACTAGTAAAATGTAATGATAATTATTTTTATTGGTTTTTTAAAACTCTTAATTATTTAAAATTATTTTTATATTTCTCCTTCTCCCTTTTTCATTATTATATCATATGTAAATAGTGCACAAACATATTTTAAATATGCGAATGCGAAATAACCTAGATTTTTGTACAGGGTAGTGGAAGGATTAAAATGATGCTGGTTTGATAAAAGTGATATAACTTATATATGAAAATATTATTCAATTTAAATAAATAAATAAAAAAAAAAAAAAAAAAAAAACTCCGCAAGGGAGTATGTCCTTTGAAAACTGAATAGTAATTCATAATCTATTAAAATGTCTTGAATACATTTCTTTTAAACCTATCAATTTATTAGTAATGGTCAGCTGAATGTATTACTACACTTACACTTCCATCCTATCAACCTCGTAGTCTACAAGGAATTTCAAGGGAATACTTATCTTTAAGGAGGCTTCCCACTTAGATGCTTTCAGCGGTTATCCCTTCCGTACTTAGCTACCCAGCTATGCTCTTGGCAGAACAACTGGAACACCAGTGGTACGTCCACTCCGGTCCTCTCGTACTAAGAGCAGCTCTCATCAATATTCCAACGCCCACATCAGATAGGGACCGAACTGTCTCACGACGTTCTGAACCCAGCTCGCGTACCGCTTTAATTGGCGAACAGCCAAACCCTTGGAACCGACTCCAGCTCCAGGATGCGATGAGCCGACATCGAGGTGCCAAACCTTGCCGTCGATGTGATCTCTTGGGCAAGATAAGCCTGTTATCCCCAGGGTAACTTTTATCCGTTGAGCGACTGCCGTTCCATGACGTACAGCCGGATCACTAAGTCCTGCTTTCGCACCTGCTCGACTTGTAGGTCTCGCAGTCAAGCACACTTCTACCTTTGCGCTCTACATACGGTTTCTGACCGTATTGAGTGTACCTTTGAACGCCTCCGTTACCTTTTAGGAGGCGACCGCCCCAGTCAAACTACCCACCACGCACTGTCTCCCCGCCGGATAACGGCGGCAGGTTAGAAACTCAACATACCAAGGGTGGTATTTCAAGGTTGACTCCTTCAAGGCTAGCGCCTTGATATCATAGTCTCCCACCTATCCTACACATGTTAGGCCAAGTTCCAATACGAAGTTGTAGTAAAGCTCCATGGGGTCTTTTCGTCTTGATGCGGGTACCCAGCGTTTTCACTGGGACCATAATTTCACCGAGTCCAATGTTGAGACAGTTGAGAGATCATTGCGCCTTTCGTGCAGGTCAGTATTTAGCCGACAAGGAATTTCGCTACCTTAGGACCGTTATAGTTACGGCCGCCGTTCACCCGGGCTTCATTTCAACGCTTCGCTATTGCTAACGCATCCACTTAACCTTCGGGCACTGGGCAGGCTTCACCCCCTATACATCACCTTGCGGTTTAGCAGAGAGCTGTGTTTTTGATAAACAGTTGCCCCTCACAATTTACTGTGGCCAACATAAAGTTGGCACCCCTTTTCGCGAACTTACGGGGTTAATTTGCAGAGTTCCTTAACATTGGTTTTCTCGCTCGCCTTAGAATACTCATCTTGGGAACGTGTGTCCGTTCTCGGTACAGGTACCTTAAAATTTAGGCGTTTAGAAGCTTTTCTTGGAAGCATGAAATCACACAATTCAAACCTAAGTTCTATGCATCATAACTCCCGGTTATAGAATACGCATTTAACTATATTCACCAGTTGTTATTTACCCCTAAATCCATTAATAGGTAGTGTTATCCTTCTCCGTCACTCCATCACTATAATAAGGTAGTACAGGAATATTAACCTGTTATCCATCGGATACGCTTTTCAGCCTCTCCTTAGGTCCTGACTAACCCTGGGTGGACGAACCTTCCCCAGGAAACCTTTCCCAATAGGCGTCGTGGATTCTCACCACGAATCGTTACTCATACCGGCATTCTCACTTCTTAACGCTCCACAAGTCCTCACGGTCTTGCTTCGCCGCATTAAGAACGCTCCTCTAACGTACTTGCGTACCCGTGGCTTCGGTATTATGTTTTACTCCCGTTACATTATTGGCGCAAGATCTCTTGACTAGTGAGCTATTACGCACTCTTTAAAGGGTGGCTGCTTCTAAGCCAACCTCCTAGTTGTTTAAGAAATCTCACAACCTTTCTGACTTAACATAATTTTGGGACCTTAGCCGACGATCTGGGTTGTTGCCCTCGCGAGCCGGGACGTTAGCACCCCGGTTCCGACTGCATGATAATACACAATGGTATTCGGAGTTTGATTATAGTCAGTACCGCTAGGCGCGGCCATTCCATATTCAGTGCTCTACCACCAAAGTTTAACATCACACGCTAGCCCTAAAGCTATTTCGAGGAGAACCAGCTATCTCCAAGTTCGATTGGAATTTCTCCACTATTCACAAGTCATCCGGGCACTTTTCAGCGTACTACGGTTCGGCCCTCCACTTGGTGTTATCCAAGCTTCAGCCTGCTCATGAATAGATCACATGGTTTCGGGTATATATCAACATACTAAGCGCCCTATTAAGACTCGATTTCTCTACGGCTCCGCTTTTTTCTACTTAACCTCGCATGTTAACATAACTCGCCGGTCCATACTGCAAGATGTACGCCATCAGCCATTAACGGCCTCTGACTAATTGTAAGTAAGTGGTTTCAGATTCTATTTCACTCCCCTCCCGGGGTTCTTTTCACCTTTCCCTCACGGTACTAGTTCACTATCGGTGTCTGATTAGTATTTAGCCTTACCAGATGGTCCTGGCAGATTCAGACAGGGTTTCACGTGCCCCGCCCTACTCAGGATACTATCAAAAGTTTTTGATATTTCGCATACAGGAGTATCACCTTCTATGCTAAAGCTTCCCAACTTTTTCTGCTATATCAAAAATTTGTAACTTTATGTAGATAGTCCTACAACCCCAACATATAGTTGGTTTGGGCTCTTCCAATTTCGCTCGCCGCTACTAATGGAATCATTATTTATTTTCTTTTCCTGTTGCTACTAAGATGTTTCAGTTCACAACGTGTCTCGCTATTAAGACTATTTATTCATCTTAATGCAGTTAGATTTATGCTCTAACTAGGTTCCCCCATTCGGAAATCCCCGTATCGCAGCTTATATCCAGCTCCACGAGGCTTATCGCAGGTAATCACGTCCTTCATCGACTTTCAGACCCAAGGCATCCACCACAAACTCTTACTTATTTAAAAGTACAATATTTTCCTATTGTTTTGATGTATTCAAAGACATTTTAATAAATTATTTTTTTCAAAATAATTAACTCGGTATCACAAAACAAATTGACTAATTTATTTTTTTGATGTCGTTGTTATATTAATTTATCTTTACTATTCAGTTTTCAAAGAACATGAGAGAAAAAAAGTTCTCTCAAAACTAGATACATAAACACAACATTATAATATTGATAATATAAAACAGTTTTATGTTACTAAAATGAATTGTAACTTGTACTCCGTAGAAAGGAGGTAATCCATCCCCACGTTCTCGTAGGGATACCTTGTTACGACTTCACCCCAGTCACCGGTCCTGCCTTAGGCAGTTGTCTCCGTAGTTAACAAAACCGACTTCGGGCATTACCAGCTCCCATGGTGTGACGGGCGGTGTGTACAAGACCCGAGAACGTATTCACCGTAGCGTAGCTGATCTACGATTACTAGCGATTCCGACTTCATGTAGTCGAGTTGCAGACTACAATCCGAACTGAGAACGGTTTTTTGAGATTTGCTTGATGTCACCATTTTGCTTCTCTTTGTACCGTCCATTGTAGCACGTGTGTTGCCCCACTCGTAAGAGGCATGATGATTTGACGTCGTCCCCACCTTCCTCCCAATTACTCGGGCAGTCTCCTTAAAAATTTAACTAAGGACAAGGGTTGCGCTCGTTGCAGGACTTAACCGAACATCTCACGACACGAGCTGACGACAACCATGCACCATCTGTCATTCTGTTAGCCTCCACTATATCTCTATAGCTTTGCAGAAGATGTCAAGAGTGGGTAAGGTTCTACGCGTATCTTCAAATTAAACCACATGCTCCACCGCTTGTGCGGATCCCCGTCAATTCCTTTAAGTTTCACTCTTGCGAGCATACTACTCAGGCGGATGATTTAATGCGTTAGCTGCGCCGATAGTTCTACTATCAGCTAATCATCATCGTTTACAGCGTGGACTACCAGGGTATCTAATCCTGTTTGCTCCCCACGCTTTCGTCTCTCAGTGTCAATATGTGCCCAGTTAGCTGCCTTCGCCATGTTGATGTTCTTCCTAATATCTACGCATTTCACCGCTTCACTAGGAATTCCGCTAACCTCTACACAATTCTAGTATGCCAGTATCCAACGCAATTTGGGGTTGAGCCCCAAGTTTTCACGCCAGACTTAACATACAACCTACAGACGCTTTACGCCCAATAATTCCGGATAACGCTTGCAACCTATGTATTACCGCGGCTGCTGGCACATAGTTAGCCGTTGCTTTCTGACAAGGTACCGTCAAGACAATAGCATTTCCTCTATTGTTTTTTCTTCCCTTATAACAGCAGTTTACAACCCGAAGGCCTTCATCCTGCACGCTGTGTCGCTCCATCAGACTTTCGTCCATTGTGGAAAATTCCCTACTGCTGCCTCCCGTAGGAGTCTGGGCCGTATCTCAGTCCCAGTGTGGCGGTTCAGTCTCTCAACCCCGCTAAACATCATCGCCTTGGTAGGCCTTTACCCTACCAACTAGCTAATGTTCCGCACCCCAATCTCTTAGTGAAGCTGTAAAGCTCCTTTTATATATAGTTTATGCAAACTATATAAGTATCCGGTATTAGCGATAATTTCTCATCGTTGTCCCAATCTAAGAGGCATGTTAAGTACGTGTTACTCACCCATTCGCCGCTAAGTCCTAAAAGAACTCCGCTCGACATGCATGTATTAGGCACACAGCCAGCGTTCATCCTGAGCCAGGATCAAACTCTCGAAAAAATTGACTGTCATGTTTTGTGTGTATCTAGTTTTCAAAGAACTTCACATTTTTTAAGTGTGCTTATTAATTATAATACATATTTTTAGTTTGTCAAAAATATTTTTTATTTTTTTTAATTTTATATATTCCAAAAGTTATGTGCAACTTATTAGTAAAAAAATGTTATTTAAATTTTACTAAAAACTTTTTTATCAATACTTTTGTAAATTTTCAAATAATATTAAAATCAAAACAAAACAGATTACTCTGTTTTGTTTTGATTGTATCTTTTCACTTCGTTAACACAATCATCAATTACTTGTTCAATTTGATCAAAAGAATTAATTATTGCACCTGAAGCTCTTTCGTGGCCACCACCACCCCATTTAATGGCCACGTTCCGAACAATTGGACCATTAGAACGAAATTCAACTCTAATTCTATGGTCTTCTTCTTCAATAAATTGAACTCATAATGGAAAGTCTTTTATATTAGCGATAATATTAACACGCATTGATGATTGAGGAGTTTTGTTCATTTTTATTGTATCTTCTAATGAGTTTTGAATATATGCTACACCACCTCTAGTTTTTAAAGTAGATAATAACCAGCTATTAAACTTCAAATCATCTAAAGTGCTTAAAGATAAATTAGTATGAATATAATCTGCTTCTAAACCAGCATCATAAAGTTTTGAAGCTAAATATAAGGTTCTAGATTTAACATTATTAAATAAAAACCTACCTGAATCGGTATTAATCCCTAAATATAGATAATTAGCAGCTTTAGGAGTAATATTTCAATTATTAACAACCGCTATTTCTGTAATCATTTCATCAGCCGCTGAGTATGAGCTATCTACTCATCTAGTGGTATTATCTCCTAGATCATCATCATTAGGATGATGATCAATTCTAATTAATTTAGCAAAAATTTCTTTATCTAATACAAAACGATGTTCAATTCTCTCTTTAAAGTTAGCATCAACAATCACGCCAAGAGATTTTTTTAAGATTTCATCAGTTGGAATATCATCCATTTTAAAATCTAAAAAACTAAACATATTTTTATTATCACCAATTACATATATTTTCTTATCAGGAAAATTGGTTCTTAGTAATTCTCTTAATCCAAATTGTGAACCTAAACAATCTCCATCTGGTCGAATGTGATGAAAAATTACAATACTATCATATTTAATTAACTCTTTTGTAACTAATTCTAAATTACCAATTTGCATTTTATTTTTCCTCTCATTTCATTATCGCTTGATTTAATGCTTTTAAAACATTAGGCACTTCATCAAATGAATTTAATGTACAACCTGCAGCATTATCATGACCACCACCATTAAACATATTAGCAACTTGATTAACTAATGGACCATTAGATCTTAATCTTCCTCTAATTTTTCCATCCTCTAATTGAATGAATAAAGCTCAACATGAATTATCATCAATATTTGCTAATTCATTTACATACATTGCGGCATTAAATGAATCAATTTGAAATTCATCTAAAAATTTTTGATCAATAATATAATATAAAACTCTTTGATCTTTTTTAAATCCACTTAGTATTTTTCCTGATATTTGAATGTCTTTTAAGGTTCTTTTATTTAGTTCTCTTAAAATATCTTGGGGATTAAAACCATTTTCCATTAAAAATGCCACTAATTCATAAGTTCTTTTGCTAGTATCAGGATATAAAAACCTACCTGAGTCTGTATTAATTCCTAAATAAATGTGACTTGAAGCTTTTAAAGTAACTTTTCACTTTGCATCATATGCAATTTGCGCAACCATTTCTGCTGCTGCTACAAATTTATCATCAATATAATTATAATCATACATAATATCAGCATCATTAGGATGATGATCAATTCTTAATTTTGCTGTAGTTTTATTTTGATATAAAATCTCACTATTCTGGATTCGGTCTCCACTTGAAGCATCAACTACAATACCTAATGAATTTTCATAATTAATTGTGTTTGGATCATCAAAAACATAATTCATAAATTCAAATGATCCTTGATTATTCCCAACTGTATAAACAGTTTTATCAGGAAAATTAGTTTTAATTAATTCAGCTAAACCAAATTGCGACCCTAAACAATCTCCATCTGGTCGAATGTGATGAAAAATTATGATGTTTTGATATTTTTGAATAGCATCAATTGCTACTTTTGTATTTCCAATAACCATTTATAATTCTCCTTTTTCGTATTTTCAAGTTATAATAGCTTGATTTAATTTTTCTATAACGTCTTTAATTTCATTTTTAAATTTTAAGATACATCCTCCACGATCATCATGACCACCGCCATTAAAATATTTTGCAACTGGTATCATAGATGGACCATTAGATCTAATTCTTGCTCTTATTGTATTATCTTCTTGTTCAACAAATAAAGCTCAACAATGATTGTCTTCAATATTAGCTAAAACATTTACATAATCAGAAGCTTGCAAAACATTTAAATTAAATTTTTGCATAAATTCTTTGTTTGCAATAAAATATAAAACATTTTGCTCTTTAATAAAATTTGACAAAATATATCCGGTTATTTTAATATCATTTAATGAACGTTTATTTAATTCTTTTATTATTTTTTGAGGATCAAAACCACTTTCTAGTAGATAAGCAACTAATATATGGGTTCTTCTACTAGTATCAGGACGCATAAATCCCCCTGAATCAGTAAAGATTCCTAAATAAATATGACCTGCAGCTTTTTGAGTAATTTTTCATTTTGCATCATATGCAATTTGAGCAACCATTTCTGCTGCTGCTACAAATTTTTCATCAATATAATTGTACTCATACACAATGTCAGATTGATTAGGATGATGATCAATTCTTAATTTTGCTGTAGTTTTATTTTTATATAAAATCTCACTATTCTGGATTCGGTCTCCACTTGAAGCATCAACCACAATACCTAATGAATTTTCATAATTAATTGTGCTTGGATCATCAAAAGTATAGTTCATAAAGTTATATACATTTTGATTATTTCCAACTGTATAAACAGTTTTATCAGGAAAATTAGTTTTTATTAATTCAGCTAAACCAAATTGCGACCCTAAACAATCTCCATCTGGTCGGATGTGATGAAAAATTATGATGTTTTGATATTTTTGAATAGCATCAATCGCTACTTTTGAATCACCTATTTGCATCATCTTATTACCCTTTTTTATTATTGATAATGTATTTTGATATTTGTTGATCAGCTTTGTCAAACATAATTTTTTGATTAAAATATTGATCGATTACTTTTTGAAGTTTTTGATTAAATTTTGAATCTTTTCTAATATCATAATTAATATTTTTCGCTTCTTCATTTAGTTTCATATAAGCATCATTTGAATTTGTTAAATTACCAATTGCAGTAAGCAATTCTCTTAAATGCTTATCATCATCATTAAATTTATATAATACATATTCAAAAATAAATTTATTTATATTAGAAGCTAAATTAGTAAAGAACTTGTCTCATAAAGTTAAAATATCATCAGATAAAATCGGTTTAATTTCTAATGTTTGAAAATATGAATGTCTGATTTTTTGTATTAATTCGAAATACAATTTTAAATTAGGCTGAATTGCATTTTGAATTTCCTTATACTCATTTTTAATAAAGGTATATTCAGAAAAAACACTTTTATATGATGACTGATTTGTATGATTGATTGTTTGAAAAAGTTGGTCAAGTTTAGTTTCATAGTCTTTAACAAAAACATCAATAGCAGTTATCTCATTTTTAGGTTCAATAAGTTCTGCTGCATTATAAATGTTCATAGTTGTATCATAAAAAGGTTTTAAATCAACTTTGAACGTATTTAAATCAAAAATTCCTGGCGTCTTTTTAATGATATAATTAAACAAAAATGCTTTAGAATAATTAATCCATCATTGAGTTAGTGAAAAGCTTTCAATAGCTTTATTATAAATTTTAAACTCAGGATCATTTTGACTGTGAATAAAATAATAAAGCTCTAAAAATCTTTCAGACTTAATTCCCTTGTTTGGATCATTTATTTGATCATTTTGAAGTTTATCAAGTTCTTTTTGAACATTTAAAAATAATTGGTATCTTGCTTTAACTTGAGCATTTATATTATTTCAAGCATTTTCAGAAATATAATATCCTTTATCATTCGTTTCATTAACAAACTTGTTTAATGAGTTAATCGAAAATTCGAGCACTGGGATAAAATATTTATATTTTTCTTTATGGGAATTTTTAATAGATTTTAAATAATTATTTAATTCTGAAATGGAATTTCTTGTTCTAGTTTCAGCTGAACATGAGATACTAATTAAAGGCAATGAAACAAGGCATAAAGAAGAAAATCATAATTTTAATTTAAATCTTTTTTGCATAATATAATTTTACTAAATTTGGCGAAAATTAAAAAACACAATTAGATTTTTTTACTAATTGTGTTTTGACTAATTATTTTAGATTTGTAGCTTTTTGATAAATTACATCAACTTCAATTCCGTTTAAATTTGTATGTAAATATTTACTAATATCTAAAGAATTTTTAAGATTCTTTTGTTGATCAATTAATAAATTATAAATATCTAACATATATCATTTTTCAGTCTTTTTATCAAAGAATTCAACTCAATAAGTTGCAACTTTTGCATTTGGATCAGTTTGAGTTACATCCTTATTTAGTTTATATCCTTTAACTACCTGAGTTTTATATACACCATTAAAAAATAACAATTTAGAAAATAAATCAGCCAATCCAAAATGAGAAGTTTGTGAAGTTTGCGATTCTTCTTTAACCTTGTCTTTTACATATTTAATATCGTCTTCATAAGGTTCATTTAGTTTATCAATCTTTTCTTTAATTTCAGAATTATTTGGATCATTTTCTAATTTTTTAACTCACTTAGTTAATTCTGCACGATATTTGTCTACTTCTTTTAGTTCTTCTTTTAATGTACCTATATCAGCTAATTTAACTCTTAATTCACCTCTTAATCTAATTTTTTCATTAGGATCTGATGATTCGCTTATTCTTTTTCTAAAATTAGCAATTTGTTCTTCTAATTGTAAAATTTCGTTTTTCTTATCAAAACTACTTCTTTTTAAAATTATTTTATCAATGTGTTTATCAATATAAGCAGATGGATCGACTAAAAAATCATTAACTTCATCACCTTCAAGAGGATTTATAAAAATCTTATATTCATCTTCCGCTTTACCTTGTGGGTTTTGACCAAAAGCAAGATAAATAGGACCAAATCCACTTCCCGCCCCTTTTTCAGTATCTTCAATTAAGTCTTTATCAACCGAATATCCAGGAGCAAGTTTAATAAATGATTTTCAAATAACATCAAGTGTCTTAATTGCATCATCTTTTTCGAATTTGGTTTTAAATTCATTTTCTACTTTTTGATTTATTTCTTGGAATGTTGGAGTCGGGATACCATTATTGATAATTCTAGTAAAGAAATTAACTTTATATGATAAATTCGAAGAATCATATTCTAAAAAATCATTAGCTGGATTAAAGTTTGCATTTGGATTAGAATTATTTTTTATGTATGTAGCATAGTTATAATACATAGCAAATGGAGTATTTTTAACAAAGTTTTCTACTACTTTTTGAACTTTATCATAAGTAATTACATATTGAAAATCATTTACTTTAATATTATAAATTTCTATATTTGATAAGGAATTAATAAGATTTTTAATTACTTTTTCAACTTCAATTGCTGAATTTGTGTCAGTATCAGAAAATTCTGCTTTTGAAATTTCTAGTAAGGTCTTTTTGTCTTTAGAACCCACTATTTCATTGTACTTCTTAATTTCGTTTTCAAGTTCTTGGTATTTCTTCTCAAAATCTTTAAGGACAATTTCATTGAAGTTTATAATTTTTTTAATATCATCAATAGCTCTTTTATTTGCACTTTGATTGGCTTTTACATAATTATTAAAACCATCAGAAGTAATTTTGATGATGTTTTTAAAATTCTCGTAATTTTCTTGGTTTTTTGATAATTTATCATCTTTAAGCGAAATTATATTTTGTAATTTTTGAGCATAGTGTTTGTTGTCAATTGTAAAGTTATTTACTTTAAATGAAAGAATTAATGAACTAAAGTTATATGTTAAAAAATTTGATTTATAAAGTTTATCTTCAAATTCTTTTAAAACAGTATTTTTTTGATCAGCAACCTTAGTCTTAACTAAAAAACCATTTTCTTTAACAAATGACTTAGCATATAAAACTGTTTTATCATTTTCATATAAACATGAAACAGCTGTAAATGGAATAGCAGCAGTTAAAATTGAACCAATAAGGATGAATTTTATTTTTTTATTAAATTTCATATTAACTAAACATTTCTACATATTTTCATGATTTAAAGCCAGCATAAGAAATAATTAAACCCATTATGAAAATAATGCAAGAAAATGCTAAACCTCCTATTGAATATGATTTTGCAAAATTATATGTATCTACAATTTTTTGATCTAAGGTTACTTGTTCATTTAGTTCAATTACATCACCAAGTCTATAAATGAAAATTGATAATCCTATGATTGCTACAAAAGCAATTATAGTGATAATAGTTCATATAATAACTTTTCTTTTATAATTATTCATAAATTATCCTTTAATTGTAGAACCTTGTCTACTAATAGCACCCATAATTCTTTTTCTAAATAATAAATAAACAACAAACATAGGTAAAATAACGATAATAGCAGCGGCCATTCTAATATTATATTGAATATTAGCTCCAGCATTTTGATCTCTTTCATCAATTCCGGCTTTAAATAATCAAACAGAAATCAATTGTCAGTTTTTATTTTCACTATTAATAAGTGAAGGTCATAAATAAGCATTTCATGAAGCAAGTGCAGTTAAGATTACGATAGTTAAAGTAGTTGGAATAACCATTGGAAAAGCTACTTTAAAAAGATATTTTAATCCTGAAGCTCCATCAACAAGAGAAACTTCTTTAATTCTTCCTGGAATAGCTTCAAATGCATTTTTATACATAACTGTATTAAAAATACTTGCTGAAAATGGTAAAACCATTGCTAATAAAATAGTAAATAATGAAGAACGTAAATTAGTTTTAATAACTACTGAATATTGTCCAGATAATAGCGCAACCTCTGGTAATACCAATAAAGCTAGTGCTAAGAATCATATAAATCCTTTAAAACGTCAATTTCTTAATGAAAAAGCATATCCCATTAAAAATGTAATAAATATTTTAAAGAATACCGATAATAAAACATTAAATGATGTAACCATCAATGATTGTCAATAACCTGATGTTGCAGCCCTTTGATAGGTATTTTGCACAACTTCAGCTCATGGACGAATACTAAATCCACCAGTTGCATCAGTTCCAGATTGAATAAAGTAAGTTTTTCCAACTGTAAAATCAGAAGCAAACTTAAAAGTTCTCTTCAATGATTCGGCTTCATCGTCTGTTAATAATGAAATGTTGATCATAAAAATAAATGGAAAGATAATTACTAAACCAAAAAATGATAATAGTAAAAGTTTTAATAAAACACTTGCAAATACATTAATGAGATTCTTTTCAGTTACTTGTGAGGATACAGTTTCTTGATTGCGTCTAAGCTTTTTGGCTATGAGTAATTTTTGTAGCTTTAACTTTAACTCAAACATTTCTTTCTCCTAAATTATTTAATGTTGATTGCACCATAAAGAATCCTCCTCTTATGATTGATGAATAACAAACCCCAATAATAAATAATGAAATAGCAGAAGCACCAGCTAAGGCAAAATCACCATTTTTTGTAACTAAATATACATATAACATTAATGTTCCACCACCATAGTTAAAGGCATTTTCTGGTTTATTATTGAATAACGCAAGTGGAAACACTTTTAGTCCCCCTATAATTCCTAGTGTAATTAAGAAGTTTATAGTGTTTTTAATTGAAGGTAAAGTTATTTTGAAAAATTGTTTAACCTCGCCACATCCATCAATTGAAGCTGATTTATAAAGATTTTTATCAACTCCAAGCATTGCTGTAGTAAAGATTAAAATATTAAATGCTAGACCGCTTCAAATTCCATTAACAAACATTGCAAATAAAGCATTAAATGTATATACATTACTTGTTTCTAATCATGGAGTTTTAGTCCCTAAAACAAGGTTTAAAAGTCCATTAGAACTAAATAATTGTATAAATGCTGTTGAAACAGCAACTACGTTTGTTATATATGGTAAAAAGAATACAGTTTGTCAAAATCCTTTTGCTCATTTACGATGTAATTTTGCAATAACAGATGAAATGGTTAATGAAATCGCCATTACAAATGGTAATACTACCATTCCGTATATAAATGAGTTTCTTACACCAACTGCAAATCTTGCATCAGTAAAAGTTTTTGCATAATTTTCAAACGAAAATTTTCCATCTTCATTTGTAAGTGAACTAATAATATTTTGAAATAATGGTCAAATTGTGAACATTCCAATTAAGAATACACCAGGTAAAAGTAATAACAACGGCATTCATAATGGTGTTCTTCTATCTAAAATAGAATGTGATAACGAAGCTTTTTTATTAGCTTGCTTTTTTAATGACCAATTAAGTAAAAAAGGTATGTTTCTAGAGATAAATATATGAAATTTACTGTTTAACTTGTTCATATGTAATTCTCTCTTCAGTTTCAGCATCAAAGATATGCAATTTATTTAATGGTAAATCAAATTTAATAGCATCACCCACTTTATAGTTGCTTGAATTATCTAATAAGAAATTAATGCGACCAATATTTTCGATTTTAACTACTAATTTACTTTCTTTACCAAAGTTTTCTTGCAAGAAAACTGTTCCACTAAACATAGCTTTTTCACGTGATTTTTTAATAATATAATCTTCAGAACGAACTCCAACATTAATTGTACCTGATGATTTATTAGGAACTTTAATTCCTTTAATTTCTTTACTATCAATAAATACTTTTTCTTCAATTACTTCAGCAGGGAACATTCCCATTTCAGGCATTCCTAAAAAACGAGCTACAAATTGATTTTTAGGACCATTATATAGTTCTAATGGCGAACCAAGTTGTTGAACCTTAGCTGTTGACATACATACAATAATATCAGAAATTGACATCGCCTCTTCTTGGTCATGTGTAACAAATACTGTTGTAATTCCGAGAGATTGTTGAATTTCTCTAATTCATTGACGAGTTGAAATACGAAGTTTTGCATCAAGATTTGATAGAGGTTCATCCATTAAAAGAATTTCTGGTTTTTTGACAATTGCTCTAGCGATAGAAACACGTTGTTGTTGCCCCCCTGATAATCTTGTTGGTTTCTTTTGTAAGATTTTAACAATTTCAACACGATTAGCAACTTCCATAACTTCATTATGAATTGCTTTTTTCAATGAAATATCATCCTTAGATAATTCTTTTAAAGCTTCTTTATCCTCTTTATCTAAGATTGAAGGAATTTCTTTTTTACGTTCTAATAAAATTTTACTTTTTAAAGCATACTTAGTTTCTAATTCTTTTAGTACATTAATAAATTGTTTTTTAGCTACTAATGGTAATTTAATAGCATCTTTTTTAAGAGATAAATATGCCTCATCAGTCTTTAATACATTAGAAAAATATTTTTTAGCATTTTGATATGTTTCATATTTTTCTTTCTTTAATACTTCATATTTATCATAAATTTCTTTTCTTTTTTGAATGAACTTATATCTAGTTAATAGTTTTAAAACTTTTTCTTCAAGTTTCACAACCTTAATTCTATCTTTTAAAACTAGTTCTTCAATGTTAATTTGCAATAATTCAGCAACAAAATTATTTAATTCTGCTGTTCTAGTTGAAATTTCTTCATATGGAATTGATTTATAACTTAAATATTTAGAATCGATATTTTTTAATATTTCAGATTCCTTTAGATTTTCTGATAATAAATTATTTTGTTGATCTAAATTATATTTTTCCTTAATTTTTGCAATTTTTTCTCTTGAATCTTTATTAAGTTTTTCATTTGTTGATAAAACATTTTTAGTTAGTAAAGAAATTTGTGAAGTTTCATGTACAGTTGCTAATTTATATTCTGTATGAGCTTTTTCATATTCTTCAACTAAATGAGCATAACGCTTATTTAAATGATGTGGTAATTCCTCTGAAATAATTTCTCATTTTTTAAATGATTCTCTTAATGCATTTATTTCAGCATTAGAAGCACCTAATTTCTTTAAATATAAGATTTTAATTTCACAACGAGCTTTTTGTCTTTTAACAGCAGTTTTAAATTGTCAATTAAAGTCATTTTTTAAGGGAAATGCAATATTTGCATAAACACTTAAATGTGGATATAAAGCGTAGTTTTGGAAAACGAATCCTATTTTTCTTTTTTGAGGTGTAAAATCTGTTACATCTTTACCTTTAAAAAGAATTTTTCCAGAAGTTACAGTCAATAAACCAGCAATAGCATTAAGGGTAGTGGTTTTTCCAGAACCAGAAGGCCCTAATAAGGTTACCAATTTTCCTTCAGGAATCTTAAAACTTACATTATCAACTGCTAATGTTTCACCAAAGTCAATATTTAAGTTCTTTAACTCAATGGCAGGTACATCAGCATCTGATTCTTGATTAAATTCATCATAGTACTTATCAATTAACTTTAATGATTCTTCATCAACAGAAATTAATTGTTCTTTAATTGTGTTGATTAATTTTTTTAAAAATATCATTAAGTATCCTTTCTATTTAATGTCATTAAAATAATCATAAATAGTTTTTTCTTCTGTATTTATTTTTTCTTTATAAAATGGGAATCATTCACTATTTGGTTTAATTAAATAAACAAATCTTTGAACTTCAATAGGATTATTGAAATAATTAAATAATCCTTTTTTATTATTTATAGCATCTGAAAGTGCTATTGCTAATTCTTTATACATATTATATTCATATGATTTAATATTTTTATTTTTTACATTAGCTTCTCAGCCTTGATTTTTAAATGGAAGTGTATGACCAGCTCTCACAATTTCTGCATTATATGAATATTTATATTTTTCACCAAAAAAGATATCAGCTGTAATTCTTTCATATGTATCTTTTCCAGAAGCAAAACCAACTACAACATCATTAGCGAATTTTTTTCCTAAAATTTCCTCTGCAAATTTTGTCGCATGTAAAGCAAAAGCATATTCAAAAGCCGATGATTTTTTTATACCATTTTTACCACCAAGTGCTTTTTCTGGTGTGTCAATGCCTGATAATCTAACTCTATATTCTTCATTTTTTTTAACACTTACATTATTAGCTAATTGTTTATCTTCTAATGAAATAACAGTAACAGTATCACCATCTGAAACATCTTTAACTTTTGCTTTAAAGTATAAATCTCTTAGATTTGGATCATTTTCAAAATCAAAATTTAATGTTTTAAATTTTGAAACATCAGTATTTATTGGTGTGTCTTTTAATAAAGGTTTAATTTTTATACTATTATATTCTTTTGAAACTGTTGGCTCTATAAATCCTTCAAGTTTTGCATTACCTAAATAAATATCATATGTAAAATTATATGTAGTATCAACGTTATCTAATGTATTAGCTGCATTTTGTTCCAAGGTTTCAGAATTGTTTTCACCATACTCACCTAAAATTATTTTCGAAAAAAATGGTGTTCTTTGAAGTCTCAAAGTAGCTAATTTACCATTTATACCAATTTTTATTTCATCTGGTAAATTTTGAAAGTCCTCTAGCTTAAATAAAATTTTATTTGAATTAGTTTTTTTTGTTGGGTAAATATATTTTGAATAATATTTAGTTAATAAATAGTTTTTTATTAACGATTTTATTTTATCTTCAGTTTTCTTTCAATCTCCTTTATTTTTTGTTGATCTATATCCTAACCTATAAAATTTAAATTTTTTATTTTCATAAATAAATTCAGTATTATCAATATTAAATGACAAAAATTCTTTTGATTGTTTGTCATTTTGCAAATATTTACTATTTGATGTTAAAGTATAAAATCCAGATTGTTCTAATGTTTGGTCTTTGATTTTTACATCAGGTACAGTAGCTAAACCTTCTTTTTTACTACATGCAACTAATAAACTAGATGTAGCTAAAGAAACAGAAGCTAATGTACCTATAGATAATAAAACTTTTTTGTGGTTAATCATTCTATCTCCTTTAAATATAGAGAATAAATAATAAATATAATTTGTAAAAATTATATTTATTATTCTTTAAAATTTCTTTTAGTTTGTGCCTGTTGATAATGTACCTACAAAGTCATCAAATGTTGATGGTTTAGCTTTATTTGAATAATTAGCTTGAACTGTTTCTCAAGCACTTCCGATTTGTTTTCTGAACGCATCAGATTGTAATCCAGCTGGCTCTTCAAAAATTACGTGATTTTTGTTTTTAACAGTATCTTTAAATTGATTAAATGCTATTTTTAAATATTCATTTTTTCCAGCAATGTTTTGAAGATATTTTCCATCTTTAGTATCTAATTCTTTTACCGCTGTAATATAACCTGCAGTGTTTTGAAGGAATTCTAATGGAGTATATTTTTCTTCTTTTGATTTTCCATCATCAGCTGTATTTATTTTTTTTGTTGAACTAATTAATCATTTAACAAATGCTCTTGTTGCATCATCATCTGCCTCATTAGCTTTAACTCCTATTAATGATGGACCTTGAACATAAGTTACAACTTTTTGATTTTTTGGTTCTCATTTACCTGGTGTAGGGTATGATAATAATTCATTTTCATTTAATAAACCTGTATCAGATAAAATTTCTTGAGTTAAAGAATATTTTTCTTTAAAATCATTTTGTTTTGAAGCTAAAAGGGTCGGATTAGTTTCTTTACTACTATCTTGGTAACCCTTAAATACATATACAACATATTCTTTTTTATCATCAACAGCTGAAACAATTGAGTATTTAAATAATTCTTGTGTTGAAGAATTTTTCTCTTGATTTTTTAAAATTCCTTCAAGCTTTTCAACATATTTTCCTACATTTCCAGTAATTCTAGATTTTTCAAATGATATTGATAAATATGAATTTAACTTACCGTCTTTCGCTAATTTTGCGAACATTTCATCATTTGTTGTATCTTTTGACTTATAGTCATATTCACCGCCGCCTTTAAATGTTGATTTATAAACATTATTTAGGAATTTTCCACCACCAAAAGTTATAATGGTATTCTCATATTCAGCAAGTTTTGCATCATATTTTTCTTTTAATTTATTCTTGTCAGGTTTTTTGTCGCTTCTTTTTCCAAACACTTTAACCCCAGCACGTGAATCTACGTCAATTTCAAAGTTTGTTAATGAATCTTTAAATATTGTTTGTGTTTTACCTTTTTCTTTAAAGTTATGTGAATAACCTGCAGTTGAACCGATTGAAAATGCAAATCTATGCTTTACTTGATCACCAGATGAATATTGACCACTTGGGAATGCATATGCAGCACCTTCTTTAAAACTTGTAGAAAACTTATTAAATATGTCAGATGAATTTCTGTATGTTGTAGAAGTTTTATTTTTAATATTTGAATAATCAACTCTTAAAACACCTTTATCTTTTCTAGTTGTTTGTAGTGTAGTTTTGTCATTAGCATTTGTACTAGCATACAAAGCTGTTTCATAAACTCCGACCATATCATCAATACCAAAAACGTGTACATTAGATTCAACACCTTTTTTAGAATTTTCAAATAATTTTTGTGCAACATTTGAAAATTCTAATAGTTCTGAATATGAATCAAATATATTTTTAGACAATAAGTAGTCATTCTTTTTATACTTAGCTAATATTTCATCAGCATTAGCAACTGTTGCTCCTCATAAAGCTGCTACTGTTGCTTTATCTGTTTTACCATCTTTAATGATATCATCAAAAAATTTATCTGATCCATCTGTTGTATTAAATTTAACACCTTTATCTTTAAATGTTTGTAAAATATATCCTAAAACAGGTTTGTTAATCGCTAGAACATTAGTACTTTTAAAAATTGGTAAAACAAATGTCCCAATTTGTTTAGATTTTTCAATTTGTCCATTAACCTTTGTAAAATTATTATCAAATAAGGAAATATCTACATCATTTTCAGCATCAAGCGAATTAAATGATAATAACATATTTGCATCTGCTAATTTTGCAGCAACTGTTGGGTAGTTAATAATTAAGTTGAATAATTTTTTGTCTTTTGATCTCAAACCAAGAGAAACTTTTTCAGCACCAACCGGATATCCTGAACCAAGTGGTTTATTTTTAACTTTTTTAGCTTTTGAAGAAATTCCAAGTTGTTTGTACATCGCATCTTTTTGGTCATCACTTAAAGAATTATTTTTCTTTATTTTTAGCATCTCATCAACAAGTAAGTTATATTCTCTAATTAATTTATCAATCGCTTTCTTTTGTCTACCTGAATCACCAAATGTTGTAGCTAATAAAATTTCACTAGACTCGTCTTGAGTAAATCCACGCGAAAAGTCTAAGGATGTTTTTAAACGTTGATAATAATCTTTACCAAGTATCTCTTCAAATTTCCTATCTATGGCTCTAACATCATTTAGTGTTTTTACTTCTTTAATTAAATTGGCTAATTCATTTCTTTTAGCTTCAGGTATCTTTTCTAAGAAAGCAGATAATTTATCTTGTTGAACTCTTTTATCACTATCGCTTAATGTAGCATTTAAATCAGCACCAGTTTCTTCATCATTTTTATTGCTACATGCAACAACACCGATTAATGAAGCACTAGAAAATAATCCCATTGATGCCAAGAATAAACGTTTTTGAATTTTTTTGGACATATTATTTCTCCTTTTTAAAATATGTTTTATAATATTTAATCTAATATATGTTATAACTTCGTTATGTATATAATTATGAATGCGAAATTAATTTATTAAATTAAAAAATAACAAAATAAAATTGTCATAAATTTTGTTTTGTTTTGTATGTTTGCTTAAATACGATTAAATTATATTAAAATTTTATTTTAAGAGAAAAAAAGAGACAAAATGTGGAACAATTCCATATTTTGTTTTTTTGCATTTTTATGATGTATAATTAAATATTTTAGGCGTTATATTTGCTCATTTAAATTTAAAACATTGATTAGAAATCTTAAAATAAGATATAAAAATCTTATTTAATATTTTTTAAAAAATGAAATGAATAGTTTTTTAGATTTTTTTCACTAATTGTATTTGTTTTATATGTAAAAACCTCGCGATAATTATCAATTTTCTTTAATTGATCAACAATCTCATCATATACATCCTTTTCATTTAATATGAAATCAAATACTATATATTGTGTTAATCAATTATTATTTGTTAATTTTTCATAATAAAAATCAATTTTTGTATCATTATATAAAAGTTTTTTCAATATTTGATTAGATGTGAGATTTTCATTTAATTTAATATTCCTTACAAATTTTGTTTCTTTATCATTGCTATCTTTTTTATTAAAAAATTCAAATCATCTTGTTTCAAATAATCTACTATTACAAATTAATTTATCATAATCATTATAGTTAATAATAAGTACATTTTTGTCTTGTTTAAAAACATTTTTTTTATTTTCAACATCAGCTTTTCGAAATTCCAAATTTCTTAACAATAATCTAAAATATATATTACTTTTAGCGAATTCAGAAAATGTATCTACTATATTTTTAAATACCTCATTATCAATAATATAAATTTCATCTAAAAACATTTGAAAATAAATGTTATTGATATTTAATGGAGAAAATAACTTAGAAAGTTTAGAAACAGGCGCATAAGTCATTAAATGTGTATGTTTAAAATTATATTTTCTAAAATTAAGGTTTTTATTTTCAAAATTAGTGTTATAGTAGTATTTAAATAATGAACTTGTAAAAGGCAATAACCTTCAAACATTTTCTTTAAGATTAAAATTAGAATTAAAATACGATTCTTTCTTAAAAAAATCAAATGAATCATAAGTTGAATCAAATTTATTTTTTAAAAAAATATCATTACTATAAATATACTTATAATACTCAGTTTCTAATACATTTTCAGTTTTCGATGAATTATTATAATAAAGAATTCAATACAAATCATCTGTTTCTTTTATACTATAAATTAATTTATATACTTTAATAAAATATTCCAACTCTAATCTAGTTAAATTAAATTTTTCTTTATGAATATCGTTTTTGTTTTCTAAATTAATACATTTTAAAAAGAAATTAGTTGATATCTTTTTATAGCATGGTTGCTTTATTTTTAAATTATTTGTTAATATTTCATGATTTTCTCAAAATTCAAAGGCAAATTTCTCAAACTTCTCTATTGAACCATAAGTTTTTAAAAATTTTATTGCCTCTTTATCAGAAAAACCAGCTATTGGTTTTTTATTAAAATTATTTTTCAAAAATGGTTTAAATGTAAGAAGTGAAAAATCATTATAATCCCTTGGCAAAACCCCAAAATTATTAATTAATCACTGTGGTGTTTCAAATTCAAACCACTCTACATCTTTTTTATTCTTTTTATGTATTTTTATTCTAGTTACATCGTTGTCTATTAATGATCTAAATATATCGTTTTGACTATATATAAAATATTCCAATGGTATTTTTTGATTTTTATCTTTATAATATGAACCTTGATAGTTAAAATTGGGTTGATCTAAAAAAGTTAATCTTCTTTCTCAGTTCGTTTCTGTTTTTAACATTTGCAAAAATGAATTGATTGTATCAAAAGACTCAAAAAAAGGAATTGTAATAATATCGAATTTCATCTCTATTAAAATATCAATAAATTTCTTTCTTGCTATTTCATATCATTGATTATATTTTGATTCAGGGTTGTTTTTTATTCTTAAATAAGTTAACAAATCACAATATAATGCACTATGTTTATCTTTATCATTTTCATTTCAAAAATCAAAAAATTGTTTTTGAAATGAATATTGATATTTTTTTGAAAATGTTTTTAAAACTAAATTTCTTATAGTCTCATTAGTTGGTTTATTTATATCAAAAAAATAATTTGAGTCTAATTCTGTTTTATTTTTTGGAGTATTTACTCAATTAAAAGCAATAAATACTTTACTGTAGTTTGCGAAAATATCATTCATAAACAATAAAATATAATTACTTATTGAAAGAAATAACTTGTCTCAATCAATAACATCCTTTGAAATATTATCCTTATTTCTCTCTTTGTAATTATTAAAAACTTCAAATAATTTTATTAAAAAATGATCATTCATACGTTCACTTTCAGATAGTTTATCAATTAATATTTTACTTGAAATAGTTTTTTTATCTCAAAGTGCATAGTTAATAACAAAGCCCCTAGAATCCTCAAAAAAATTATCATATGAATAATAGTAATTATCTAAATTTGGCGTTCTATAAATGATTTTAAACAAATAATTCAATAATGGATTCAATGAATTATCTTTATTTTCTCAATTTGTATGAATATAAGTTGTATAAATAAAATTAAATAATGATTCACCGTCGATAAAAAGAATTTTAAATTTATCCTTAACACTTGTTACATTTTCCATACTCTGTTCCTTTTTTTATTCTAAACTTCTCAACATAAAACCTGTTTTTCACAAAAAAATTTAAAAATCACTTTAAGATATATTTAAAAACTTATAAATTGTCTATTTAAGTTAAAGATGTTTATAACATATATTGATAAATTTATTAATCAAAATATCATATATATAATAGAGAATATTATAAAACATATTTTTCAAAATTTCAACTTTCTATATTCTGGTTTTATATAATTTTTGCAGTAAATAAAAGTTTAATAAGGAGAAATATGCTAACTCAAAATGAAATGAAAAATAAAATTAAAAAAATAATAGATTTAGAATACTTATTTGAAAAAATTAATAGATTATCAAGAAATAAAACCCTAACTCATTATGACGAAAGAAACCTAAGTGAAATTTTAGAATCAATATTCGACCTTTTTTTCACATTTTCTAATGAAATGTTTTTTAATAAAAACAATGATTTTCACAAGAAAATTCTATCTATAAAAGAACTTATTCAAAAAGTGACCGATTTAAAAAAGAATCTAAATAATAATAATAATTTAGATGCATTAAATAGTATGTTAAATGATATTTTTCATTTGTTAAATCAAATATGAAATCTAGAAGATGATGAAATATTGACAGACCAAAATGGTAATTGAAATTACTATAATAAAGGTTGAAATGAGAATAATATAAATAATCATAATTACTTATACAATCAAAACTTGCAAAACCAATTTAACTCATATATTAACAATATTATTTTTTATGACCCAGTAAATAGCGGAAGAAAAATGCAATTAGAATATAATATTAATTATTATAATAAAAATAATCCTGAAAATAAAATTGCTTATGAATTTTTTGATGATATTTCAGAATTGACAGATGTAAATCTATGAGGTTCAGAAACAGAATCCGTTAAAAATGCAGCTGATCGATTACTAAGAAAATATAGAGATATAAATATAGACAAATACTATGCAATTATCAAGAATATATCTTATTATAAATTTTTTGGAAATGATTCTCACAAACTTTCTAATAGTCCATTTGATTCAATATCTAAATTTAATATCGTAAACAAAAAAGTTAGAATAATTCTTTTAGAAAACGATGAAACTATTGAAGATTTTAAAACATCAAAATCATATAAAAATAACAAAACTTGAAAATTTATCACAGGTATCATGCATAATAATGATAACCTCAACATAATGAATAAATTAATTAATGACCAAATATCGAATACACATAATGTAAATAGTAATTATTCAATTAATAATGAAACAGTTAATATAATAAATCTAACAAATAATAGTTTATTTAACAATAATAAAAATCCAATCACAAGTGCATATGAATTTATTATAAGCCAACTTAGCGCTAATAAAAATAATGATATTAAAACACTACAATATAATAATGGTATTGATAATTTAATAATAATTGATAAAATGATTGATCAACTAAATTTATTAATTTATCATATTGAAAAAAATTTTGAGATTTATAAAATTCTTTGATTTAAATCATTTAAAGAAGCATTTGAAAATAAAGAATCTAGTGATTTTTTTGATGAGTTTAAAAAATTTAATAAACGTGAAGGTGGATTGTTTACAAAATATATAGATATATCAAAAACTATTTCAGAAGTCTTAGATGCATATCGAGAATATCATCCTAATTATGAAGAGAATTCAACTTTTAAATTAAATTGTTTAATAGAGAAGGAGCTGTGCGAGGGAACTATAGAGAATTGTGAATGTAAAAAAACTAGTGATTTTGCAAAATTACTTGAATATATACAAAATATCTTTAAATTATCAAAAAAATATGGAAAGAAACTAATTTTTAATTACTTTTCTCATAATGTTGATTTAAAAGAAAATAAATTTAATGTTCTGCATAATAATGACATAAATCATAAAAATTACTATGATGAACTTAAAAATGAAATAATTAATGATAAAAATATATCAAAAATAGAATTAGATGAATTAAGATATTGCTTTTTATATTCTGACTTTAATGCAAATAAAAATTACTATAAAATAAAAATTCCTGATAGAACAATGTTAAAAAGTTTTTTATTTATCGGTTTAGATTTTTCATTAATTGAAAAAGTAACTATAGATGTTATTTTAAAAAGCTTTTTCACAAATTTAGAAATAACAAATAAAAATTTGACAACTGATAAAAATAACTATATTAAATACATAAAATCTGAACTTAATAACATAGTATTTCCATTTGAAAAAGATCTAAAAACCAATGACTATCAAACATTAATTCAAAATATAAAATCATTAAATGGATTTTTAAAGTCAGAAATTATCGGACAAAATAAACAAATTGATTTAATAACAAAACCTATTCCAAATAGATATGTATTGAATCAAGAAATCAAAAAACCATGAAGAAGTTATCTTTTTGCAGGTCCAACAGGAGTTGGAAAAACAAAAACAGCAGAATTAATAGCTGAAAAGTTATTTTCAAAAGATAAATTTTTGATTTTAAATATGTCTGAATATGCTGATGAAATAAAATCGCTAATTGATCAAAATGGCACATTAAGTAAACAATTATCAAACAATCCTCAATCTATTGTTTTATTTGATGAAATTGAAAAAGCATCGCAAAAAACAATTGATATACTTCTACAAATATTATCAACAGGAACATATGTAGATAATATGGGAAGTGAAATCTCTTTAAAAAACTCAATAGTTATTTGCACAACAAACTTAAACTCTACATTATTTGAATATAAAAGATTAATCAATAAACCTAATGAATGATTAAAAAGTGCAAAACTAAAATTCCGTGAAGAAATTTTAGGAAGATTTGATGATATCATCTTGTTCAACGAGATATCAAATGACATTGTTTATGAGATTTTTTGTAAAAAATTAAATGATCAACTAAGCAAAATTTCTGCTTCATATAAAAATGAGATTGATTTTATTTTTGATCATAAATCATTTAAAAGAGTGGTCAAAAAAATTATTGAATCTGGTTTTGGTGTAAGGAAAATAGAATCTTTTATAGATATTAATATTTTGTCTACGATTAGTAACGTTATTTTAGAAATGGATCTTAATAAAAAAATTATTATAACTTTAAAGTATGAAAAAAATAAAGTTATAGCAAAGGGGGAATATAATGAAAAATAATATTGAAAAAATAATAGAAAATTTAATAATGCATAATTACACTACTCATAATCCAAATTTTATTAGCGAAAACAGAAAAAAAATTGAAATACTTGAATCTTTTTCAAATAAAAATCAAAATGTAAAAGATGAACTAATTAATTTAATTTTAAATCTAATGAATAGTATCATTGGCTTCAAAAGTGCAGCTATTAATCTAAAAAATGATCTGAAAAACGATATAACAAATTTCAATCTCATTGGTAGTAAGAATTCTGATATCGAGCAATTTATTCAATCAATTTCAAATTACAAAAAACTAAAAACAATAACAATTGATGCTGCAAAATTTATAAATTCATTAAATAATAACAACAATGTGAATTTACTTACTAGTGAAATTATTAAATCAAAAGTAAATAATCCTATTATTTTCATAAAAAATATTAGCACTTTATCGCCCGAACATATTAATTTCATTTTTAATCAATTTAATACTAAAAAAATAAAAGATCAATATTTAAATTTAGATATAAATATAAAAAAATCAATAGTATTCTTTATTTTCAATGAATATAATAACGCACTAATAAATCATAATTTTCATATGTTTGAAGAAATTAAATTTAATGAAAAAATAGAAACATTATTAAAAAGAGAAATTCCTAAAATAAATCAAAAATTTAATTCAAACATACAATTTACAAATGATCAAATTCTTCACTTTGTTTCTTTAAATAAAAATCAATGCTTAGATAATCTTAAAAGTGCTTTGTTTGACTTTTTCAGTTATTTAAATAAACACAACATTTCTAATTTAAATATAGAAGCATTTAATAATTGGGATAGTGAAAACATTTATAAAGATCAAAATAATAATGAAAGTAATATTCAAAAACCTGGTCTAGTTAACATTATTGGGGTATCGCCTTTTTATAATAAAGCCTTTATTTCAAAAATTATTACTCAATTCTCTTCAAGCAATGATGATATGATCTTAATGAAAAGTAATGATGATATGAATTTATCTGTAAAGATAGCAAAAGAAGTTGCTTATGAATACTTAAAAGCGTACAATCCTAGCGAAATAAAACATCACATTAATAAGGGTTTTTGTATTTCTACTAATGATATAAACTCTCAAATAAGCGGAAATTCAGCAGGAATAAGTTTAACAACAGCGATTATCTCAAAAATTTTAAATATTAAAATTCCTGATGACACAGCATTTACTGGTGCAATTTCACTTGAAGGATGTATTAAAGCCGTTGGTGCAATTGACCTAAAATTAATCAAATGTTCAAATTCAGGTATTAAGAAAGTATTCATTCCAAAAGAAAATGAGAAGGACTATTTAAAAATATCTAGTTATTTAAATCCTGAAATGAATGTTATTTTAATAAATACCTATGATGAAATTTTTAATGATTTATTCTTAAATAAAAATAAGATGTTAATTAAATAAAATTGATCAAAAAAGCATTCATTATGATGAATGCTTTTTTGATGCATATAAAATCTAAAAAATTATCTTTCTAGTTCTAAATCGAATAAAATTTCAATTTTCTTAGACATTTTTTCAAGAGTTTTTATTTCTTTATCAAACTCTGGAATGTTAATAAAATCTTGATAGCTTTGTCTAGTTGATCATCTTTGTAAAACAATAATTTTATCTTTTCCTTCTAAACCATATTCAAAAGATAAATTAGTTTCAAACATTCTAGCTTTTTGAGTAAACACATATAAATAATCAATAAAACCTTTGATTTTTTCTGGGTTAATTATATATTTAAAAGATCTTGAGTATATCATTATTTCCTCACTATTTTTTTACATTAATTCTTTCAAACAACATAAATTGCTCTTTTTGAGTTGTTTCATTAAACTTATTGAAATCTAAAACTAAATCAAATGATAAATCATTCATACCTAAAGCATTTTTTACTTCTTCCATTTTCTTTGGTAAAACAACCTGCAAACATGTAGCAATAGTATAAATTCCATTTAATAATCTTATCAAAATTTCTTCCAATCTTGATAAGTTTTCTTTTAAAGTCCATGGTTTAACAATGTCAATATACTTATTTAATGAATCAGAAAGTGAAATTATCTCTTTAAGCGCCTTATCAACCTGGTATTCATTAAAATAATTAAAATATGTTTTAAAATGTTTATCAATATTATTTTCGAGTTCTATATCCTCTAAATATTCTGTTTTATAATATTTTAAAGACATTGAACCAAAAGAAAGATATTTCATTTTCAATGTACGAGAAATTAAATTACCAAAATTATTAATTAGATCTGAATTAATAACATTGACAAATCTATTTTCGTCAAAAATCCCATCATCGCCAAAATTTATTTGAGTAGCTAAGTAATACTTTATCATTTCAGGATGGTATTTTTGCAATAAGTCATATGGATCAACCACATTATTTAATGATTTAGACATTTTGCGTCCGTATTGATCTAAAATCCATCCATGAGATTGAATTCTAGTTGGTAATGAGATATTTAATGCTTTTAAAAATATTGGTCAGTAAATCATATGAAATCTTGTGATTTCCTTCCCAACAAGATGAACCTTTTCAACATTTTCATCTTGTCAAAATTTTAAGAATTCAGGTGAATTTGGATCATCCACATCATAACCAAGTGCAGTAATATAATTGCATAAAGCATCTAATCAAACATATAATGTATGTTTTGTATCTTCTAAAACTCTAATACCTCAATCAATATTAATTCTAGTTACAGATAAATTTTCTAAACCAATATTAATAAAATTGCTCAATAGTTCATTTTTTGTTTTAACTGGCATTAATCAATTTGGATGATAGTCAATATATTGAACTAATCAAGGCACAAATGCTTTCATATCAAAGAAATAACTTTCTTCATAAACTGTTGTTAATTCTTTAAAACTCACCGGATGACAAAGCTTTCCATCTTTTTTTATAGCCTGTGTTTCTGTTAAAAATTCTTCATCACTAACTGAATATAGACCTTGATATTTATCTTTATAAATAAATCCTTTTTTATAAAAATAACTAAAAATCTTTTGAACTTTTTGCTTATGATCTAGATAACTAGTTCTTTGAAAAATGTCATAAGATATATCAAAATCCTCTCACATTTTAATGAATTTCTTAGACAATTCATCAACAAGTTCTTGTGGTGATACATTTTTTTCTTTTGCTTTTTGCTGTATTTTTAAGCCATGTTCATCACTACCTGTTAGCATTTTAACTTCATATCCCGAAAGTCTTTTAAAATTTGCTATGACTCATGCTAGGGTAGTTGTATAAAGATGTCCAATATGAAGATTTCCACTAGCGTAATAAATTGGTGTAGTAATATAAAATCTTTTTTTCATTATCACCTCCTATACCTTTATAGGCTTATATAACTCTTTCACTTCTGGTAAATACTCATGATTTGTTCTATCATCTTGACTATGTAAATAAATATTTTTAAGAAAATGTGGTCCTGAACCAGTTTGATATCTAGCCTCTAATAAAATAAACTTAGGTTTTTGATCCGCTCTTGGATAAACAAATTGGATTCTTTTAGGTTCAAAATTATATTTTTTCAAAATTGCAAAAGCATCAATAGATCTTTCAACTGGCAAAACTAATGATAAAAAACCTTTTTGTTCAATTATTTTTGAAGCACCATAAATTAAATTTTCAAGAGTTAAAGCAATTTCAAATGTAGCAATTAACACTTCATTATTCACTTTTGTTTTTTGCATAATTTTATCAACTTCATAAAAAGGAGGATTACAAAAAATGCTTTGATACTTTTTTGCATTAGTTTTAGTATGATTAACTCAAAAATTATTGAAGTCTTGATTAATTATATTAATTTGACTTTCTAAATTATTAAATTTAACATTATATTTAGCCAAATCAGCGGCTTTTTTTTGAATTTCAACTGCATCTATTTTAAGTTCTTTATTTCTAGAAGCAACAAATATAGCTAATGCTGCATTATTTGTGCCTATTTCAAGAACATTTTTTATTTTATGATTTAAGTAAATGAAGTTCCCTAATAAAATAGTATCAACTGAGTAATTAAACATATTCTTATCTTGAAAAACATATAAATCAGAATCAAAACCTAATGAATTTTTAACAATATTGCGATTTTTAAATAATTCATCCTGCATATTATCCTTTTCCTTTTGACTTCAATGTGTGTTTAGGTGTTTTTTTCTTATGTTCAAAGCTTGCTTTTTTAGCGTTAAGATATGCTAAATATAAATCCTCTAAAACACAATCTATTTTTCCTTCAACAAGATCTACACCAACCACAACTACATTAACAAAGTCTCCAAGAATAAAGGTTTTAGTTCCATTAGAAAATTTTGTTAGCGTTTCATTAGCTTCATATATACCATCAACTAAAGTAGATTTATGAATCATTCCACTTGCTTTAAAATCAAATTCAACAAAAAAACCAAAATTAGTAATACTAAGAATTTGAGCTTTAAATACACTTCCAATCCTATTTTTAAGAAATTCAGCAAATTTTAAATCATTAACATTTCTTTCAATTTGTACCGCTTTTTGTTCAGCTTTCGTATTAAGATCGCTATATAACGACATTTTATTAGTAAAGCTTTCTAATTCATTTAAATTTTTATTAAAAATAAATTCTCTAATAATTCTATGAATAACTAAATCTGGGTATCTTCTTATTGGACTAGTAAAATGGCAATAAAATTTTGAAGCAAGTCCGAAATGACCTATATTATTTTCAGAATAAACAGCCTTTTGCATAGTTCTTAAAAACATCATTTTAATAAAATCATCATTTCTTATTTTATTAATTTGTCCAACAAGCTCAGCGAAGTTTTTTGGATTAATTGTTTTTGAATCAAGTTTTATATCTTTTATATTCATTGCAAAAAGAGTATTTTTCAAGTTACTAATTTTTAATTCGTCAGGTGTTTCATGAATTCTATATAAAACTGGTAATTTCTGCATAGTTAAATATTTAGCAATAGTTTCATTTGCACGTACCATAAAATCTTCAATTAAAACCTCTGAAAATCCTCTTTGATTAATAATAATTTCTTTCACCGAACCAAATTCATCTAGTTTTATTTTAGGTTCAGAAATTTCAAAATCAACATATCCTTCATTAATTTTGTATTTATGCAAAATTAAACTTAAATCTCTTGCATCATTTAACATCGATTTTAATTCTAGTAAGTTATTAGGTTCATTATTAAAACCTAGATCATTAGTTTTAAAATAATTATCAACTTGCTTATATGTTAGTCTAAATTTACTTTCAATAATTCCTGGAAATACATTAACATTTAAATTTTTACCATTTTTATCAATTTCCATTTCGCAAGCGATTACAAATCTTTCTTCATTTGGATTTAATGAACAAATTCCATTTGATAACTCGATTGGCAACATCGGTATTACTCGATCAACTAAATAAATACTTGTTCCTCTTTTTAATGCTTCTTGATCAATTAAAGTATCTTCTTTAACATAATAAGATACATCAGCAATATAAACACCTAAAATAAAATTACCATTAGCTAGCTTTTTAACATAAATAGCATCATCAAAATCTTTAGTATCATCACCGTCAATTGTAACAATCATTTTTGAAGTAAGATTGATACGATCATTTTGATTTTCATTTTTTATTGATAAAGGAATATTATGAATTTCTCTTTCTAAAAGACTAGGAAAATCATTCGGAACTTTAATTGATTCTAAATAATATTTGACAAATACCATCGGATCAGATTCATTAGTTATTACTTTAACTATATTAATAAACACAATCTTTTGGTCATATTTTTGGATTTCAGCTACAACTAAATCATTTAGTTTAGTTTGAACTTGCTTAGAAACAATTACTCACGTTAAATTCTGGTATCTAGAATCAACTGGTGAAAAATATATTGTATTATTTTTATGTTTAATAAAACCTTGAACTTCAGTATTGTTCCTTTGAATTACATTTGTTATAACACCTTCAGAATTATTAGATTCATTGTCATGAGGATTTATGTAAATATTTACTTGAACAGTATCATTATGTATTGCGCCATTAAAATTAAATGATTTAATAAAAACGCTTTTTTTTGTATTATTGATTTCGTTAATATCATAATCCACAAATCCAAATGGACCTTTGGCAGAAACGGATAAATTTCCTACAATGCTTTGAGATAAAATAGGTGCATAATATTCATCTTTATTATTTTTAAAAATTTTATATTCTTTTTGTAATTGGGATAAAACAGATGTTAAAGATTTATTATTATGTGCTGATATTTTAAAGAATCTTGCTATTTCTAAAAATGAACGTGATTTGTATTTAGAAAGATAATCTATTATTTCTTTTGAATTCATAATTAATTAATAAAAACTCTTAATAATAATGATGCAATTAGTAAAATAAATCCAAATATCATCATTGAATATTTTAAAATTTTCTTTATCCCTCTTTCTTTTGAAACTTTAAATAAATCAAGATCACCACTACCGACTAAAGCACCTGAAAAACCATTTGAATCAGGTGACATTAAAAATGAAACAATGATAATAAAAAAGCTAATTATAACTAAAATAACTGTAAGAAATACCATATAAACCTCATTATATTACAAACTAATATATTTAATTTAATGATACCATAAAAATTATTTTTTTGAATTTATAATATAATTAAAAGATGAAAAAAATTTTTAAATTATTATTAAGTATTTCTGGATTAATTTCTGTACCTTTTGTGATTTCATGTAATACTAAATCACAAAATTTAGTTCTGGAAAATTTTGATGATAAATTGGTAAAAAATGCGTTAAATACTTTTGTCATTGCTTCGCATGAAAATTTGGTACGCAAGATTGATGAGTATCTAAAAAATCCAAATAATCAAGCAAGAATTAACGAATGAAAAAAGAGAAATGCTCAAGAATTATTGTTGTTAAATTCAATTAAAGATATAGATACTTTTAAAAAGAATAATAAGACATTGTTAGATGACTTTTTAAAAAATATTTCAAAAAACCAAGCAAAAGAATTTGATAAAATTTTTCTTTTAAACTCTTTTTTAAGAACCTGGATTGTTGAAATTATTTCAAGAGTAAATCAAATATTAAATCAAGATCAACAAAGTAATCCTGAAATACTTAATCAAATAAATTGAATCAGCAACTTTGCAATTTTATACCGTAATAACTTTTTGGTAAGTTATATCAATCAAAAAATATCTGTTTTAAATGATAAGAACATTACAAAAATTTTAGGTTTAATTAAAAAATATCAATCATCCTTTAATGAAATATATAATAAGTATTTTAAAAATTTTACTAACAAAAGTTTTAAATCTAATTTAGAAGAATCATTTAAAAACATGGAAGCAATAAATAAAATTGCTATTGACATTGAAGATGAATTCAAAAATAATTTAAGTACTAAATATTTTACAAATCATTTATCAAATAGAAAATATTTCGGATTAGTTTCTAACTATTTTTTAAATAGAAAAGAACAAACTCAAAGTGGTGCAATTAATATAGCTTTTACTAGTTTAGATGAGCTCAAAAAAGTTACTAATGATGCTAAAATCGTTGATATTTTAAATAAATTTCAAAAGGATTTTAAAAACCCAGCTCAGAATATTGAAAATGACTTAATTGTAGATGAATTTGGTAAGGTTAAACTTTTTGAAAATAATACACTTAAAGATGAAATATTAATATCGATTTTCAACAAGGATCCAAATACTCATAAATTTAAATTTATTGATGACTATGAAAAAAATAAAAATAAAATAAACCTTTCTACCCTTATCCCGAATTCCTTAAATCACATAATAAAACTTTCATTGCCAATAAATAGATCAATTTTTAATAAACTAAGTTTTAACCTAGTAAATAATAAAAAAACTGAATCATTATCTAATATTGGTTTAGGACTATATGAATTTAATAACTTAGTTGTATCAGACGTTAAGTTTGAAAATGATGTTCTTAAAGTATCAACAGCAATTAATTATGATCAAAAAGATTTAAATAAAACAATTGATTTTAACTCATTTGATATTCTATTTGTTAATAAGTCTCAATTTATTTCTCCATTTGATCAGCAAAAAATATTGCGTGAAGTCACATTTGATATATATGTAGGATTAAATGATGAAATATACAATAAATTAATCGGTAATAAACTCGCTAGATTGCAAAAACCAACTGAAAAAGCTGATAACAAAAGTTCTAATGATAAAAAAGCAAGAGTTCAAAAGTTACATGAAAATTATCTTAAAGAAAAGAATGAGATTTTTGCAAATATTAAAATTGAAGTTAGTTAATTCTAACTTCAATTTTAATATAAAAAGGGTTAAAATCCTTTTGTTAAAATTACTTTTTAGTTCTAAATATTAATTTATTAAATAATTTATTAAACTCACAATAAAATAATAAGCCAAAACCTAATAAAATTGGAATTAATCAATAAACATAATTATAATTAGCAATTTCTTTTATTTCTGCCATTTTAAACGCATCTCTTACACCCGGTGTAAATGCTGCAAATAAAACACAAACTAATGAAAAGAGACTTGCTGAATAAACTAATTTATATTTTTTAATACTAGATATAAAAATTGAATTTTGTGACATTAAGTTTAATGAATTTAAACTAGTACCAATTCCGATTGTTAAAAACATTGCAGTTGATGTAAGTCTAATAAAATTATCACCTGTAATATTTTGATTTTTGGCATATAAACCAACAATTAGATAAGAAATAATTGCTAATAAACTTAAAATACTACTTTGAATCAATAATTTCACTCCCATTCCATTAGCAAAAATACTTTCATTTTTAGCCAATGGTTTCCTTTGCATTACATTAACATCAGAAGGTGTCATTCCTAATGCAATAGCAGGAAGGCCATGAGTTAATAAATTGATTCATAAAAGTTGTGAAGCTGATAAGATTACTAATTCATTATTCTTAAAATTATCTTTAAAAATAAAGGATAAAACAAATAAACCAACTAACATAACAATAATTTCAGTTAAAGAAGAAATTAAAAGATTTAGAATAACTGTTTTTATGCGGTCAAATGTTTCACGGCCGCTTTTTATACCCTTGACAATGGTTGTGAAGTTATCATCAGTTAAAATAACATCAGAAGCTTGTTTTGAAACATCTGTTCCTGTTATACCCATTGCTAAACCTACATCAGAAGCTTTTAAAGCAGGAGCATCATTAACTCCATCACCAGTCATAGCTACTACATGATGATGAGCTTGTCAAGCTTTTACAATTCTTAATTTATCTATTGGATTAACCCTTGCATAAACTGAAATTTTTTCAACTTCATTAAATAATTCTTCATCAGATAATTTCGAAAGTTGTTCGCCATTAATTGCTAAATCACCTTCTGTATAAATTCCTAATTCTTTTGCAATGGCAACAGCTGTAATTAAATGATCACCTGTTATCATAACTGACTTAATTCCAGCCTCTTTTGCTTCAAAAATACTTTCTTTTACACCTGATCTAGCTGGATCTATCATTCCTAAGATACCTAGAAATGTTAAATCTTTTTCATCTTCAAGAGTTAAAGACGTTTTACTTGATTCAACTTCTTTATAAGCTACTGCTATTACTCTGTATGCTTGTTTGGATCAACTTTCAACTTCTTTAAGATATTTATTATCTTGATTAATAGATCTTGAAAAAACAACATCTGGTGCGCCTTTAACAATGATTAAATTTTTGTTTTCATTAGTTTTTACTAAAACAGACATTACTTTACGGTCACTATCAAATGGTATTGAATCAAGCTTAGTATGATAAGAATAAAAAATATCTGCAGAATTATAATTTTGTAATCCATAAGTTAAAATTCCTGTTTCAGTTGGATCGCCTACTTCTATATATTCGCCATCTTCTTTTAAACTAACTGAAGCATCACAACAAGCAACAAAATATGATAATGCTTTTGAATTTTCCGGTGTTTGATTTGATTCAACATCTCAAAATTTAACTACAGTCATCTTATTTTCTGTTAATGTTCCAGTTTTATCAGAACATATAATGCTAGTTGAACCTAATGTCTCAACTGCTGGAAAGGCTTTAATAATTACATTTTCCTTTACCATTTTTGCAACACCAATTGCTAATAAAACAGTTGTAAAAGTTATTAAACCTTCTGGTATTGCAGCAACAGCAAGTGAAATACCGACAATTAAAGCATTAGAATATGTATCTGGGAGATCTCATGAATTTGGAATTAAAATAGTATTAGTTATGATAATTTGTGAAATACTTGTGATAAATAATAATATAACACCAGATATTCCAAATATTTTACTTAACTTATTTAATTTAATCTGCAATGGGGTTAATTGAACATCTTGTGTTTGAATCAATTTATTAATTTTCCCAATTTCAGTATTTAAGCCAGTATTAACAACATAAATCATTCCTCTACCATTAGAAATATGTGTTCCAGAAAAAAGATAATTGTATCGTTCGCCTAATATTTTATTATTGAGGTCATTATGCAAATCAACTCTTTTATCAACGGCTAATGATTCACCAGTCAAAGCGGATTCGATTGCTTGCAATGAAAATGATTCAACCAAAATTCCATCGGCACTAACTAAATCACCGGCTTCAACTATTAATAAATCACCAGGAACAACCTCCAATGAAGGAATAGAAACAATTCTTCCATCTCTTATTACTTTAGAATTTAACTGATTATTTTTTTCAAGCGCTTTAACAGCTTGATCACTTTTTATTTCTTGATATGTACCTAGACAAGAATTTAAAAATACCACAAACAAAATAATACATGGTTCAACGAATCCTATTACAATATCTTTGGTTGAATTATTATGACCTGAAAAATACGTTTCATAGATAGCAACGCCCATGCTAAAAGCAGCAGCAATTAAAAGTAAAATAATCATAAAATCTTTAAATTGTCCTAAAAAAACCTTTAAAACGTTTAATTTCTTGTCGGCTTTAATTTTATTTTGTCCATATTGAAGTAAAAATTCTTTTGCTTTTTCAGAACTTAGACCGATTCTATTTTTAACATATTCATTATTTAATTTATTGATCATTATTTCCTTTCTATTATTCTAGATAATAAAACCTTTTATATTTTAGTTTATTTTTTAATTTTTAGAATATAAAGTTATAAATTTACGAATATAAAAACAACAACCAATAGCTAAAATGATTGTTGCATAATTTGATTTAAATTTGATATAATTAGGTTTTTGAATTCTTGAAGGTAATTTTGGAATTAATATCCACCTTTTGATTCTTTTCCCTCAACAATAGCTACAGAACGTGATGTACCAAATCTTGTTGCTCCTGCTTGGTACATAGCAATTAAATCATCAATAGTACTAATACCACCAGCAGCTTTAATTAATAAACTATCTCCACAAACGCTTTTCATTGTTTTAACATCATCTAAATTAGCACCTCTAAAGCTAAATCCTGTTGAAGTTTTGATAAATTCTGCACCTGATTTCATAACAATCTCAGTTGCCTTTTTAATTTCTTCAGTTGTTAATAAAGCTGTTTCGATAATAACTTTTAAAATATGTGATCCACAAGCTTCTTTAACTTTTTTAATATCATTTAAAACATATTCATAATCACCTTGTTTAAAACGACCAATATTAATAACCATATCAATTTCATCAGCACCATGATCGATAGCTAATTTTGTTTCATGTGCTTTTGCCTGTGTAATCATTGCACCTAGCGGAAATCCTACTACACTAGTAATTTGTACATCTGATCCTTTTAATTTTTCTGATACATATTTCACTCATGATGAATTAACACAGACTGTTTTAAATCCATATTTTTTCGCTTCATCAATTAATTTATTAATTTCTTTTTCTGTTGCCTCAGGTTTTAAATATGTATGATCTATCATTTTATTGTAATTCATAATAACTCCTTTTATTGTAATTTTTGTAAAATAATTTTATTTTCAACAGGCGCTTGATTAAATCTATATGCTTGTTTTAATTCAGTTAATAAATTAACATCAATCGGTTTTGATGAATATAGAGTAAATAATATATCACCTGTTTTAACATAATCATTAGTTTTTTTATTCAATGTAATACCAGCTTCAAAATCAAGAACATCTTCTTTTTTCTGTCTTCCAGCACCTAATTTCATCGAAACTAGACCAAAAGTTAAACTATCAAAAATTTCCAAGTATCCTTCTTGTTGCGATTCAACTAGAACACGATATTTCGGAACTCAAAAATCATCACTTTTTAATTTTTCTACATCACCACCTTGTAGACTAATAAATTCATAAAATTTTTCTAATGCTTTACCATTTGAAATAACTTCTTGCACCATTTTTAAAGCTTGTTCATGGTTATTCGCAATTTTAGCTTGTTCTAAGATTGTTGCACATGAAGAATAAACTAATTCATTAAAATCATTTGGGCCTTGACCCTTAAGTGTTTTGATTGCTTCTAAAACTTCATTTTTATTTCCTATTTCTTTTCCAATTGGACGACTCATATTGGTAATTTCTGCTCTAACATCAACATTCAATTCTTTACCAATATTAATCATTGTTTTAGCCAATTCAACAGCACTTTTTTCATCTTTCATAAATGCACCATTACCACATTTTACATCTAATAAAATAGCATTTGAACCTGTTGCTAATTTTTTAGACATAATCGATGATGCGATTAAAGGAATTGAATCAACAGTGGCTGTAACATCTCTTAATGCATAAATTTTCTTATCTGCTGGTACTAATTTTCCACTTTGACCAATAACAGATATTTTATGTTTTCTAACTTGGTCAATAAATTGTCTTTGAGTTAATTCAACACTAAATCCAGGAATTGATTCTAACTTGTCAATTGTTCCACCAGTTTGTGCCAAACCTCTTCCGCTCATTTTGGCAACAGGAGCACCGCATGCAGCAACAATTGGCGCAACAGCTAATGTAGTTTTATCACCGATACCACCTGTTGAATGTTTATCTACTTTAATTCCAGGTATTTCCGATAAATCAATAACATCACCAGAATGCATCATATATTTAGTTAATAATGCAATTTCTTTTGAAGTCATTGAGTTAAAGACAACAGTCATTAAAAAAGCGCTCATTTGATAATCAGGCATTGAACCATCAACGTAAGAATTAATTAGGAACTTTATTTCTGTTTCTGTTAATTCCTTATTTTGCTTCTTTTTTTCAATAATATCAACTATACGCATATTATTTTGCTAATTCTAAAGCAATCTCCATCATTTTTGTAAATGCTGTTTGACGTTCTTCTGCAGTTGTTTCTTCATGAGTAATTAAATTATCGCTAATTGTTAATAAACAAGCTGCTTCTTTGCCGGTTACTTCTGCATTTGTAAATAAAGCATATGATTCCATTTCGACACATAGTGAATCAGTAGATGCAATTCTTTTATCTAATGGAACTGATGAGTAAAATACATCTGACGAATGAACTCTTCCGATTGTTAAATTATGACCTAATTTATTAGCAATTGAAATTATTTCTTCATTTAATTTAGATGAAGGATGAGCAATTTGTTCATCTTTATTTAAAACTAATTGTCTAAATGCTGTACTGTCACCAAAAGCTTCAGAAGCGAGTACAACTTCATATAAATTTAAATCTTTTTTATATGAACCAGCTGAACCGATTCTGATAATGCGATCAACATCATAAAATTTAAATAATTCATATGAGTAAATTCCGATTGAAGGACATCCCATTCCACTTCCAGCAATTGTAATTGGTCTACCTTTATATGTTCCGGTAAACATAAACATATTTCTTACTGAATTAACTTGCTTAAATCCAGGATCTAAGAATGTTTCAGCAATATATTTAGCTCTTAATGGATCTCCAGGCATAATAACTGTTTTTGCAATGTCTTCTTTTTTTGCATTTATATGTGGTGTCATATTTCCTCCAAATTTTGTATTATTGTTTGTTTAAAGTTTAATTATTAAAAAATAAAAATTAAGGTTATTTATTTTGTTTAAAATAAATATAAAATAACCTATAAAAATTGTACACTATTTTCGTCTAAATAATCATACTTTTTAAGTATAATATTAATATTATGCCTGAATATCCAGAAGTTACAGTGGTTCAAAAAGCACTTAATACATTTGTTAAAAATAGAACCATCACACAAGTAGAAGTTAAAATCGATAAATTAATAAAAAATGCTAGTGAAATAGAATTTAAGAAATTTTTGATAAATAAAAAAATTTCTTACATTGAAAATATTGGCAAATTTTTAGTATTTAATTTTACCGATTCTTCTAGATTATTATCACATCTTAGAATGACAGGTAAATATTTTATAAGAAATATAAATGATAAGAATCTTTATGCATATAAACATGATTATATTTATTTTTACTTAGATAATCAAGAGGTTTTAGTTTATAATGATCAAAGAATTTTTGGATCATTTGAAATCATTAACTCAAATGATAACAGAACTATTTTTGAAATAAAAAATTTAGCTAAATTACCAGGATTTATTGATAAAAAAATACTTTATCAAAGAATACATAAAAAGAATATTAGTATTAAGAAAATATTATTAGATCAATCTCTTATTTTAGGTATTGGAAATATTTATGCTGATGAATCCTTGTTTGCTTGTAAAATCAACCCAATGAAAAAAGCAAAAGATATAACTTATGAAGAATTTTCACAGTTGCTCGATCAAGCTCAAAAAATAATGGATCATAGCATAAAATTAGGCGGAAGTACTGTGCAAAATTATAGTTCTGTTAATGGAATATCTGGAAAGTTTCAAAATAACCTAATGGTATATGGTAGAGAAAACCAAATATGTAAAGTTTGCAAAATAGGAAAAATTAAAAAAGTTAAATTAGATTATACTTCTAACGGTCGAGGTACAACTTTTTGCGAAAACTGTCAAAAGGAGTAAAAAATGAAAAAAAGCGTTGTGTTTGTTATTGATGTTTTAAAAGGCTTTTTAGAAAAAGGTAATTTAGCAGATCATAGAATACAAAAAATTGTCCCAATTATTAAAGAAATTTTAAATCATAATCCAAATATTTTCTTTGTTTGCGATGCTCATTCGACAAATGATTTAGAAATGACTCAATATCCAATTCATTGCTTAAAAGATACAGAAGAGTCTAAAGTAGTTGAAAAGTTAAATATTTTTGTAAAACAAGATAATTCTAATGTAATATATAAAAATACTACAAATAGTTTTTTTCACATTGATAAATCAATATACAGTGAATATGATGAATTTATTATTGTAGGTTGTTGCACAGATATTTGTATACTACAATTTTGTCTTACTTTAAAAGTCTGATTAAATAAAGAAAATATTGATAAGAAAATTATTGTTTATGATAATGCGGTTGAAACATTTCACAATGAAAATCATAATGGCGATATGATGCATAAATATGCTCTTGAATTAATGAAAAATGCCGGAATTGAAATAAAAACATGAGAATAGAAGTTGATCTGCATGGATTAGAAAGTCAAGAAGCATTAATCAAAATTCAAGAATATGTTTTTGATCTTTTAGAAAATAGGTATCAAAAAATTATTTTTATCACCGGAAATGGTTCAGGCGCTTTAAAAACTACCCTCGAAAATTTTATTAATAATCACAATAAACATTCAAAGCAAAAAATTAAGAGCACACCTGTAAATAATGGTTCTTATCAATTAGAAGTTTATTATGATTTTGATCTTGAAAATGAGATAAACGATAATAATTATTATGATAATGATGTTTTAAATGATAAAATGATTTCTCAAAGAGATGTTGACAATATTTTTGATGAGTGAAAGTCGAAATTTAAAAAATAAAAAGTCGCCATAATAAGCGACGCTGAATTGCAAAGTCAAGTGCAACAGCTTAATTAAAAATTCCCCCCACCCAAACACAAAAAAAACTTAATTGTTTTTATGTGTTTGGGTGGGGGGAATTTTATTATTCTTTTCTTAATAAAATATAAAATTAAATTGGCGCTTTAAAAAAGAAAAAGCACCAATTTATAAACTCAGGAGGTGCTCATTATTAATTATAAACATTTTAACTTAGAAAAAAGAATTGAATTAGAAATTTTACTTAAAAAGTTTGAAACTCCAATTTCTGAAATTTCTCAAATTTTAGGTTACACAAAATCATCAGTACTAAGAGAAATTAAAAATAATTCAACTGAAAATGGTTATATTGGTATGGAAGCACATAACAAACATTTAAATAGAATAAGGTGAAAAGAACAAATTAAACTCATTAATAATATAAATGAATATGAAGAATTTACTAATCAATTTATTTTAAAATTTAACAAAAAATATTTTGGAGTAGATCTAACTCATTTTTATATTCAACATCATTTCAAATTTAAAATACCTACTTTAAGAACAGTATTTAATTGAATAAATAGTGGTCTATGAGTATCGGATTCGAAACAACGTTTAAAAAAATATAATAAGGGAAGAAAAACGCATGATGTTGTCAAAACTTTAGTCGGTAATAGAATAGTAAAACCTATATGGAGAAGGGGTTTTAATAAAAATTTTGAGAATGAATTTGGTCATTGAGAGATATACTTAATAGTCGGAAAAAGAAGTAGTTTATCATCCCATTTATTAACATTTACTGAAAGAAAAACAAGATGAGGACTTATAATAAAATTAGAAAACAAGAATCCATGGAAATTAATATTATAGCTTTGGGAATATATTAAAATTTACAAACTAAATGTTAAATCAATAACTACTGATAATGGATTTGAATTTAAAGCTTTATTTTATATTGGCTATAGGTTAAACATACCAATTTATCAAGCTGATCCTTACGCTTCCTTCCAAAGAGGACTAAATGAAAATTTTAATGGATTGGTAAGAAGAGAATTTCCTAAAGGAACAAATTTCAACAAAATATCGGAAAAAGAAATTTATGACCTTCAAAAGACCATAAACAATATGCCAAGAAAAATTCATAATTATTTCTCTGCTGATGAATTATTTTTTAATTTAAATTATAGAGATGAACCTTGAAAGGAAATACCTAAGGAAGAACCTCTTTATATTTATAATCAGAAAAAAAGAACTTCAAACACAAGTAGAAATTTATTTTTAAAAAAATAAAATAAATAAATTTTTTAAATTTTCTAAATAAAAAAATAACAATCATTTTTACAATTCTTGATTGTTATTTTTATACAAAATAAGTGTTGCACTTGACTTTGCATTTTGGGGTCGCCATAATAAGCGACTTTTAAACTAGAAATAATCATTAATACCATTAAATGTTTGTTCTTCGATCTTATTAATGTTTCAAAAGCCTGAATCAATTCTTCTTTGTTTATGAGTTTGAGAAATTGTATAAATTTTAGTTCATATTCATAACGCAAGATAAGAAGTTAATAAAGTTGAAAATGCTAATGAAATAATTATAACAATCCCTAACAATTTTTCATAAATTGGTAATGCAATAATAACTCCGATACTAATTATGCATATAGCAAATAAAATAACAATATTTCTTTTTATTTTTTTAGATAATGATAAATTAGCTATATTCACGATTTCATCTTTATCTAAAATTTGTTTATGATATTTAAATTTAATGTTTTCTTTAATTTCACTTATGATTGAAAGTTTTTCATTTACAGATCATACAAATAAACTAGCAATAATAGTAATTAAATAACTATTTATTAATACTCTAGTAAGAGTTATTATGATAATTAGAAAAATTAAATCAAAAAATAAACCAAACAAAAATAACACAGAAAAAGTTCAACCAAATCTTAATAAAATATAAGCAGCTATAATTATTGCTGAAACTAAAATTCCAACAATTAACCATATTAATGAATTAATAATAGTAGCATTCGAAAGTTTATAATGAATAAGTGATAAATTTTCATTAAATGAAGTTATTGATTTTTGAATACCATCAATAATATTTTTATCATACTCATTTAAATATATTGAAATTCCTTTGCTTTGATCTACACCATTAATAGAATATATTAAAGAAATGTCATTTAGGTTTTTGATATTTGGGTTTTCTTTAGCAATTTTGTGAAGCAATTTATCCGCTTGAATTGAATCAAAAAATGAGTTATTATTCGAAGAATAAATATTTATACTATACCCACCTAAAAATTCTTTTGATGAATTAAATGATGTTCAAAAGTTATTCGTGATCCCTGAAAGTACCCCAATAATAATAGTTGTTATCAATAATAAAATTAATGAACTTATAGCAACATATTTTGCATTTTTTAAAAAATTAATATTTTTATTTGATATTGCATTATTAATTTTCTTATCAAAATTTGTTAATCCAAATAATCAAGGTTTTTTCTCTAAAAGATCTCATTTTGTTAAGGAAATTGTAACTCAACGTAAGAAAATCTGTGAAACAAATAAAGAAACTAGAATTCCAAAAAATGAAAATGAACTAAATGTTTTTATTTCTCTTAATCCTAGATAAAACATTATTAACATTGAAATAAATAACATTAAATTAGTATCAACCACTCTTCTAGTGTTATATTTTAATGTATTAGTAAATGATTTATTTATAGAATCACCAGTAGACATCCGTCCTTTAAATTTTTCAAATCAAACAACAGTGCCATCAAACAATACTAATAAACCTAATAATAAAGCTGTTATAAGTGTAGGTGAATATTCTCCTCTTACTGCAATAAATATTACTAATGTTAAAAATGAATAAAGCGCCATAGAAATTGTAGTAGCAACACCTAAAAGTCCATAATTAAAAATTTGTAAAAATGCCAAAAGTGAAAATGCAATTAATGAACCAATCATCGCATACAAAAATGACGAGTTGTCTTTAACATCTGAATATGTTTTAGTGGATAATAACTCAAGATCATAATCGCTTAAAGCAAAATTAATTCTTTCTACTAATGACTTGGCTTGTGAATTAGAGAGGTTTTGACTATTAATATAAACATCACTAGAATCATGAACAAAATTTATTGAACCACGATAAATTAAATAATCTCTTTGAATTCTAAGTTCATTATCCTTTAAAGAATTTTCTATTTGTCTTCCGTTTTGTCCCGCAGTATTAACTTGATTGTTAGTATGAATGAAGTTTCATAAATTTTTTCCAGAATTTTCTCAATCTTTAGAATAATCATTAATTGCTCTGTTATATAAATTATCAATATTTAATCAAAATAAAATTTCCCTATTATTTGATCTTTGTAAATAATCAGTAGCCTTAGCATATTCTGTTTGCCCCTCAATTCCATTTAAAGAAATTTTAATAGTATTAAAACCATTTCTTTCAATATATTCAGCACCATTTAATTTAAATGGAATTTGATATTGCTTAACATTTTGGAAATCAATACTATCGCCCACTTCAAATCTCTTATTTTTAAATAATGGATTAATATTTGTTGTTGTAGCAACAATATTTGGTTTTTTAACTATATCATTAATAAACTGAAACAATTCTTTTTGCGATAAATGGCCACTTTTAGAAATTAAAATTTTTCCTTCCGCTTCAGTTTTGATATCAATTCCATTATAACCTGAACCATCAGTTAATCTACTAGAAATTGATCTACTAATTTCATTAGTCTTATTTAAGTCAATTTTTTTATCGCTTTTGACTTGTACTAAAACACTATTTCCTCCACCATATTCAATTGATTTATGGGTATGATTACTTAGATAAAAAACACTTCCAAATACTATAGAAAGTATTGCAGCAATAATCATAAATATACTAATTAAAAGTCTTTTTCAAGTAGTTAGTTTTAAAAAAGTTTTTAAAAAATTCATATAATAAATATACCACAAAAAACCATTTTTTTAAGCGGTATATTTATTATTTAGAAAATAAATTTTGTCTAATTAAATAATCCAAACCTTTTGATGATATTCTCCTTCCTCTCGATGTTTTTTCAATTAGTTCATAAAATAATAAAATGGGCTCTATTTCTGTTAAAATGTCTTCTTTTGCAAACCTTGCTAATCCAGTTAAAGTAAACAAAGAAGCGTATTTTTCAAAAAAAGCTTCTTTTAAGATTTCTAAATATTCAATATGATCTTTTGATAAACCATATTCATATAAATCCATACATTTAAAAGTTTTCTTAATGGTTTTTAAATTTATTTTACCTTCATTAAGACTAATAGCAAAGTCGTTAACTCTTTGTAATAGATGATTTGCTATTCTAGGAGTTTTACGAGAATAACTCACTATTTTTTCAATACATTCGTCATTAATATCGATGTTTAATCTTTTTGCTGTATTTTTTAATATTTTAAAAATTTCTACATCATTATAATTTATTAATCTTCCAATATATCCAAAGCGGTCTTTTAACGGTTGTGAAATCTCATTTATTTTAGTTGTAGCTCCAATTAATGTAAAAGGCTTTATTTTCATTCTCATTGGACGTGAATTTCCTTCAACACCAATAATTAAATCAAAAACAAAATCTTCCATAGCATTATATAAAAATTCAACTACTGTTTTATTTATACTATGTATTTCATCAATGAATACTATATCACCTTCATTAATTACAGATAAAACATTAATTAAATCACTCTTTCTTTCAATATTCGTTCCTTGAATAAAATGTATCTTCTTATTCATTTCACTTCCGATTAATGAAACTAATGTTGTTTTCCCCATTCCGGGTAAACCATAAAAAAGCAAATGTGATAAAATCTTTTTTTGTTGTTTAGCACTATCAATCATTGCTTTAAGTGTCTTTTTAAGATTTTCCTGCCCGATAAATTCTTTAAAACTACTTGGTCTAAGTTCTGTAAGTTGCATCTTTATTATTAGCGATTAGAGATATACTCTCTTCAATCATTTTGTCTAAGTCTTTTTGCTCTTTGACATTTTTTATTGCAAAATCTATTTGATTCTTTTTAAAACCTAATGTACTTAATGTTGATGATAATTCACTTATATTATTTAAATCTTTTGAATCTTTTTTTGCATTATTATCAATTAATTTAGTTCACTTATTTTTCAGTTCCACACAGATAAATTTTGCAGTCTTCTCAGAAACAAAATTAATTTTAGATAATTCCTGCCAATTATCATTAATAATATAATTTGCAACTAATTCTCAACCTTTTTCAAGAATTATCATCGCAACTCTCGGACCTATCTTATCAATAGTGATTAAGTCAGTAAATAATAACCTTTCCTTAAAATCTTTAAATCCATAAATATTTTTATAAAACTCAGTGTTGTACTCATATAAAAATATTTTGCATTTTGCACCAACCTCAAATCTATCAACATTCGCGACATTTACAATATATCCATCGCCTTTGTTTTCGAATATAATATTGTTTTTATTCTTATAAACAATCTCGCCAATTTTGTATAATATCATTTTCCCTCCATTGTAATGATATATACAAAAATAATATGAACTAAAAAAGGAATAAAAATAGCAAAACATTATATATTTTGCTATCATTAAGTATTAACTATTTTTAATACGGTCATTTAATGCAACATAGTTTTTAACTTTTGCACCTTTATAAAAACCACAAAACTTACATGTAACATGTTGTTCAATCATTTTAGAACAATTTGAACATTTAACTAAATTAGGTGTTTCTAAAGCACTATGAGTTTGTCTTTTGTGTTTACGTTGTTTAGATGTCTTCCGTTTAGGAACAATAGCCATGGTTACCTCCTTTGTGGTTTAATTTCATAAAATATATCATTGATATATGAGCATAAACAATTATATTACAAATGTTTATTTTGATAAGTATTTTTTTATTTTTCTTATAGTAAAATTTAACTTGTTTATTACTATATTTTAGCACTAAATAATAATAAAACGTAAAATATTTTAAAAAATAGTTAAAAAGCTAATATCAAAAAAATTTAAATCTAAATAAATTATCAAAAATTATAAATTTAATTTTACAATATATAAACTATCAGTTAATTTTACAAAAAATTATTAATCAGACTTTTTACGATGTTTTAAAGCGTATCAAATTCCAAATCCAGCTGCAGCTATAGTTGGAATTAAAACTAGTGGAGTTACAATAGCTGCAACATTTGTTTTATTTTCATTTTCTTTTTTATCTAAGGTTTTTGGTTTTGGTTGTTTCTTTTGTTGTTTACTAATCTCAGTTGAAATTTCAGTAAATAATGCTTTTAAAGATGTAATATTTATTGCTTTATCAATTTTGTCTCTATATTGTTTTTTATCTAAAAGTTTTTCAAAAACATCTACTACTTTTTGCTTTTCATCATTATAAACATTTTCTGCTTCTGAGGCTAGTTTATTTAATTCGTCGGTTTTTTCATTATTATCGTTTAATCTCTTTAAAAATGCTTCATATTGTTTTGAACCATTTGTACTTTCAACAGCAGTTTTTGCTCTTTTTTTCGCTCTTGCTAAATCCTGGATTTTCTTTTCAGGTAATATTTTCTTATTTAATTCCTCTAAATCAGCAATATTTTTAACATTTTCAAATTTATCTTTAAAATCTTTTTTATCATCTAAACTATCTATGTTTGCTTTCACTTCGTTGCTTTTAGCTTCATATTCACCACCTGCTAATTTGATCAATTCATTAAATTTAACAATATCATCATTTGCTTCCATAAGCATTTTTTGATATTCATCATATTTAATTGAACCAAAAGCGCTTTGCACAGCTTTTGCGGCTCCGCTTTTAGCTTTTTCTAAATCCTCTGCTTCTTTAATTTGTTTAGCTTCTTCTGCTATTTTTTTAAGAGTTTTAATATCTCTAGCTTTTTTAAATTCCTCAAGTTTTTTATTTTTGTTGATATGAGAATCGATGCTATTAATAAGAGTTCTTGTTTTATCACTTTCTTCAAGATAAAGATTATTAGTTTCTTGTTTAAGTGCTTCTAGTTGTTCAAGCGTTACCGCTTGCTCTTTAAGTTGAATAGCCAATTTTTCACGTTGCTTATCTTTTTCTTCTTTAATGTCTATTTTGACAGACTTTTGATTAGCACCAAAATCTCTTCATTTTTTGTCGAATGCGTCTTTATCCACTTTCTTTTGACTAACAGTGTTGTCGTTTTTGTCTTTTATTGCAGCAAATTTAGAATTAAAATCATTATAATCGTCAGAACCATTTGTCTTATCAATAGAATTTTTCACTTCTTCTTGAACCTGTTTAATTTTTTCAGTCACTAAATCAGCATATACATCTCTTAAAAGTCCAACATTTCGAGCATTGTTTATTCTAGTTCTAAATTCATTTTCTTTATTTTTACTTTTTAGTTCTTCAAAAACTGCATCAACTTTTTGTTTCTCTTTAAGATAAATTGAATCAGAAACACTTATTAATTTCTTTAAAAATTCTGTGGTGCTTGTTTCAGAAACCTGTCTAACTAATGGCTTAATTTTTTCATTATATTCAGGAGAACCAAATGCTCTACGAGCAGAAAGCAATGCGTCATATATTATCTTATCATGCTTATTATCTTCTTCAACCTGTTTAGCTATATCGCTAACTAAATTTTCACCAGCTTTTTCTCTTATTTCATTAAGAATTGGTAGTGAATCATCTAACGTATTTTTATATGCAGGATCAGCAGTATTAGCACCTCTATCAACTTTAAATAACATTAATATTAAATCTTTTATTTCAGTGTTATCTTTATGTTTAATGAATAAATTAATTGCTTCAAAATGAGCTACCATCGTTCGCACTTGAAAAATGTCATTAGCCTTTGATAAAAATATACCGTGTGTTTCACTACTTTTTAAATCTTTTGTAATTTTGTCATTCGAATCATTATGTTTGCTTTTATATTGCTCTTTTAAATAAGAACCATAATTAAACTTTACGTCTTCTCATGGTTTTATAAATGACTTTCAAAGTTCATTGTGTGTTGCAAATAAATATATAGAACCTATATTTTCAAACTCTGGACCAAGTGAAGGAATTAAGTCTTTTAATTTTTCTTTATAAGGTAATTTATCAAGTTTTTGATCATTGACCCCTATTAATTTTTTCAAAATTCTATATGCAAATGTCATATCATAATGAGTTTTAAAAGCTTCAGCATCTCAATATAGTCCATAGCTATCTACATCATCATAATCATCATAGTCAGGTCGTTCTAAAGGTTTTGCACTATAAACATCACTATCATGAGCCAATATTTCCTGAGTATTTTTTGACTTTTTGGTCTCGCTTTTACCTTGAGCACTCACAACTAATGGTGCACTAGCAATAATAGATGCATTCAATAATAGACTTAACCTAAATTTCATAATTTCTCCTTATAAATTTTTATTTTGTTTTATTTAAAAATCATTATCTTTAACATTTTAAACTACAAAGGTTATAAATTATTATTAATAACTTTTTAAAGTTAAAAATAAAAACTTAATTCTAATTCAATTAATTTAATTTTATATATTAAAAAGATTTTTGTTTCAATATACTTTTATAAATAATATTTACTTTCATCACTTCTTACTTATTGATAATATTTTATAAAAAGATTGCAAAAAAAAAAAAAAAAATGTCTAGAAGTTTTGAAATAAAATTGATATTTTTCAATTTTAAAAATCAAATGTTCTTATTTATCTATTAAAAAATCTAACCCTAACAAATAAGGTTAAATTTTTTAACATCTATAAATCTAAATTAATTCTTGATACTTTTCTTACGGTGTTTTATAGCATATCAAATTCCAAATCCAGCAGCAGCTATAGATGGAATTAAAACTAGTGGAGTTACAATAGTTGCAACATTTGTTTTATTTTCATTTTCTTTTTTATCTGTGGTTTTTGGTTTTGATTGTTTCTTTTGTTGTTCGCTAATCTCATCTTCAATTTGAAGTTTTATTTGTTTTAAAGTTGCAATACTATTAGCATTTTGGATTTTTTCTTTAAATTCGTTCTTTTTAAAATTTGTGTCACTTAATTTATTAAGTTCTATTTGAACTTCTTTAAGTGCATTATTAAATTCTTCTTTTGCTTTTTCGGTTATTTTCTTTAATTCTTCAATATTTTCCCTATTTTTTTCAAAATTTTTCATTTGTTCTTGGTGTTTTTTAGAACCTTCTATTTTTTTAATAGCGTCCGCTGTATCTTGCCTTGCTTTTTCAGTTGAAATCTCAATAAATAATGCTTTTAAAGATGTAATATTTATTGCTTTATCAATTTTGTCTTTATATTGTTTTTTATCTAAAAGTTTATCAAAAACATCTACTACTTTTTGCTTTTCCTCATTATAAACATTTTCTGCTTCTGAGGCTAGTTTATTTAATTCGTCGGTTTTTTCATTATTATTGTTTAATCTCTTTAAAAATGCTTCATATTGTTTTGAACCGTTTGTACTTTCAACAGCAATTTTTGCTCTTTTTTGCGCTCTTGCTAAATCTTGGATTTTCTTTTCAGGTAATATTTTCTTATTTAATTCCTCTAAATCAGCAATATTTTTAACATTTTTAAATTTATCTTTAAAATCTTTTTTATCATCTAAACTATCTAAGTTTGCTTTCACTTCGTTGCTTTTAGCTTCATATTCACCATTAGCATCATTTATAAGCGCTAGTAGCTTAGTGGTTTCTCCATCGAAAGTTATTCTTCTTTTCTCATATTCATTATAATTCTTAGAACCTTTTGTTCTTTCAACAGCTTTTTTAGCATCAGCTCTTGCATTTAAAAGATCTTCGTTATTTCTAATTCTTGTAGCATTTTGAGCTAATGATTTTAACTCAGTAATATTTTTTGCTTTATCAACTTTTTTTAACTCTTCATCTTTAAAATTTTTTTCAAGAATTTTATTTATTGCATTAAGGGCCTTTTGTTTTTCATCCAAAAATTCATTTTCCACTTCTTGTTTAAGGGCTTTTAGTTGTTCAAGTATTACTTCCTGCTCTTGGATTTGAACTTCCAATTTTGCACGCTGTTTTTCCTTTTCAACTTTGATATCAACTTTATTCATAATTTGATTAGCACCAAAATCTTTTCATTTCTTCTCAAAAACTTCCTTATCGGTTCGTTTTTGCTTTTCACTCTCAGCATTTTTGTTTCTTATAGCATCAAATCTATTTTTAAAGTCATTATAATCATTAGAACCACTTGTTTTCTCAACTAAAGAAGCCATCTTTTCTTGAAACTCTTTAATTTTTTGAGTTGTTATATCTGAATAAATATCTCTTAGAATACCAACGTTACGCGCATTATCAACTCTATCTTTGAATTTATCCTTATCTTTTAGCTCTTCATAGATTCCAATAACTTTTTGTTTTTCACTAAGATAAATAGAATCAGCAGTATTTTTTAACTCTTCTAATAACTGTTGCGTACTTGAGTTTATAACTTGCTTAACTAATCGAATAATTTTATTAAATTCTAAAGACCCGAACGCTCTACGTGCAGACAATAATGCATCATACTTTAATTTATCATATTTATTTTCTTCTTCAACTTCTCTCTCTAATTGTTCAATAAGGCTCTCTTTTGCTTCTTCTTTTAGTTGTCTAAATATTGGTAAGGTATCTTTTAATGTATTGTTATATTCGATTGAACCAGTATTAATTCCACTTTCTACCTTAAATATTTTTATTAATAAATCCTTAATTTTTGTATTATCCTTATGCATAACGAATAATTTGATTGCTTCAAAGTGAGAAACAAATGTGCGAAGTGCAAAAATGTCGCTGTTTTTTGTATCGAAATCTTTAAATGTTGCTAATGTTCTAAGGTCATCAGTAACTTTTGAAGTACTATCAACATTCATTTTTTTAAATTGTTTTACTAAATAATCGCCATAATTAAATTTTACATCCTCTCATAATTTAATAAAAGTGGTTCAATATAAAAGATTATGAACTGAAAACGTATATGTTGATCCAAGATCATCGAACTCAGTTTCTTTAAAAACATTAAATTCTTTTAATTTTTCCTTATAAGGTAATTTATCTAGTTTTTGACCTTCAAAGTTAATTAATTTTTTTAGAATTCTATATGCAAATGTCATATCATAATGAGTTTTAAAAGCTTCAGTATATCAATAAACTTCATAGCTGTCTACATCATCATAGTCATCATATGTAGGTACCGGTGGCACCATTGTGTTATAAACATCACTTTTATGAGTCGATAATTCTTGAATAGTTTTTGAACTTTTAGTCCCGGATTTACCTTGAACACTTACCGCTAATGGCGTACACACAATAATCGATGCATTCAATAATAGACTTAACCTAAATTTCATAATTTCTCCCTATATCGTCCTTAGTTTACTTTAAAATAATTTATAAATAATATTTACTTTTGTCGCTTCTTGCGCAATGATATTATTTTATAAAAAAGATTACTAAAAAAAAAAAAAAAAAGTTGAATTTTTTTCATCCTTATTAGTGTTTTAATTTATAATTTTTCAATGTTTAAAAGAATTAAAAAGCCTAAAATTGGTATTATAGTTGAATATAATCCTTTTCATAATGGACATATATATCAATTAAAATGAATTAAAAATAAGTTTCCTGATTCTAAAATAATTATTGCAATGAGTCATAAATATTCTCAACGCGGTGAATACATTTGCGTAAGTTGATGAAAAAGAAAACAAATAGCTAAAAAATATGGAGTCAACAAATTCATTAAACTTAAAGAACATATTTCAACCCAAGCTGCTCATATTTTTGCAAACGAGGCAGTTTCTTTATTGAACAAAGCTAAAATTGATTATTTAGTTTTTGGTTCAGAAACAGAAGATATATCTGTTTTTATAAAAGTCGCTAAACTTTTAAAAGAAAATAAGACCGAATATGACATACTAGTTAAAAAATATTTAAAAATGGGCGGAAATAGTTTTCCAAAAGCATCAGCTCTTGCTCTATCTGAATTAACTAATGAAAATTTTGACAAGCCAAATGATATTCTAGGAATTGAATATGTAAAAAGCATCATAAATAATGATTTTAAAATTCAACCTGTTTGTTTAAAAAGGACTATTGAGTTTCATTCTGAAAATACTTTAAATGAATTTGCTTCTGCCTCAAAAATTAGACAAATGATTAAAGAAAAACAAGATATTTCTAAATATACACCATTAAAAATAAAAAAAATTAAACTAATTGAAGATACTTATCCAAAATTTCAAAAATTTATTTCAAAAACACCGGCTAACAAAATAGCTCAATACAAACTCATTGATGAAGGGATGGAAAATCTTTTCAAAAAACACATAAACCAACCAACTTATCACGATTTTATTGAGGCTTGCATTAGTAAAAGATATACAAGAAATCGTATCAAGAGAGCTTATTTATCTGTTTTTTTAAAACAAAGAAAAAATAATCGCTAAACAAATGTTTAGTGATTATTTATTTTCTTGTAAATTCGATGTTTGATATGGTAAAAACATTTTTGCACCTAAATAACGAACTTTATTAGTGATATTAATATATTCAACATATTCATAACCATCAAGTTTAATGATTCTTATTAAAAATCCCTTTAAAATTTTTATAAACGAATATCTAATATAAACCCTTCTAGCAAAAGGAAATTTTCATTTGTTTCTTTTTTGATTTAATATTGTTAATATCTGATTATTAATAAATTTTATATAATCAAAGTTATATAAAATTTCATTTGTTTTTAATGCATTATTAAAAACAAAATTAAATGCTAATTTATGATTATTTAAAATAATGTGATTTAATAAAGTCTTTATTTGTTCAATTTTGAAAATGTATTCGCCATTTTCAAAAACTAAATAATCAAATAAATCATAGTAAAAAACATTATCACCTTGTAAATGTGTTCCTAAAATATTTTGAATAAGTGTTGTACTTGGCTTTTTTTTGATAATCTTTTTATCAATTGAAGTTATCAAATTTAAAAGCTTAAAAATTGATAGCTCTTTATCAGTGTTATATGAATAAATACTAGATTTTGTTTCTTTTTTAAATAATGAAATGATATTATCAATCACTGTTAATTTACTTGGTTGTTCTTTAATTGGTATTGTTTTTATATGATTCTCAATATTATTAAAAACAAAACCACTTACAAAATATTTTGTTGAAAAGAATCAATATAAATTCATTAAGTCTTTATATAACATCGAATCCTTTTCGTTTTCATTTTCATCTATAATAATATTTTTCGTATACATCAAATTACTGAATTCTAAATTAAATGTTTCGCTTAAATTTTCTTCACTATTCTCCTTATTTTTATTAATCTTTTTATTAATATCAAATGAAATTGATGAAATATTTTTAAAATCAATAATTTGAAGTATTTCACCATATTTAAAATCAACAATACTCTTAGCAAATTTTTTTAAACCTTTTCTTCTTTTTTCAATGTTATTAAAAAACTCATCTGTCTCATTAATTGAGAATGAAAAAGTATTAGGTAATAAAATATTAAATTTAATATTTCTTTGATTTAATAATGCACAATATTCCAATAAATTTTTGAGATACTCTGTAAATAATTTATCATCATATGTTTCAACTATTCTATCATCTATAATAAAGAAAACTTCATCATTTAAATTATCACTAGAAGTTTTTGATAAGAAACATTTCAAAAATTTCATTTACATCTCCTACATAACTTTTTATTTTTACATCAATTTCTGCTAAATCATAAGTTATTTTCTTTATTTTAGTTATTCCATAACGTTTTAAAACTACTGATAGTTTTTTTATTTTTCATTCTGGCACTTTCATTTTAGAGCATATTTCATTAGTGTTTAAACCTATTTTTACTAAATGGTAATAAATTAAACAATCGCTAAATATAGAATTTATTTGATTTAACAATAAATATATTTCATCACCTTCCGAAGTTCTTTCAAGATATTTATCATATATTTTTTTTAGGTCATATGTTTCAATTGAATTAAGAAAAGAAAACGCTTGATTTTTGGAATATTTGGCAACAACATTCTCTATTAAATCATATGAAATTTCTTTATAATTTGAGATTAAATTTTCAAACTCATTCATTATAATTTCAAGATTATCAGGCATTTTTTCAATAAAAGTTTCAATATTAATATAGGAAATTTTTATATTATGACTTTTAGCTAAAATATTAAGTTGTTTAATTAAAGCGTCCTTTTCAAGTTTTTTAGACTCAATTATTTCTGCTTTCTTTTTTAAAAATGTTGTAAATTTATTATCAATCAATTTACTAAAGTTGCATACAAAAATAATTTCATCTAAAATATTTGAACTTAAAAATTTAATATATTCATCGGCTATTTTATCTTGTTTCTTATTAAATTTCGAAATAGTTAATAGTTCAAAGTCATTAATAACTATTAATTTCTTATTAGAAAATAATGGTGGATTAGATATTTTTTCTAAAAGTTCACTAAGATCTATATTGTTATCAAAAACCAAAATATCAATATCTAAATACTTTGCTTTTTCTTTATTTAAATTTTTAGTAATAAAAAACTTTTCAGATCCATATATTAACTTCATAATTGAATTATATTTTATTTTACCTTTTTATCTATAAAATGACCAAAAAATATGAAAATAGATATTGTCCAAATTATAGTATTAATAACTAGGGAGTTCTGAATTATTATTTGATAATTAACTAAAATATTTAATAAAAACTCTAGAAAGTTAATCAAAACTCTTGGTATTAATGGAAACAAAATAAATATCGTTAAGTTAAGATATAAAATCTCAATCAAAGGCATAAATAATATTCCCGCCACATATGAGGTTAAATTAATCCTGTCTTTTCAAATTAATTGGATCGAGATTGAAAGAATTCAAATATAAAAATATGAAATAATTTTATCTAGTGCTTTTGACTTATCAAAAATTTTTTTAATTAAAAATGACAATATAAAGCTCAATCAATAACCAGCATTTAAAATATTAATATTCGAGGTAAATAAAAAAGAAGATCCAAAAACTAATAAAAATTTATAATTAGTATTTGCCTGATATTTTTTTAATACCAGCCCAATTATAATCGCAAAAAATGCTCTATTTACTGAAATTGTTTTAAAACATAATGCTCAATAAACTATTATTATAATAATTGGCATAAATTTAAAACGTTTTTTAAAAATATTTGTAAAAATTAAAAAAAGTAAGTTAAAATGCATTCCACTTATTATCACTAAGTGAATTATTCCAATTTGACTAGACTTTTCAAAAATTTCCCGATTAAAATCTAATGAAAAACCATATAAAATAGGAATTATTTTAGTTTGATATATTTCATCAATACTTCTTAAAAAATTAAATAAAAAATATCTAAAATCATAATTATTAAGTATTTTATATTCATAAACTCTATTTATTATTTTGTCATTTATTTCTGCATTTAATCATATTTTTTCTAAAATATTAGTTTCGTTTAATGCTATCATTTTATTATTAAGATAAAACTTTTCATTATTAACATTTATTAATGTTAGATTGTACTGAGACATAGAAAAAACTCAATAAGTATTCGCACAATAATTTAATAAAAATTTTTGAATGTAGTGCTTAATCAAATAGATTGAAAACATCAAAATTAAAAAAATTATGAATGATTTTCGATGTTCTTTATAAAAAACCAAAATAAATAATGATATCAATAATGCAAGTACAACAAAAAACCATCATAAATTAAGAATAAAAATAACTAAAAATGAAAAAACTAAAAAATATGAAAAGTAAATTAATTCAACTCTAAAAAATTCTTTAATTTTTCTAAAGTCTTTTCACCAATGCCTGAAATTTTCTCAATATTTGCTCATGAAGTCTTTATTTTCTCCCTACGGTGTTTTAATAAAGAAATTAATATTTTCTTAGATATTCCTAATTTACTTAATTGATTAATATTTTCAAAATATATCCACTTTAATTTATAGTTTTTATAAGGAACTACAACTTCAGAGTTTTCTGGGACATAATTATTCAATTTAAAGATTTCTATATTAGCATTTTCACTTACTTTTGCAATGAAAAAAAGTTCACGATAGGTAAGTTTTTTAAGCGACTTATGAACCCCTATATGTTTTGCAGCACCAGAAATTTTATAATAGTGAATATCATTTTTTTCATCTGGATTTATTTTCTTAATATTCATTGTTTTATATTTATCGATTAAGAAAATAGTTCCTGCCATTCCTAACATAAATAAAAATATAAAAAATAGTTTCAATAGATTTTTCTTCACATTAAATTGATATTTTATTTATTAAAAAGAACTAAAAATGAAAAATGCACTATTTCTAGTGCATTAAAATCATGCATAAACCTTTTTAGGAATTGTTCTAGAACTTACATAATTTTTGTAATATGAATTATTAAAAATTATTCCCAAAAACATAAAATATATATATCAATTTATGAAAAAACCTACCGCAAAAAAGAATGCCACAGCTGAGCCAAATTTATCATATGATATTAATTTATGCATATATGTATAAACTATAACTAATAAAAATGATGGAATGGTAGAAATTAATGCTCCACGGTATGAATCTTTAAATTTCATCTTAAATGATGGAGTAGTTTTGAATAATACTAAAAATAAACTTAATATAAAACCAAATACAAATAATAAATAAACAAAATCACCTAAACCTTTTGCATTATTTCCAAATTTTAATCAAATAGATGTTTGAATAAAAATATTTAATGTACTAAATGCTCAAAGCAATAATGACACCATAACAACAATTCATAAACCTTTTAATTTATTTCCCCAATATGAACCAATTTTATTGTGTGAAAAAATATAATTATATGCTGAAATTAATTTACCATATCCACCACTTGAAATATACAATGATGGTAAAGCAATAAACGATCCTGGTAGTAAATCATAAAGTTTATATAATGTTCCTGTTTTAGCTTTAATATCTACTGAAAAATATAAATTTCCACCTGGAATAAATTTATCAAAAATAACTGTATTAAATAAAGTTTGAAAATAATTTTGTTCAATTCCTGGTGCTTTTTCTCTTGCTAAAGGTAAGACAAAATTTTTAAAACTAGGTATAGAATCATTAATAGTATAGTTCAAAAATGTAACAATATATATAACAGGAACAAATGAGATTAAAATATAAAAAATTGTCGATAGTCAAATAAAATTAAATTCCTTTGTTGCGTAACTATCATATACTTTATGTACAAGTTTAGTACGCTTTATTTTTTCATTTGGGTTTTTTGCAATAATCAAAACAGAGGCAAAAATGGCAATAATACTTTTTAAAATTTTTTCATAAAGCTTACTTATAAATGCAAAACGTTCAGGATAAATTATATTTGAATAAAAATCTCTTAAATATGACAAATTGTTTTTTTGCCTTAGCAGTTTCTTATAACTTCTAGTTTTATTATTTAAATTTAGCATCTAATATCCTTAATAATATTTCATTAGAAAGAACCGGATTTATTTGACCACCTGTTTCTTTCATTAAATTTCCTAATATAAATTTCACCACTTTTTCAGGTCTATCAGGGTACTCGATAACTATGTCTTCATTTGTGAAAATAATCGCATTTAATTTAGATTCAATAAGTTTTGGATCTGAAATTTGTTCAAGATTATATTCTTTTAATAAATCTCTTATTTCCCCGTTAAAATTAACTAAAAGAGGGATTAATTTCTTTAAAGATTTACCAGAAATTATTCCCTGGTCAAGTAGAATGATGGCTTTTGAAATATTTTCAGTATCAATATTTAATTCATATGCTTTTTTAGATTTTGAATTAGCTAATGACACAACTTCAGCAAAGAAAATCTTAGAAAGTTTTTCTTTATCTGGGTACTGAATATTATCAAAATATTTCGATAATTCTATATCATCAATTAAACTTTGTATATAAATGTTCTGAATTTTCTGCTCATAATATCTTTTTTCTTTTTCATTTGGTAATTCAGGTAATTCAATTGAATCAACAAATTCATTTGAAAGTTTTATAAAAGGAATATTAGGTTCAGGAAAATATTTATATTCAACGGTTCCTGTTTTAACTCTCATTGTTTTATTTACATTTAATTGATCATCAAATCTTTTAGTTTCTTGTTGAATTATTTGACCAGTTAAAATTTTTTCTTTTTGAAGTTTTATTTCATATTCAATGGCTCTTTCAATATTAGATAGTGAATTAAGATTTTTTATTTCAACTTTCGTTCCCAAAATTTTCGAACCAAATGGCCTTAATGAAATATTTATATCTGCTCTTAAACTACCTTGCTCTAATTTTCCTTCTGAAATCTCTAATGTTGAAACAGTTTTTTTAATCATATCAACATAAGCAGATGCTTCCTTAGCGCTTCTTAAAACAGGGAAAGTAACAATTTCAATCAATGGAATACCTGCACGATTATAATCAAGTTTTGTCCCATCTTCATCATGATATTGTCTTGCTGTATCTTCTTCAAGATGAATTCTTTCGATTTTGATTTGTTTAATTTGATTTTGAATCTTAATATCAATTACACCATTTTTTCCTATTGGTCTAAAAAATTGAGTAATTTGATAACCCTTAGGCAAATCAGGATAAAAGTAATTTTTTCTGTCAAAATGCAATTCAGTATCAATTTCCATATTAAGAGCTTTCGCTAATGCGATTGCATATTTGACAGCTTGCTTATTTACTAATGGCAATGTTCCAGGATAAGCTAAATCAATTTGATTGGCGCAAGTGTTTGGTTCAGCATTAAAATCTATTTTGGATGCAGAAAACATTTTAGTTTTAGTTTTTAATTCAACATGAATCTCAATTCCAATTACTACCTCAAAATTATTCATTAATTTCTCCTATTAAACATTCTACATATTCACTAAAGCCCAAAAGCTTCTGATCTTGATATAATTTTGCATCAATTGCAATACTAAATGATAAATTATCTTTTTTACCCATTGGTATAGTTATTGAGGGATTTCCGACTAAATTTGAACCAGTTAAAATGAAATCAATTACTCCATTATTAATTGATTCTTCAAATAAAGGAGCAATACCATAACTAGCAGGATAAATCATAATATCAAAACCATCCATAATTTCATTATAATAATTCTTAATCAGTCTTCTTGCTTTTTGCGCCTTAATAAAAATATCTTTTTGGTTTTCTTCATAAAGAAAATAACTACCTAAAGATAATCTTTCTTGAACCATTTGGCCAAATTTTTTAGATCTTGTTTTTTTGATTATGTCTTCTCATGAATCAGCTTCAATTCGGTCGCCAAAAGCAATTCCATTTAAATTAGAAAGATTTGAACTTGCTTCTGAAAAAGAAATTATTTGATAAACAGGTTTTATCAAACGTAAAATTTTTAGGTTAGGTTTTATAATTGAAACATTGACGCCATTTGATCTTAGATGTTCAATTACATTATGAAATTGTTTATTAACACTTGGATCAATTTGATCAGAAAAATCTAATGCAACAATATTATTAGGTTTAGTTTTAACAACATTTTTAATTTCGATATCCTTTGAAGTCATATCATTATGATCTTTGCCAAATAAAACTTCAGATACAACAATAGCATCATTAACATTATGAGTAAAATATGCAACAGTATCCAATGATGAAGCATAAGCATATAGCCCATAACGACTTATTGCGCCATATGAAGGTTTAAAACCTACCTTACCAATAAATGATGCTGGCAATCTTACGCTATCACCTGTATCACTACCGATTGCAAAGGAAATATTTTCACTAAAAGTAGCTGCAGAACCTGATGAAGAACCCCCAACATATCTTTTTGGATCATTTGGATTAGTTATTAACCCATAAGCACTATATGTTCCTGTTCCCCCTAACGCCAATTCATCTAGATGCATTTTTGCAATAATATTTGCTCCTGAGTTTTTTAATTTTGAAATAATAGTCGCATCATACCCAGGAATAAATCCTTCTAAGATTCTACTTGAAGCTTTAGTTTTTGATTCAAACATTGCGTAATTATCTTTAATGGTGATGATAGAATTAGATAATACACCATCATTTTTATTTAAATCATTTAATTGAAAAAGTTCAGCAACAGCATTATTGTTATCTTTTTTTAATTCATTATATGCATTCGCATAATTACCTAAAACTTTTAATTTTCTCATCTTATTTCACCACCTTGTTTAAGGTTACAAAATCATTATCACTTTTCGCTGCATTTGATAATATAGTTTTTTTATTAATGCTATATGAATCATCCTCAATATCATCCCTTAAAAAATCAATTTGGTATGATTCATCAATATGTGTCATTGGCTCAAGATTATCTAAATCAACTTCATCAAAAAATCTTAAATTTTTTTGTAATGTATTTCAATTTTGCAAAATATTTTCAATTACTTTATCAGTAGGAATCATCATTAAAGAACTAACAATATTTACCAACTTTTCTTTACTAATTGTTTTCATATTATGTCCTATCATTTTGGTTTTTTTGTTCAAAATTCTTGTTTATTAAGATATTTTAATTCATCTTTTAAATTATTAAATTGAATGTAAAATGCATGTAACATTAAACGTTTTTCCTTTTTTCCGCCATACTTTTTATCACCATATATTGGTTTTTTTAAATAACTTAATGTTGCTCTAATTTGATGTTTTCTACCGGTTAATAATTCGGCAATTTTATCTTTTTTATCTAAATAAAAAAGAGTTCTAGCTAATTTTGCATTAGGAACTTTTTCTTTTGAAAATTTCATTTTTCTATTTAATTCATCTTTGTATAAATATATTTCAATATCAAGTCTTGAATTTTCCAGAAGAATCAAATCACTTTTAAAAATATATTTCTTTTTAAAATAAGCGGTATTTGCATTTAATTCCACAAGTGTTTTATAATTTTTAGCATAAACAATTAAACCACTAGTTTCTTTATCTAAACGGCCAACATGGCTCGGCTTAAAACTATCAACTTTAGTATATTTTAAATAGGTTAAAACAACATTGTCTAGTGAATCATTTTCCCCATGTACAGGAATATTATTTTTCTTATCAACAATTAAAATGTTTTGATCCTCATAAAGAATATCTAAATTAACATTTATTTTTGGTATCTCAACATCTTTTTGAGCATCATAAACACCATAAACAACAATTTTATCACCTTGATTTATTTTCAATGACTTATCAGATATTCTTAAATTATTTACTTTTATATCCCTTTTACGAAATATTTTTTCAAGTTTTGATTTAGAGATATTATTCAAATATTTTGATAATAATTTAAATAAAGTTCTACCGGCATCATTTTTTGTTGCTAAAATTTCAAACATTATATAACCTCATCTCTATTAATTATTTAATTATACAATATTTAGTATTTTTTAATATTATGTTATCAACTCTTTGAGCACATTCATGACTTTATTAAAATAAGTTACATCAGGTTTTGAGAAGAAAATTACAGTTGAATAAATATTATTTTCATTCATAAATTCAACAAGACTTGGTGAATTAATTTGAATACCACTTTCTGCATAAGCGTCAAGAATCTCAATTTTAAAGTTATAAATTTTTTGATTATAATTAAGATTTATTAATAAATTATTTTGGATAACTTTTTTTCTATCCAAATTAACAACATATAACTCATCAGACTCTTTTTTTATAATTGCATTAAAATATTCATAATGTCTTATAGTTAATAAAATATATATAAAAGTACCTAAGGCGGTTAAAAAAAATATAAATAATAACGTAATAACAAAAGATTCATTTAATTTTTTATGCATTTAAATATACCTCTTTACCCGAATCAAATATATACTTATTATTATGACTGATTTCGATAACAATTTTGTCTTTTAAATACTGATTCAAACGCTGTTTTAACATTTTAAATACTTCAATACTAATATTTTCAAAAGCTTCATCTAATATCACAACATCAAAATCGTAAATCAGTAATTTAAGTATTTTTACAAAAGCAATTTGCCCCTTAGAAAGTTCATTTAGTCTTTTTCATTCTAACATTTTGTAATCTAATTTAATCATTTGAAATAGTTCTAAAAAATTATGCTTATTTAAAATATTATAAAAGTGTTGATTATTATTAATCATCAAAAATTCACTAATAGTTAATTTAAGCATTGATTGTTCTGAATTTAAGTAATAAATCTTTTCCTTAATATCTTTATTTAAAAACACATTGCAACTTGTGTCATTAATTAATATTTCACCTTTATCAAGCGGTAATAATCCTGCAATTATTTTTGATAGTGTGCTCTTACCTGAACCATTAATTCCTAGAATTTTGGATTTGTCTTCAAATATTAATCGATCTATATCAATGGCAGGTTTATTAGTATTAAAATATGTAAATTCACCATATGAGATTTGAATTTTCATAATTTTATCGATTAGGATTTTATCAATTAAATTATTTGAATAAACATTCTCTTTGAACACATTTATTAATTTTGATTTTTCTTTAAAATTTAGATAATCAGATAAATTTATAAAAAATCCCTTTAATGGTTTTAGAAATAGGTTTAATGAAGTTAAAAAATAAATAAAGTTAGAAATTTCTAAACGATTATTTCAAATCTCACTTACACCAATAAACCCAATTAATAGTGGAATAATTATTTCTAATAAAGCATTAAAAGTATTGATATAGTTTAATTTTTGGTCATAAATAAAAGATATCTCTTGAAATTTTTTCGATTCCTCATTTCACTTTATCAAAGTTTTTGATGATAAACTTTCTTGCATAAATTCATTAATTGAATTAATATAATTATCAAAAGTTTGGTCCATTAAATATGATTGTCCTAAAATAGCATTAAAATGAGTTTCGAAAATTCTTTTTTGTATTAGACATACACTTACTAACACTAAACCTAGCACAAAAAGTGTAATTAACATTATATTATTTATATTTCTTAAGATTATTAAAGATATTCCGAAACTTAAAATATTAATCAATAAATTAGGGATAAAAGTTTCTTTTAAAAGTACAATTTCATATAAACTCGATAATCTATTTTTGATTTCAATACTAGTGAATTTATTAATAATCTTTTTGTTTTGTACTTGAAATTTAGTTAATATTAAATGAATGTTTTGATGTGATTTTTTTAAGTAAATCCTTTTTGTAATTCTGTTGACAATATTCTGAAATAAATATAGAAAAATAATAACAACAATTGTTGAAATTCCGATTAAGATAAGTTCATTTTCTAGTTTGTAAATTGTAATAACATTTATAATTCTCTTGTTTATTATTGGTATCAGAATCAAAAATGATAATTCTAATAATAAAATAAAAAATAAAAATAAATGGCTTTTATGAAGTTCTCAAAGAGATAAGTTGGTAGTTAACTTAGGATTTATTGAATCTTTAGAACTTTTAATACTTTGAATATTTGTTTTTCTTTTTTTAAATTCTATTAATACTTCCTTAAAAATCTTTTTAAATTCATTCAATTTAAGACAAACTTCTGAACCAATATTCGGATCATAATAAACAATATTTTCTGCATTAAATTCAGTTAATAAAACCATATGATTTTCATCAAAGGTATTAACTATTGCCGCAAATGGAAACTCACTATCATTAATCTTTGTTAAAGTATCAAAATCAGTATTATAAACAGCTATTTCTCAATTTTGATTCATAATGCTTTGATTAAAATCTTCTAAACTAATTCCATTTACTTGATATTTAGTTTGAAGTTTTAGTTCATCGATCGAAATGTTTATACCTTCTTTGTAATGTAAAAAATATTTAAAAACATATAATGAACAGTCTTTTTGATCTATTTGTTTAAATTCATTCTTATTCATCAATATATTGATACAAATTTATCAATGATAAACTAAAAAAGAAAAAAATCTAATGAATTAACATTAGATTTTAAAATATTTTTTTACTTTTAGTATTATAAATCTTTCATTGAAACATCAGATTTTTGTTGCTGACTAGCAACAAAAAGAGGATATGTAGTTAAAGATAATGCAGATGAAACAACACTATCTGGTCATAAAAAGATATTTGTATTAAATTCAGTTACTTTTGAGTTATATAACCTACGGGCAGCTCCAATTTCTCTTTCTAAATACACAGTTTGATCCATTAGATTTAAATATGATTGCGACGCTTTAAGTTCTGGATAATTTTCAGATACAGCAATTAAACGACCTAAAACAGAATTATTAAGGTTTTCAATTTCTAATCTTTGTTTTTCACTATATGCACCAAGGCTTTGTAATGATCTTAATTTAGCAATTTGACTAAATGTTTCTTTTTCAAAATCCTTATGTGATTTTACAATATCATATAACTTAATTAGTGTATCAGCTCTTTTTGCCAACTGAACATCTATTACTGATGCTGATTCATTAATTTCATTTTGTTTTCTTAATAATCTATTTCTTGCAACAAGAAAATAAATACCAGAAAAAATTATTAATCCTAATATTCAAAATACAATAGTCGCAGCAGTTGATGAAACAACTTTTTTTGGTGTATTATCTACAAAAGGATTAAACCCTTCAACATTTTGATTTTCGCGATTATTAAATAAATTCGCCATTTTTCTCCTTAATTTTAGTATTTTATATATAACTATTAAAATAATTATACTAAATATTAGTTTTTATTTAAAATATTATATGAATCAATTTTAAATAGTGTTTTCTTTAGTTGAATTTCAAGTTTTTCAATATCAACATCACCTTTTGCAGATTGCAAAATTGTTTTTTCAAGAGCTTCTTTTTCTTTAATCACTTGATTAATATCAATGTCTTTAAGATTAATTATATCATCAGTAATAATGTTTATTTTTTTTGCTTCTGCATAAACTAAACCACCACCAATATAATACTTTTCTGAACTTTCATCAGTACTTCAACCAATAGTTAAAATACCAATATCAATGCTAGAAAATAATGGAGAGCGATTAGGCTGAAGACCAATATAACCAGTAGAACTTCTTAATGTTACAATTTCCACATCACCTTCAAAAAATATTCCACTAGGTATAGTAATATTTAAATGTGTTGTTGCCATTATATTTAATTAGAATTACCTTCATTTTTAATTTTTTGATATCTATTAATTACATCATCTATGCTACCTGCATATCTAAAAATTTCTTCCGGATAATCATCATATTCACCTGAAAGAATTCTTTTAAAGCTTCTAATAGTATCAGAAACTGGTACATATGATCCCTTAATTCCAGAAAATTTTTCAGCAACGGTGAATGGTTGTGATAAAAAGTTTCTAATTCTTCTAGCTCTCGCAACTACTTTTTTATCTTCTTCGCTTAATTCACCCATTCCTAAAATAGCAATAATGTCTTGTAATTCTTTGAATCTTTGTAAAATTGAAATTACTGATTGAGCAACTTCATAATGTTCAGCACCAACAACAAGTGGATCAAGTAATCTTGATGATGAGTTTAACGGATCAATAGCAGGATAAATACCTAATGATGCAATCCCTCTATCAAGAACAGTTTTAGCATCAAGGTGAGTAAATGTTGTAGCTGGTGCTGGATCAGTTAAATCATCAGCAGGAACATAAACTGCTTGCACTGATGTAATTGATCCTCTTCTTGTTGATGTAATTCTTTCTTGTAAAGCACCCATTTCAGTGGCTAATGTTGGTTGGTATCCAACAGCAGAAGGCATACGACCTAATAAAGCAGAAACTTCTGAACCAGCTTGAGTAAATCTAAAAATATTATCAATAAATAATAAAACATCTTGGTTTTGCTTATCTCTAAAATATTCAGCCATTGTAAGCCCGGATAAAGCAACTCTCATACGAGCACCAGGCGATTCGTTCATTTGACCAAAAACTAGGGCAGTTTTGTCAAGAACACCGGCGGATTTCATTTCATGGTATAAGTCATTCCCTTCTCTGGTTCTTTCCCCTACACCAGCAAAAACCGAGAGCCCATTATGTTGAGTAGCAATGTTATTAATTAATTCTTGCACTAAAACAGTTTTTCCAACTCCTGCACCACCAAAAAGTCCAATTTTTCCACCTTTTGCATAAGGTATCAAAAGATCAATGACTTTAATACCTGTTTCAAGAATTTCTGATGAAGTTTTTTGCTCTTCATATGACGGTGAAGGTGCATGAATTGATGCTCTCATAACATCTTTATCAAGTGGCATTTCATCAATCGGATTACCTAAAACATCAAACATTCTACCTAAAACAACTTCGCCAACTGGAACAGAAATTGGGGCTCCTGTATCATAAACGACTAAACCTCTTTGCAATCCGTTTACATCACCCATTGATATTGTTCTAGCTGTATCATCGCCAATATGTTGTGCTACTTCAAATGTATATACTTTATTATTCACTTCTACTTTTAAAGCATTTAATAACTTAGGTAATTTTCCTTCTTGAAATCTTACATCCACAACTGGACCTAAAATTTGAACAATTATCCCTTCATTTCTTATCATAATTACTCCTTTTAAGTAGCATCAGCACCAGAAACAATTTCAGTAATTTCTTGGGTGATGATTCCTTGACGCTCTCTATTAAATTTAAGTTTTAATTCATTCATAAGATCTTCTGCATTATTAGTAGCATTTTCCATCGCCATTCTTCTGGCTGCCATTTCAGAAATCTTTGAACTAAAACTAAGACTATATAATGTACTTGTTAAAAATAATGGAACTGAATTTAATAATATAGTTTCTGCATCTGGATCAAATTCTAATATTTGATTTAAATTTTTACTTTTTTTATTATTTTCTATTTCAAATGGAAATATTTTTTTGCAAATTGCTTCTTGGGTTAAATTATTAACAAATTCAGTATGAATTAAATTTATTTCTGAAATTTCATTAGATAAATATAAATCAAGTGCAACCTTAATGATCGCTGAACTTATTTCATATGAAAGTTTCTCACCAATATTTGCGAATGATTTAAGAATTTGTTCTTTATATTTCATAGTTTTTAATAAACCAATGCCTTTTGCACCAATGACAATTATCTTGTCACTTGGACTTAATTTATTCTCTAATAATTTATAAACATTATGGTTATATGAACCACATAATCCTAAGTCACTAGTGATAAAAATAAATAACTTAGAATTATTATCATTTTTTGGAAAAATAGAATAAAATCTGCTTAATTCAATTCTTTCCATCAAGTCTTTAAAAATGTCTGACAATGTATTTTGATAAGATTGAATATTAATAAACTCATTTCTTAATCTTCTTAATTTTGAAGTTGAAACAAGTTCCATTGCTTTTGTTATTTTTTTAGTATTAGAAACAACATTTATTCTGTTTTTTAATCCATTTAAATTAGACATCAGAACTTCCTAAATATTTTTTAGGTAATGGTTTATATAATCTTGAATCATAATTTGGAATTGTTGCAATAATTGATTTCACTACTTCAACAAGTTTTTGTTCAATTATTTGATAATCATCAGTTGAAATATTACCGTTTTTGTTGATTCTATCCACTATTTCAACTCCAACATTATCAAATGACGTTCAATCAATAACACTATCTCTAAATGTAATAATTTTATCAATTGGTAATGGGTTAATAATTCTCTCTTTAACACCGACTAAAATAATCGCTTGAACTTCTTGAGAAATTGGAAAATATTGTTCCTGTCTTAATAAACGATAAACTTTTGAACCATGATCCAAAATAGATTTAGTTGAATCATCAAGGTCTGAGCCAAATTGCGCAAATGCTTGCATTTCGTTAAATTGAGCTAATTCAAGCTTTAATGAACCAACCACTTGTTTCATCGCTTTAGTTTGCGCAGCTGAACCAACTCTAGAAACTGAAAAACCGATATCAATCGCAGGTCTTTGTCCGGCATTAAATAAACTTTCTTTGGTAAAAATTTGTCCATCTGTAATGGAAATAACATTTGTTGGAATATATGCACTAATATCACCTTGTTGAGTTTCGATAATAGGTAAAGCTGTTATCGAACCATTCCCGTACTGCTCATTTAATCTTGCAGCACGTTCTAAAAGTTGTGAATGTAAGTAAAAGACATCACCTGGATACGCCTCACGTCCTGGGGGTCTACGTAATAATAATGATAGTGTTCTATAAGCGATTGCATGTTTAGATAAATCATCATAAACAATCAAAACATCCTGTCCGTTTTTCATTCATTCTTCTGCAATTGTTACACCTGTGTATGGAGCTATATATTGTTGTGGAGCTAATTCGCTAGCACCAGCAACAACAACAGTTGTATATTCTAAACTTTGAGTATCTGAAAGTTTTTGTACTATTTGAGCAACGGTTGAATTTTTTTGCCCAATTGCAACATAAACACACTTTACATTTTTACCTTTTTGATTAATAATTGTATCAATTGCAATAGCAGTTTTCCCGGTTTGACGATCACCGATAATTAATTCACGTTGTCCTTTTCCGATCGGAATCATTGTGTCGATTGCTAAAATACCTGTTTCTAATGGTTGATTAACTTCTTTTCTTGACATTACACCAGAAGCTGTTTTAAAAATTTCAGAATATTTATCAGTATTAATTTTACCTTTTCCATCTATCGGCGCACCAAGAGCGTCAACGACTCTCCCTAGCATTGCATTACCCACTGGAACAGAAATAACTCTACCAGTTCTAAAGGCTTCATTACCTTCAGAAATCGAGTTGGCATCTCCTAATAGAGCTACTCCAACGGTTTCTTCTTCAAGGTTTAATGCAATACCATAAACACCAGTTCCAAAACTTACAACCTCGCTATATTTAACTTTTTCTAAACCTGAAATAATGGCAATACCATCTCCGACAGATACAACCCGTCCTATTTCAGAGCGATCAACCTTTGAACCCATATCTTTAATACGTTCTTTAATTATTTCAGAAATATCATCTAATTTTATAGGCATTACACCTCCTCTTTTTCTCAAATAATTTGATTTTTGAGTTTTTCTAACTCTTTATTATAGTTTGATTCTAAAACCTCAGTATGAGAAATTATTTTGAATCCACTTATTAAATTCTTGTCTGTTTTATTAGTTATTTTGATAGTTCTACGTGTGATTTTTTGTAATTTTAATTTTATATCTTCAAGTTGCTTTTCTGATAATGGAAAGGCAGAAACAACTTGAATATATCTAACTTTTAAATGTCTATTTGATAACTTTAAATATTCAATAATTATTTTTTTAAGATATGTAATTGCCTTTCTTATTGTTACTACTTTTAAAGTATTAGTAATTATTCAATCAAAATCCTTAAATGCTAAATCAATAGTTTCTAATCTAGTTGTCTCTGAAATAGAATCATTTTTTAAATAATCAATAAATTCTGGATTACTATCAATTATTTCTTTTAATAATTCAAACTCATTTTGTAATTTTTTAAATTTATCTTCTTTTTCTTCTTGAACAATGTCAAATATAGCAACAGCATAAGCAGATGCATGACTTTTTTGATACATTATAATTCCTCTACTGATTTATCAGAATTAAGATATTCAGTTATTATTGCATCTTGAGTTTCTTTTGTTATTTCTCTTTTAAGAATCTTTTTAGCCATTTCTGTCGCCACTTCAACAACATATCTTTTAGAATTAAAGTTAAATTCTCTTTGTTGAGCGCTTATGTCAATAGATGTTTCATCTAAAATACGTTTTGATTCAATTTTAGCATTGTGGATATAAACATCTGATATTTTCTCTGCTTTAATTTTAGCTTGTGAAATTATTTGATCAGCTTGAATATGCGCATTCTTCAATCCTTCATTTGCATCATTTAATCTTAAAATACTTTCTTCTTTATTTTTTATGGTTTCATCAATATTATTTTGCATAAATTCTTGACGTTCTTTCATTAATTTCTTAACTGGTTTATAAACAAAATAAAATAATAAACCAAAAACTATTAAAAACGCAATTATTGTAGCAATAACAATTGGAATACTTGGAAATAGTCCTCCAAATAACTCATTAAATCTATGACCGAATTGATCACTTATTGATGAAGAACTTGAAGCTTCATTTAAATATTTAATCATGTTTTAAAAATATCTCTAAACAAATAAGATTAAAAATGCAATAAGTAAAGCATAAATAGCTGTTGTTTCAGCGATCCCTGCACCAATAATAAGCATAAGACGTATTTTTGATTCTGCTTCTGGGTTTCTTCCTACAGCTTCAACTGCCTTAGCAGCGGCAATACCTTGCCCAAGACCAGCACCCATAACACCAATGGCTGCTATTCCAGCGCCAATTGCAAGCAATCCTTTTGTAGATGATGTTGTGCTTTGTTCTGCTACTGGTGTTGCACTTGTAGTTGCTTCTTGTAATAAACTTGTTAATTGTGAAATCATAGTTTCCTCCTAATAAATAGCTTCTTTATTTTTTCTTGATCAATTTTTAAATGAAAGTCTTTCAGTTGTTGAATTAACTTTCTTCTTTTTCTTAGTAGATTCTGCTTCCATTACTCAATAAACAGTTGTTAATAATGAAAACACAAGAGCTTGAATTACAGAACCGAATAAATCAAAATAAAAATGTAAAAATGGTGTGATTATTAAACCAAAGAAATATCAACTTTGGGTACTTGGTACAGAAAATGCCAATTGTCACATAAATCCAGCAAATAAGTAAACTGATGCTAAAATGGCTGACCCACCAATAATATTTCCATAAATACGAAGACTTAGCGAAACAATAATCGAAAGCTTACCTATTAATTCAGTTGGAATAAGTAACTTTCTATAAAATTTTAATTTTTCATAAATCGTTCCAACCAGCATAACACCAAACCATGTAAAAATTGCTAGTGTAAATGGAACAGAGTATGAAGTAACAATTGGTTCAAATCCAAATAACACCACTAAATTACCCACTAATAAAAATGTCCCTAGTGTAAATATATAAATTTTTGCAGGTTTAATTTTAGTTGGTCCTGCGACACTTTCGAAATTTGCTTCTACCATACCAACATAAGCTTCAGCAATTTGAACAATTCCTTTCGAAGCTTTATTAGCTTTGGTTTTTCTAACTTTTAAGTAAATAGTTATAGAAAAAATGAAAATAATTAAAACTGTTATAATTAAAGAAATTAATTGAGGTTGCTTTCAATTTCAAAGATCAAATTTAGTTCCTTCCTTCATAAGCCCTCCTATAATATTTATTTATAACTTTTTCCACCATTATCTGAATCAACAATGCAAACTGACTTAATGATAAAGATAATGATAGAACTATAACATTTATTTTTCCAAAAACTCAAGAATAATTTGGATTAGATAAATGCTTTAAATTTATTTGGCGCACTACCAAGAATAAACAAAATATTAAAATAAAAAAAATAAGCATTTTAAACATAACTAGCAACAAAAAAAGTTTTTTGCGATTTAGGAATTTAAAATAACTTAATATGGTAATTTTAAATAAAAAGTATGATGTTAGTGAGCCGATTGCAAATCCTAAAATGAGATTAGAGTTTATAATACATAAAAAAGCAAAAATTATCCCTATTATGCTAAATAAAAACCAAAAGCTGATTTCGAATGATTTCATTCATCTAGTCATAACCAGATCTCCTCATACAATTTGCTATATATAATTTTAATACTTTTTTAAATGTGTAAGATATTTTTTTAAAATATATTTTTTGCTATTTTTAATTTAAATAGCATTAAAAAATAAGCCTAAAAGTTTTTTTATTTTTTAGTCATCTATATTATTTTTAAAAATTTTTATTTTAGTCGTTTACAAAATTAAACTATTAGTTAATGTTTTATAGCAAAATTTTTATCATTAATAATCACTATACTTTTAACAAAAAAAAAAAAAAAAAATACAAAAATCATTTTGGAAATTTTTAGAATGATAAGAAATTACAAATGCTCACCATTACAATACATATAAATTTAATTTTTGAAGAATATCAAAAATCATAAATAAACTTTTAAGGACAATATCATTAAATAAAAAACATTAAAAAACAAGAAACATTGTATTTCTTGTTTTTGTATAGCAAACATATCAAACAAAAATGAATATCATTATTTTTGATTTTGAATCTCTCTAAGAATTTGATCAATACGAGAACCATTTTCGGTAACTTCATCTAAATAAAATTTTACCTCTGGAACTTTTCTCCAATCAAGTGATTTTGCAAGTATCTTTCTTACATACAAAGCAGAATTATTCAAAGCAATAATTCCTTTCTGTTCATTTCCACTCAATGTCACAAAAACTTTCAAATAACTTAAATCTGATGAAAGTTTTACATCCATCACAACAGGTTCTTGAATATTAACATTTGTGATATCATGCATTAAAATGCTAGCAACCAAATGTTGGACTTGATTTTCTTTTTTTCTTAATGAAATTTGATTCATAACAATATTATACATTTTTTATTTATAATATGTAACTTTATAATTTATAATAACTTATTTTTTTGCTTTTGAAAAATAGATATTTTAATACTTACTAATATATAATAAATTAGATTCTTGGCTATTACTTTTTAAAAAATTAATAAAACTAATTTTGTTAAAAAATCTTAAAATCTTAGTTCTCTTTATTATCTATTTCATCACCAAATAAAATGTAAAGATATGCATTAATAATTTCTTTTGATCTTTTATTGATAGAATCTTGTATCTTTAAAAACTTATCTAGTGTAAAATTTAATTTTTCTTCATCAGAAGCAAATGGTAATGGACTAATAAAAATATCATTCTCACTATCTAAGGATTTTAAACCGGGTATTTGAGCTTTCTGGGTTGTTATATTTCTAATACCATATAATACATAATTCTTCTTTGACTTATTACTCATTTTAGCATTATCTTCTTTATCTAAAAGAACACCATTTCCTATTTTAAAAACAAGAGATGCATATTTAGTTGATATATCAATATCATTTTCATTTAAACACTTTTTAATATCATCATTCGGTCTTTGAGGAAGAAAATGTTCATATGAATAATTTATAAAATCAATAGATTTTTCTCTCTCTTCATTACTACTATATTCTTCATACCAAAATGGTTGTTTTTTATTGTTGAATCCATTAAATACTCTACCAATGATAATTTTATAAATTCTATTATGTGGTGATTTAAATTTATCATCACTATCAGTTATTTCATAGTCATATAAATTTTTCAATTCTTCTAGATACTTATTAATTTTAGTATTTTTGTCCAATTTTCTAAAAGATACTGGTAGAATTTCATAAAGTTTATTATAAATAACATTTGCAATTGTTTCATCTATATTATCATTTTTATATAATGTATCTCTTGTTATTGACAAAATTTGCTTGCTAAATGATTGACCTTCAAAACTAATTTCTCATAAAGCACCAAATTTTTCAATCTTATGTAAGATTTTACTAAAAATCAATAATTTTTCTTTATTGTTTGTTATATTATCAAAAATTTGCATTTTTTGTATTAATGTTCAAATTAAGGGTGTATAAATTGATTTTGAGTTTCCTGTGGTCAAATGATGAATTTGGAAATTTATAAACTTGATATATTCTAACTTTCTTGAAAATTCATTAACACTTTCTTTTAATAATACAGCATCATTTTTAAAAAAAGTTGCATTATTACTTATTAATTTATTTATCACTATTAAAGAACCTGTTTTGGCATATTCATATATTATGATTTCTTTTCAAATATCTAAAATAAGATTGTTTGATGTTTCAAATTCATCAATCAATATTTTAAATTTTTCAAATGCTCTTGTTGTATTATCATAAAAACAATCATTGATATCATCTATTTTATTTATTTTATTCGATTTTGCCAATCATGAGTCCAAAAAAACTAGAATTTCTTTGATATTTTCATCAGCATCCAGTTTATGGTTTTTTCTAAAAAATATGTTAATACTATTATTAAATAGCTTAATAAAATTATTATTGCCATTTGTTTTTTCAAAAACTAAATTCCTTAATAAATCTAAAGCCCCGAGTCTTTTACTGTATTGATTCATATTTTGAAATATTTTATTTAAAGCATTTTCACTATCATCTTTAATAAGATTAATATTAAATTTAACATTATTAATAAAATATTTGGTAAAGTCTTTTATATTATCATATGATATTTTTTCTTCAATTTCTCTAACTATCTCATTATAATTTCTATATATTCTAATTTTCTTGTCAATTTTTGTTTCATCATCTAAATAATATAACTCTCGTAATTGATCATAATAATCATAGTTTTCATCAAATTTATCACTAAGATTATATAAAATATTTCGTTTATCTGCTCCAAATGAACCTAAACTTTTTAATATATTTAAGGTTTTTTCATCACCCATATATTTTGCTTTTCTAAAAATAGCAAGATAAATAATAAGTAATGAAATAATTCTTTGTTGTCCATCAACTATGTTGTATCGATTATTAACATTCATTAAAATAATACTATTTAAAAATGAAAATGAATTTTTGTTATTTTTAGAACCTTCAAAGATGTTATTAAATAACCCTTTTATCATTTGCTCATCTCATGAATAAATTCTTTGAAAAATTGGTATTTTATATTTTAAATGATCTCAACATTCAACAAATTCTTTAAATGAAACTACTTCTGAAATAATATCCATATTAGTTGTTAAATTATTAAGTTTATCTAATAAAGGATTTTTTTCTTTTGTTTCATCTTTATCATTCATATTACTTATATCATTTGTTAGTGAATTCTTTATGTCAATAAATTCTCATGAAACATTCTTAATATTTGTTATATTATCTATTTTTGAAATGATATCACTAAAAATACCCATAACATGATCATATGAACTATTCTCACTAACTAAATGGCTGCCCAGTAAGTTTGAAACAAATTCCTTATAATATGTGTTATCGAATTCAATATCTCAATTTTTAGCAAAACTACTTTCAAAGTAATTAGAATCCATAGTTAATAATACATTGAATCAAAATTTAGTTTTTTGGCTATTTTTATTTACACAACCAAATTCATCAAAGTTATATGATTCATTATTTTTTAAAGGATTAATAATATATTCTTTTAATAAATTAGCTAATTCACTTCTTATAAAACTATATATTATTTCTTTATTAGACAATTTTTGAATTTGGTTCACTTGTTTTTGATAAAAATCTATCAACTCTGGATTAACTTGCTTAAAATTATTCTTATTTTCAATAATGTTTACGCTTGTTAAAACATTCATGAGTTGTTTATTAGTCGAATTAGAATTTTTTTCTTTGTAATTGCAATAAAAAGCAATAGCGCTCGCTTCACTAAAATAGTAATTAATAATTTCATTACTATCATTTTTATATTCATTTATTTTTGAATTATTTTTATCAATAAATTTAATTCACTCAATTACCGTATTATCAATATATGTTGATACATTGGTGCCTATATTTCATACTTCATAACCATTATCTTTAAAAAATTTCTCTCATTTACTTTTATCCATTATTTTTCTCCATATTTTCAATATCTTCTACAACGTTAAAAATAGATGTAATAGCTTGTACGACTATTGAATTACCAGCTTGTTTGTATAATGCTTCTCTTGTTAAAATATTTTTTTCATAAAAAGGTTTAATTTTATCAAAATCTTTTTCACTAAATCCCATTAACATATATGCTTCTTTTGGCGTAATAAATCTATAATTTAGTTTTCCTTTTATATTATTTTTATGTTCAATAATACCGACGCATGGAATTCTATCTTGTTTTGTTGTTAATGTATTAATAATGTAATCTTTTGATTTATTTATGTGCTTTTGAGTATTAATCATTCTTCTTCTTGAAGGCGTATCATTAATTAATGCTTTAATATTTTCTTTTAAAGATGTATTAAAATTAAATATCCTTTTAAAATATGTTTTTCTTTGTTCTAAGGTTAGCTTTTTTGATTTATTTTTAAAATAAATATACTCATTAAACTCTTTATCATTTTTAAAAGGTGTATAAACATCTTTTAAAACACTTAAGGCAAATACACGTTTCCTTTTTTGAATAGAACCTACATCTAATCCATCAATTACTACTGTAAATGTTTTATATCCTAATTCTTTAAGTGATAATTTTCACTTTTTGTATTCTGGCATAAACTTTTTCGATAATAAATTTTGTACGTTTTCCATCATTAAATACTTAGGTTTCTTTTTGGATTCAGATAAAATTCTATATATTTGTCAAACTAAATTAGAAGTTGATTCTTGATTGTTTATTCCTTTTGCTCTACCCATATTAGCAACTGAGAGCCCTTGACAAGGAAAAGAATAAGTAACTAAATCAATATCATTTTTATTTAATATTTCTGGATCTAATTTTGTAATATCTACTTGATTATTGCTTAAAAGAATTGAAGCAGACAAATATTCTTTAAACAATAAATCTTTCAATAAAATTTTAGATTCTTTTTTAGAATTTAATGAAATGCTAAAATTACTTAGAAAATTATTTATGCGATATACATCTGTTAAATTATGTTGCTTTAAAATTTTCTTATAATTTATTTTTAAATCATGATGCATTGCTGCATACGATATATTTGCTCTTGCGTCTCAATCAGTTGTTGCTACTATATCAAAAACCTTTTCACCTCTTTCTAAGTTTATATTTGTTATTGCTTTATTTTGAGCACCTATACCTGAAAATGTTTCCAAAATTCTGATAGTCTTTTTCATAAAAAAATATTAAAAAATATTCTTAAATTTCTTTAAGAATTTCATTTGACTATTTTTTTCAAAACTAGGTAATAGGCTAATTAACTTTAATTTATGATATATATATATATATATATATAATTTTCAATTAATAATAAGAGAGAACTTATTAACAATAACTGTAAAAAATAACATATTCTACAATATACCTTTATCATCTGAGGGGCTGAAGCAAGTTGTCGCAAGCACTTGCGAAGTCCCCTAAAAAATAATAAGGTTATTGTTTATGTTTATTTGTTACTATTGATTATTGTTAATAAGTAAAAATAAATCCCCGTTATCTAACAAATAAATTATAACATTATTTAGAACTTCAAAATAAATTTTAAAAGTAAAAATTAATACTCATTAATAACTTATCCTTTATAAGTAATATTATTATACTTAATATACATAAATAAAATAAAAGACTTAATGTTTTTATTTTATTTATGTATTAGTAATATATTTAATAAGTTATTAATAAGTATTAATAATATATATTATAAGTATACTTATAATATAATAAATAAAAATATATTTTAACAAATATTTTTATTTATTATATATTAATTACATATATATTATATATATATAATATATATGTATTATAGATATTTTATATTATGCATAAACAAGATTATAAAAATATTAAAAAAATAGATTAATTAAAATTTTATAATTCTATCGGTTACTATGTCGCAAAAAGTAACCTGATAAATGCAAACAAAATCATTTTTCCTTATTTTTAAAAATTTTCATTGACTTCCTGAATTTAATGTTATAATATTATCGTGATTAATGAGAAGTGAGACCCTTGTTAATGCGTTATTATAATATTCTTAAAATAATAATTGCATATAGGAGTTTAAACTTCTATATGCTTTTTCATTAATTACATAATTAAAAAAAATAAAAGAAAGGTAGTAACCATTGTGAGACCTGTTACTACCTAATAAATATTTTATATTAAATATTAATTAGGACAATAAAAAAATAAAAAAAGTTTTTACAATGATTACTAAAAATAAATTATGACTTTATTAGAATTTTTAGATATTTATTTAGAACAAAAATCTAAAACTTGAAAGAAAACAACTAAAACAATACATACTGTTATTTTAAAAAAAATAATAACAAAAAATTTTAAAAACAGTGAAGAAGTATTTGAAGTAATTAATAATTCTGAAACTAAAAAAACAACAAAAATAAATCATTTAAGCGTCATAAAATCATTTTTGAGCGCTTATAACAAAAGAATGAATAAATATGTTTATGAGATTGAACCTCTAAAAATTAAAGGTCAAACAACGCCACTTAAAGAGCCGTTATCTGATAAGCAAATGATTTTACTAAGAGAAGAAGCAAAAAAATCAAATGATTTTGAGATTTATTTAATGACTGAGTTTTTGTATGAAAACTTGCCTAGATTTAATGAAGCAATAAAAATTTTAAAAGAAAATAAATTTAAATTTAATGAGTTGTGAGGTTATTATGAAGTTTTTGAAGAAGCATCAAAAAATAATAAAGAACGTCAATTTATAATACCTAAACATATCCAAAATGAATACGAGCAATGAAGCAAAAAGAATACTTTTAACTTAACTTATAAAAAATATTCAAACTGAATAAATGAAGCATCAAAAAGAGTAAATAAATTCTTAAATATAAGTGTAAATGAAAAAATAACATCACATAGCTTTAGAACTTATTGAATTACTAAATGATTAAATAATGGTGAAAGCACATTTAATATAATGCTTAAAACAGGACACGTATCCGACCAAGTTTTAATAAATACATATTATCGCTCTTCGAAAGAAAAAATAAGAGAAAATAATGCGTACTTAGCAAAAAGCTCATTAGAAAATAAAGCAAAAAAAGCATCAAAAGAATACGTTATTGAATTAGAAAAAACAATACATAAATTACAATTACAAATCGATAATGATAAAAAGACAATTAAAGAATTTGCAAGTAAATTAGCAAAATTTATTGTTTAAAAGGAGTATAAAATGAAAAAAGCAAAAACATTAAAAGATATATTAAAAACAAAATTAAAAGATGATTTAATTGATACAATTATTAAATTGCATAATGAATGCAAGTTATTAAAAAAAGCATATGACATAAAAAAAGATAAAGTAAATAAATATAAAAAAATATTTGGTAAATATGATTATTTATTACATAAAATGGCTAAACATATTAATTATGATGATTTTGATAAAGATTTAGGTACTAATCAATTGTGATATTATTTTGTTGAAAAACCAAAAAATAAAGAAAATGAATAAGTTAATAGTCTGAGCTTTATTTGATGATGCGAACAGGTCAATTTATAAAGCGTTACAAAATGATAATGATGTTGTTGTTTATAGTTTTGGTATAAATGATAAAGAAAACGAAAACAACTATATCAAAATCGATTTATCATTAAATAATAAAACATTAGTACAAGATATAAATAAATTAATTAAAAAAGTAGGTGCGCCTGATATAGTGTTTGCATCACCGCCTTGCAGAGCTTGAACCACTGCTAATCCTGGTAAAGCACTTAAAAATATTTTAGAAAATGGTAATTTAGAACTTAAAAATTATAGTCATTTTATAGCATATAATGAATACGCACAATGATATGCAAAAAGAGATTTTTTTAAAGAACAGAGTTCAATTTTAGAAGCACAAAGTACAACACTAGCAACAATATTAATATTACAATTATTAAAACCTAAAATATTTTTTATCGAAAATCCACAAGGCAGCAGAATTTTTAAATATATAAATAGTTTTTGTAATTTTGAAACAATAAATAATAAATTACATTATTTTGCTTATGATAAAAATTTTCCAAAAAAAGCAACAACATTTGCTTCTAATTATTATTTTGATACAAAAACTACAAAAGAAAAGTCAAATATAAAAATGATAAACTTAGGCAATTATAATGATCGTTCTGCCATTCCAAATAAATTAATAATTGACTTAATTTATCAATCGAAGGGGATAATATGAAAGAAAAAGAATTAAACAAATATAAGCAAGTTATATGGCTGCAAGATGAAGTTATTTACTGAGCAAAAGAATTATTAAAACTACACTATAAAATCAAATCTAAACAAACTGAAGACCTTTTAGATGAGATAATAAATTTATATTATGAAGAACTTGAAGAAAGAGATTTATTAGATGATAACAAAAATTAGTGATTTAATTAAACCTGATTTAGTTTTTATTGAAAAAGAACTAAAAAAGAATATATTAAATTTAAAATTAAGCGGTTTTGAGTGTTTAGATAATATTTTAGGTGCTGGACGATTTTTAGAGCGCTTAGAAGTTAAAAAAGAACAAATAATAGACTTAATAATTGATGCGCTTATTTTATTAAGAAACACATTAGATTTTAGAGCTGGTGCTGTTGAAGAAAGTAATAATTTACAAGAAGATAAAGTAAATAAATTAATTGAAAAATATACAAAAATTAAAGAAAGCGCAATTGAAAAAATATTTGCAAATTTAAATGATATGCATAAGCAATATGTAAATGAACTATTTGATAGCGTAGAGTTACATAGTTATTTTACAAATTTAAAAAATGAAGTAAAAAAATTAGAAGAAACAAGACAAAAATTAGGTATACCGTGGCGCACTTAAAATTGCCTGCTTTAAATCAATTAGGATTAAATATTAAAAAAATATGTTGAAAATATAATAGCACTAATTATAAACAGTTTAGAGCATTAATAATCAATGATTTTAATATCAAAATTGATTTATGAATGCAAAAAAATAATATTGATCTAAATTTAAAAAAAGAATACGAGCAAGTGTTGTTGTATTGAACTTTTATAAATTATAAAAAAGAAAAGCAATTAACTGAAACGCTTTTAAATAATGGTTTTAATTGAGCACAACCAACAAATGCATTTGTTGATACTGTTTATAAAATTGATTTATTAGCAAAAAAAGATAATATTGTTTATGCAATACAAGTTAAACCATCAAAAACGAACACAAATAACTTTAATTACAAAACTTTTTTAAATGCTTGCAATAAACTAAATCTAGTACCATTATTAGCATTTAAAAAGCATAATAAATGAACAATGATAAATTTTGAAAATGGAGAGATGATATGAAAACAAAAATAGATTTAACAAATTACAACAATTTTTATAAAACTGAAAGCGATAAAGAAGAATTAAAAAAAGAATTATATAAACTAGCAAATGAACAAGAATGAAGCTATTTTTATGAATTAGATGATGATTCTGTTGAATTTAAAGAATTTTTAACAGTTGAAAATGATTCTGTTTGACTTAATGATGATTTGTCAATTGAGCAATTAATGTACTTTATTGAAAAAACTACTAATCATTATTACGGCTTTTGAACTTTTAGTGAATATAATAAAAGATACAAAACAATGTTAAATGGCCCTGAATTTCACGCTTTTAGCACAAGAGAATATAATGAATATAATGCTGAATTAAAATTAGCACAAAATTATTTAGCCGAAACTGAATAGAATAAAAATAACGCTTAAAGCGTTATTTTTATTATCTTTATACCTTTATAATAATTATACCGATTTATTGCTAAAAACATCATTATCAACTATTTTTTTTAAACGTTTAATATCATTTTTATCTAATTTAGTGTTTTCTAATAAAGTTATTGCTGCATTTTTTGAATTAACTTTTAATCATTTAAAAAATTCAATTATTTTATTTATTATTTTTTTCACTAGTTACTCCTTTAATAATATTTTCAAATTCATTTTTTATAGTTTCATCTACGCCATTTGATTTAACATATAAAATCATTGCTAAACTAAGTCTTTCAATTTTTAAATTAATTTCATCTAATTCTTCCTTCGCTTTTTCTATGCTGTCTCTGTTGGCATAAATCAATTCTTTGAGCACGTTTGAACCTTCTTCTTTTTGCGGTGTGATATTAATATTATTTTCATTTTTTGTTTGTTGTTCTTGTTTAGGTAATTGATATTTCTTTAAAAAATAACGGACTATTACAATAATTGTTAATAAGCACGCACCTACTCCACCTGCTGCAAAAACTTCAATAACAGGATTATGCATCTTGTTTTTTTAAATATGTTTCTGCTCAAGCATATTCGAATTGCAACGGTTGATTATAAGCACGTGTACCATCATACAATTTTATAACTTGATGATTTACTTTAACACCATCTGTTTCTGGATTAGCAAAAACACGCATTAAAAATATTTCATCTGTACCATTTGGATAATAAAAATTTAAAGAACTATCTGCTTCTAAAATATCGTTAAAACCTTGAATATTATCGCCTTTATAACTAAACAAAAATCTAAATGTTGTTGATGTTAAATAATCATTTACTTTACTTCCTTTAACTGTTAAAGATAAACGTAGATATAATGTATTTTCATTTGTTTCTAGTGATGTAGGTCACGGTATTATAACACTACTTCCATCGTCTAAATATTTACTATTTATTTCAATTTGTCCTGTACCAACATTATTTGTTAAAACTCTATATTTAAAATTTTTATCTACATAATTATTTTTTAAATAATTATAAAAACTACAATTTTCATCCAAGTTACCGTTTTTATTAAGTATAAAAATGTTATCCGAACTATCAAATTCACTAATTGTTAAATTACCATCTGCTGTTGTTCCAAAATATCATTTAACTTTATTTGCTGTATCAATAAGAAAAAGTGCTCTATTAATTTGAACATTGCCTTGAAACGTATTATCACCATTAAAATAGTTATTTTCTTGTAATTGAGCTGTATTTGCTAAAATATCAATTTTATTATCATCTACATATTTTTTATTTACTGCATCTTTTTCATTTTGTGGATTAGCTAAATTAGTTATTTTATTATTATTTACATTTAATACGCCAAAAGTTTTAACTTCTCCATTTTGTTTAATTTCTAACGCATATTTATTACCTGATTTATTAAATACTCCAAAATTACGAGAACCTCCATCGCTAAAAAATTCTCATTTTGTGTTGTTTTTACCTGATAAAAATATTGATGCTGTATTTCCTGAAGCAGGTACTATTGTTAAAGTTTTCATTTCACGCGGTACTGCATTTAAATTTTGAGTTGTTAAAACATTTTCATTTTGCGTAAATCCTGGTGACTGTTCTATTGCTGTTATTCTTTGCGCCTGCTCTGATATTTTAGTATCTACATAACGCTTATTTGTCACTTGTTCGTTTTGTGTAATGCTTGCGCTAGAAGTAACTAAACTACCACCAAAACTAACATTATCATTAAAAGTATTACGACCACTAAAAGTATTATTTGTTGATAATTCTGGCACACGCTCAATAATGGCGTCAATATACTTTTTATTTGCTGCGTGTGTTGGTTGTGTTGGGTCTTCAATATTTAATAACTTATCATTTACATAATCTGCTGTTATTTTAGATGATTGCAATTCTTTTATATTATTTTTATGTTCTTCATTTGCTTCTTGTAATTTATTTCTAATTACACTAATATTTTGTTCGTTTTGTGATGATTTAGTTTCTAATGATGTTATTTTTTCTTTGCATTGTAAAAATTTAGAATTATTTGCTAAGTTTGTATTATCTTGTTCGCTTTTAAAATTATCAACCTTTTGATTTATTTGCATATATTTTTGTTCTAATTCATTATCTTTTTGGCTAAAACTTTCTAAACGATTTGCGACATTTTGATTTATTGTTTCTGGTATATCATCAATTTTTGTTTCAAAAGTAGTTACTTTATCACTTAATTCATTAGCTTTATTTATTTGCTCTGAAACTAATTGATTTAACGCTTGCGCGCTTAATTCAAGTGGTGCAATTCTTTGATTTTCTAAATCATTTAATTCTGTATTAAATAACAATTTTAAATGTTCATATTTACCTAATAAATTTTGTATATCACTTGTTTTATTTTTTAATTCTTTATAAACTTCTGAGCTTTCAATTCTATTTTTTCAAATTAAAAGCTCATTTTCTAAACTTTCAAAATCTGCATTAACAATAGTTCTTAAAGCTTGCTCATTTAAATAATTTTCATTTAAATAAAAATTACGTGCTTCATTAAAAGTATTTAAATTATTAGATATTAAACGTTGTCTATTTGCTATTTCTGGTACTGTTTCTGAAACAATACGATAATGTGTTTCGTGTAACAATGCAATATGCACTGACATCACACGATAAACACCAATAACATCTTTAAATTTTGTTTCATCGTAATTAATTGCTTCAAGTAATTTAGTTATTTTATTATTAACTAAATTATCTATTGCTAAAAATACGTGTAACTGCATTTTGTCAATAATTGCTTCATCGTTTAATTCGCCAAAAAGTTTTTTAAGTCTTTTAGGTATTGCAATATTTTGATTAAATGCTATTTGTTTTAACGCATCTAAATTTATTTCAAAAATGTTTTTAATTTTTATTCACTTTTCTTCATTCATATTTATCTCCTTTTCTGTTTTTTATATATCGTTTGACGTGTATATAGTGTAGAGTTAAAATCTTTCACATTTCTAGCAAATTTAATTTTATATTTTCCATTTTGTAATTTATCAACATATGCAATTGATTGTGTTTTATTTGTTCTATGCTTTTTAACTCTTTCCAGGTTTTCAACGTCGTTTAATAATGCTTCTTTTTGATTTTCTACTTTATTGAAAGATAATCTAAAACGTTCAAAATCTTTTGATACATATAACTCATCTAAATTATTAAATGTTAAATTATCTAATATCCTACGACCTTTTCCTAAAATTCAACCTCACGCAATATTGTTTAAATAATATTGTCCTTTTGATGACGCATTAATAAACTCAAAATATTTATTTATAGACATCACTAATTCAAGCGGTCTTTTTCCTTTTGGATTATTTTTAGTTTTAGTCGCTTGTCTTTTAAAATATAAAAAGAAACTTATAAATCTTGTTTGCTCTCAATATTTCGGATTATAAACACGCACACCACTTACTCATTTTGAATTAAAATAAATTTGTCCTTTTTCAAATTTATTAAGCGCTTGTGCATATTTTTTAGCTAATTTATTGCTTATTTTTCCATTAAGTGCTCTTTTTTGAGCTATTGAAGTTCAAAATTTAAGACCTTGTTTTTCAATTGTTTTTTTAACTCTTTGATTAATAAGGCCTTTTAATTTACTAGCTCCTTTTGTAATTAAAGAAAATGGATTTTTGATTGCTTGATATATTGTTCTACCTTGCTCAATTAATGAGCTAATTTTTTGAGGTGTAATAATGTTTTTAATTCTTTGGCTAACTTTTGCTGATTTTTGAAGTGCTTGAATTGTTTTTTTAGATGCTTCTGCTATCTTTTCAATAATTCCTTTTTTAACAAAATCATAACCTTTTTTTGCTGTTGAATATGTGTTATAAATTGCTTTTGCTAGTTTATTAGTTTTTGCTAATCTTTTAGTTGTATTTAATGCTGTTTTAGTTGCAAATGATGCTCCAATAAACAATAAGTCAATACCTAAATTTAAAAAAGTATTTTCTCAATCAACTTTTCCTGTACGCGCTAAATCTAACAAAATATTTTTAATAAACTTAGCGCCTGCTCTGATTAAAAATGTACCTGCTCCAAGCGGTATAAACGCAACTGTTAAAACATCAATAACAATATCACCAAGAATATCAATAAAAAAAGAACTAAGCAACTCACCAAAATTAAAAAGTGATTTGCTAGTCCTTTCATTATCTTTAATAACTACTTTTTTAAATTCTGGGGTAGTTGTTATTAATAACATATTATTTGTCTTTTAATTCTTGGTTTGCGTTTGGTAATTCTATTCTCTTTCCTTGCTCGTCTGCTGTTTTTTGTGTTGCTGCAAAACCATATGCTAATTTATCGTATAAAAATGCATATGCGTCTTTACCTTCAAAATAAAATCCTAAATCATTTGAAAGATTATCAATTTTACCATATGACATTGCAATTGGTGACATTGCACCAAAACCAATAAAGTCTGCTAAAACAATTGCGTCAAATTGTCTTAAAAATGGGTTTGCATAGATTTTATATCCTGCGATACTTGATATTCCATATTGTCCTAATTCAAATGCTTCTAAAACACCATTCCCTGTTAATTTAGCTTGCGCTAACTTATCGAATAAAGCAGGTTTAACCATAATAACAACATTATCTCTTTCGATTAAGTCAATACCTTGCTCTGTATCAACTGTTTCTGTTAATTCTGTTGCTTTTTTAACAAGTTCATTATAAACTTCTAATGCTTGCATTTTTGATAAGTCTTTTTGAATTTGGGTTTTATCTGTAATAATTTTATTTTCTAATTCTTTAAATGCTGTTCTTTCAAAAATTCTACTTCATTGATTTGCGACTTTTGCTGCTTTACTTGATGCTAAATCAATTGGTAATAATTCTTTTTCAAATGCTGTAATTGCTTCAAAAACTGTAACTGGTTCATTTCAACTTACGTTAATACTTCCACCAAGACGTCATTTATTAGCTGTACCTGTTCCAATCGCAGTTTTAGGACTAAATTTAGAACCCACTACTTTTTGTATTTTAACGTTTAAATCTGAGCTTTCTAAAATAACAGTATTTTTACAAATATTTAAAAATAATGATTTATCTACTAAACTAGATAATGCTCTTTCCATTTGTGCTGCTTGAAGTGTTAAATTTGCTCCGTGTGTTGTTTTTGGTTGCACTAAACTAAATTCTGTTTGCAACGCACTTTTTAATGTTAATTCATTTGCCATATAAAATTCTCCTTTATTAATATCTTGTTAATATTCCCTTTGCTTTAAAATTGCTTTCTTGGGGTTGTTCTTGTGTTTGGGGTTGTTCTTTAACTTCTCAATTAAGTTCGCTTGCTTGTTGCAATATTGATTTTTTAACATTAGAATAATCTATTTTACTTATATCTAATTGTTCAAAATCTGTTTTAGTTGTGAAGTCGATTTTATTAAACTCATTTTTAATAAGTTCTTTTAAATGTGATTTAGTAGTTTCAAAATTAGAAAGTTGATTTTTTAATTCATTAATTTCATTTAATGCTTTTTCTTTTTCTAAGTTTGAAGCTTCTAATTCTTTGGTCTTATTGCTTATTTTATCTGCGATATAACTAGATAAGTTTTCTTTTTCATCAAAAATAGCATAAACACCTAATGCATTAAGTATTTCCGGCTTGCTAGCATTTTCCTTAATACCTAATTTTTCATTCATTTCTTGACAAGATATGCCAAGTTTTTGAGATAAATTTTCGAATAGTTTCATTAATAACTCCTCCGTCTTTTTTGGGCTGCGGTTCCCTGGTTTTTATTTTCAAAAAATTAATTTATTAGTTAATTTATTGTCTGATTTAATATTAAATTCTTTACCATTTTCAAAAGCACCACCTTTTAAAATTATTTTATAATCTTGTAAAAATGCACCTTTAATAATTACTTTATCTGGATTTGTAAAAAACTCAATTTTGTTAATATGATTATTTATTTTTTTATTTAAGTCATTTGGATTATTAATCATAAATAAATTTTGATTTTCAAAAGTAAATAAGTTATCATAATCTTTTTTAACTACACGTATTTTTAAATATTCGTGTCTTATTGCTGGTGAATTTAATCCTTCGGACGCATCACTATCATTTAAATAAAATTTATCTTTTTTAAAATATAATTTTTGCTTTTGAAAAAGTGCATCATAATAATAATTATTTTCAATAACAAGAGGGACATTTGATAAACGTGTATAAATATCTTGTCTTCCTAAAATTGAAAGTTCAAAATCTGAATGAGGATATTCTGATGCAAGATATTTTTGTACTTCTTGCTCTCAATTAATAATCTGAGCTTTATTATCATCTTTAATACCACTTCATACTAAAATATCATCTTTAATAACTTCTTTTGAATGGCCGCGAATTGTACTACTTAAACCTAAAATGCTACTTGTATCTTGTTCTGTTAAAAATAAATAAAATGGATAATTTAGATTTAAAGTTTTATTATTGAAGTCAATAGGTCTTTGTGATAATTCTGGTTCTTCGAATTGGTCTGGTGTTAATGCGAATTGCACTGTTTTACCATTTAAAAAGAAAATATTTTTATTTAAAAATTGATTATATACACCAAATTTTATATCGTTATTATCTTGTTCGTTTGTACTATATAATAAACTTTCTAAAACAATTCTAGGATTATCAACATAATATTCATTAGCAATATCTTTAAAATGTGCCGTCATTGGTAATGCTGCTTTATGTTCATCATTTAATCCACCTTTTCAACAATAAGACGAAGCAATTTGCTCTGAAAACATTAATAATAAACTTAAAAACTTTATCTTTTCTGCTTCTGGTCTAATTGATAAAAAATTACGGATTAAATAGTCGTTAATGTCTGAGCTTTTTGCATTACCGTTTTTATCTGCTCATTCTTTACGTTGGGTTTCTGTGCCTTGAAACTCTACATAGGTGTTATAAGCACATTCTTTTAGTATTTCGCGATGACTACCATTATTAACAATTTGCTTTAAATAATGTTCATAATTTTTATGATATTCTAATGTTAAGCGTCTTAAAAAGAAACTTATAACACTTCAATTATCTACATAAAATTTTGAGATGTTTCATAAAAATAAAGAATAAGTATTATCATAAACTGCGGTTGGATTAGCAAAAATTAAAATAGGTTTTTTATTATCTTTAATTTCAAAATTAGGGACTTCAAAAAAATCATTTTTAAAGTGCATTATTTGATTGATTAATGCTGATGAGTAAAATTCTAGTTGATAACTAGTAATATCGATTTTATCATCTGCATTAACAACTTCTAATTCATTATTAACATCATCTTCATCATTAACAACAATAAATTCTATGTCATTTAATTCTTTAAAAGATTTTAATTTAGTTATTGTAAATTCTTGGATTTTATCATCACCTAAATCATTAAAAATTAGTTCATCAATTTTTGTTTCAAAATAGTAAGCATCATATAAACCTGTATGCGCTTGATATTTTGAGCCTAAAATAAAATAAAACTCATTTTCATCAAAAATAAAATTATCATCAATAGCGACTGTTAAACTATCATTTAAACCTAGTTTTAAAATTTTATTATCTAAATTTAAATTTGTTTGTTTTGCTCTTGCTGTAATTGTTGCATCAAATTCACCGACAAATTCAAGTCTAATAAAATTTTTAGAGTTTGTTTCTAGTTTTTGTTTTTCTATAAAATTTTTAATTTTATAAACATATAAAGTTGTTATGTTATCACTAATTGTTAATGCGTCCATTTTGGTCTTCCTCTTGGTCTAATTGATGCACTACTTGATTATTATTTAGCATAACACCATTTTGTGTTATTTGTAATTGTTTTGCTTGTTCTTCTAATCATTTAGTTGAAGAAACAACAATAACATTTATATCTTGTTCATAGTTTAATTTAAGTATTCTTAAAATGATTTTAAAAAAGTTTTGATAATATATCTCTCTTAAATTTGCTTTCATTTCAATATAATCTTCATACGCTGAATTTAATGTAGCTATTTCTGCATTGTGCTTATTATGAGTACCACCATCATCACCATCTTTTTTAATTAATAAAGATTTTTTAATTCAATAAATTAAATTTTCAATTGTTGAGATAATTTGAGGTGCTTGTGTTGGTGCATATTTAATATCAAAATTATCACCTAACGCAGATATTGTCGCTTTGCTATCGATTTTAACCGTTCTATTATTATCTAAGCTAAAAAGATTTTTAACAATTTGGTCTGCTTTTGTACCGCCGACATTTCATTGTACTTGGGGTATTGGTAAAGATAAATACATATCTAAAATTAATGATTTATATTTAGCATTTAAGATTTCAAAAAGTTCAGGATTTACCATTTCGATATCTGGTGCTTCACTTGCTTTATTTTTGAAAACAGTAAATGGTATAAAATTATTAACATTTAATTCTTGTTTATAAGTGCTACCAAATAATTCTTTTGGCGATATTGTTTTGCCTGTTCTAGTGCTAATACCATATTTTTTAATGTAATTACTATCTAAATCATATTCATAAACAACTTCAAAAACTTCATTTTTTATTTTTTGTTGTCCTAATGAAACTTTTAAAAAAGATAATTTATTATCTAAATTAAACGCATAATCTATTACTTCTGCTAAAACTATTTTTTTATTTTCTAAAATACCTAATGCGGCTAATCCTTTTTTATAAAGCATTACCTCTAATTTTTGTATTAATTCTAAAAAATAATTATTATTCAAAAACTTTAATAATTCTTTTTGATTTTCTAATTCTATTTTTGGTAAAGCGTTAGCGAGTTGTGTCATTTGTTGTACTGCGCCATCATTTTCAAATTGTTTTTTACTATCTGGTATTTTAAACTCTTTTCCTTCGCCGAAAATAGAATTAAAATTTTGAGAATTAGTTAATATAAAATTTGATTTAAAAATTTCTTCATTTGTTTTTGACATTTATTCTCCTTTGCTTTGAAAAATTAAATATTGATTTTTATATATAAACGAACACGCCATTTCAAAAGCATTAATTAAATCGTAAATTTCTGCAAAAATACTTTCATCTCTTTTTAATTCTTGGTCGGGTATAACTTGTTTAGTAAAGTTTTCTAAAAGTTTTTTACTACCTTGTGAATTTATTAATTTAATAAGACCATTAGCAAAAATAAATTTTTCTCAATTTTGACGAGACACAATGCCGAAAGCTTGTTTATTTGTATCACGTCTATTTGCTTTAACTGCATAAATGTTATCTAATTGCATTTCTGATGCAATTGCATTTAAGTTTTCAATAATAATATCGTTATCACAAGCGATAACACTGTTAAATGTTTCTGCTGTTAAAATTTCTTCATCATCAAGAGAATTTTTATTTTTTAAATATTGCATTATATCTTTATTGCTTTCATCAATTATTTTTAATAATGCTCTACAATTTTGTAATCTACTATCTGTTTTTGTAATAGCTTTAATATCTTCTACTGCTTCTAAAACTAAAATTTCTCCTTTTTTAGTTAATGCAACACGCACTCACGACGCATTATCAACTTTACCTGGATCAAAACCATCTCAAATCGAATAAATTTCATTATTTTTTAAAAGCGTATAAAAGTATTCTTTTTCTACTAATTCTATTTCTTTTCTAATCTCACCTAAATTATTTATGATATAAGGCTTTAAAAAGTAATTAGTTTTTTGTGTTTCATCTAAAAAAACAAATCCTGCAACTGTAACAATCCATAAACGTAAATTCTTATTTTTTAAAGAATTTAGGTTTTTCATTTGTATTGCACTTAATTCTTTTTTTGGTACAAAAGTTTTTGCGAACATTGTAATAGTTATGCCTAAATCATCATCAAAATTAGCATCTGTTTTTTGTATATAATGCTCTTTAATTAATTTTTCCATTATTAAATTATTTGGATTACCATCTGGTGTTAAAATCGGTAAAACTACATTATGAAACTTTTGTATTAAAAAATGCTCTGTTGTAAAAATATTGTAAAAAAACTTTACTTTGATTTGAAAATTATCAGGTGCTTGTGTTCTTAAAACTGTATTTTGAATTAAAAGTGGTATTTTTTCTTCCTGCACTTCATAAAGCTGTTGTAATTCTAATGGTGTCTTTTTAGTATCAATTGGGTCTTCAATCGGTTCATCAATAACTAATTCACCAAATTTAAATGCGTTATTTGGTAGTGTAATTCCTTGAAACGCTTGGGTCTTTTCGAAGTTTTGAAAAAGTATGCAACGACCTTTTCCGCCATCGTCAAAATTTCAATAAACACCTGAAGTTGTCACGGTTATATATTCTGTGTAATCTAAATTATGTTCATCTTTTAAAAAAGATAATACTTTTAAAAACATAGGCCGCAATGTATTAGCGATATGGTTATATTGATTACGACATCATACACTACAAAATATTTTTTCATTTACTAATCGATAAATTGATATTATTGCTCCACCAAAAGACTTTGATACTCCTTTTGCGCCTGATTGAATTTCGTAAAATTCTTTTGATTTAAATGCGTCATAACTTGGATTTGCATCAAGGTCTGTATAATGTAAAATCTGTTTTAATTTTTGTTCTGTAAATTCTGGTATCATCTGTTAATCTAAAAATAAACTTTCATATAATTCTTTTGTCTCTTGTGCGCTTAATTCTACATTTTGAGTTGATTTAGCAATTAATGGATTATCATCAATTAAGTCTTCAACATAAAAAATTGTCGTTGCTTGTCCTGTAATACCTATATAAATTTTTCCTGATGAAGTAGTTTTTTTAACTCCATAAGGTAAAAATTTTATTCCTATAATCTTCCCTTTTTTAAAACAATTTTGTTCATTAGGTGCTAAACGTTCTAAATATTTTTCTTTTGAAAATATTGTTATAAACTCTGCATCATCCGAATTATTAGGATAACATACATTTAAAAGTATAGTATCATCATTAATTTTTCTAGGGTCTTGTGCTAATGTACTTAAAATTTCAATTGAAAAATATTCGTCCTCCATTTGTTTTTGATTTAAAAATTTATCAACTTTCGACATACTTAAAATATGCACGTTTAAAGATATAGATTCTGTGTTTTTTTGTTCATTAAAATATTTTTTTTGATAAATCTTACCAATAAATCTAATAAAGTCCCCTGCTTGAAAATTATTTATTAATCTTGTTGCATTCTTACCAAAAGCAATTAAAGAAAAGTAAGTTGTATATGCTTCACCTGGTCTTTGAGTGTATGATGTAAATGATGCTCTTGCTGTTGCAAAAACTTTACCATTTACTGTTTCTCTTTTTTCTGGTGCATCTAAAATCTTACACATACCTTTTGCAATATTGTAGCCAAATGCTTTTAATTTTTGTGTATTATTCATTTTGCGCTCCTTTTAAAGAATTAGTTATTCCTAATTTTGCTGCTTCTTCAAAATCTCAAATTTTTGCAAATATTGGTGAAAATATAACTTTACTTTTTGTTAAACGTCCATTTCTATTTTTAACTATCGAAACGCCTAACTCTTTTAAAAGATTATCATTTTCATTATCAAGCTCATATAAAAACATTATTATATCTGCGTCTTGTTCTAAATTACCACTATCTCTAAGGTCTGTGATGTTAGGTGCTGTTGGTTTTGCTGCTGTCTTTTTTGCATAATCTCTTGATAATTGAGATAATGCAATTACTGGTATATTATTTTGCAATGCTGTTATTTTTAAAGTTCGTGAAACTATTGAAGTCTTTTCATAACGATTACCATTTATTGTTGTTTGTGTAATTTGGATATGGTCTAAAAACAATGCTTTAATTTTTATATTTAAATTACTTTCAATTTCATTTATCAATGTTGTTATCTGTTCTACCATTAAAGATGCATTATCATAAATTAATATTTTTTGCTCTTTAAGTTTTTGCGTTGCTTCTGGGTTTCTGTTTAAAATTTCTTTTTTATCAATTTCATAAAAGGTTTTTAATTTTTCACAAGTATTAAGCGCAAATAACTTTTCTACAATTTCATTTGATGACTGTTCAAATGAGATAAATAAAATATATTCGTTTTCTGATAATGTTTGCTCTATGTTATTAATTAGATTGATAAGAAAGGTTGTTTTTCCTGTTCCTGGTCTTCCTCCTACTATTAAGAATTGTCCTGGTCTTAAACCTAACAATTCATTATCGATAATGCTAAATTTTGTTTTTTTGATAATGTTGCTTTTTTTATTATCTTCTTGCTCTCATTCCGTAAGAATGTTTTTTGGTGTTTTTAAACCATCCAAATAATTCATTTTTCCTCCAAAAGGGGTAAAGATTAAAATAAAAATCCCCCTGATTTTTTTAGGGGGATTATTCACGCTACTACTTACTTCCATTAATTGGGGATTATATATATATATATATATAAGGGGTTATTATTTGGTAATTCATAATAATTATTATACACTGTTATTAATTAATTTTAAATATTTCGGTATTATACAAAACTTATCAATACTTAATAAAACTTTATTTTAACAGATTCTTGATTTTTAAATTTCTTCTTAGAAATAAAATCTAAAGTGAAAAATATCTAGGTTTTGTTCTAATTTTTTCCTACTTAGTTTCATAAATTGTTGAGAACTAACTATTTTTTAGCTTTTATTTCAAATTGTTTATTATATTTTTTTCTACCATAAACATTTTTAAAATTTCCTTTAATTGTTTTTTTATTTATTAAATGCTATATAAAAACTTTTACTTTTTAGGTATGGATGGTGATATTATTTATGAAATATAAACTATTTATAATAGCTTTAATAATATTTCTAATAAAAATAAATTTAGTTAAATTTAAGTTCATTTTGCACTCATTTTAATTTATATATCCAAGAGTTATAGCATAATCAATTTTAAGAATATGAAAATATTTTTTATATTTTTAGTAACAATAGGTTCTTAAAAACTAAATACAATAAATATCATTTAATTGGGTTTACAAACCTTATGATTAATAATTAAAATTAACCCTAAAATTGAGGGTTAATTTTAATTATTTAACAATAAAAATGTTTACCAAAAATAAGGCTTATTTGTTATTTTAAATCTTATTTTACTTTTTCTAATTCTTTGGTTTTGTTGATAATGTAGTTATTTTTTTGTTCACTTTCTCTATTAAGTTCACTTAACCTTTGATTTGATAGTTCTTTTTCTTTCAATGCTTTTTCAATTTCTTTATTAGCGCTTAAAATATTTTCTTCTGATCTAGATATATTTTTATTAATATTATCTAAATCATTTTTTAAATTCTCTAAGGATTTAGACTTATCTTGTAATTGCTTTTCTTGTTGTTGTAATACAAGATTAGAACCATTAAGTTGTTTTTCAAGCTTCTCTTTTGGTAATTGAAATTTTTTTATTTCTACAGTCGCTTTATCAAAAATCATTTGTTTAGATTCAACATTCTTTTTTTGTTGTTCAATATTATTTTGTACATCATTAATTTTCTTTGGTGCATTATTAATAGTTTGGTTTGAATCAGATATTATCTTTTTTATTTGTTCAATCTCTTTATTTAAATTTGTTAAATTCAGATTTGCATCTTCTAGATTTTTAGCTGCTTTTATATGCATTTGATCAGCTGCTTTTTTATCTTCTAATGCTTTTGAAGCAATTGACTGAGCATTACTTACTATAGTAGTTTTTAAGTTAACTTTTTCAGTTTTTTGATCTAATTTTTCTTTCGCTTGACGTTCTTGAAGTTTTGCATCATCCAATTCATTTTTTTGTTTAGCTTTGGCTTCTAATAATGCTTTTTCTGTTTCTTTTTCTTCTTGAATTGTATCTTGAAGCGCTTTTCGCGCTAACTCAAGCTCGCTAGATTTTTGATTATGTAATTCAGTTTTTTCTTGAATTAATTTATTAGAATTATCAAATTTTGTTTTTTCTTCATTATATTTTGGAAGTATTTTTTGATGTTCTGCTTCTGCCTTTGTTTTTAGATCTTGCTTTTGTGATAATTCTTGCTCTTTTTCTTTTATCGTTTTAGTTGCGGTATTTATTTTTCGCATAGCTTCTGTTTTTTTAGTTTGCGCTTCATCAATTTCTCTTGTTAATTGAGTAATGAAATTAGTTTGTTCATTTAATTCGCTTCTTTTTTGAAAAACTTCGTTAGTTATTGTTTCTAATTCTTTATCTTTTTTAGCTTTATCTTTCTTTGTTTGATTATGAAGTTTTTCAGCTTCATTAAATATAGATTCTTTTTCTTTTTTAAATGTTTCTTTTTCTTTAACTTGTGGTTCAAGTTCAGCTTTTTTAGCTTCTAATTCTTTAAGTTGAGTTTCTATTTTTTTTAATTCTTCTTCAGCTGCTGCTTTATTTTTATCAGCTTCATTAAAATCTTTTTGTGCTTGTTGAAGATGCATATTTGTTTGACCTAATTCCTGCTTTTTAATTTCAATGTTTTTTGTAGCTTGTTCGTTTTCTTCATCAGCATCATTTTTTGTTTTTAATATTTCTTCAAGCATTTCTTCAAGGTTATTAAACTCACTAGATATTATAGTATTTTGTTGCTCTTTTTCTTTAAGTTCTTCATTAAACATTTCATGTTTTTTTCTTGCTTGAGTTACTATTTTTTGTACTTCTGTTATTCGTTCAACAATTGTTTGTAATTCGGAAACTTTTCTGGTAACTTCAGTTTTTGCCGTTTCAATTTCTTGGTTTTTATGTTTTACTTCTTCTTGTTTTTTAGATTTTTCTTGTTCTAATTTATCCTTAGCTGCTTTTTTATTATTTTTAACATTTTCTTTATGGGTTGAATTAGCTCTAGCGGGAACAACTGTTTTTTTAAGATAATTATGCGCTTCAGTATCAGCCTTTGAAAATTCATTATGTGGAGCATTTTTATTTTGCAAATCAATTACTTTTTGAAAAAGTTCATCCTTTTTTGCTTCTTTTTCATCTAATTCTTTTTTTGCTTTTCTTGCTTCTTCTTCTGCTTTTTGATATTCAGTATTTGCGTTAGCGATTTTTTGATCTAATTGACTAAGATCACTTTCTAGATCTTTTATTTCATTCATTAACGAAGTTATTTTTTGCTCTAGGTTATTTTTTTCATTTTCTAAATCAGTTTTTAAAGATTGTTTTTGGGTTAATTCATTAGTTTCTTTAATTAATTCACCTTTTGCTTGTGTTTCTTTCGCTTTTGCTTGCTCTACTTCAAACTCAATGTTTATTTTTTCGTTATTTTTTTCCTCAAATTTTCTCTCTAATTCAGGAAATTTTTCACTTGCTTTTTTTGATTTAGTTTCTGCTGTTTTTTGTTTATTTTCATTATCTTTTATTGAGTTATTTATTTCATTTATTTTTTCTTGTAAAACTTTAATTTCAACTGTTTTTGTTCGTGGAGCATTTATTGCATCTTGAAGTTTCTTTTGGACATTTAATTTTTGTTGATTAAGTTCATCAATCTTTTTTTGTTCATCGTTTAATTTTTGAAATAATTTATTATATTCTGTATTCGCTTTTTCTAATTCATCTCTTTTAGGTTCTAAATCTATAAGCAGTTCAGATTCTTGTTCTATTAACGTATTAACTTCATCTTGCAATGCTTTTACTTTTGTATTTAATGAATCTAAATCAGATTGAATTTTTGCTTTATTTACATTTTTTTCAGTTAATTGCTCTTGTTTTTGTTGTAAAGTTTGGGTTAAATTATTTATTTCTGTTTCAGATTCTTGTTTTACTTTTTGAGCTTGCATTAAAACTTGATTAACATTATTAAATTTCTCATTTTTTTGTTTTAAATCTTCATAAACTTTATCATATTCACTTTTAATTTTTTCATAACTAGCCGTAATACTATTGTGTGTATTTTTTAATGACTCTAATGCAGTATTAGTTTCTTTTTCTTCTTTTTGTTTTTGAGTAATTAGTACTTCTAAATCTTTGATATTTGATTTTAACTTCTCTAGTTTAGTTTCGTTATCACTAACAGACTTAATTAAGTCTGTTACTTTTTGCTTTGCTTTTTGATATTCAGAATTTAGCTTATTTTCTTCATCTTTTAATAAACCTAATTCCATAGTTTCTTTTTCTAACGCTTGCTTCTTCAAATCATAATCATGATTCACTTTTCTAGCATTTTCAGAAGCTTCTTTTTCTTTTTCAACTGCAACTTTTATATCTTGAGTTATTTTTTCTTTTTCATTTTCTTTAATAGGTAAATCATTTGTTTTTTCTTGCAACATCTTTTTAGCATCTTGCAATTCTTTTTCTGCTGCTTGCTTTGCTTTTGTTGCTGCTTCTAATAATTTACTCGCTTCATTAAAATCATTCTCTTTCTTACTAAATTCAACAAATTTTTCATCAAATAACAACTTTGCTTGATCATATTTAGTTTTAATTTCATTATGTTCTTTTTTGGTTTTGGTTAATTCTTTTTTGGTTTCTTCTAATGAATTAGTAATATCAGAAAATTCTTTTTCTTTAATATATATTTCTAACTTAGATTGTTCTAAATTAGTCCTCACTCTTTCATTTTTGCTTTGAGAATCCCTTATATTTTTATCAATTTCTTTAATTTTTTCACTCAATATTTGTCGTTGTATTTTGATATTAGATAACTCGATTCTAGCATTTTCTATTTCTATTTCTTTTTGCTTAATAATTTCTTGTTGAGCAATCAATGCGTCCTGTTGTTCCTTTATATTATCATTTTTTGTTGCAGCATATATTATCGCTCCTCCTCCTGCAACAACTAAACTAGCTGATATTGATAAACCAACTGCTAGTCAAACCTTTTTATTTTTTGCCATAGTCTATTTTTTTATTTAAGACATATATATGATTGCATAAGTTTAAATTCATAATATTTATTATACAATGATATTTAATTTTTTTATATACTAAAATATTATAGAAATTCAATAGTATCATATATATAATAGCTAATGAAAATCCACAACTAAAAATTAATTGTGGATCTTATTTTGTGATTATTTAAATAAAAATAATTCATCATAAACTTCTTTTGAAAGGGATTTTAAAAATAATACTAATAAATCAATTGAACTTTGAATATCAAATAAAGAAGCTACACCAATAGGACTATGTAAATATCTTTGCGGAATAGAAATAGTTAATGCCGAACATCCTCCATCTGGAAATTGCAACTCAGAACTATCAGTGAATCCGCCTGCTGCTATATATTTATAAGTGTCGATTCCATTTGACTTAGCTATTTCTGAAATAAAATTAATTAACTTAGGATCAGGAATTATTCCACCATCCTTTACTAATATTGCTGCTCCTCTACCAAGAACTGGTATTCCTTCAATAGCCATAAATGTATCATGAGAAGCACATGTGTCAAGAGCAAAAGCAATATCAGGTTTTATTAAATTAATCATTGATTTTGCACCTCTTGAACCCACTTCTTCTTGTGTTGTTCCTACTAAATAAACATCACAACCTAAATCAACGTCTGCAATTTGATTAGCAATAAATTCAAGCGCCGTGATCCCTGCGCGATTATCCATTGCTTTACCACCAACTAAATTATTTTCTAAGACAATTGTTTCACCAGTTATATAAACACTATCACCTATATTGAGATTACTTTCATAAACTTCTTTATCACTTTTAAATCCTAAATCTACATATAACTCATCATTTGTCATTGCTGAATTATACTTTTCTTTTGTCATAATATGAACGCTGGTATGTCCAAAAACCCCATTAAATCTTTGTTTTGTCTTACTTGATTCTACAATAGCCTTTGTACCAATAATGCTTGATGCTCATATCCCGCCAATTGATGAAACTAAAATATTCCCGTTTTCTTTAATGCTCTTTATCATATATCCAACTTCATCCATATGGGCAGCAATAACTACTTTTGGAACATTTGTTTTTTTAGATTTTTTAGAAAAAATAATAGAACCAGTTTTATCATATGTTATTTGAAAAATATGCTTTTTTATACCTTCTTTAAGTGCGTCTGCTACTGGTTGTTCTTTTCTAGATGGCGCTTGTAATTTCATATAGTAATCTAATCTTTGAAATAATTGTTTATATTTTTGATCCATAATGTTTCCTTTACATTTTGCATATATATTTTATAAAAGGTATAAAAAAACACTTAAAAGTGTTGATTTATGGTGCCTTAGACAGGACTTGAACCTGCACGGATTGCTCCAACGGATTTTGAGTCCGCAGCGTCTACCATTCCACCACTAAGGCAAAATAACAAAAGATTAATAATCAGAATATAATCTTTTATAATTTTTTTGATTTTTAAAAAAATATGCTTGATATAACTCACTATAATTATACCCCAACATCACAAAACTACCAAGAGCAATTTCAATAGATTTTCTTATATTATCTGCTGTTGTATTATTCATTAAATTGGAAATTGAAATAAATAATTCTTTAAATTGTACATTAATATCATTATATTCATTTATAAATGGTTTAAATTCCGGATATACATTATTTTCATATGCTAATGTCAAGTAAAAATGCAGTAAATCAGCAAATTCTTCTAAAATATTTGATTTATTAATTAGTTTATTATGTTTTCAATATTTAAACGTTTGAACCTCGTTGATAAATTCACCAGCTTCAACCATTAAAGCTATAGTTCTATTTAATGTCATTTCTTTTTTAGTAAATTTTGGATTAAGAGTATTGCATTTCTTTTCTATTTCTTTATCCAATTTCTTTTGCATATCAAATAATTCAGTTAAATTCATTTCAAAATAATTATATAATTTTCTTTAAAAATTTTATTTATAAAAAAGTGCCATTCGGCACTAATTTTATTCTTCTACAACAGTAGCTGTTTCTTCATCGGAATTTTTTGATGAATCATTAGAATCAGACGATTGTTTTGCATTTTGTTGAGCAGCAAAGTTTGCAAAATTACGCATCATATTTTCAACTTCATCTAATTTAGTTTTTAAAGTTGCATAATCCTTTTTATCAATTAATTCTTGAAGTTCTTTAATTAATTTTTCTGATTCTTCTTTAGTTTTTGCGTCTAATTTATCACCTTGTTCTGCGTTTGCTTTTTTAATTTGATCAATTAATGATTCAGCTCTAACTAATGTTTCAGCTTCTTCTTTACGTTTTGTGTCTGCTTCTTTATTAGTTTCTGCTTCTTTAATCATTTTTTGAATTTCTTCTTCTGATAATTTAGTTGAATTTGAAATTGTAATAGTTGCATCTTTATTAGTTTTTAAATCTTTTGCTGTAACAGTGGTAATACCATTAACATCTATTGTAAAACTTACTTCAATTTGTGGAACACCTCTTGGAGCAGGTTCAATACCCCCCAAATTAAATTGACCTAATGATTTATTATCAGAAGCCATTTGTCTTTCACCTTGAACAACTCTAATAGTTACTTCAGTTTGATTATCTGATGCAGTTGAAAATATTTGACTCTTTGTTACTGGAATTGTTGTGTTTCTTGCAATTAATGGAGTTGCTATACCACCCATTGTTTCAATCCCAAGTGTTAAAGGAGTAACATCTAATAATAAAATATCATCGATATCACCAGCTAAAACAGCACCTTGAATTGCAGCACCAATTGATACAACTTCATCTGGGTTAATTGAACGGTTTGGTTCTTTACCTAAAGTTCTTTTTACCATATCTTGAACAGCTGGCATTCTTGTTGATCCACCAACTAATAATACTTCATGCAAGTCTTTTGCAGTAATGCCTGCTTCTTTTAATGCATCTTCAATTGGCTTACGTGTTCTATCTAATAAATGAGAAGTCATTGATTCAAACTCACTACGTTTTAATTCTAATTCAACATTTAATGGACCATTTTCTGTAACAGCTAAAAATGGTAAGTTAATAATAGCAACAGATTGAGATGATAAATCAATTTTTGCTTTTTCTGCCGCTTCTTTTAATCTAGCTCTTGCCATTTTATCACTTGAAACATCATATTTATGTTCTTTTTTAATTTTTTCAGAAATTCATTTCACAATTTCATGATCTCAATCATCACCACCTAAATGATTATCACCACTAGTTGAAAGCACTTCGAATGTACCATCTTCTAGTTCTAATACTGAAACGTCAAATGTTCCACCACCAAGATCATAAACAAGAACTTTCATTGATTTATTAGTCTTTTCAAGACCAAAAGCAAGAGCAGCAGAAGTTGGCTCATTAATAATTCTCATGACTTCTAACCCAGCTATTTTACCAGCAATTTTTGTAGCTTCACGTTGTGCATTATCGAAATACGCAGGAACTGTAATAACAGCTTTTGTAACTTTTTTACCCAACTTAGTTTCAGCATAATCTTTCATATATGATAAAATCATTGCTGAAATTTCTTCTGGTTTATAATCTTTATTATTAACATGAACTGTTTTATCAGTACCCATTAATCTTTTAATTGAACTTACTGTATTTGGATTTGTTTCAATTTGACGTTTTGCAACATCTCCAACAATTACTTCGCCATTTTTAAAACCAACAACTGATGGTGTAGTTCTTTTTCCATTCGGATTTTCTAATACAATAGTATTTTTTCCTTCAATTATAGAAACAACAGAGTTTGTTGTACCTAAGTCAATACCTAAAATAATTTCTTTTGCCATATTTTCTCCTTAAAACTTTAATTTAAATCTTAATTACCTTGTTACCACTTTGAATAACATATAATAATTATAACATATTTTTAGCAGTCAAATAATTTAATTGCTAATTTTTTTAGATAAGATTACACTTGCTGGTACAACTACACGTCCATTAAGTGAAAATCCTAATCTAACAACTTTTAAGATTTTATTATGTGATTCAGAATCTTCTTTGAAATCTATTGCTTCTTGGAATTCTGGATTAAATTCAGTATTTAATTCAGGTCTTATTAATTGAACTCCATTTTCTTCAAGAAGATTTTCAAATTGTTTTGATACAATGTTAAAACCCAAACAATAATTTTGTACTTCTTGGGTTGGTGAATTTTGTCCAGCAGAAATTGCACTTATAAAATTATTAAAGGGAATAGCGAAACTTTCCAAAAAGGATTGTAATGCATATTTTTTAATTTCGTTTTTTTCAACAATTAACTTTTCATTATATTCAGAAGTTACTTGTTCAATCTTTTCTTGGGTCTTTTTAGAGAATTCACTTGCTTTATTTTTAAATGTATTATTAATATTATAAATTTCTAATTCTTTTGTAGCTAATTTAGTTTCTAATAATGAAACTTGATTTTTTAATTTTTCAATCTCTTCATAATTATTATTAGAAATTAATTCAACATCACTTAATTCTATAATTGATTTCTTACCTGCAATTTCTGCAATAGAATAATTTTTAGGAAAAAATACCTTAATTTCTAATTTTGATTTTAATTTTCTTCCAATTAAAAAATCATCAAAATTAGGTAGATATTGATTTTTTCCAATAACAACTTCTTGTTCTTTTGTATAGTTTTCTAGCTCTACACCATTAACAAAAAGTTTAAATTTTGCTTTTAACTTATCATTATTCTTAATTTTTATTTGATTCATCTATTCTCCTTTTTTATTATTAATTTCTTTTAAAATTTCATCAAGAGCATTAATAGCTGTCTTCATCTTATCAAAGTCCGAATTCATTGCCCCGACAACTGAAATTTCAGTAATTTTTGAGTTGCTTTCAATTCTTTTTGACATATATGTTCCTGTATTGTCTACTGAAATTTTAATATTTTCTTCTTGATCTGCTTGTTCTTGTATTTTTTCTCAAACAGAATGTTTTTCAACAAGTTGTATTAAGGTATTAAGGTCTTCTCGCTGAATTTGATTGCTTAATATAATATTATTTTTTCCATAAATTTTTTTATTCACATTTTCTTGGTTTAAATAAGTATCAAATACTTGATTTACAATTGAATCAATAATTGATTGATAATTGTTTACAGATTTAGCTAAAATATCTTTTAATAATACAACTCTTTGTGATAATTCTTTTAGAGGTGAATCGATTAATCTTTCTTTAAATATTCTGACTGCTACTTTCAAGTCGGTGACAGGAATAGCAGATGAAAAATTAACAATTTTTGAAAATACTTCACCTGTGGAAATAACTAACACTACAGTTGCTTGCTGGACTTGAATTGGAACAATATCAATACTTTTTAATAAAGCATCTTTTGTAATTTCATTCGTTACAAGAGTTAATCCAGTTATTTCTGAAATCACATTAGCAGCCTCTTCAACAGTATTATTAATATCAATATGTTTTTGTTTTAAGATTTCATCAATTTTTTTTCGCATTTTATCTTCTCAAGTATGTGATAGATATTTTGCATAATAATTCAATCCCTTGACTGTTGGTGTTCTACCGCTAGAATTATGCGATTTTTGTAAATACCCAAGTTTTTCAAGTTCGTTCATTATGTACCTTATTTTAGCACTAGAACAGTGTAAATAATTTTGATACTTAGTTATTAAATTCGAACTACTTATAGGTTGAGCATCTTCAATATAAGACATCACTGTGTATTTTAAAATAGGTTCTAACTTCTTATTCAGTCTTTGTTCCATATTCAAATTATAACATAAAAAAATATTTTTTAGCAATTAAATTATTACATTGCTAAAAAATAAAAAAATACCCATTTGGGTACTTCTTTTAGCTTGTTGGTGAGGTTTTATTATTTTCAATAATATATTTTAATGAATAATATGTATGAACTAACTCTAATCTTGGTTTATTTTGTTCAACTCCTAAAAGACCATTATAAACTGATTCATAATAAAGACCATTTATTAAAGCTTTATCAACTGATCATAATAATTTTGAAATTTCTAATTTAGTTGATGTCGGAGATGAATTAGTAACTTCATTAAAATAATAATCTTTTCTATTTGAACCAACTATAGAACTTAGGTTAAAAAATGTTGCAATTATATTGTTTCTTAGCTCAATTAATTTTGCTTTAACTTTTTCTTCATCTTTTGTTAATGTAAATGTTTTTGATGTTTCAGGAATCTTAGCATAAATGCGATAAGTTGATTCTTTTGTTACCTTATCTCTTATTATTCTTATAGTATTAATAACATATTCTGAACTTCTTAGTTTAGCATCTTTAGGAACAACAGTAGATTTTAATGGAGAAAAAGGTTTAAATAAATTTATATTTGTTGGTTCGGGATCCCTGTATTTATTAAGCAACATAGTAATTTCATTTTTAAAATTATTTATTTCTTCTTTTGTGCTTGCTTTTGAAACTTTTTCTTTATATAACAAACCTTGTTTTGGCTCATTTTTTTCTAATGTTTTAAGACTATTTTTTAATTCAATAGAATCCTTTAATTTTTTCACTTCATCTGCATATAATTTAGCAGCATCTTTAATAATTTCATAAAGTGCATTAAAGTCTTTAATTTCTGTATTTAATTTATCAATAATGTTTTTTGCATTTTTTTTATTAAAGGTTCTTTTGACTACATCTATTAAGGATTTTTTTAAATTTGCAAGTTGTTCAGTTGACAAATTCAATTTAGACTTAGCATTATTAAACAAATTATCAAGTTTTTCATTAGTATTAGCATTTTCTAATTGTTTTTGTAGTTCCTTTTTATCATTTTCATTAGTTAAAATAGAAACAATTGCCTTAATTACTAAAACTTCTGAAAACTTATTTTTTTGTGTTTCATATATTTCTTCACTAAATTTTTGATTTAAATATTCCTCAATCTCTAATTTTATAGCTTTTAATTCTAAATATGATAAATTATCAACATTTTTGCTTGAAAAATATTTTTCCTTTGTAGGATCTGTCACTTTTTTGAGAAGATCATTAATAATTTGTTTTAAAGTAGGGAGTTTATCCTTCGCAACTTTATTAAACATTTCTAAAAGTTTTGCCTCAATTTTAGATTTTTCAGTAACTGAATTAGCATCTTGAATCATTTTATCAATTAATACTTTGCTTTCATCCGAAATATCATTATACATCTCAGAAGTTTTTAAAGTGTTCAATTCGCTAATAACTTCTTTTTTAATTTCATTTTTTATATTTGATAATTCTTCTTCAGTTTTAGCAAGTGATATTTTTGTTTGCATTACTTCTATAATCGCATTGTTTATTGCTGAATTTTTCAAATATTCTTTAGTATTTTTTACTTCTACATAATAATTTAATTCCTGTTGCATCTTTTCAATTTCTTGATTAGTTTTTGATTGTTTTAATTGATTTGATAAAATTGTTTTTTTAGCTTTATCTAAATCTAAGGTAGAAATAATTTTTTCTAGTTTTTCTTTTCTTTTCGTTATTGGATTAGTATCATCTTCTTTAGTTGGATTACAGCTAATAACAGATGATAAAGCCGCTAAACCAGTTAAAGAGAAAAGAAATAATTTTGCTCTTTTTTTCATAGTTTTCCTTTTTTATCTAAGAGCGAATTAATACTTTCCTTGCTTTCAGCTTTCAACTTCTTGTTTGGTTCCTAAAACAAAGTGATCATCATTTATTTTAATTCACTCTGGTTGATTTTCATGAGTATAATTATGCATTTTTGGATCATATACATATCCAATTAAACGACCTTTTTTGCTCTTTATTGATGGTACAGCATCTAAAAGACTCTTGGTATATGGGTGTAATGAATGTTTCATTATTTCTTCAGTTTTACCAACCTCTAATATTCGACCTTTATTCATAACCGCTATACGATCTGATATATACTCAACCATACGTAAGTCATGAGCAATAAATAAAATAGTTAAATTATATTTTTCTTTTAATTCATTAAAAATATTAACAACTTGAGCTTGAATAGAAACATCTAATGCGGAAATTGGCTCATCAGCAATCAATAATTGTGGTCGTAAAACTACAGCACGAGATATACCAATACGTTGTTGTTGACCACCAGAAAATTCTAATGGATATCTTCTTAGTACAGATTCATCTAATCCAACAGAAATCAAGATATCTCTAACAAGTAATTTTCTAGCTTCTTTTTCAGTTAATTTATTCATTTCTAATCGTTCAAGATGTTTTGTATTTAAAATTTCTAGTGCTTCTATTAAATTATATTCTTTTATTTTATTAATAAGTTTTACATATATAGATTCATATGCTACAAATTCGTTTTCATAAACTTCTTTATTTAAGGTTTTTAAATATGTTCCGTAAAATTCATTTTGATATTTTTCAGGATCAATCTTTTTATAAACTTCTTTTAATGTTGCTTGATCATTATTATAAATTCAAATTTCTTTGGCTTTTTTAGTATTTTTTAATCCCTCTGAAACAATTGTTTCAACATTAGCATGTGGATTCAATGAATTAGCCGGATCTTGAAAGATCATCTGCAATTTATTCACTAAAAAATTATCTATTTCTTTATATTCTTTTAACCTTTTGCCAAACTTAAAACCTCGAAAAAGCTTTTTTGGTAGTACTCTATTAAGAAGTTTAATTTCACCAAAACTATAAGGTACTAAACTAACTAATGATCTTCCTAAAGTACTTTTTCCTGAACCTGATTCACCTACAAGTCCCAAAACTTCTCCCTCATAGATATTTAAATTAATATCTGTAACGGCTCTAAAAGCTTTTAAACCTGAACCATATGTAATATCAACATTCCTTAATGAAGCTAATATATTTTTATCCTTTGGAGTTTGTAACATTTGTTCAACACCTTTTGTTTGGTATCTTACATGTTTAATTTTTCTGAAAGGAAACTTCTTTTCTACATAGGTAACAGTTTCTTTATTTATTTGTTGATCCATGTTCATCTAAATATTCCTTTCATAATTCTTGTATTAATTTTGGCGGATAGTATTTTTGACTCTTTTCATCCAATAATGCAGATTTAACACGATGTGTTTCTGATATTCAATAAAAATTTGGTTCTTTTTCTAAATCTATACCCAAAGCATAATCATTTCTAATCGCAAAAGCATCACCCACAATATTATTAAGATTAGATGGGACGCTCCCGCGAATAGTGGATAATCTTTTCCCTTTATTAACATCAGGCATACTTGATATTAAACCTCATGTATATGGGTGTTGTGGATATCTTAAAATTTCTTCAGAAGTACCTTCTTCAATAATTTGACCAGCATACATAATTGATATATAATCCGCAATAGAAGCAACGACTCCTAAATCGTGTGTTATAAATACAATTGACAATTTTAGTTTTTCTTGTAATTCTTTAACAATATCCAGAACTAATGCTTGGACAGTTGGATCAAGTGCAGTTGTGGGTTCGTCCATTACTAAAATTTTTGGTTCTAAAGCAACAATCGCAGCAATTACAACTCTTTGCACCATACCACCAGACATTTCATGTGGATAAAGTTTCATCACAGCTTCAGGGTCATTTATTTTAGTTAATTTTAAAAATTCAACAGCTCTTTGATATGCTTCTTTTTTATTTTTAACCACTTTGTTTAAAAGCATACCTTCCATAATTTGAGTCCCAACTTTCATTGTTGGATTAAGTGTTGACATTGGGTTTTGGAAAATAGCTGAAACAATTCTTCCTCTATAGCGAGATTTTTCTCAATCATTAAAACTAAAACTTTCTACATTATTATTGTAAAGTTTAATCTCTCCTGAATCAATCACAGCATTATCACCAGTTAATCCATATAATAATGATGTAATAACTGATTTTCCAGAACCTGATTCACCAATTACAGCATGAACTTTACCTTCATATATTTCAATTGACGGTCCTCTTAAAACTTTATTTTTTTCACCGGGAACCGCTGGATTTAAAAATGACAAATAAATATCATTAATTTCAGCTGCTATTTTTAATTTAGTACCATCTTTAAATTCTTTATACTTAACATTTGCATAAAATTTATCTCAATCAAATTGCTTTTTAGTTTTTGATACAAATTGTCTTTTTAACATTTTTAAAAATGTTTCTTTATTTTTATGCTGCTTATTACAACTACATTCAATAAATCTTCCTAAATATTTTTCAATTTTACAAATATTTGTTTTATGAAGCGCTTCTGAATCATTAAGCAATACAACATCTTGAACCTTTACAACTTTTGGTTTATGATAGACACTATTTTCTGGTCCATAAAATTCTTTTTCACTTATAAAACTATTGTTTATTTCATTAGAATTTTTTATACAATGTTGTTGCAAATGTGATTCTTTATTGTTAAATTCACTAACTATTATTTTTTCTTGATCACTATGTACAAATTCAAAAACCTTGATAATTTCTGAATCATTTGGTATTTTGGTTTCTAGTGTTTCTTGATCAATTTTTAATTGATCTTTTCTAGAAGATAAAACATCATTAAGATCTTGTTTTGAATCTAAAGTATCTGGTTTTACTGAAACATTGTTATTAGAAACTTTTTTCATTGTTTTATCTCCTTTTATCTTTGCCTTCTTAAAGCGTCTTGCACACTAGCGCCAATTAATTGAACACTTGTGGTTATTAAAATTAGTATAGTTGATGGAACAAATACATATCTTAAATATGTTGGGAATTGCTTTTGTCCTTCTGAAATTAAGTTACCTAATGTAGAAGTATCATCAATAGCTAGACCAATAAATGCTAATGATGTTTCAGAAAGAACAACACCAGGAATAGTGAATACTAATTGAGTAATCAAAATCGGTAAAACAACAGGGATATAGTTAAATAAAACTTTATATGTTGGAGTACCTAAAACACGTGATGCTGAAACTCATTCGAAATGTTTAGCTCTTTTGACTTGTGCTCTCATTTGATTAGCCATTCCAGTTCATGATGTTAATGATAATGAAAAAGTTATAACTCAAAAACTAGGACTAACTACTATGGTCATTAAAATTAATATTAATATAGTAGGAACAACAGAAATAACTTTTATGAAAAATGTGAAGAATTTATCAACACGCTCAAATTGCCCCATCATAATTCCGATTGTTAAACCTATAACAACCTCTATAATAGTAACAACAATTGCTAAGGATAATGAATATCTTAATCCATGTCAAAGTCTAGCTCATAAATCTCTACCTAAATTATCAGTTCCTAAAATGTGGTAACCATTATTAGTATCAGTTTGATTAAAAGTTAAATAACGGTTATGTACATTTGTAGTTTCTGGATTTTGAGTAGTTAAAGGTATTATTAAAGCAAGAATAATTAATAAAACCAGCAAAACAAATCCAAAAACACCAGCAAAACTTTTTGAATATCTATAAACAAACTCTTTAAAAGGTTTCGCTTCAGATTTCATATGTAAGTTTGTTGAAAAATCCAATGTTTTTCCAATAATTTTTCAAGCCTGATATTGAAAAGGTGCTATTAATGGGTTGGGCGCTGTATTTAAAATAGCAGTATTTGTATCACCTAACTCATGTCTCTGTTTTAATTTTAAAACATAAGAATTAAATTTATCCTTAATAGATTTAGCCATTAAGCCCCCTTTCTTCTGACTCTAGGGTCGATTATTTCATATAAAATATCACGAGTAGCATATGAAACGATTGTTAATAGTGCAAACATTATAATTAAGAACAAAATTATATTGTAATCTTTTGTTTGGATTGCTTGAAGTAATGTAGCTCCTGAACCAGGTATAAAAAATATTTGTTCAATAAAAATACTTCCAATAAATGAACCAAATATAACTGCTGGGAAAAATGTTGCAATCGGGAATAAGGCTGGTTTTAAAGCATGTCTTCAAACAAACCTATTTTTTGATAAACCTTTTAAGTAAGCAAATTTAGCATGCACTGAATTTAATTCTCTATTTAATTCAGTTCTAATGTATTTAATATAAACAATAATACTTCCTAATGATAGTGCTAGTCCAGGCAAAATATATGTTGTCAAATTACTTGCGTTAAAAATGTATGGTAAATTAACTAATCTTCCTAAAAATACTAAAACTAAAGCGAAGATAATTGATGGTACTGATGAAAAGATACTTACTAAAACAGTCGAAACGTTATCTACTATTCCGCCAGGATTTTTTCCAACTCATATTCCAACTGAAATACCAATAACAACAGTTAATATTACTGAAAAAATTCCGACTAAAAATGACTTATAAAATCTAACTCAAATAAAATCACTAATTTCTCTCCCGGGAAAAAGCGAAATTGATATTCCAAAATCACCTTTAAATAATCCAGCTAAGTAATTAAAATATCTTTGCACTATCGGTAGATTAAGTCCATATTTTGCTTCAATTGATTTACGCGCAGATTCATCTAATCCTGAAATTAATGAATTAGAACCAGGAACAATATTGATTAAAAAGAAAGTTATTGTCACAACTATTAAACCAATAATAAAAAATTCAATCATAATTTTAATAAAGTGAAGTAGACTTTTTGCTAACGCTGAATCAAATGAAAATATTTTTTCAAATAATGAGAATTCTTGATTTCTTTTAGTTGTAAAATATATTTCATTCAGGTCAACTTTTTCTTTTTGAAACATTATTAATTTTCCTTTCCTCTAGGTAATCCTGGTCTAGGCGGTTTAGTATAATCATATGCATATTGCAATGAGAATCTAAATAATGAATCTACACCGCCGACTCTTGTAATTTCTCAGTTAGTATCAACTTCCATTAATGGAACCAAAAATGCACCATCTCTAATAATTTTTTCTAGCTCCCCAATAAATACATAAATTGATTCTTCTTTTCAACCTTGTTTCAATTCCTCGGTTGTAAAGTTTGATGAAAAGAAAGAGCTTAATCTATCTGTATATTCTGTTAAGGTTTCATTATTTTTGATAAATGAAATTTCAATAAATTTCTTTCAAAAATCAAATTTAGAACCATTAGATTGGATTGATTCTTGAATTCTTAATCTTGATTTCGTATCTTTTGTCATTTCAGCAATTTGATCAATAGTATATGTTGTACTTATATAGTTTTTGTATGCTTCTTTAACTCTTGAATATTTGATATTTTGAGTATTAGTTAATAAATATTCGATAATTAAACTCACAAAATGAGTGTTATAAATTTTATTGTTAAACTTTTTAACTAATTCTGGCACGTGCTTTTTGACAAATTCATTAATTTTCAATGCTGTATTTGCTGCATTAAAATCATTTTTATATGAAGTTAATATAACATCTTTAATTTTTTTAATCTCATTTTTTAGTAAATTTTCAAAACTTTGTAAATTAAATAATAAGTTTTGCTTTTCTAATAATAAACCAATTATGTAATCTGAATAAGTGTATGAACCAACTGGATTATTTTTAAATCCAATAGTTTTTTGTGAAAGACTATCAATTCCATCATCCTTAAAAAATGTTGAAACATAATCATCAGCACCATTACCACCTATTTTGTCATAATTTTGATAAATAATGTCATATTTACCTTCTTCAATAAAAGAGACAAAAGTGTTTTCTGGTAGACTCTTTAGTTCTAAATTAATATAATCACCAAAAGCAATTTTTAACGATTCTCTCAGAAATAAACCTGCATTTTTTTGTTCATCAGTTGAATTGTTTAAAAATCTTAATGAAATATTTTTTAAATTTGGATGTTTTTTCTTAAAACGATCTAAGTAAAATCTAGCAGTTTCGATATCATAAGCAAAATCTGTACGTCTAGTTTTTTCAAAAGTAAATGATTTTGCAATATGTACAACAAAGTCATAATTTTGAATCGGGAATGTCTTATTATTTTTTGTTGTAGATTTAAGATCTGTAAAGAATGTTTCAATATTTTTACCATTTTGGGTTTTGTATTGACCATATGAAGTAAAAGTATTAACTGGGAATGAAAAATCTCATCCAACAAATTTAATAATTGTTTCCCTATTTATTGAATAATAAATTGCATTTCTTAAATCAGGATCCTGAAGATAGCTGTCTCCGTTTGTTTCATTATCTAAATTAAATCCATATGCAATTGTTCCAAATCCGCTATTTTTATTTAAATAATCCTTATATTCTTTATCCGATCAATATCTAATTATTTTAGTTGCAGGAATAAATGTTTGAGAAATATATCCATCTTCAAAGAAAGTTGTATTAATATTTCTATCAGCTGAAAAATAAATTTTTATTTTATTTGAAACAGTATTATTAGCATCAAAATATTCATTGTTTTTATGCAATACTAATTCACCTTGCGGTCCTAAAACGATTTCCTTTGGATCTAAGGTAAATGGACCACTTGTCAAAAATAATTTTGGATCTGAACCATATTTATCAATTCCGCCTGCTACAGTTTCTACATATTTACGATTTATTGGATATAAGTTTGTAATTATATTACTAATCAAAAAAACTAAATTTGGAGTTTTGTTTTGATCAAAAATCATTGTAAATCCATTTTCTGAATTAGATATTTGATTATAAGTTGTAATAATTTTATTGTTTTGAACTTTAAATTCTTGATATGGGTTTATATATGGATTTTTAACTAAATTAATCTTTTTCTTAGTTCCATTTTGATCTTTTATTATAAATTCTTGAATATCTTTATCTAATTTAAATTCTGGATTATTTGTAAGATTACTTTCGATAAATTCATTTTCATAATCTAAAAATAATTGACCAGTATAAAATCCAAATGATAAAGCTGCCTCTTTAATTTTCTTGACATCTTCAGTATCAATAAACTTGCCGCTCGCATCTTTTATTTGAGGTTGTCAAACTTGTTGTTTTGGATCTTGAATGTAATTTCCATTAGTATCCAAAATATATTTTCTTCTTCCTCATGGGTTTATATAGTTTCTATTATATTTAGCTAAATACTCTTTTTGAGTGTTTATAAATTTTTCTGCGCCTCTAATACCATATTTAAGAATTTCATCTAATTTTTGAGACCCTGTATTAATATCTAAAATATATTCTAAATAATCTCTTATGTCTTGTGCACTTATATAATCACCATTACTTCAACGATTTAATTTATTATTTATAAATCCAGTAATAGCCATATAATTGCCTGAATTCTTTGGATTTCTAAATGTATATATAGTAGATGTTTTAGTAACATCAGACAAAGAACTAGGTTTTCCTAATCCCCCAACTAAATTAAAATTTGTTAATTCATAATATTGACCAGTAACAAGACCATATCCATCATTTGCAGCAAGGTCATTTTTGTTCTTTCAAAAATCATCAAATAGTGGAGAAGGTTCTTTTTTTTCGTCCAACGACTTTGATGTATCTACAACAGTCATTGCAAATTGATTTGTACTAATTAATCTTTTTAATGCATTATTTGGTCCATTTTTAATAAAACTATCAACTAATGATGGCAAAACCTTATCAACTGATTTATATCTAACATAGTTAAGGTTATTAATAGGATCGGTAGCTAACCCAAAATCATAATCGATGGCTGAATTATGAACGCGTTTAACAAATAATTCTTTTCTAATTTCCTCTGGATCTCTTTCTTTTGGCTTACATGAAATTAATCCTGCAACACAAAATATAGAAAGTGAACTGGCAAACAAAGGAAATAATAATTTTTTAATTCTTTTTTTAGTCACTATCTTCTCCTATCCTGATATATTAAATTGATAATCAACTGATATAATTGTTTTCTCTTTTTTAGTGTCATTTGATTTTAAACCCTTGGTTAATTTGATTGATGCTTGCGAACTTGTTTTACCATTTTCTGTTAGATATTCTAATTTACCTAAGGTTATATCGGCTATATACATTTTTTTCTCATCGACAAATTCAACAGTATATGAATGTCTTGGTTTTAATAAAGTATCACGATATTTACCCATTATCCCAAAATCAGAAACTCACGAAGTAAATCCAAAATCTTCCACAGTTTTCTTTGTATTAATATCACCTTGTCTTTCTAGATAAAATACATTATTTGTTTTTGCGATATTAACATCTAAATATTTAGCCTCACCAGTTTCTAAATCAGTAAATTTAATTGCCTTAACTTTCTTAGAAAGTTCTAAAGGAATATAACCATATAAAGCTACTGCATCTTTGTTTTTATTTCTAAAAATTCCTGAAACAGTTCTTGTTCCAACACCATAGTTTAATAATTGCGAAACAAAGAATGCTTTTGGTCTTGAATTTATTTTATTTCCTTTAAAATCTTTTAATCTTATTGAATCATCAATAATTTGGTTAGCATTATCATCATATAATTGCATTCCGATCTTTTCTTTTTGGAATCTATCTTTAAAATATCCGTTGTTTTTGCTCAATAATTTTCCAAAGTATGATGATATTCTTGTTTCAGTAGATGACATTATTCTTCGGCTTTCAGTATTATATTCACCATAAACCTTTTCTCTTATTTTTCCGGTTTTATCATTTCTTTTATTTAATTCATCTTCTTGGATTTTTTCAAAACGTTTAATTAAATTTTCGTATCTTTCAATTTTAGTTTTATCTGTAACTTTTTTTCTTATAAACTTACCATCACTAGTTTCTACTTTTTCACCATTTTTTACAATGTCACTGTATTCATAAATTTTATCTGTATAAGTATGTTTTTTATTAGCAAATTCAAAAAATGTTTCTTTTGATTCGCTTAAATATTTATCATATTTTCTAGCTCTAACTACACTATAAACAGATGAATTAATATCTGCTTGTTTATTCACTCTATCATTTCATAAATCTAAACTAGTTGCATCAACAATATAGTCTAAGCCAGTTCTTGATTCACTGACACCAGAAATAAAACTTGGTAATCCTTTAAAATCATTTCAATTAGGTACATATGTAGTTTGCACATAATCTCTAGTTAATGTTTCAGCAATATTATAAATATAGTCTGTAAATTTATCACTTATTAATGGTTCGACTCTTGTTAAGTTATAGTTTAAAACATCATCAGAAGGTTCACCTGCACTAAATCCAGGAAATAAAATATCAAGGTTACCGTTGTCAGTTTGTCCGTGGCTATCAAATCATAATAAACCGCCTGTTAATCTATATAAATCTTGTGTATTTAGTGTATTTATAACTTTATTAATCACAGTTTGAGGTTCACCATCAAATTCTTCTTTTACATAATCAGTAAAAATTTCTTGTAACTTCTCAGCATCAAATTTTAATCTCTTTTCAGTCGGATCTTTAACTTTGCTTAAATCAAATACAAAACCATTTTTAAATGATTTACTATATAAATTCATTCCAAAATCTTCTGATAAAATTGCTTGATTTTGTACTAAACTATTAGCGGGGTTAAAATCCTTTGCAAATGCAAAATGGTTTGAGTGTCTAAAACGATACATCAATTCATTAGCTAATTCTTGATCACTAGTGTTTCATAAATCTTTCGTCTTTTGATCAACACCAGCCTCTTTTGCAACTTCATTTCTAAACTTAGGAAAATCAAATTTTGTCTTTACATAATTAATATCTCAATTGAATTTTGGATGTTGAACACCTTTTTCATCTGTTGATACAGAAACTAATTCGGCTTTTGAATAATCAATTGAAGTAAATTCAAATAATTTATCTAAGGTAGTAAATGTTGGCATAATTGTTTTACTTGTACCATTTAACGAAACTTCTTGACCTATACCATTAGCATATGACGAATAAAGTGATTTTTGATTTACCGAAAGTCTCCCAGGATTTAAGGCTATTTTCTTAAAGTGATCACGTAACATATCTAAATTTTGAGTGATATTTGTAAATAAACGAGGATTAATCCTTTCATTATTTTCATCTAAGAAAATAAATGAAGTTAGTGAATTTGAATTCGATGCGATTTTTGTGAATCCTAAAACAAAATTATCACTAAATGTTGTTTGAAATGCAGCGTCAATATTTAATCCTGCACCTCTTAAAGAATTTAAATATCTTTGATTTACCGAATATGAAGAGTTTGGAATAATTGCATCTTTTACTCACGGAATTGTATAAGTGCTTTCTATTTTAAATGGTGTTTTTTTACCATTAGTTTGGCCACCTGAAACAAATGCAATTGTATTATTTGTTTGTGAAATACTATAATTTGAATATTGTCGGTTACCAGTTAATGTTGGTAAACTCGCTAAATAAATGTTGTAAACTTGGTAAAACAATGAAACATTTGATTGAATTGCAGTATATTCAAAAGCTTTTCTTTTACTTTGTATAATATTATTCTCGCTTGGATCAATTTCTACTTGATCTGATCTATACAAAAGATTATTGTGAACTATTTCACCATTTCTTGTATTAAATGCCGCTGAAATTCCAAGTTTTGGGCGCCCTCCCAATGTTGTTGATGGACCATTTCAACCAGATTCAGCTACTGAACGTGAAATAACACTATTAAATGCATCTCTTATAATTTTCACTTGCTTGTCAACATAAGCTAGATCACTATGTGATAAAGGTGTATTTAAGGGTACAGAAATTATCGGTGAACCATCATTATTAAGCATATTTATTGATTCTACTATTCTTTTATCTCCTGATCCTTTGAATGTTACTGGCGATAACAAGAATAAGTTAGGATTTTCAGGGTCAATTGCTAATGCCTTATCGTTTCAAACTTGTTTTTTACCATCACGAACAAAATCAAGAATCTTCTTTGCTTGAACTTCTGTAAATCCATAAGTTTCTTTTCCATTTTCTTGCTTTTTGGTAAAAACTTTTGAAATACCTGAAATAAATGGGTTTAAAGTTCCTGATTCTTCATCAAATGAGTTTGCAATAAATAAATCACCTAAATTAACATTTCTTAATTTAGCAGCATTTTCTAAACCTTTAAAATCTTGTAAAAATCTTCTTCTTGGATTATCAAGCACTTCATAAATGTTGTTTCTATTATTTGAATTTGTACCTCAGATATCTGTTGCAGTTTCCCTTTCTAATTTTCCATCTTTTTTTCTAAAGATAAATTTGGCAAAACTACCATTAATTGTTTCTCTTCCTAATGCATTTACTCTGACAAAATCTAAGTTTGTTCTAGCATATAAATAATTTCTAAGTCCCTCAACAGAATAATAAGATGACTCATTTAATCCACCTCTTGTTGATAGACCGCCGACTATAACTGCATTTGCATTTTCATTTAAGGCTTGGTTTTGATCTAATGTGTAGTGATGTCCATATTCATGAGCTCCAACATATTTTAGGAAATCGGTGGTAATTCCATCAAAATTAGGTATTGAAGCGCCAATTATTAACGGCAACCCAATTCTATCAGTGTCATTTAAACCATAGTATTCACCATCTTCAATTGAATACTCATAAACAAATTTACTATTTAACTTTTTAACGATATGAGGTCCATTTCTTTTAACTGCTAAATATGGATATTTAGCTAAGACCTTTTCAACTAAGCCATCGTATGTTTCAACGAATACTTGATATTTTCTACTTGCTAATCCTTTTATTTGTTTGCCATTTTCATCTTTTAATGTAATATCTTCTGGTGATGCTTGGATTGTAATAGGATTAATTGCTCCTTGATAACCTAATGCAAATTTAAATTCATTAAATAAATCTAAATTTTTTTGAGTCATATTATTAGCATCAAATGAAAAACTTAAAGTCTTTGATTTTTTATTAGTAGATGAAACTGATTTTAATTTTGCTAAAAGAAAATTATTTTTAACTTTTAATTCTTCTATTTGGTATTCACAAAGTTTATTTTTCTCAGTTAATGAAGCTTTTTCATAATTTTTAAATTCTGGGATTGAATTTAAAGCTTCTATCTTGCTTCTAAAAAATCTATTTTGACCATTTGAACTATAAACTCATATTTTATTTTCTTTTCCATCAGCAATAGTTTTATATGCTTCAACATCATAGAAATCAAGAAAGTTAATAATTTTCTGATCTAAAATTGATTTATATGCATTATATGCAGAATATCATAATGGGTCCACTTCACCTTGAAGCATTTCATATGAATGAATTGAGTTGTCTTTAAATTTAAATTCAACATTAATTGAATTCTTTTCTTCGTTCACAATCACATTAGAAACGGTCGCTAATTTAAAATCATTAAATTTATATAATTTTTTGTCTAATTTATTTTCATCTAAATATTTTTCAAATTGAGCCTTTGTAGTTCCTTTAGGAAGTACAAAGGTACCTTTACCTCTATCTTTTTCTTTTTTAAGCTGCTCATAATCCGTATTTGCATCAAAAGGTTTATTTTTAAGCACAAGAAACTCGGTTCCAATAAGTCTTTTTGGTAAGATTAATGATAAAAACACTGATCCGCCACCTCTACTTTTAGCATTTTTAACTGCAGTTGCAGTTGGTATGCTAGCAAGAAAATCATCAACACTTGCTTTTGAAATTTGTTTTTCAAATAATGAATATGTTAATGAATCTGTTGCATTTCCAGCTCCAGCTTGGCTTGAATAAATTGGTAATGAGCCAAAAAATGCATCTGGGAAAAATTTGATTTCACTACTTTCTTTATGAACGGTTGAGTGTGAACCTAAGGTAATTGCGTTACCATTTTGCTCAACTCCAGGAACAATTCTAAAGCTTTCTAGTGTAACAAGATCAGGTCCTCATGCTACATTATCAATAAACCACTTGGTAAATTCAATAAATTGCTTAGGATGTACAGCTAAAACATACTCATCAAAGAAACTGAATGAGCCATACTTAACCTCTAAAACAAAACTTTCGTTATAAATTTCAAAATACTTTTTAAAAAATTCATTAAAATCATAAAACTTACTAGATGGGTCATTAGCAAACGAAAACATCGTATATGAAGAATCAATCTTACCAATAATATTTTTTTTAGATGGGTCTAAAATGGAAATTTGGGGTTTAAGATTACCATTTGTATCACGTATAGATGAAAAATCATTTTTTAAATCAAGTGGGCTCAAATGTGAATAAGAACCATTAACTTCATCAGAGTTTTTTGCATATGCAAACATTCCGCCAATTGCAGAAATTGATAAAGCTGAAATAATACCTAATGACAATAAAGTTTTAGTCTTAAGAGTTAACTTTTTTGTTTTCATAATTTACCTCATAATTTTATTTTTTGCTTATAGAATTGTCTATCCTTCTTTTTACCCTATAAACATTTATTAATTTTACCATATTATCCCTAAAAATAGAGCAAAAAAGTACCGTTTTTTTACTTTTTTTCACTTTTTTTATCAATGTAAATGAAAGGAGACAAAAATGACAAAAAAGCTAAAAAATTTCATTAAGTTTGGGGGTATTTTATGTGCATTAAGCGCTGCTACTTCAATACCTTTATTATCAATTTTAATTTCAAAATCAAAAAGCGGAATAAAAGAAACGGCTAGACGTAATCTTGATCTCAAACTACTTCAAAGCAGTTTGGCAAAAATAGACAATTTCTATTCAAAAAAGAAACAAGAATTGACAGGTTTTTTAATAGACAATTCTAAAAAAATTAGTAATAATAATTTAAAAATTTCATCTGCTAAAAAAAGAGCAAAGGAACTAGAAGTCGAAAGAGAACTTAATGTTAAAAATGACAATTTTATCACCAATATTAAATCAAGTATTTTTGTTCTAAAAGATATAATCTATAAAAAAATATATAATGATGAACTATTTGTAAAGTTTAAAAATTCTGATCTTCTTTTAAAAGATGAATATAAAACCCTGAAAATTAAAACTAATTTATGAATTGAACAAATTAATCCCTCAATTCAAACAATTCATGACGAAATTGTAAAGTACAAAGCTTTTTTAGAACAAAATAAACTTCAAAACAATGAAGCAAACTTAATTGCAGTAGAAAAACTTAATAATATTTCAAAAGATTGAAATAAAAATAACAACTTTTTAAATATTTCTGATATTAATGTTAAACAATCATTTATAAATATTTTTAATCAATTTGCAAAAATAATAAGCGAATACAATCAAATAACACTATTAAATGAATACAATTTTGAATTAATTCTTCAGAATATAAATCTTAATGATATAAATATCAACAATCTAAGTAAATTAAATCAATTATTAAAGGATCAAGAATCATCTGCAAATAACTTAGTTACTAACATAATAAAAAATAATGAATTTCTAAAAAGTCATATCGATAATTTTAGAAAATACAAAGATCAAACAAGAGAAAATAAAGCGATATCAAAGAAATATTATGATTTAAACAATCAATTCATTAATTTCTATCTTGAACAATATAAGTCATTTGAACAAACTCTTACAACACTAGCAAACAATAAAAATCTCGGGACTCAAAGTTTACAAAAAATTAATGATATAAAAGAAAAGCACAAAAAAGAGCAACAAAATGTAATGAAAAAATTAATTTTAGAAACAAGCGAAAATAAAGTTACTTATATTTTTGAAAAAATATTAATTTTTAATAATCAAACTACATTAGATATTTTAGATATTTATCAATTGATTGTAAATAATTATCAAAGTTTTTATAATCAAAAAATAACTAAACTAAATAAAGATCTTGAAATACTAAATCAAATAAGTAAGTTAAATCATAGCGTTTATCAAAATGAACAAGAAATAGAAAATATAAAACAAAAAAATAAATCATTATTATCAGAAAACGAAATAATTCAAGAACAAAAAATAGCCCTTTTAGATACAGATGAATCAAAGCTAAAAGGACTCGATAAAAAAATCGCTTCTAATAATGAACTTATTAATACTAATAATTTTGTCATAACTAAAAAAACAAATGAAATTCAAAAAATTATTAATAAAGTGAGAGAATATGAATCCACATTAAAAAAATCAAATACTAAAAATAATGAAATAATAAATGAACAAAACAAAAATTTCGCTTTATCTTCATTCTTAAAATCCTTGATTGATTTTAAAAACATCAAAATAGATTTATTGGAAAATGATTTTAAGCTTCTTTCGCTTAGAGATCAATTAAATCAGGGACAAATTAAAGATTTAAAAAGTATAATTAAAAATTCTCAAAATGATAACAACGCGCTTAAGGCTAAAAGCCAAGAATTAAAAAAAGTTATTACAAGTAAAGAAAATGAAATTAAGAATTTAAACCAAGAATTGCAAAAAATCCTTTCTTTAAAGGATATTCGAATTCAAAATTTAAATAATCAACTAGAAAAAATCACCACTGAAAAAGATGCTCAAATTAAAGAATTAAATTATGGGATAGAAAAATTAAAAATAGATAAGGATAATTTAATTCAAAGCATCAATCAAGAATTGCAAAAAGTCACATTAGAAAAGAACGTTCAAATCCAAGAGCTAAATCAACAAATTCAAAAGTTAAATGAAAAATTACGCAAGAATGTACTAGACAATAAAAATAAGATTCAAGAATTAAATCAAGAATTGCAAAAAGTCACATTAGAAAAAGATAATGAAATTAAGAGATTAAACCAAGAGTTAGAAAGTGTTGCATCAGAAAAAGAAATTCAAATTCAAAATCTAAATGAAGAACTACAAAAAGTTTCTTCAGAAAAAGAAATTCAAATTCAAAATCTAAATAAAGAAGTTGAAAGCTTACAACATAATTTAAAAGAAAAAGATAATAAGATAAATGAACAAAAAAACATAATAAATGAAAAACAACAAAAAATAAGAAAATTAGAAGAAGAGATCCTAGAACTAAATACAAATGTCGCAAATCTAAATGTTATCATTAATGAAAAAGATCAAGAAATTAATAAATTAAATAGTACAATTAATAACCTTAATAATCAACTTAACAATCAAAACAACCAAATAAATTCATTAAAAAATCAAAACCAAAATAATAATAACCAAATCGCAAAATTACAAGATGACTTAAGAAAAAAGATAAATGATTATAATGAAATTTATGCTAAAGAACTATCAAATGATGAAAAAATTAATTCCATAAATAGAGCAAATGAAATATTAGAAAATGAAATTGAAAATTATAAAAATAATATCTCAAGTATCAATAATAATAGATATAATCTCAAAAATGCCTTGAGAGAATTAAAAGATAAATTAATTAAAACTCAAAATGAAGTTGAAAAAGGAATTAATAGTAAAGTTTATACATATGAAGTATCATCAAGTCCTTACCATCATTATGGTAATAGTGCGCCAATTTTAAATACTAGTAGTTCATATAGCAATGCCTTAGAATCACTTTCAAAAATTAAAACAAACATAATTAATATGATTTCATTAATTGAAACAACATTAGAACAAAACTAAATTTGATTTTTGGTGTTATATAACATCCAAGGTTGATAAAAAATATACCTATTATGAAGTAAAAAATAGGTATATTTTTATATTTTAAATTAAAGTTATATGCTTAAATAAATTAAAAGAAATGTTATAAATAATATTCCAAAAATTATAGAATTTAAAAAAAGGACTAGATTATTCATTTTAGGTTTGTTAATTTTTTCCTGGTTCTTCTTTTTTATCTCTTCTCGAAATGCTTGCTTTTCAATTTGGGACATTTTTAACATTTTTCTTTCATCTTTAAATGAACCAACACTAATTTTTGATTCACGATATGATTTTGAAATTGAATTTCAAAATCCTTTTTTAATTAAAAAAATTATAACAAACATTAAAGAACAAACCATTGAAGAAACAGTTAATAAACTAAAAACATCTTTTGTAAGTATTTTATTTCTAGTAATAAAATAAGTTACAATAATCACGATAAAAATAATTATTCCAAGCAAAAACATTAAATAAAAATGTTTTTTTCTAAGTTCAATAATAATGTTCTTTAAAAAATTATTTATCATCTTCTTTATTAACTCACTTGTTAAATTGTTTTGCAGTTGCATAAATAAAATGATTCTTTTCTGATGAAACTGCATATACATTTGGAATGTTAGGATATTGTTGATCTTTCATATACTCAAGTTCAAACTTAACATCCTTAAATTTTTCATTTGCATTAGAAATTTTCGGAATTGCTTTAAATAAATTAATTGTATATGGATGCAAAGGATTTTTGTAAATTTGGATTGTATCGCCGGATTCAACCACTTTACCTAAATGCATAATTTGTACTCTGTCCGCGATATATTCTATCATTGATAAATCATGTGCAATAAAAATCATTCCAATGTTTTTTTGTTCGCACAAATCTTTCAATAAATTAACAACTTGAGCTTGAATTGAGATATCTAATGATGCGATCGGTTCATCAGCAACAATAACTTTTGGTTGTGTAATTAATGCTCTAGCAATGACTATTCTTTGTCGTTGACCACCAGAAAACTCGTGCGGATAACGATATGCAAATTGCTTTAATAAACCAACATCTTCAAGACTCTTATAAATTGTTGATTTTACAAAAAGCTTTTTAATTCTCCAAAGTTTAAATGGATTTAAAATAAAATCCAAAAGCATTTGAAAATATCAAGGTTTTTTTCTTAGTCATTTATCAAGTTTTGAATTACCTAATAAAATATATGTATTATTAAGATCTTTATTTAGATATTTAGTTTCAATATCAAATGAAGCAATAGTATTTAATTTATCTTTAATGCTTGTTTGATAAATTTTTAAATCTACTTGGGCTTGCTTTAATTGTTGCTCATATTTATTTATTTTTTTGTAATTTTCTGCTTTTTGTTGTTTTAATTGTTGAATTTTTGCTTTTAATACATCAATTTTCGTACTTTGATAATGATTAATGAATTTTTTAGTAATTTTATTAAATAAATCATTATTAATTTTTGCTAAATCATTTAATTCGCTACTAATAGCAAGTTCATAATTTATTTGGTCATTTAAATTATGAATTCGAACTTCAAGTTCATTTACATATTTTTTAACCTCACTTTTATGAACCTCTCTTGCTTTATTTAACTCATTTTCAGCTTTTTTAAGTTCGTTTGAATGATCAATTGGCTTTTTATTAAAAAGACTAAATTCTAGTTTAATACTCTTAATAAAATTTTTGAATTCAAATTTAAATAAATTCTTGAATTCATTTGATCTTGATAATGATTCATTAATATAAGGTCGAAAGTCAAAATCAAATTTTAAGTCAATGATTTTAATTATTTCCGCTTTATACTCTTTAATTGAATTAAAAGATTTCATTTCAATATTTAAATCATTTTCAAAAACACTAACTGATAAAACCTCTAATTCTCTAATTAATCTTTGAATTTCATCAAAATTTAAATAATAAAGTTTTCTTTTATGTGCATTAAATAAATTTTTGACTTTTTTATTTAATAAATAAAGCTTTAACTTATATGAATAAATATCTAAATAAGGTGAACTATAAGCTTCATTTCTATTAAGCTTAGCTTCATTTTTTAATTCACTAATTACATTTTTAATCGAGTTTTTTGATGACTTAAACACTTCAAACCAATTTGAAATATTACAAATTAAGCTATTAAAAGATTTTTTACGATTTGATTTAGCTTGATAATATTCCTCAGTTCTTTTGGTTAGTTTCTTTATTTCATTATATTTTTCCAATGCTTTATCATATTCAATTTCATCAAAATCAATTTCACCTTTTTCAAGCTTTAATTTATATTGTTCATATAACTTAATTAAATCATCAGTATTAGTATATAAATCATTAATAATTGTGGAATTGTTTTTATTTTTTTCTTCTAAGTAAGAGAAAAATGAATTAAATTTATCATCATAAGAACTTTGTTCATCTAAGTCAAAATTAACATTGCAAAGAATTTTATTTCATTTATCATTAAAAGGTCTATTTAACGAATTAGAAATTTTTAAATTTTGCAATTTAAATTTAAGAGCTGTTTCTAAAAATGTGTAATAGAAATGATCTTTAACACTTTTTCAATTTTTATTTATTTCTTTTACTTTACTTTTGATAATTCCATTAACTTGAAGCGGTTCATTCAAAATGGAAAAGATAGTATTTTGTCCATTTAATGCAGCCATTGGATCTTGAAAAATCATTTGGATATTTTTTCTCATGAATTTTCTAGTTTTACGTGAAATTCTTTTTCCTGATATTAATTTTCCATCTAAACGAACAAATCCATTATAATCATCATAAAGTCTCAACAGTGATCTACCTATTGTGGTTTTTCCAGAACCAGACTCACCAATTAAACCGACAATTTCTCCTTCTTTAAGATCAAAAGACACATCATCAACAGCTTTATTAATATGATTTTTATTAACGAAAAACTTCTTTAAATTAATAACTTCTAAGATTGTTTTTTTATTGTCCATGATCTTTAAATACCTTTCTAAAATTTTGCAATCTTGTTTCTAACTCTGGTGAAAGTTTAACACTCGGGGCATCTGGGTGCAATAACCATGTGGCTGCTGAGTGAGTTTCTGAAACCTCAAACAATGGAGCTTCTTTAATGAAATCGATTTCTAAGGCATATTCGTTTCTTGGCGCAAACGCATCACCTAATGGAAGATTATTCATATCAGGAGGTGTCCCTTTAATAGAATACAACCTATCTTCTTTATTTTCAGGAATAGCAGATATTAATGCTCATGTATAAGGATGTTTTGGTTCGGTAAAAATATCTTTTTTTGTACCTTTTTCAACTATTTTACCTGCATACATTACATAAATATAATCGCAAAATTTAGCAACAACTGAAATATTATGGCTTATTAAAATGATTGAGATATTCATTTGTTCTCTAATTTCATCAAATAAGGCTAAGACAGAGGCTTGAACAGTTGGATCTAATGCAGTTGTTGGTTCATCAGCAATAATTAAACTAGGTTTTAAAGCGACAACCATTGTAATCACAACTCTTTGTTTCATTCCACCGCTTAAAGTGTGTGGATACATATCAAATACAGCTTCTGAATTACGAATTCCAAACTTTTCTAAAAGTCCAACTAAGTATTTACGTTTTTCTGAATAAAGTTTATTAGATCATTCGATGTTTTTATTTAAAGCATCTAACAATTGTTTTCCAATTTTTCTAGTGGGGTTCAATGAAGTTAAAGGATCTTGTGGAATATATCCAATTTTGTGACCTCTAATTAACTTTCAAAAAGATTCCTTTTTACTTTTTTGCAAATCAATACCATCAATCTCCATTTTATCAGCCGTCATAAATGCATTATCATTTATATTTAAAAACGATTTTGAAGTGACCGATTTTCCAGATCCAGATTCACCTACTATTCCAATGATTTCACCCCTTTTAATTTCAATATCAATTCCTCTAACAATGTTAATATATTTATTTCTTTTAAGTCTAAAACTTACTTTTAAATTTTTAACTTCTAATAACGAGTTGTTATTATTCATAAATACTCCTATCTAGTCTTAATAACTTTTGGATCAAGTGCATCATGAATACCAAGAGCTATAAAGTGTAATGAAACTGATATTGATAATAAAATAATTGATGGTAATAATAATATTCAAATATTATTTGAAGCAAATGCTGCGGCTGAATTAATAATTTTTCCTAAATTTGCATCATCCGCTTGGAAAAACCCTAAAAATGCTAACGCTGAAATTGAGAGAATTATTGATGGAATTGATTGTACATAACTTGTTGAAATCTTACCTATAATTGCAGGTAATGCGTGTCTATAAATTAATCTTGCTTTTGAAGCTCCGACCGATTCAGAAGCAGTAATAAATTCAGAATCTTTAACAGTAATAATGAATAATCTTGTTCTTCCTACTGCACCAACTCATCCAACAAAAACCAACGCAAATCCTAAAGTTAGATCAGTTGTTCCGAATGTAGTAGCAAATATTAATAATCAAATTAATGTAGGAGGAGCTGAAAAAATATCTACTAAACGCATTATTATTGTATCAATTGAAGTTCCAACATGAAATCCTAGATATGAACCAATTGCGACACCTATTATTGTTTGCAATGTAGCAACAATTAAAGCTAACCTAATAGCTCTTCAAGTTCCTATTCAACTTTGAGTTCAAATATCGATTCCAACTTTATTTGTTCCTAAAAATGTCTTAAAATGAATTTGAGGGTTTGCTGCTAATATTTCATTGTAATATCTTTCAGCCTCTTGTGCGGAAATTGTAGTAGGTATTTTTGAAGCGCGTAGGACTATGTTAACATTATCAACTTCATTAAATTTATAAAAGTCAATGTATCTCACATCACCTTTAACTTCAAAATATTGAGGTTGATTAAACACTTTTCATAAATAACCTCCATAATACTTTGAATCATATCATTGATTAGCATTTTGAGCAAAATCAGCATCATTTATTACTAAATCTAATTTAGTCTTCCCGCTCCAAAATGTAGGAAGAAAGTTAACAAATGAAGAACTTGATTTTGTAGTTTGTCCCTTTTGATCTCCTATTAAATTTAAATTAATTGTTTCTGAAATTGATTTATCAGCACTATAAGGTGAAAAGCTTGTAACTACTAATGAAGTTATTAAAACAATTAAAAAAACTATTAAAAATAATACTGATGGTCAACTTAAAAAATATCTTTTAAAAACTTCAATTAAAAACTTTTTAGGTTTTCCAGCCACATTTGCGAAGTTATTAGTTTTATTAATAAATACAAAAGGATTTTCAATATTATTAAGATTTAATTTATATTTTTTATTAAAGTCTTTCGCTGTCATTTAATTCTCCTTTTTATTTATTAATAACTTAAATTCATTGTTTCTTTTAATTGAAGTAAGAAACATTTGAAAATAACTAAAACCAGATTTGGAAGCATATTTAATTCTAGGATCTAAAACTGTATATGAAACATCAACAACAATAGTAGTTAAAATTCCTAAAAATGTAAAGAATACAGTATTAAACATTATTATATTAATTTCTCCCTTTGGAAATGCTGCTGTTATAACTCTTGATACACCAGGAATATTTCAATATGTTTCAATAACAATTCCTCCTGTTAATAATCCAATATATGAAGGAATTAATAAAGCAGCTAGCGGAATTGAAATATTTCTTAAAACATATTTTAAAAATATTTCAATTGTTCCTAATCCTTTTGATTTGGCAATTAAAACATAATTCGAAGTTAAAACAGTAATAACTTGATTACGTGTAAAAGTGATATAAGCAGATAATGAACCTAATACAATTATTAAAATTGGGGGTAGTCAAGAAATAAAAATATCATAGTTAGAATAAACATTCGCATCACTACCATAAGGATTAATAAAACTTGGTGTCACCTTAAAATTCAATAAAATCGAAATCATAATTGGCGCAATAATAAATGATGGAAGTGCTATAAAAAATAGTGAAAACAAATTAATTATTGCATCAAAGATGGTTCCTCTTTTATATCCAGCGAATATTCCTAAAATTATTCCAATAAATGCGCTAATAAAGAAAGCGGGAATGGTAACAATTATCGATATCTTAAGGTATTTAAATACTAATTCCGAAATGGATTTTACATCAAATGTTGATAAGATTCCACCATCATAAGGTAGTCCAAATGGATTTTCTTTATTTTTAAAAATATCAGAAAATCAATATCAAAATCTTGTAAATGGATCTAGCTTATAATCAATTCAAATATCTTTATAAGTATTATATTGACCATTTCAACTTTCTGGTAGAAAATGATATTTAACTGAAGAATCAAATAACTTTTCTAAAAATTCTTTGTTTTTGTTTGCCTCTGAACCTGCGCTTGAACCATTTGCTTTCTCAGCAAAAGGATTAATAGAAAATTGCGCTGTTAAAACATAAACAACAAACATAATAATTACAAGTGTTAATAAAGCAAAACCAATACGTTGCAAAATGTATTTAATCATTTTTTCCTTTCATTTCTATTTTGAATCTTCAGCATCATTTATAAGTAAATAATTAGAAGCATCTTCGAAATCTGAATATGTACTTGGTGTAATATAATTTGGATTAACTAACGAATCAGTTACTGGTTCTTTTAAAATCGAAAGATTTGTATTAAGAATATTCCCTGTTATATTAGCAGCCTCAGAAGCAAGTTCCAAAAGTTCTTTTTTATTTAAACTTTGCTCTTTATCAGTATTTAAGAATAAAAAGAATTTAGCTGAAAAATCAGTTGCAGTAACATATTCACTTACCTTTGTTCTATCTAATTCAACTAGTTCATCCTTTTCATTTAATGAATACAAACCTAAATAATCTGAAAAACTATGCAATACCTTGTTATTAAGACTAGACCACTTTTCTAACGGAATTGAGAATTTTATTTTTTTGCCATCATGTTCAAGATAATATTTCAATTTTTCTGATGTTTTTGCTAGTATTGGATATGCATCTTTTAATTTACTTTTATATTCTTGATCATAAACCATTGCGACTAAAATTGGCATTAATTGGTTTTGTCATGATTTTGCATCTATTGAACTACCAATAAGTTCATAATCAGCACTCCATCCTGAAATCGATATAGGACTAGATGAAAAAATTCAACTATTATAAAAATCATCCGCATTTGTAATTTTAATTAATTCAACCTGAAATTTACCTGGGTAAAGGCTATTTAAAATATCAAGTTGTCCTTCATAAGCTTTTTTAAGTTCATCAGTTGTATTTAGATATCTTTGTGGAAGTCTTAACATAATTTTGTTATTTTTAGGATCTTTTTCTAAGCCAGGATGTTGAGAGTAAAATTCATCAACTAATTTCTTAAAGTGTTTTTTTAAAGTATCAAATGCAGATGAAGCATATTTTAATTTTGCTTCTTTTCCAGTTACATTATTTTCTGATGGTGAAATTTCTGTTCCAATATTATCGCCTAGATTAATTCTTTGATTTGTCTTTGCATCAACTACAAATAATTGATTAATTAATTCAGAATTTTCTCTTGGAGTATTTTTTGCTAATGAATTATCATTTGTATCATTTTTTAAACTTATATCAGGAGCAATTCCAGACAATCAAGGCATAACATCATTTGGTGCATATGCTTGTGTAACAACATATGTTCAATTTATTGCTGCTGTTAATATATTTTTAAATTCAGCTGCAGCACCAGTTGTCGAATGCTTTAAAACACCTTTTGCGGTTCCTTTTGCAATTTCATCTAGTTTTGCTCCCCACACTAATTGAGAGAACGCATCATTAACTAATGGTTTAATTCCTGCTTTTTTAGTGTAATCAGGGACTGGAACACCGAAAGAGCTTCCGATTGTAGTTTTAGTATTTCTACTTTGGACTTTTGATAAACCAAAATCATCTCTATTTTGTAATATATAGTCTCTATTTGCTTTATCAAGTGATGAAAAGCCAACTGTTGCTGTTCTTCCAGAAATGAAGTTATTATATTCTTCTTTCTTAAATAACTCCTCATCTTTTTTTTGTGACTTATATACAACATTAAATTCCTTAATTCTTCTTTTATTATTAACATAGTCTTTATCTCAATATTCTTTATTTAATTTCCATTTTCTAGTAAAGTCATTAGCATTATAACCTGCATAATAATATCTACCTGCATATAATGTATGATCTAAATTTAAACCATACCAATAAACCCCTGCTTGCCTTGTTTTGCCGTTAACATTTGATAATTCATTTTTCAATTGATGTTCTTTATTTTTTGCTTCTGGTGTATCGATAGTTGCGAAATTACTTAAATGATCATTTAAATTGTCATTTACCTCATCTATATATGCACTTGGTGCAGGAATAAAAGAAAATTTTCCATACAAGTTATCTTTAAAAAATTCAGAAAATTGAGCACTTAAGTTTTCATCTTCTTTATGAAAGACAACATAACTTTTATTATTTTCTGTTCTAATAAATTCTTTTTCATCAAAGATTTTATCGAAACTTATATTATACAAACTAAAAATATATTTGTTAGTATATGTTTGTTCTTCTTTAAATTGATCATCATTTTCAGGTATTATTGCTCTTGCTAAAATATCAGCATTTTGTGAACCCCCATTACTTCTACGCAACTTTGTATCATTAAATAAAATACTTCTTATAAAACCATAATAAAAGTCTTTTGCTTGAACTTTATATTTAGTTTTTTCACCCTTAGAGTTTACTCAATAAGCATCATCTCTTAATTGAATTTTAAATGATGAAGCCTTATCAAGATTTTTAAAGAATGAAGGATTATTAATTGATTTTTCATTTGCGCTGGTTAATTCAACAACTGCTTTAGAATAATATTTTTCTTCTTGATCTGGTTTTTCCAATATCTCTGCTTGATCATTATCATAAACAATTTCTTTTCCATCTACAACCAATATAATTGATTTTGCATAATCAAAACTTCATTTTGTAACAGATGGCCGAGTGAAAAATATTTTTGATGTTTTATTAATTTTTGGTCTATCAAAGCTTATTTTTTCTGTAAATCTAGGTTGTCCAAATGATTCTAATCTAAAAAATGTTGATAACGTTGCAACTTCATTCCCAAAAAGTGAACTTCAGCCACCGTATGAACTAGATCAATCATAATTTCTAATTGTCTCATTATATATGGAGTTAAGTTCTCTTTTATAAACACCCTTTCTTGCAAAAACTGAAAAATTATTTGAAACTGATCTAGGAGATGAAAAAGCTTTTTTCGGTTGATCCATAATCTCTTTTAATAAAGATTTAGGATCAACTTTTCCTTTTCTTTTCTCGCTTTCTTGTCTTTGTTCAATGCCGCCACTACATGAAGAGACTAAAATGGGTAGCGACATCGAGATCAAAGAACTTGATAATAATAAAAATTTTCTTCTCATAATAATTCCTAATTAACTTATTTAAATATTTTTTTTCCTAATTTTGTTCATTGATCAACAGCTTCTTTAAGGTATTCAAAACCTTGTTCATAAAACATATCATCTTTTAGATCTACACCAACTTTTTTAAGTATTTCTAATGGATAATCACTACATCCTGCGCTTAAAAAGTTTTTAATATAATTTTCCAACGCTACTTTTCCTTCTTTTTTATATTGCTTAAAGAAATAAATTGCAACTAACTGCCCAATCGCATATTTATAAACATAAAAATGGTAATAATAATGTGGTACATAAATTGAAGCAATTGTGTTTAAATTTGAATAACTAACTTTTTCTTTTAAAGTATATTTTTTTACATTTTCAAAATATATCTTACTAATTGAATCATAACTTGAATTGGTTTTTCCTTCATCAATCATTTTATAAAGATCATATTCATAATTTGCCCACATTGTTTGCTTTAAAACAGTTCCTTCAAATCCTGAAATAATACTATTTAAAATATTGAATTTTAATTTCTCATTATTTGAATTTTCTAACAAATAGTCAAATAACATCAATTCATTAAATATAGAAGCGATTTCAGCGAGAAAAATTGGATAGTCTGAATTATTTAAATCATTATGCTTATCAGAATAATATGAATGCATTGAGTGCCCTAATTCATGAGCTAGTGTCTCTACGCTACGCAAGCTTCCATCAAAATTCATTAAAATATATTTTTTATTAATTCCATATGTTGAACCAATACTATATGCTCCACTTCTTTTAGTTTTAGTACTCATATAATCAATTCAATTTTCATTAATTGCTTTTTTGATTTGTGAGGTGTATTCTTCTCCAAAAGGTTCTAAAGCTTTTAAAACAATATCGTTCATTTCTTCGATAGTATATGTACTTTTTACATTAACTAATTCTCTTAAATAATCTCAATCATGGTATTTCTCTTTAAAATGTAATTGATAAAACTTCTTATGTTGCTTATAAAATTTTTGCAAAATGTTTTTATTTTCAGAAACTTTATTAAATAATTTCAATAATATCTCATTAGTTACTTTATCATCAAAAGTTAACATTTCAACAGTTGAATTATATTTTCTAATTTTTGCAATTGTTGATAAATGGTTAAATTGTTGATAAAGAAGCTCAGCAAATGAATCTTTATGCTTTATATAACCATTTCAATATTTTAAATAAGCTTGTTTTCTAACACTTTCATTTTTAGATTTTAATAATTTAGTTCTATTAATTTTGTTCAATTTAATTTTGTTTTTATTTGGCATTTCAACATATCCGAAATCTAATTCACTGTTACTTAAAACACTAAATATTGAATGTGGATCAGGTTGTCCAATTGAGCTTTTAATCAAATATTCTTCAACTTTATCATCTAATTTATGATCAAAACTCGCAATAGAATCTAGGATATCATTTTTATATGAAGCCAATCTTGGATCATCCTTTCAAACTTTCATTTTTTCAATATTTGCAAAAAATCTATTTGTTTCTGAGCCAAATTCATTTTCTAATTTATGAACTCTTAATTCATAATCATTTTTTAATTTAATAAATATTGGATTAACTAAATCAGTATTAAAATTATTCGAAATGTAATTATCAATTTTATTTGAAATAATGCTCTGTGCCTCAGCGTTTTTAATATCTTCAATATAATTTTCGATTGAATCATATTTAGAATTTTTTTGTTTAATTCTAATCAACATAATTTCTTCATATTCTTTAAATCATTGTTCAATTGTTTTACCTTTTAAAATATCTTCTAAATCTCAACGATATTTTTCAGGAACATCTTTATAATTTTGATATTGTTTTATACTCATATATACTCCTAAAAACATTAAAAAAGTTTTGTAGACTACAAATCTACAAAACTAATAATTATTAATGTGAATAAATAATTAAGAATGTAAATCTATAGTACCAATGGAAAAACCAAAGAGTAGAAATCTTTTATGATTTTCTACCAATACTTAAAACCGCCGTCTTAAGTACTTCGGCCTTTATACCCTTTCAATATTCTACGCATGCCTGCTAAAATATTTACTTATGCTAAAGGCTCCTCTATAGTATCTTTCATAACAGATTTCTTTTTTCAATCTGTTATGAACCACACAACAGATTAATATTAAATGGTGCGATTATTAAAAATAATAGTCGCGTACATATTAATATTAATCATTCTTTGTGAATTTTTCATAGCAAAATTATAACATAAAAAAATAATGCAAAAATAATTTTAATATATAATTTTAATATGAAAAATATAGCTAATTTCTTTGATTTTAAGACAACTGAAATGCGGGTTGCTGAAAGGGCTTTAAAAAAAATTAATAGCTTAGAAAAAATTGTTTCTAAATTTTCAGATGAGGAATTAAGATCTAAAACTGAATTTTTTAAGAAACTTTTGGCAGAGGGGAATACTCTTGAAGATATTCGTGAAGATGTTTTCGCTGTCGCTCGTGAAGCTACTAAGAGAATCCTTGGAAAACGTCCATACGATGTGCAAATGTTGGGTGGTTTATTATTAGATCTTGGTTCTGTTGCTGAAATGAAAACTGGTGAAGGTAAAACTATTACTTCTATTGCACCAGTTTATTTAAATGCATTAGAAGGAAAAGGAGCAATTGTTTCTACTGTTAATGAATATTTAACTGAACGTGACGCTATTGAAATGGGTGAGGTTTTTAACTTTCTTGGTCTAAGCGTCGGAATTAATAAAGCTCAGTTAGATCCTGATTCAAAACGCGAAGCTTATGCTTGTGACATTACTTATTCAGTTCATTCAGAACTTGGTTTTGATTATCTTAGGGATAATATGGTTAGAACAAAAGATGAAAAAGTTCAAAGAGGTCTTAATTTTTGTTTAATTGATGAAGTTGATTCAATCTTAATTGATGAAGCTAAGACGCCATTAATAATTTCTGGAGGAGATCAAGAAGATGGTATTTCATACATAGCTGCCGATCAATTTGTTAGAACCCTAGCGCATACTGACTACATAATTGATGAAGAATCAAAAGCAATAGCTTTAACTCATTCAGGAATTCAACGTGCTAATGAATGATTCCAAACCAAAAATATTTACAATATTGAAAATAGTGAATGAATTCATTTAATTCAAAATGCACTTCGTGCACATAAAATAATGAAAATTGATGTTGAATACATTGTTAGAGATGGAAAAATTGAACTTGTTGATTCATTTACTGGTCGTATTATGGATGGTCGTAGTTATTCAGAAGGACTTCAACAAGCAATTCAAGCAAAAGAAGGAATTGAAATTGAACCAGAAACTAAAACTCTAGCAACCATTACCTATCAAAACTTTTTTAGGATGTTCAAAAAACTTTGTGGAATGACAGGGACAGGTAAAACAGAAGAGCAAGAGTTCATAGACATTTATAATATGCGTGTTAATGTAGTGCCAACAAATAGACCAACAGTTAGAGTTGATGAACCTGATGCTATTTTTGCTTGTGCAGAAGACAAATGAAACGCTGTTGTTAATAAAATTGCCGAATTATATGAAAAAGGACAACCAGTTTTAGTTGGAACATCGCAAATTGAAGATTCAGAAATTGCACATAAATTGTTACTTAAAAAAGGTATCCCTCACACCGTTTTAAATGCAAAGCAAAATGCTTCAGAAGCAGAAATAATATCTCAAGCAGGACTCCCTAAATCAGTTACCATCGCCACTAATATGGCAGGTAGAGGAACGGATATAAAACCAACCAAAGAAGCAATCGAATTAGGCGGACTTTATGTTTTAGGAACTGATAAAGCTGAATCAAGAAGAATTGATAACCAGCTTCGTGGTCGTTCAGGACGTCAAGGTGATGTTGGAACAAGTAAGTTTTTCATTTCACTTGATGATCAATTAATTAGAAGATTTGCTTCATATGAAACTTTTAAAGAAGCGTATTCTGATTCAAAAGGAAAAGAAATTACTAGCAAAACTCTAAGACTTCAATTCAATCATGCTCAAAAGAAAATTGAAGGATTCAATTATGATTCTCGTAAATCAGTTTTAAATTATGATGATGTTATTAGACAACAACGTGATTTAATTTATGCACAAAGAGACTTAATTTTAACTTCAAATGATGTTGATTTTATTTTGAAAAGAATGTTTATGTCAGCTGCTAGATCTATTGTTAAAAATGGTGAGTATTATTTACATAGTAATTATAATTATAATGCGCTAATTGATTTTTTAAATGAAAACATCGGTAAACTAGTTTCATTTAAATTTGATATAGATGAAATCGTAAAGGTTCATGAAAATGATTTGCCTGAATATATTGCAAATATTATCTTATCACTTTATGAAGAATGAACCAAGAATGCACATAATAACTCTGATCAATATGAAGTTGCTTATTTTGAAAAATCTACAATTTTAAGCGTTCTTGATAATAAGTGACAAATTCAAATTAATAGAATGGATAAACTTCGTTCAAATGTTAATTTAGTTCAATATTCTCAAAAAAATCCGTATCAAGTATATACTCAAGAGGGTACAAAACTTTTTGAATCAATGCTTGATGATATAGCTTATGATGTTTTGATTAAAGTATTCAAAGATCGTAGAGGAAAAAAATCATTGATTACAAAAGAAATGAGAAATGACCCAATTTTTGAACAAATCCAAATTAATTGAGTTCTAGATCCTCATCTTAGCATTGAAGAACAAGAAAAGCAACTTATTGAACACTATTTAGCTGTAAAAAGAAGATTACAGGAAATTCAAGAAGAAACAGAATTAGAACAAAAAGCAATATAACTTATGTATAATATTTTTAACTTTACTTCTTGTTAATTTACCACTTTTAATTTTAAAAACATAATAAATAAAATAATATAATATATAAATATAAATACATTTTAGGAGCATTATGAGAAAAAATAAGAATAACACTAGAATTTTAAGACATCACAATGATGAAATTGATCCTAAAAAAGAAGGATTAAGATACAAAAGATTTCTTGGCAAAAATTTAAATATTGAAAATGATTTTTTAGAAAATAGTGAAATTAATTTTAAAAAGTCATGCAAAACTGAACAAAAAACAATTAATAAACCAATAAAAGAAACCAACATAATGTCTCATGAAAAAACATTTAAACCAGAAGTTCAAAAATCGATAAAAATAGAAACTAAATTAATGTCTAATGAGCCAAAATATTTAAGCTTAGTTGAACTTTCTGTTGAATATTGAAACTTTTTTAAAGATTTAATGAAATCTTAAAGAACCATATCAGAACTATGGTTCTTTATTTTAGATAAATAATACTTATATAAGAAAGGAGTTATCATGTTAGAAGTTCAAAATCTTAGCAAAATTTTTAGTGATAAAAAATTATTTGAAGGAGTAAATTTAAAATTTATAGAGGGTAACACATATGGAGTTATTGGTGCAAATGGAGCCGGAAAATCAACATTCTTAAAAATAATTTCTGGTCAAATCGAACCTACCTCTGGGCAAATTATTAAAGAAAAAAATAAACGTATTTCTGTTTTAAGTCAAGATCATAATGCTTTTGATGAACATAATGTAACAGATGTAGTAATTATGGGAAATACTGATTTATTCCAAGTAATGCAAGAAAAAAATGCTATATATGCGAATCCTGAAGCTACAATGGATGACTATACAAGAGCCGGTGAATTGGAGGAAAAATTCGGGGATCTTGGCGGATGAACAGCTGAAAATGATGCTCAAGAATTATTGAGTAATCTTTCCATTCCAAAAGCAAAATGAAATTCTAAAATGAGCGAATTAACAGCTAATCAAAAAATAAAGGTCCTTTTAGCAAAAGCACTTTTTGGAAATCCTGATATTTTAATTATGGATGAGCCAACAAACCATTTAGATCTTCGCTCAATTAGATGACTTGAAAATTTTTTAATTGACTATCAAAATGTTGTTATTGTTGTAAGCCATGATAGTGATTTTCTTGATGCTATTTGTACACATACTATTGACATTGACTATAATGAGGCAAAAATCTATACAGGAAATTATTCATTTTGAAAACAATCTTCTGAACTAGCTAGAGAATTAATGAAACAATCAAATGTTAAAAAAGAAGCACAAATGGAGAAATTGAAAGAGTTTATTGCTCGTTTTAGTGCAAATGCATCTAAATCAAAACAGGCCACAAGTAGAAAAAAAGCTCTTGAAAAAATTACGCTCGATGAAATTAAACCTTCAAATAGAAAATATCCTTTTATTAGATGAGATATGAATCGTGATCATGGAAAGCAAATTCTTAATGTCGAAAACTTAACATACAAAAACGAAAATGGTGATGTGCTATTTCAAAACATTTCATTTTCATTAAAACCTGGTGAAAAAATGGTAATAGTTGGTGAGGATGATATTGCTAAAACAAGACTTCTTGAATGTTTATACGGAATTAAAAAACCAACTTCAGGTACTATAGAATGAGGACAAACAATTACGCCAAGTTACTTTCCAAATGATAATTCTAAGTTTTTCGAAACAGATGAAACCATTCTCGAATGAATATCTAAATGACCATTAGAAAATAAAGAAAAAGTAAATCAAGAAAATGATGATGCAAGAATGCGCGGATTTTTAGGAAGAATGTTATTTAGTAATGATTCTGTATTTAAAAAGGTAAATGTAACTAGTGGAGGCGAAAAGGCTAGATTAATGTTTTCGAGAATGATGCTTCTTGAATCAAATTTCTTAATATTAGACCAACCGCTTGATCACTTAGATACTGAAAGTATTGACTCAGTTATTGAAGGGGTTAATAATTATAAAGGTGGTGCTATTTTTACAACATATAATAGAGCGTTTGTGAATCAATGTGCTAATGTTATTTTAGAGCTTCAATCCCCTGAGAAAAGTTTTATTTTCAGAGGAACATTAGAAGAATATGAACAAATTATGTTGGATGAATAATGAATAGATTTTTTGTTAATCAAAAGGATGAGGATTATTTTATTTTAGATGCAAAAACATTAAAGCATTTAAATGTAATAAGGATTAATTCTGATCCTTTCATTTGCATTTATCAAGAAAAATTTTACAAATGTATTTTAGAATACAATAGGGCAAAAGTTATTGAAGAAATCAATGAAAATCACGAATTTGATTTTGAGGTTGTGGTAGGAGTTTCGTTAATAAAATATGAGCGCTTTGAATGAGCTTTGCAAAAACTAGTTGAATTAGGTGCAAGTAAAATAATTCCAATGATAACCAATTATACTAATGGTGAATTATATAAATTTGATAAATTTCAAAAGAAATTAGAACGCTTTAAAACTATTATTCAAAATGCTGCTGAACAATCATTTAGAAACAAAATTCCAGAACTTGGTCCATTAACTAAATTTGAAGACATATTGAAACTAAATAATTATCAAATATTCATTGCTCATGAAAAAGAAAATTGTAATAATTTAATACCAAACGATATTACAGTAAATACTTTATTTTTAGTAGGTCCAGAGGGAGGGTTTTCTGAAGATGAAGTTTTTAAGGCAATTAAATTAGGCGCTAAGCCTGTTAGTCTTGGCAAAAGAATTTTAAGGGCAGAAACTGCTGCAATTTATATGATGAGCAAAATAAAAAATTAACAACATTTTCAAATCTTTTATATTAGATTTAAAAATGTTGTTTTTATATATTATTTTTTAAAAATAAAGGTCAATCATTAAGAACCTTATAAGCCTTTGCTAATTTTTTTTGATAAATTGGGTTAGAGTTAGCAATATATTCAAATAAATAATCTAATAAAACTAAATGTGATATTTTTGAACCAATTGGCACTAATTTATTAACGTCTGTAACTCTACGATATAAGAATTTAATATCAATTAAATCACATAAAACATTTTCATTATTTGAAGTTATCACAACTGTTTTCACTTGATATTCTTTTGCTTTATTTAAAGCAAAAAGGATTTCTAAATTCCTTAATTCTTTTGTTAAGCAAATAATAACATCATCTTTTTCTAATGTCCCCAATAATGGACACATAGTATGAAAATCAGACTCAAATATAGCATCAATACCTATTTTTTTAAGATTAGCAGCAAGTTCAGCGATAATCCGCCCACTAGAACCAAGCCCGAACAATAAAACTCTCTTTGCATTATTGATGAATTTTGAAACTTTTTTCATTTTATGAATATTTTCTTTTTGGAACGCATTATCGATTGCATATTTTTGACTACGGTAAATATCTAAAAGGTTTTTTTCGTTTTTAAGATATTTTTCTAGATCATTATCAAAAATATCTATTTCTTTTAATCTATTATTAATAAAAAATGCAAATAAACGATAATTATCAAATCCATATTTTTTAGCAAATCTACTAATTGAAGCTTCTGAACATAATGTAATTTTTGATAATTCACTTTGTGTTAAATTAAACTCTTTGTTTTTATAATTATTAACAAAATTAAATATTTTAGTTTCAACATTTGTTAGTGAACTTATGTGTGATAATATTTTTCTAGCCATTTGGAATATATTATAATACTTTATTGTAAAAAACTTTCAAAATAAAGTTTGCTTTCTTTCAAAAGTAATATAAAAATGTAATATAATTTAATAGGATAATTGAAAGGAAGTTTATGAAATATTCACAAAGCGTTTGTGCATTAAATTGTTTTGAATCTTTAAAGACCATTGACCAACTGGTTGAAAATGGTTTAGAATACATTCATATTGATTTTATGGATTCATTTTACACTAAAAACTTCGGTTTTTCGTTTGAAGCAGCTAGTTATCTAATAAAAAGATATCAAAATGTTAATTTTGATGCACATTTAATGGTTAAAAATCCGACTAGAATTATTAAAAAACTTATTGAATTAGGTTTTAAAACAATATTTTTACCAGCTAATGAAATTAATCATATTGAATTTATGAACATTGCTAAAAATTATCCAGATATTTACTTTGGGGTTATGCTTGAAACTGAAAATAATCCAGAAGATTTTAAACAAATAATACAATGTTCTGCCAAAATCCTCTTAATGACAATTGATAAAATTGGCGGAACTGGTCAAATGCTAAATAATAATTTATTTAAAAAAGTAAAGACAATAAAAAAAATTAACCCAAATATTAAAATTTATTCTGATGGTGGCTTAAGATATTATAACTCAATGGAATTTTATAAAAATAATATCGATGTCGCTGTCGGTGGCTCAATTATCTTTTCATTTGAAACTATTAAGGAATTTTTATGTTGATGAAAGGAAAAATATGATTCTTAATATTGCGCTTTATACTTTAGCTGGTATATTAGGAATTATACTTTTGGTAGTTCTAGGTTGAAGAATCTATGAATATATAACCAAAAAAAGTCCAAGTGAAACAAATCAAAATAGATATACAACTAAAAAAACAGAAGACAAGTTATTTATTCTAAGTTCAATGAATGATAGCGTTATTTTAAGCAATATTTTAGTTAAAAACAAATTCGCAAAACAAGGTTTTTCTGTTCTAAATGGCATTATTGTAACAAATGAAAAAATATTTATAGTAACTAATTTAATAACCACCTTTGAACAATATACAATTGAAATTAATTTTGATAGCATTACTTTGATTAAACCAAATCAAAAAATAAAAAGCAATTTTTATAATACAAAATGATTAAGTGAAATTGAAAAATATATGCAAAAAAAGTTTAATGAACCTTTTGAAATCATCATCTTAATAGATGAAAAAAATAAGGACAATAAATTAATAAATAAAACAAGTTATCGAGTTCTAAACATTGAACAAATAGATCAAGAAATCAAAACGCAAAAAAACGCTATTTTGAATATCAAAAATATAAGCGAGTTTTTCTTAAATAATAATTTAATGAAAAATAAAACTAATGTTTAATATATGAGGTATTTTCTTGATTTGTTCAATATTATTAGCTCAACTCTTTGTGCATTTTATCTATCGAATTAATCTAAATATTAAATACTCTAAATTTAATTTAAGATGCAATCAAAAACCTATAAATATTTTAAAAAATTCCTTAGAACAAAAATATCAAAATAATTTTATAATCAAGTTAAATAAAAATTGATTTATTGACCACATTAATACCAAAAAAAAATATATAAGTATTCAAAAAGATTTTTTAAGCGAAAATATTTATGCAGTTGTAAATATGATTTATATAAAATTTTTTAATGAATTACTGACTAAAAAGCATAAATTAATTGGAACAATTTTTAAATATTTAATTACTTTGTCAATTACTTTATCATGGATATTTTTAATATTTAATTGATATTTTATTTCATTAAGTCTTTGTATCTTTTTTATTTTAATGATTGCTATTGAATTTATATTTTATTATAAATTTTTAGCAAATGCTTACATTCTTAGTAAAAATTACTTTATAGAAAAATTCCATGATCAACACTTAGCGTTGATTTTAAGTTATTTAAAATATAAAAAATTTAGTTTTTTCTATAAGTATTTAGCATTTTATGTTGAAATTATTGCTTTTTTAGCTAAATGATTTAAAAATTGAGGTTCAAATGAGTAAAAATATTATTGAGCTTAAAGAACATTTAATTCATAAATATAACTTGGATGAAAAATATTTAAATAAATTATCAGAACAAGAATTAAATGAATTATATGAACAAAAAGAAAAAGAATCTTTGATTATAGCGAAAAACCCTAATAAGTTTTTTTATATTAAATCATTACCAGTGCCAAAAGAAGTCGAAACTAAAACATCATCTATCGGTGGAAAAATCGTATTTTTCGCATTTATTATAATGCTATTATTGTTTTTTGTATTATTTTTTGTTTTAGCATTTATAAAACATTTTAATTAAAGGAGACCAAATGAAATTATTTAATACTCAAATGTTAGAATGAATAGATGAAAAAATAGATTGAAAAGAAGCGATTCATAAAGGTGTAGAATTATTAGTTAACAATAATAAAGCCACTTTTGAACTTGAAGAAAAAATTCTTGAAGTAACTAAAGAATTTGGAGCATACTATGTCTTAGAAAAAGGTATTGCTTTGGTTCATGCGCCAGCTGGTGGTCATTGTCTTGAAGCTGCTACTAGTACGTTAATCTTAAAAGACGAAATTGTTTTTAATAACCAACCAGAAAAAATGGCTAAAATAATAATTACTCTTTCTGCGCCAGATAACATATCCCATTTTGACTTTATAAAGGAATTTGGAGATTACTTTATGAATCAGGATTTTAAACAAAAAGTTTTAAATATCAAAAGTCTCCATGAATTTATTGAATTAATATCTAATTACGAGGTGAAATAATGAATATAAAATGTGTATGTGGTTCAGGTCTTGGATCAAGTTTATTATTAGAAATGAATGTTAAAACCGTTCTTGATAAACTTGGTGTTGATTATGATTCAGTTGAACACACTAACATATCATCATTTACAAAAAATGGTGTTGATTATGTTGTTGTTGGAGCTGATGTTGCCCCTGTTCTAGACTTTCCGCAAGAAAAAATGATTATATTAAAAAATATCTTATCAAAAGATGAATTAGAATCAAAATTTAAAGAATTATTTAAATTATAGATTTTAAATTAGAAAGGAAAATATGGCTTTCTTACTTTGAATACTTGGTTTTCTTAAAGCTTTTGTAGGGACACCGGCAATCTTAGTTGGAATATTCACTATGATTGGTGCATTAGTTTTAAGAAAAAAAGCTTCACAAGTTATAATTAGTACATTTAAGGTTATAGTTGGTTTTATAATCTTAGGTGGAGGGGCTGGTGTTTTAGTTGGATCATTAACTAAATTCCAGCCTGTATTTCAAGCTGTGTATGGCTTAAACGGTATAATTCCAAATAATGATGCATTTGCAGGAGCATTATCAGCTGCGTTACCTACAATAGCATCATTAGGTAGCATAATTATGTTGGTCGGTATGTTAATGAATATAATTTTGGCATTAACATCAAGATTTAAATACGTGTATTTATCTGGGCATGTTCTATATTATAGCTCATTAATGTTAGCGGCTGTAATGTATGTTGTTGGATTTGACTTCCAAAATAGTGTTCCAGACTTTATACTTGCATTAATTGCTGGGGCTGGTGTTTTATCTATATATATGGTTATTTCACCAAGCGTACAACAAAGATATATGAAAATAATAATTGGAAATGATGAAATTGGACTTGGACATACAGGTGGGTTCGGATATGCACTTTCTGGTTTAATCGGTGAAGGAATTTATAAACTTAAAAAAGGTAAAGTTTTATCTACAGAAGAAATTAAATTCCCCCAATCACTTTACTTTTTCAGAAATACATTAGTTTCAATTTCGATTACTGTATTTATATTCTATCTAGCTGCGTTTTTACCGGGTGGAATTTTATATGAAATTGGAAAAATTACTAAACAATCACATAAAGATGCCTTTGAAATTCTCGAAAATGGCAATTGAGTTGTCACAATGATTGTTCAAGCATTTACCTTTACAGCTGGAGTAGAAATTATTCTTTCTGGAGTTAGATTATTTGTTGGTGAATTAGTTCCGATGTACAAAGGAATTAGTGATAAACTAATTAAAAATTCCAAAGCAGCAGTTGATTGTCCAGTTGTATTTCCGTATGCGCCAAATGCTGTTATAATTGGATTTATATCATCATTTATAGCTGGTATATTAGGAATGCTTATTACAATTGGATTAGGTAAAGCAGCAGTGATTCCGGCAGTTATTTTACCAGGGCTAGTTCCACACTTCTTTTTAGGTGCAACAGCTGGGGTATTTGGTAATGCTAAAGGTGGTGTATGAGGTGCTATTGTTGGACCATTTGTTGGTGGATTAATAATAACATTTATTCCTGTTTTCTTCGTTTTAGGAAATTGAGCTCCAACCGATACTAATGAACTTGGAAAATTAATTCTACAACATGGAAAAAATGGAAATACAAACCTTGTCACATTAAACTGAGGAGATACTGATTACTTTATTGGTTATATTCCAGGAATTTTAGGATTAATTCCAAAAGCAGGAAAATGAGTAGCACTAGTAGTAATTTTATTTGCATACTTTGCATTAGTTATTGATGGACTACTTAAAAAGTTTGTCTTTGACAAAAGAAAAAAAGTAACAACTGAGAGTTAAAATTATGGAAAAAAAATCAACAAACGAAACAAAAAAATTTATTTCAACAATGCGCGCTATTGCACTTGATAGTATTAATAACGCAAAACAAGGGCATATTGGTATGTCATTAGGAGCCGCTGAAATATTTTATTCACTTATTGGAAAAACAGTTAATTTTAGCACATTAAATCCTAAGTGAATTAACCGTGATCGTTTTGTGTTATCAGCAGGTCACGGTTCAATGGGGCTTTATTCAATTTATCATTTACTTGGTATTTTAAATCACGAAGATATTAAAAATCATAAGGTTTTCGAATCAAAAACACCATCACACCCCGAAATCGATAAACTAGCATACATTGATGCATCAACTGGGCCATTGGGTCAAGGTATAGCAATGGCTACTGGTATGGCATGAAGTTTGAGATACTTAAAAAACAAATTCAATCGTGAAAAATTCGAAATATTTAACCACCAAATATATGTTTTATGTGGTGATGGAGATCTTCAAGAAGGAGTTGCCCTTGAAGCTATTCAATTAGCAGGTACTCAAAAATTAGATAATCTAGTTATTGTTCATGACTTTAATAATATGCAAATTGATAGTTCTTCATCAGAAGTTAATGATGTTGACTTTAAACAATTTTTCAAAGCGCAAAAATTTAATGTAATGATTCTAAAATCAAATGAACCAGAAGAAATCATTAAAGCACTTGAAAAAACTAAGAAATTAAGTGGTCCAACTTATATTCAAGTTCCAACCACAATTGCTTTTGGTACTAAGGTCGCAAACACACCAAAAGGTCATAATGGTGTATTGAGCCCAGAAGATACAATTACTTACAAAAAATCATTAGGACTTAATGAGACAGAACCTTTTAACTACGCTTCAGAGGCATATGAGTATGGTAAATCACTATTAGTTTCTAAAAACAATGCATATAAAAAATGACTAAAATTATTTGAAAAATACAAAGCTGAATTTCCTGAGTTAACTAATAAATTGGAAAGACTTATAAACAATGAAGTGCAATACAATTTTGATAATTTTGAATTTAAACAAAGCAATGTAGCAACTAGAAACTATGTAGGTGAAATAATGTCATATTTAGATTCTAAATATGACACCTTTGTGGGTGGTTCAGCTGATTTACAAGCTGCTACAAAAGTAGGATTTAAAGACCAAAAAAATATTAAGTACGGTATTAGAGAATTCTCTATGTCAGCTATAAATAATGGTATTTATTTACATTCAAACCTTAAAACTGTTGGCTCAACATTCTTAGTGTTTTCAGATTATGCTAAAGCTGCTTTAAGATTAGGTGCATTAATGGAAATCCCGGCACTTTCTGTATTTAGTCATGATTCATATCAAGTTGGAGGTGATGGACCAACTCACCAACCGGTTGAACAATTAACAAGTTTACGTTCAATTCCTAATTATTTAGTATTTCGTCCATGCGATGAAAGTGAAGTATTAAATTCATTTAAATATGCATTGAACAACCAAAAAACACCAAGTGCAATTATCACATGTAGACAAGAAGTTAAATCATTTAATATTCAACCTAATGAATTTAAAGCTGCATATTTTATTAAAGAATACCAAGATGCTAAAATCACATTATTAGCATCAGGTTCAGAAGTTCATTTAGCATATAATGTTTCAAAAATATTGCAAGAACAAAATATTAATGCTAACGTTATTTCTGTGCCTTGTTTACAACTATTACTAGAAGACTCAAAACTAATTAAAGAACTTAAACTAGATCAGCAACCTCTTTTTGCAATCGAAGCTTCTAACGATCCATTATGATTTAAATTATCAAAATATTCAAAATTTGATGCACAACTTTCAAAAGAATTCGGGCATTCAGCTCCTGGTGATTTTGTTTATAAATTAAATGGTTTTGATGAAAAATTAATTGTTGAAAAAGTTAAAGATTTAATTAAATAATTTATAAAAATATTAAAAATCCGCACGCTATTTGCTGCGGGTTTTTTAATTATGTATATTAAACAAAATTTAGAAATAGTTTTAGTTTACCTTTTATACAAACTTTTCCTGCTTCTTTTGAAATCAATAAAACATCTGATTTTTTAATAGGTCTATCATCTATAAAACCTTCACCTTCAATTATCACCACTTCAATACAATGTTTTGCTAAATTAGTATCAATTATTCTTTGATTATTATTAAGTTCAACTTTAGTTAAATTAAATAATTTAGTTTGATAAAAATTATTCTCACTAAGCGATTTTTGAATAGTTGGTTTAAGATCTAATTTCATCGTATCTAATGACTCTTTAATGTGAATTGGCCTTTTATTTCCGTTTTTATCTAATCTTTGATAATCGTATAAACGATAAGTAATATCACTAGATTGTTGTAATTCATAAACCATAGTTTCAGAAGGTATTCCGTGAATTAAGCCAGCTTCAATATAGACAAAATCGCCCTCATTTAGCTTTATCTTATTTAAATATTGCTCAATTCGGTCTGTATTAATAGTGTTTTTAATAATATTGATATCTAGGGTTTTAGAACCTAAAATAAATGGTTCATATGACGTTTTTAAAACATATCAACATTCATCTTTGCCTAATGAATTAAACTGTTTAGCATATCTATCATCAGGGTGCACTTGGATACTTAAAGGATATTTAGCATCTAATATTTTTGTAAGATTTGGATAAATAAAATTTTCAGATTCTTGTCTAGTTAAAGCAAAGAAGTTAGGATATTTCTTAATAAATTCACTTAAAATTAAATCATAATCCTTAACAATCGACTCACAATTGTTAACAGCAGAAATTAATCAAGCTTCTCCAAAGTTTTCTTTAAGATTAAATAACTTTTTTAAGTTTTCATTAGCTCATGGTGTTTTTTTAAAATAGGGCTTTAGAAATATTATATTTGACATTGTAATTCCTTATTAAATATTGAAATAATACCAATAAATAAAGATAAAGTAAATAATCCATAAACAAAATAACTTGTACCAATTTCGAAATTCATCTATAAGTTTTTAAATTGTTCTATATCTAGTTTTAAATTATATAAATTAATATTTTGTTCAGTATATATTTAGCACAATCTGATGAACAAAAAATTGTTAAAATAATGTTAATTATTAATAAAATAATTCCGGTATCAAATTAAAAATAAACAAAAATTCTTTATTCTTTTTTGTTCTTATTCACGCTATACTATTTCCTCTATAAGAATATTTAATTTATTTTTTAATTCATTATTTTATTTTTAATTTTTTAACTTTTTTCTTCTTCAAAATATACATTTTAAAAACTTATTATTTTGCTTTTATTATTGCTTTATTTTAATTCCGACTCTCTTCTTTATAATTTAAAATTGAAAGCACATATTCTACTTCAGAATTATCAAATTCTTTTCAATCAGTGTTTTTTTAACTTAATAAAGAATGAAAAGACGTTCCAAAATTATTTTAGAACATTCAAAAGGAAATGCAAATTTATTTTCTGGACAAATTTAATGTTTATCTTTAATAAATAATCCCAATTCAATTACTTGTTTTATAACTTTTTATCCTCTAAACATTAAGCTTTTTAGTGACAATAATAAAAAAATTTTTTGCTTTAAGATTTTATAGTATTTTTAGAAAATATATTCTTTTTTCTCTTTCTTGTATGTTCTTGAATAAATTATAGAACTATTTTCAGATTAAAAAACACAATGAAAAAAATTCTAATTAAATAATAGAATTTAGAAAAATTATTTTCTGCTTATTTCAACCATCTAAAATTTTTTGATTTTTATCATATATAGCATCAAGTTCATTACTTTTATATTTAAAAATTAAGAATAATATTAAATCTGAAATAAACTGTTGATTTATTTTTGATGAAATTAAAACTAATCGTTTATTTTGCTCAAGTGTTTGATAAATAATTACATTTTGATAAATTTCTCTCATTGATTTATTAGCAGTAATCAAGAAAAAATTAATTTTTTGTTCCTGAAAAACATCAATAAGGTGTTTCCTTTCTTTCGTTTCGCAAGATTTTGAAAAAAGTATAATTGTTTGATGCTCATTATATTGAACTGTTGAAACTAATAAGAATGAATGGAAGTCTTTAAAGGCATTGGAATTTATCCCAATTTTTTGAAGATTTATATCAAGTTCAAAAGCACTCAAAAATGAACTGCCAGCTCCTCGTATATAGACTCTTTAGATCTTAAATATCATTAACAAGTGCATTAACTTCATCAAGACTAAGCAAATAAGCAGTTTGAGAAACAGATTCTTTATAATAATTGAATAATTTTATTAATATATCACTATTCTTTTCATAATCTTCTGTATGATTAACTAAATTAGAATTCAAATAATTATGAAAAATATAAAATTGCATATCTTTTAATGATGAAAAACCAATTTTCTTAATTAATTTTTCTTAATTAATTTAGATATTGTACCAATTGATATATTAATTTTAAAAGATAATTGTTTTATTGAATAACTATAAAATTCTTTTGGTTTAATTAAAGCAAATTCAACAAGCTTTTTTTCAGTTGACGATAGTGTTTTAATATCATTTTTAATAAATAATTTCATCACTTATCCTTATTATTTAATTATAAAAAATAAAAATTAACATTAAATAAAATCAAAAAATATATGTACATTATGGAACAAAACCATTAATTTTAATATATACCTTTTTATTATTATAAAAAACTAAGCTGCAAGGCTTAGTTAAAAATTTTAATAGTAAGTTAGATCATATTCATTTTTTAAAATTGTTTTCTTCAAAAATGCCAAAATTGGTATTAAAGCATTTACAATAATAATATAAATTGGAAGTGCGATAACAGATCTTAAAATAATTGGAACCATAACAATTAAGTATCTATTACTTAAATCATAACCTCGTCCTAAATATCTATTCGCATACTGAATAAATGCAAATGGACCTCAAATTCATCTTGCTAAAACAATGACAAAAACAACTAAGAAAATAGATAAAAGCAAATAAGAATATCTTTGTTTGCTTGCTTTGTTTTTTGCTGTTAAATATTTAATAACAAATACATTAAATATTGCAAATATTGATAATGTAATAACTAATAAAGCAATAAAGACTCCTAAACTAACTCTACTAAATCCAAATGTTTTAGAAATTTTTATACCTTTTGGGTCATTCATATTTAATATAAACACATATATTAAAGCACAAAACACTAGTATTAAAAAAAACTCCATCAAGACAACTCAAATCCGTTTATACTTCCTAAACATATCTATAAATGCACCTATTAAAATGGTCATAACAATTGGTACAATCGCATAGGCTTCATGGTAAAATCCAATCTTTCCATCTAATAATAAATTGAAAAAGTCGGCCACAAATGATAAAAAAGCTCCTTTAAATTTTCCAAAGAAAAAAGCAAATATAATATAAAAAATAAATTCAGGATCTAAACCAACAATTTTTAGTGGTGTAAAATTTTTTACAGCTGCTATGATTAAGAAAATGCACATTAAAACACCGGCTAACGAAATGTCATAAATTGAGAATCTTATATTATTTTTTATTAATCCTACTTTTCAATTCGAAATAATTAAATCATTCTCAATAAATAGCGAATTAATAAAAGCGATTCTATAAAAATCAACTATTGGTAAATAAAGAGAACAAATAATTAAAATCCTTTTAAATGCCTTCGGATTTTCAATTACTAAATAATGAAAAATCTTCTTTCAATATTCTCGCTCTTTAATGATAAAAAAAGTTGTTGCAAAAAACAGTAAAGCATAAAATTGTCATAGAACAATTGACAAAACTGTTTTTTCAAATATACGTGTAACGTTAAAAAGATTTATTACATTAATTTGATTAAGCAATAATACGATAAATAGTGCGATAGAAGTGCATTTTAGAAAAAAATTCATAAAAGCTAAATTAATACTTTTTTTGTTTTCGATATACATATTATTTAAATTCATAATTGAATTTTAACAAATAACAAAATAAATTATAATTTTTAGTATATTTTTGAGTCAAAAATTAATTATGATTTCAAAAGTACTTTTAAATAGCATTGTTCGATTCAAAAAGCGAATTTAGTACTATTTTATGTCTAACTTCGCTTTTTTATTTTTTTGGTCTATAATTATCCTAAACTTCAAACTTTTCACACATCCTTTAATGATGCTTTTAACTCCCAAAACTTTTTCTTAAAGCTACTAAATATTATTTTATTCGGTAAATAATAATTATTAATTGAAATGCTTATGCAAGATAATAAAATATAAATGATATATCCAATAATATATGCAATTGTCCCAAAAATTATAAAGATTGGTAATGATATTGGTCATTTTGATAAACTGCCTAATACATTGATTCCTACTTGTCCTAAATAAAATCAATTAGCATCTAATGCGATTTTTATTCTAACATTAGAAGCATTATTTGCGATTGTGTTTAAAATCCAATTCCCAAAAAATACCAAAATTGCCATTAATATTATATAAATACCACCCTTTATAAAAACGGAATGTGTTATTTTTGCTTGTTCTCCATAGATAATGTGTGTTAAAACAGTTATAATCAATATAAAAGAATGAGCAAAAATGAAATCTCAGTAAATAAAATTATCGTATCCAACATTATAACCAGCTTTTTGATATTCAATTGATCCCGGTTGAAGATTATGATACATAATATCATCTTTAATAAATTGCTCATTAGGTCCAAGATTAGCAAAAGCATAACCTATAATCGCTCCTAGGATAGCAATAATACTAAATAAATTAATATTTCTAGCTCTTTTGAAAATAAATAAAAGTGGAATAAAGTATGTGAAAAATCTACATAATTGTAATGGAATTAGTTCAGATTTTCAAGGAAAATCTAACACTAAAAGAATAATTAATCTAACAATATTAAAAAATATCGCAACAATTCCGATTACAATAAACAATTGATCCAAATTTAGTGTTTTAAACAAAAATTTCTTGTTTTCACTTGTAAAATATTTGTTAATTCTTTCTTTATAAATTCACATAAAAAGCATAGCAATAAGTGAAATTATAAAGAAGCTAAAAAATAAAGGTTTTGCTGTAGTAAAATCAATTTCATTTCTTCTTCAGTGGAAAAATCCCATTTTTTCTCCTTTGAAAAAATTATAATTAAAATTACTCAAAATAAAAAAATTTTATTGACTAGCGTTTTCTTGTAGGGTTTTTTTATAAATATATGTTAGTTTGATGTTTTCCTCCTTACTTTCAAAACTATTCCTAATTTTTTCAAGTATTTCTAATTCTTTTTCGTCTCCTAAATTTTCAACATCAGTTTCATCGTTTGATTCAATAATATTTTTCATCAAGTTTTCATTAGAAATTCGGAAAAACCTATCAAAATATAAATAGTAATCTTTTTGAGCCTTTTGATAAATTTTTACACTAGGATTAACATCCTTTTCAAAAACTATTCCGAATAAAATATCATCAAAAATTTTAATAATCGGCATTATTTTCTCACATTTTATCTTAGAATAGCCTTCTATTCCTTTTTTAAGACTTTCATTTAGTTTATAAGTTTTAAATATTTTTATTTGTTCCATTTGAACTCCTTTGTTTATTCATAATTCTATTTTTATAAATTTTGTATGTATTAATTTCTTGTTACAAAATAATGATATATTTAATTTTCAGATGAACTAAAAAGGGAAGAAATTTTATTAGCTAAATATCTATATAAAGCAAGAAGTCTATTAAAAAGTTTTGTTATGCAATTGTAGTATAATAGTAAATATATAAAAATTATAATTAGAAACAGAAATGAGGGATTATGATAAATGTTAATGAATTTAAACCAGGTATTACATTTCAAGATGATGGTGATATATTTGTGGTTTTAGAAGCTCAACATTCTAAGCAAGGACGTGGTCAGGCTAATGTTAAGGCAAAAGTAAAAAACCTTAGAACAGGTGCAACAACAATTAAATCTTACACAGGTGGTGATAAGGTTAAACCAGCACACATCGACAAAAGAAAAATGGATTATTTGTATTCAGATGGTGAAAATATTATATTAATGGATAGAGAAACATATGAACAAATTGAAATTTCAGTAGATAGAGTTCAATGGGAATTAAATTTCTTAAAAGAGGGAAGTGAAGTACAAATTAGAAAATTCCAAGATGAAGTATTAGATATTGAATTAGCGCCAAATATTTCACTAACTGTAACAACTGCACCAGATGCTGTTAAAGGTAATACAACAACAAATCCACAAAAAAAAGTAACAGTAGAAACTGGTTTTGAACTAGAAACACCAATGTTTATTAAAGAAGGTGATATAATTATAATTTCAACTGAAACTGGTAAGTATGTTGGAAAGAATAATAAATAATGTCTAATTGAGTAAATGTACCTTATCATTCAAATCAAGTTTATGTAGTTAAAGAAGATGCTATTAAAGATGTAATTAAGTATTTTATCTCACAAGATAAAAGGTTTAAACTTAATTCACCAGTTAAGATTTTAATTAATGAAAAGCATACAGATTTACAAATTTTTCTAGAAATAAAAATAAAGAGTTCAGAAGCGACTAATTCATTCAATGTAATAAAATATTTAATTTCTGGTATTGAAGAAGAAATTAAAAAATTAATTGATAAAAAACCATGTAATGTTCAAGTTTCATTATGTGATTATTATTAAAAAATGAATAAAAAAATAATTTCGAATCATAATGATTATGCAATTTTACGATCTCTTTTTATTTCTGAAATTAATGAAGAAATAAAAAAAATAAAAAAGCACAAAAAAATTAACGCTAAAACAATTAAGTATCAAAAAATGCTTGAAGGTCTTAATAATCAATTAAAAAGTTTTGAAATCAAAAATGAAGACTTAAAAGTAAATAAATTAGCTTTTGAAAAAATCAAAAGAGATCAACAATTAGCAAGAATTAAATGATACTTTATCGGTGGTTTTATTGTTTTTATAATTGTAATAATTATTGTAATAATCTTAATGGTTTATGAGAAAAATTAATTATGACAAAAGTAGTTTACAAAAAATTTAAATCATTTAATAAATATGAAACAATTACATTTACAATTGGAATAATTTTGTTTATTTTATACATTTGTACAATATTTTGAAAATGATATGATCAATCATACAATATTTGAAATATCTATAATAAAAATCCAAAAATCATAGAACAAATAAAAGAAATTGCTAATAATACTGCAAATGAAATAGAAAAAAGAGAAGTATATTCGAATCTCCTACCTAATGCGACAACTGCACTATGAGGTGGATCATCTTATTTTTATACCTTTATTAGTAATATTTTTCTTGCAGCATGTATAACATTTTTTCCATTTTTCAAAAATGGAAAACTTGCACAAAGACTTTATTTTTCTAGTATAGTATTTATCATTTCTGTTATGCTTGGTTTTTGAACAGGAATTGTTTTTGATCCTAAATTAATTGGTCGCTTAGAAGAGGATAATGATTTTAATAGAACAATTATTTGGCATGCAATAGGTCCTATTCTCGGGATTGTAACAATTTTTTGAGAAAGAAAATCAATTAGAATTAGTAACAAAGCAATTTGATGTTTAATGATTTATCCATTAATATATTCATTTTTTATGATCTCAATTTATCTTTTTGGATATAAATTTTTAAACCTACATAAACAACAATTTTCACCAGATTTTACTAATTTATTTTACGATGAAAGTAATCCTGTACCAAGAGAATTTAATAGCGAAATAAATCGTGGAATAGTTTTTTACTCCGTTGTTTCATTAATTAAACCTTTAGGATATGAAGGTCCTAATAACTATGTTAGAGCAGTTTTGATAATTATAATGCTTTCATTCATTGTCTTAACTTGTCCAATCATCGGATTTATCATAAGAAGATTTTTAAGAATAAAACAACCAAATCAAAAAACACTTCCAAAACTAATTTTCCTTCACAAAGACTCAAAATTATGAATATGATTATATAACAGAAGAATAAATAAAAACAAATCTAAGCCTAATGAATAATTTTGCCTAAACAAAAAATGGATGTACAAATGAAAAAAACGAAATATATAGCTTCTTACTTCAAAAAAACTCAAACAATTTTAGCTAATGAAAGACCAAGTAATATAATTGTTCTACAATTTTTTCAGCGCAAGGATAACTCGATGTTAGCTGGGATTTCAGAAGTTTTAGAATTATTAGAAGAAGTAAGTGATACTTCTAAATATACTATTAGATACTTACCTGATGGTTCAATCATTAATAATCTTGATATAGTTTTAGAATTAGAAGGACATTATCAAGATTTTGGAATTTGAGAGGGAATGATTGATGGAATTCTAGCAAGAAATACATCAATTGCAACAAATGCTTGAAAATGTAAATTAGCAGCTGGTGACAAAGAAGTTATTTTTATGGGAGATCGTGCTGATCATTATATAAATCAAGAAATCGATGGAAAAGCAATAGCAATTGCTGGAATAAAATTAGTTTCTACTGAAGCTCAAAAATATCCAAATAATGAACAAGAAGAAAATGTATTTGGTAGTATGCCTCATGCTTTAATTCAAGGTTTTAATGGCGATGTTGTCGCGGCAACTATTGCATTTCATAAAAATTTCCCAAATAATAAACTTATTTCATTAGTTGATTATCATAATGATGTAATTTCAGATTCATTAAAAGTATGAAATGCTCTAGGTAATAAAGTATGAGGTGTACGTATTGATACTTCTAAAAATATGGTAGATCATATGTTTGATAATGAAGAACCACATTATGGAGTAAACCCAGAACAAGTTTTCAGATTAAGAAAAGCTCTTAACGAGGCAGGGGCAACCAAATACAAAATTGTTGTTTCTTCTGGATTTGATGAAAATAAAATCAAGTATTTTGAAAGTTTAAATACTCCTGTTGATTATTATGGAGTTGGTCAAAGCATATTTAAGTTAAACAATTCATTTTCTGCTGATGCCACTATTTTAAATGGTCAAAAACAAGCAAAAGAAGGACGAAAATATCATCATAATCCAAATTTAATTACTTATAAATCTAAATAATTATTATAACAAAATCCAGGATGATAAGTCCTGGATTTTGTTTAATAAATAAGTTAAAAATTATTCAACTGAAACTTCAGCACCTGCTTCTGCAAGAGTTGCACGGATTTGTTCTGCTTCTTCTGGATTAATATTTTCTTTAATTGTTGCTGGTAAAGCATCAACAATTTTTTTAGCTTCCATTAATGTAAGACCCAAAACAGCTTGAACCGCTTTAATAACTGGGATTTTCTTTCCGTTATCAGCTTTTAAAACAACCTTAACGCTTGTTTTTTCTTCTGCTCCACCTTCTGTAGGAGCAGCAGCAACTGCCATAGCAGCCATTGGATCAATTCCGAATTCCTCTTTCATTGCTTCAACAAGTTCCATAACTTCTTTAATTGACATTTCTTTTAATGATTCAACAAATGTTTCTTTAGTTAATTTTGCCATAGTTTTTCCTTTCTATTAATTAAATTTAATAATTATTCTGTTTTTCCTTCACTATACATTTTAAGTGCAAGACCTAATTGTTGTAATGGTGACATCATTGAACGTGCAAGTATTGCAAGTGCTTCTTCATATGTAGGAAGAGTAGCAACTTCTTTAACACCGTTTGCATCAAGTACTTTACCTTCGTATGTACCTGCTTTAATAACCATAATCTTATGTTTTTTCGCAAATGAAGATAATAATTTAGCAGCAGCCATTCCATCATTTTCTGAAAATAAGAAAATGTTTGGGCCTACTAAATATTCTGATAAATCGGCTAAACCATTATTAGCAGCAGCTATTTTAAATAAACGATTCTTATAAACTTTAACATCAACACCTACTTTAGCTGCTTCACTTCTAAATTCTTCTAATTCAGCGACTGTTAACCCACGATATTCAGCAAAAGCTAGCGCTTGTGAGTTTTTTATCTTTTGAGAAATTTCTAAAACAACTTCTCTTTTTGCTATTTTAAACTTTGATTCAGTCATTGAGTCCCCCTTTCATTATTTATTAATTGCAATACCTCATTTTAAGACATACATTCGGTAACATATTTAAACTTAATCAATAAAGTAGTTACTGTCTTTATGTATTGCTTTACAATTATATTAAAAAAATGTAATTTCATAAATAAAAATTCAAAGAAAACACTTTAAAACTTTATGTTTTCTTTGAAAGAATTTATTGCTTTAATTTTTTATGATTGTTTTGAAAGGATGATTTATTCAAGAATTTGTTTATACCATTTGTTTAGATTTTTTTGCTTCTTCTTTTGCTTTCGAAAATTCGGATACTATTTTCTTACTTTCATCAAGTAATCATTGAGCATTTTTATTGTGACCATTTTCATTAATTTTTGAAAATTTACTAATAAATTTTTGTGCCTCAGATTTTTTTTCTTTACCAAAACTATTATTAACTTCTTTTTCAAATTTATTTCTTATAGTTTCATAAACATGTCAAATTAATGCACTTTCTGTAAAACGCCCACTAGTAGAATCATCAGTTTGTGCAAATCTTTTCTTTAAACTATCAGTATTAATGAAATTTTTAATCGTTTCAAATACTTCATTATACTTCTTTATTTTATCAGCTCAATCTGTTGGTAAAACTTTTGAAATTTCATCTACTTTTGTTAAAGTGTTTAGCTTATCTTTAAACTTATCCTTAGCAAATTTTTCTTTTTGAAGATTTAATTGTACTTTAGGATAAGGCAATGCATCAATGTCCTTAATAGCTTTCGCAAGAGCATCTTTAATTTTATTAAGTTTTGTCTTAAATTCCTTTAATTTGGTTAACTTTTCTTCTTCGGTTTTACCAGCTTCATTCTTAATATTTTCTACTTCGTTTCTTAATGTCATTATCGCTTGCGCTTTAGGATTTGGATATCCTGGATTCTTATCAATTTCTGCTAATAGTAATGTTGCTTTTTGTTCTAGTGTTACCGGAGGGGTTTGATCTTTGTCAGGTTTTTCTGGTTTTTTATTCATACCCTCATTAGGTTTATCTTTTTTATCAGTTTCATTAGTATTTCCTGAGTTTTCATTTGATGAACCGTCACCTTGTTCAGGTGCTTTTTCCGGTTTTTCTGGAGCTGAATCTTCAGGTTTTCCTGGTGTTTTAGGTGCTTGTGGAGCTGGATTTCCAGGTGTATTTTCTCCTTCTTTTGGTTTTGATGAATTTCCTTGATCATTTGGTCCAGGTTTTTCTTGTTCTGGTGTTGTTGAATTTCCTTGATTGTTGTTTTGATCTATTGCTTCTGTACTAGAATCACTTGCTTTAGGTTTTTTATTAGCACAAGCAACCACACCAGCACCAATTAATGTTGAAATTGATAATAATCCAAGACCACTAAAAATTTTCTTGTATTTACTCATTATTCTCCTTAATACTTAAAAAATGTTAAAAATACTTAATATAGGTTTAATAATTAGTTGTGTATGTAGTACGAGAAAATTTTAGTGGTCAATCATTATAAAACTTATCAATTTATCATCACAAAACGAACAAGTTCCTTTTTTTTTTTTTTTTTTAGCAAAGTGTGGTAAAATGCAGAAAAATCTTTTTGTTGTTTAATAAAACATTAAAAAGTGATAAGAAAATCACAATAATTTCTGGTTTGTAAAAGCTTTTTATTATATTTAAAAAATATATTTCATAAATCTTCTTATTCAGATTGCTTAAATCAAGAATTCTATTAATTACATTTGGTTTTCAACATTTAAAAAGCATTGTGTTAAATCACAATGCAAATTTATACTATTTATTTTTTGGTTTACTAATAAATTTTAAAAATTCATCAATTCACGGAACATTATTTGATTCAAATATCATTGATGTTAGATCATATACTTCAGGATGTTTTGAACTTTTAAATGAGCCTGAATATTTTGAAATTTTAAACATTGAAAAATCATTTTCTCCATCACCAAAGCAAATTGTACGATTAAAATCTAAATTATTGATCTTAAAAAGATATTCCAATGCATTACCTTTTGAAGCCTTGATAGACATAATATCTACATTAGGAAAATCTGAAACCTGAGCATGAACTTTATCTCCGTATTTTTTTATAATGCTATTTATATTATGAAAGGTATGATCATCATTTGAATCCATAAGAACATAAAACTTACATACTTGAAGATCATTTATTAAGTGACTAATATTGCCTTCTTTATATTTATCTCCCAAACGTTCAATATAATTTCTTTTTTCAAAAAAACCGGTTTTATTTGCATTATGTCCAATCATTTTATCAGGCGTATAAATAGAAAAGTCATATTTCCATTCAACTAAGGCATCATAAATTTCTTTAGCTATATCTTTATCTATAAAAAATGTTTTAAGTACTTGAATATTTTTTAAATCTCATATTGCTGCACCATTAGCAGTTATAACTGGAAAATTTGGAATAACTTGATCTAAATATGTTCTAGCAGAATGAAAATGTCTCCCTGTTGCAATAAAAATGTTTTTTCCTAATGCTTTTAGTTTCAAAATTGCTTCAAGATTTTTAGTAATAATTTTTGCTTCAGAATTCAATAATGTTCCATCTAAATCAAAGACAAAATTATCTAAGTCTTTTAATTCAAGATTTTGGTATTCTCTTTCTTTAAAATAAATCATTCTTAATTTATAACCTCCGAAATATTATCTATATCTTCTTGATTAAGTTGTTCTTTTGTTGAAATTAATTCTATTATTTCATCTATTTTTGAAATGTTTTGACTTAGTTCTTGTTTACGTTTTGAAATATTTAAAAAAGCTTGAACTGACAAAAAGAATGTAGTAAATGCAGAAACGATTGCAATATGAACAAATATATACATAGTATCATAAGGACGTTCATTCCATCTAATTGCATATAAGTTTAAAATAATAATTAGTGTTGAAATGAATATTCCTAAAATACTCAAAGAAAAAAATATTCAACTACCAACATAAAGTTTATATTGAGCTTTTTTTGTCACTTTTAAAAATTTTTCCTTGTTTTGTTTCGTCATTATTATTCCTCCTTATTCATTTTATTTTCATAAAGAAATGATGAAGACTTATAACGATCAATTTCTAAAATATTTAAAGCTCTTTTCATTAATCTAAAATCATTTTCTTGATCTAATTGATCAAAATAAATTCATTTTCTAGTTTGGTAATACAAATGTTCAAATTTTAATAAGTTGAATTTCTCCTTATAAAATCTAAATTTATTATTAATTGCAAAAAACGCAATTAATGAACTAATCATACTTGTTAACGAATTAATAATTGTAGTAGCTAAAATGTAGTTTGAACTATCTTTTCAAAAATCTAATCGATATGGATTTTCATTATTTTGGTAATTCGAATTATTACCTGCTAAAAAATAAACAGCAATAATAGCAACATATAATGTTGAAATAAATGTAATAGTGTTTAAAGAATAATACAAAATACCATAAATATATTTTTTTATTTTCGCCTTATTTTGAAGCTCAAGAAATCTTTTATAAAAAGCAGATTGGTTTTTTGATTTCATTATTTACCTACTTTATTAGTGCTTTTCAACTCTTTTTTAAGAATCTTTTTAATTGTTTGCTTTTGCTTTAAAGAAATCTTCTCTCATAAAGCATCAAGTATAATGCTTAAGTCAGTATCGCTAAGTTTTTTAGCTTTATATTTATCATTAATATAATTAAGCGTATTTAAAACTTTATGGTATTCACTATTTTTAGTATTATGTTTATAAATTGCTAGAAATATTGTTAATAAAAAAGAAATAATCAATAAAACAACGAATGTAATTAACAAAATAAATGAAAGACTTTGATTAGTAATATGTTCTTTTTTTGATATTAAAACTAATTTTACCAGTGCTCATATCGCTAAGGCAATTGATGAAACATTCAATAAAATAATTACAAATGAAAAAACATTGTCTAAAATTGAATAAATCCTCAACTTCTTGCGATGTAAATCTTGCTTTTCTTTTAGTTTTTGAACAATAGCTTGCATAACTAAATTTTACAATATGTAATAAATTTGATAAATTAAATTATTGAATAGTTTATAATATACACTAATATGAAAAAGGTAGCAATTTTTAGTGATGTTGACGGAACAATTTATCCCTTTCCCAGTGGAATTCTTTCTAAAAAGAACAAAGATAAAGTCAATGAAATAGTAGATAGAGGTGTGGAATTTATCATTAATACTGGCAATGGCCCTTATGATAAGATAAAAAATTTAGCAAATAATTTAAAAGCTCGTTATATCATCTTTTCTAATGGTGCTTTTATCTATGATAATTTCAAAGATGAGATCTTAAATATTGAATATATCGATCATAATGAAGCTAAGAAAGTTTGAGACCTAGCTAAAGAATTAGAATTACCGCTTTATTATTTTGGTACACATCGATTTTTTTTAAAGGATGCGACCGATAAGCATCGAGAATTCTTTACTGAATTTTGTCAATATAGCAATTGAATTGAGAATGGTGAAATTCCTCATGATTTACACAAAATAGAAACATATGGCTCATATGATAAAGTAAAAGAGTTTTATAAGTTAGCAAAGGAAAGAAAAATTAATCTTAATATTGTTGATTTGGATAGACATATCGAAATTACTAAACCAGGAATATCAAAAGGTTCCGGAATTAAATGAATTTGTCAAAATGTTTTAAATATTGATGTAAATGATGTTATGGCTATTGGAGATAGCCAAAATGATATATCAATGTTTCAAATAGTTGGATATCCATATTTAATGGAAAATTCTGATCCATATACTAGAACATTCGGAAAATATTTTACTTCAACTGTTGATCAAGATGGTCTTGCAGAAGCTATTGATGATTATTTATATCGTGTTGATTTTGATCTTAAAAGAGAAATTTCACAACAAAAATCAAACAAACAACAAAATTAATTTGTTGTTTGTTTAAATATTAACAAGGAGAAATATGGTTATAAAAGTCTTTATTTGAACTTTATTTGGTTTATTTTCACTATTGCTTCTTGTTATGTTTATTTTCTTAATTAGAAAATTAATTCTAGATGCTATTCATAAAAAAGCTAATAGTATCAAAAATAAAATTAGTATTCTTAATAATAACAATAAAACTATTTTGCAAAAAGTGTTTTATTTATCAAAAAATGAAAATAAGTATCTTGAATTATTAGATTATTTAAAAGATAAAAATAATTTAATTTATGACAATATAACAATTTGAAATAGCATTTATGATAAAACAAATGAATTACTTTCAAATCATAAAATTATTAAGTCATTTTTAAAACTTTTTAAACTTAAAAAAATCTTCAAAAAAATTAAATTCTTCCAATTACAATTTGATAAAAGAGGAAGTTATATCGAAAATGAATGAAGTCAAATAGATGTCAATTTTGCCCATATTTTAGAAATAACCCAGCACATTAAAGAAAATTTAAATAAAAAGAAGGGATTTTTAAAAACTTCATTTAATTATCTAGATAAAAAAGCAAATAATATTCGCTTGCACTTTGATAAGATAAACAAATTAAAATATAAAGGTTCATTTGATATTGCGAAAAATGAATCAGAAAAAATAATTTCAGAAATAAATGATATAAAAGATATCTTTAATTCAATTGAAAAAATTGAATTTGTAATGTTTTATCAATTACCTCTTGTAATTAAGTCATTAAAAAATTATGATAATTTTGATTTTTATGAAAAAATGAATAATCAATATTTAAAATTAAACCACAATTGAAATAGGAAAAGTTTTTTAAATATCAAAAACGAATTAATTGAACTATATGAAACAATCCATAAGTTTAAAACTACAAACTTTGAGACTTTTTTATTAGATTCATACTTAAAAAGGAATAAAACATTCTTCAATAGAATCATCAAAACTTTTAAAGGTATTATTGAAAAAAATAAATTTGTAAATAATACTTTTTTGAATAAGACTATGGAAACAATCAAAAAACTGCACAACACTTTGTATAATGAATCATTAAAAAACAATCAAAAAATAATATTAATAAGACAAATGCTAAGATTAATGCTAAAAATGCAGCAAAATCTTGTAATTTATCATCAAATTAATTTCTATAAAATAAATAAAACTAAACTAATAAATGATGAATATCTTAAATTATCTAATTTATATTTTTGAACAACTCAAAATGATCTACTTCCTGCTAACGTTGCAACAGAAGAAAATGTACAATTTTTAAATAATTTATATCAAAAAAAAATAAATAATAAAATTGATTTTATTACTAATAAAAAAGAATATCAAGAGTTTATACAAAAAATATCATTGCTAATAAAGATTATTTATGAAAATAGAGAATATAAAAAAATGTTTGAAATTCTACAAGTGTTTATCTCAAAAAATAAATCATTAAAGTCTAATTCAAGATTAAATAATATTCTAATGGATTGCGACATTTATCTAAAAAACAATAATTATAAAGAAGCATTTAAAGTCTTAAAAGATGCATTAAAAAATAGTTAATAAGGATTATTATGTATGAAAAAATTTTAATAAGATATGGTGAACTTGTTCTTAAGAAAAAAAATCGCAAAACTTTTATAAAGCAACTTGCTGATAATATTTTAAATATCGTTGGTCAAAAGCCAGAAATTGAATTTGATCGTATGTATATTGATTATAGCGAAGAAAGCCTTGAAAAACTGAAATACGTTTTTGGTATTAGTTCATATTCACCGGTTATTGTTGTGGAAAATGATATTGAAATATTTAAAGAAAATCTAACAAACCTTTTAGAACCAAACACAAAAACATTTAAAATAGCTGCTAGAAGAAATAATAAAAAGTTTTTTTATACTTCTAACCAAATTAATAATATTTTAGGTTCATATCTACTTAAAAAAACAAATTTATGTGTGAATGTTCATACACCAGATCAAATTTTTTATATTGAAGTTAGAAGTGTAAAAACATTTCTTTTTACCAATTACATTGCTGGATTAGGTGGATTACCGGTTGGCGTTTCAGGTAAGGTTTTACACTTAATTTCTGGTGGTTTTGATTCACCTGTTGCTGCTTTTCAAATGATGAAAAGAGGACTACGAGTTGAGTTTTTAACATTTATCACGCCTCCTCAAACTGACCAAAAAACAATTGACAAAATCGTTCAATTAGTGAAAATATTAAATAATTATCAAAATAGCTGTAATTTAATTATTGCTGATTATTCACATTTAATGAACTATATTTCATTTGTTTCAAAAGAATCATATAAAATCACACTTATGAGGCGAAGTTTTTATCGTATTGCTGAGCAAATTGCTAAAAAACATAAAATTCTTGCAATTTCTAATGGGGATAATCTAGGACAAGTAGCTTCGCAAACCCTTGAATCATTACACACAATTGGATCAGCTACAAAACTTCAAATTTTGCGCCCCTTATTAACATTTGACAAAAATCAAATAATTAATATTGCAAAAGAAATTAAAACTCATGATATTTCAATAATTAAAGCTAATGAAACCTGTGAATTATTCGCTCCAAAAGAGCCAATAACCAAACCTACCATCGAACAGGCTATAAAATTAGAAAATGAATTAACTAATTTATTAGAACTTGAAAAAGAATTAATTGAACAAAAAATAGAAATGATAAAAATAAATCAAAAAGATTATTAAGAGTCTTTTTGATTTTTTAATTACCTCAAAATATAACCATAAAATAAATATCCATTATATTTCACATAAACATTATAAATGCATACAAGTTTTATTTTTAAAAATAAAAAATTTATGGTATTATAAAAATATGTGGAAACATTCACACATTTTGTTTGTTTTCATATAGCAAATGTCATTTTTAAAACGAGGAGGTATAAATGAAGAAATTTGCAAGAACAGTATTAGGAGACATTGATCCAAAGGAATTAGGGGTCGTTGATTGTCATGATCATTTAATAAAAAATTATGGTCCAGAAGCGCATGAACACCCAGATTTTGTAATGCTTTCTATTAATGCTGCTATTAAGGAGATGAATGAATTCATCGAAAAAGGCGGAAGAACTGTTGTTACAATGGATCCGCCAAATGTTGGTAGGGATGTTTATAAAATGCTTGAAATCGCTGAAAAACTCAAAGGTAAGGCACATATTATAATGGCTACTGGTTTTCACAAAGCAGCATTCTATGATAAAGGAGCTTCATGATTATCTCTTGCGCCTATTGATGATATCGTAGAAATGATAAAAGCGGAAATCGAAATCGGAATGGATGAAATGAACTATAGTGGTCCGGTTGTTAAACGATCAAAATCAAAAGCAGGAATTATAAAGGCTGGAACTGGATATGCTGCAATTGATAGATTAGAATTAAAATCACTTGAAATTGCCGCTAGATCAAGTATTGAAACAGGTGCGCCAATATTAGTGCATACTCAGCTTGGTACAATGGCTTATGAAGCTGCTCAACATTTAATTGATTTTGGTGCAAATCCAAGAAAAATTCAATTATCACACTTAAATAAAAACCCGGATAAATATTACTATGAAAAAATCATTTCAGAGTTAGGTGTAACATTATGTTTTGATGGTCCAGACAGAGTTAAATATTACACTGATGCGACATTAGCTGAAAATATTAAATATCTTGTTGATAAAGGATATCAAAAACACATTACTATGGCACTTGATGCAGGAAGAATTTTATATCAAAGAAATTATGGTATAGAAAAGGGGAAAGAAACTTTCGGGTTAGGCTACTTATTTGATCGCTTTATACCATTACTAAAACAAGTTGGTGTTAGTGACCAGGCAATTGAGGATATTTTAATTAATAATCCAAGAGAAATTTTATCATTTGATGAAAAAAGAAAATTTGATCCTTCTAAGGTGAATCCTAGAGTACTTGAATTAAAAAGATCATTAAATGTTAAATAAAATTAGGAATAAAAAATATGATTAATAATTTAGAAAAAAGAAAAAAAACTAATTTAATAATTGGATGAATTGTCTTTGCTGCAATTAATTTAATTATTATTTTAACCACTTTGCTTGTGAAATCATCACAACATAAAATACCTTGAAGTGGTCGAGCATGATTAGATGCCTTTTTATTTTTATTAAATAAAGTTTATTTAGATAACTTCTTTAAACTTCCAGCGGTCCTTTTAGGTTCATTAACCTTCATTGGATATTTAGTTATTGGTAGAGGTTTAAGAGAATCAATAATAGGATTTTTAAAAACTGTTATTGGTTTTATATTATTACAAATCGGATCAGGAACACTAGTATCATTAGCTAAACCGGTATTTGATGGTATAAGTAAAATTTCCGGTTCAAGTGTTGGTATTGTTCCGCTTGATCCTTATTTCTCGCTAGCAAGTCAACAAAATTTCTTTAGTAATAAAGATATTTTTGGAAATAATTCTTATGTGTCATTAATTTCATTTTCATTTATTTTAGGATTTGCAATTAACATCATAATGGTTGCATTAAAAAAATGAACAAACACAAATAGTCTAATGATTACAGGGCATGTTATGCTACAACAAGCCGCTGTTGTTACTGCAATATTCTATGTAATTCTTTTTCAAGACCTAAGAATTTTCGATGGCACAATTACTTTTGGAGAACAAACTGGACTTGTGATAATATCCGGATTATTCTTAGGAATTTATTGAGCAACTGCATCTACATCAACTATAAAAGGTACAAATGCAGTAACTCAAAATGCAGGTTTTGCAATTGGTCATCAACAAATGTGAGCAATTACTGCATCATATAAACTAGGTAAATATCTAGGAAATAAAGAAGATTCAGCAGAACATAAAAAATTGCCTAGTTATTTAAAAATATTCGAAGACAATATATTCACTCAAACTATCATTATTCTTTCACTATTTTTAACTTTATTTATTGTTTTAATTGCTGTTGACCCAACAAAAGTAATTGAAAAAGATTTAATAAAATTCACAAAAGATTATGATATATGAAATAAATCCTTTGGTGGAGCTAACTTTACTCTAAATATTATTGGTGGCTCATTAAAAATCGTTGCTTCATTAATAGCTATTATCACTGGTGTTAGAATGTTCATTACTGAATTACAACAATCTTTTCATGGAATTAGTGAAAAAATAATACCAGGTGCTGTTGTTGCGGTAGACGTTGCAGCTGTCTATGGATTTTCAATTAACTCTGTAACATTTGGATTCTTATCAGGAGTTATAGGTCAATTCTTAGGTGTTGCATTAGTTATAGCTCTTTCATTAATACCTGGTCAAAATGTAGTATTTATTGGAATTCCATTGTTTATTACTTTATTCTTCAACTCTGGATCATTAGGAGTTTATGCAAATGCAAGTGGTGGATGAAAAGCTGCATTATTATTACCAGGAATAATTGGGTTCCTTGAAATATTAATTATTTCTTTTGCTTCAAGAGCATTATTCAATGGATCAGCTAACAACTTATCTCCACTTTCTGGTGGATACATTGGAATGGCTGATTGAAACTTATTCTTTGGACTACTATTCTGATTCTCATCATATCACTTTGCAGTTGCTTGAATATTAGTTATTTTAGCAATAATAACAATGATTCTAATCGGTATGATTGTAGATAATGGTTCACAAACAAAAGCTACATTTTTACAAAAAATATTAAAAATTAACCCGGTTCTTCTTCCAGAAAATAAATAACCAAAAATGAGGAAATATGCAAACATTAAAAATTATAGCTGCTTGTGGTAATGGTATGGGTACAAGCATGATAATAAAATTAAAAGTTCAAAAAATTATGAAGGAATTAGGTGTTAGTGCTGATGTTGAAGCTCTTTCTATGGGGCAATCAAAAGGTATGACTAATAATGCTGACATTATTATTTCTTCAAAGCACTTATCAAGTGAATTTGATCACAATCAAAGAGCAAAAATTGTAGGTGTAACAAACCTAATGGATGAAAACGAAATTAGAGAAGCATTAAAAAGTGCATTAGGTCATTAATATGAATAAAATAAATTTATTAGATATTTTAAAAAAATATCAATCTATTAATGTAAATCTTGTGGCAAAAGATTGAAAAGAAGCTGTCTTCTTATCAATTAAACCATTAATTGATAATAATCTAGTTGAACCAAGATATTATGATGCTGTTATTAAAAATACCATTGAATATGGTCCGTACTACATAATTTCTGAAAATTTAGCTATGCCACATGCTCAAAGCGATGCAGGTGTTAAAGAAAACTCCTTTTCGTTGATTACATTAAAATCACCTGTTTATTTTGAAGGCGATGAAAGACCTGTAAGAGTTTTGATTGCTCTAGCTGCAACTAGTGCTGAAATACATACTTCTGAAGCTCTACCTCAAATAGTTGCAATTTTTGAAGATAACAATAATTTAGAAAAAATTATTAATGCAAAAACTAGTGATGAGATTATTGAAATAATTTCAAAAATTGACTTTCAAAAATATTTAATTTAAAGGAGAAAATATGGCATTACCTTTATTACAAATCGCCCTTGATAATTTAACTATTGAAGATGCTATAAAATCAGCAAGAAAAGCAGAAAAATATATTGATGTAATTGAAGTAGGGACTATTTTACTTGCATCAGAAGGTAAAAAAGCAATAAGTGAAATAAAAAAAGAATTTCCAAATAAAATAATTGTTGCTGATGGAAAAATTGCTGATGCTGGAAAAATTTTTGCTAAGATGTTCTTTGATGCAGGAGCTGATTACACAACTGCAATTTGTGCAGCAGAAAACCAAACAATGGATGAACTTGTAAGATTTTCAAATGAGTATTCTAATAAAGAATTACAAGTTGAAATGACAACTAATTTCACATGAGAACAAGTTGAAGCATGAAAAAAATCAAATGTACCTCAGGTAGTTTGACATCGAGCAAGAGATGCACAAGCATCAGGAGTAAAATGAGGTAAAAAAGATATTGAAACTGTATCAAAACTTGCGCAAATGGGATTTAAAGTAACAGTAACTGGCGGTGTCGCTGTTGAAGATATAAAACTATTTAAAGATATTCCGATATATATATTTATAGCTGGTAGAACAATTAGAGATGCAGAAAATCCTGAATTAGCTGCACGAGCATTTAAAGATGAATTTAAAAAATATTGAAAATAAAAAAACAAGATTTGTTGGAATTTATGAAAAAGCTATAAATAATAAATTTAATTGAGATGAAAAAATAAAAATTGCTAAGGCTGCAGGTTTTGATTTTATTGAATTCAGTGTAGATGAATCAGATGAACGTTTATCAAGGTTAGATTGAAACGATGAAACTATTAATAATCTTTTAAGAACATTAATTGACAATAATTTTTACTTTAACTCTATGTGTTTAAGTGCTCATAGGCGCTTTCCATTTGGATCTAAAAATGAAGAAACAAGAAAAAAATCACTTGAGATTATGGAAAAAGCACTTATTCTTGCTAAAAAATTAGGTATCAGAATTATCCAAATTGCTGCTTATGATGTATATTATGAAAAAGCTGATTCTGAGACTCGAAAAAACTTTTTAAATGGTATGAAAGAATGTGCAAAACTTGCAAGTAAATATAGTGTCACTCTAGCTTTTGAAACTATGGATACTCCTTTTGCCGGTACAATTTCTAAATGTCTTTCATTTCTAAAATTTATAGATATGCCAAACTTTTATATATATCCAGATCTTGGGAATCTTAATCAATTTACAAAGGATGTTGATAATGAAATTTTATTAGGAAAAGATAAGATTGTTGCATTTCACTTTAAAGATACACTACCAACTAAATTTAAAGAAGTTGAATGAGGAAAAGGAACTGTTGATTTCGCTCACTCATTAACTCAAATTAAAATAAATAATATTAATGTTCCTATATTAATTGAAATGTGATCTAAAAATAAACCTGATGAAACAGTTGATCAAAATATAACTAAAATAAAACAAGCAAAGGATTTTTACGATGAGCAATGAAAGAGAGCTAATGGTGAATAATTCAGAAATTCTAAAATTAAAAAAAGAAGTTTATGAAGCAAATATGCTTTTGTATAAATATCGTCTTGCTATTCATACATGAGGAAATGTATCAGGTATAACTAATGATAGAAAATATATGATAATCAAACCTTCTGGAGTTAGTTATGAAGCATTAACACCTGACCATATGGTTGTTGTTGATCTTGAAAATAATGTAATAGATTCACAATATAAACCATCAAGTGATACACCAACACATACATTATTGTATAAAGCTAATAAAAATATAAAGGGTATAGTACATACTCATTCACCTTTTGCTGTTTCTTTTGCGCAAGCTGGTAAAGAAATACCATGTCTTGGAACTACTCATGCTGATAATTTTTTTGGTTCAGTACCGTGTACAAGAGAACTATCAGATGCTGAAATTAATGGTGAATATGAACATAATACTGGATTAGTTATTATTGAACACTTTAATAATAACAATATAAGTTTTGAATCAACAACCGCTACATTAGTAAAGGAACATGGACCATTTGTATGATCAATTAAGAATCCAATTGATGCTGTTAATTTAGCTCTAACCTTAGAAGAAATAGCTAAAATGGCTTTATATACAAAAATATTAAATCCTGATAAAAAAGAAGCAAATCGCACCTTACAAAATAAACATCACTCAAGAAAACATGGACCAAATGCTTACTATGGACAAGATAAATAAAATAAATGATAAATATTTAGATTCTATTTTCTTTGATCTAGATGGTACATTACTTAATTCACAAAAGCAAATAACAGAAAAAACATTATTATGTATTAAAAAACTACAAGCAAAAGGGAAAAAAGTTGGAATCATCACAGGAAGACCATACTTTTTTGCTAAATATGAAAATCATCTAATTAATGCTGATTTTCCATTAATAGGTTGTAATGGTGCTTTAATATATGATTTTAAAAAAAATGAAATTATTTATAAAAATCCAATAAACAAAAATGCAACAATAGAAATATTTGATAAGCTAATTAAAAATAATATAACATTCTTGCTATACACCACAGAAGAAATTTTTGGTTTTTATTCTATAAATGAATATCCAAATTGATTTAATTGATTAAATAATTCAATTAATAAATTACCAGATAAATTTAAATTTAAGTTTAATGCATATAAATATAAATTTAATGAAAATGATTTTGAAATTCAACAATTTGATATTATAAAAATTTTAGTTATTGTAAGCGATAGCGACTTAACGTATGTTCATTCATTTTGCGATGAATTGCGAAATATCAAAGGTATATATACTATAAAATCACAATCAAACGTTATAGATATAATGCCAAATGATTGCTCAAAAGGTGAAGCATTAAATATGTTATCTAAAATTCAAAATATCGATTTAAATAAAACAATAGTTTTCGGCGATGAACATAATGATATATCAATGTTTAATGTTTCTAAATATTCAGTTGCTATGGGACAAGCAAATTTAGAAATTAAAAACGCTGCTACTTTTATTACTTTATCAAATAATGATGATGGGATATACGATTTTTTTGAAAAAATAAACTAATATGTTAAACGAAATAATTAAGTTAAAAATAAATCAAACACTAACTGGATTTTGATTAGTTCCGTCATTTTTAAAAATATTAACTCCCAGATCACATGAATTTGTTATTAAATATGCAAAAAGTTTAAAAGAATTAATAATAAAAAACAATTTACTTGAAAAAAACATTAAATTTTCATTTAATAAAGATACTGATTTTAGTATATTTAACACATTAATGAAACTCAAGGGTTATGATTTTCAATTAAATGTCAATCATATAAATAAATTATTACCCAATCAATATATTGACTATGAAATAGTTGAAAATATCATAATCCGATTTGATAAAAAAACCTTGCAAACTATTTATAACGGAAACATCTTCTTCTATTCAAAAGAATATTTTAAAAAATATTATCAAAAATATAAAAATAAAGATAATGAAAAAATTTTCTTACAATGAACATGATTTGATTTTAAAATTTTAAAATAATACATAACTTATCTATTAAAAAAATATTTCAATACTTTTTGAAATACAAGAATTATCTCTAATTAAAATTGAAAAAATACTAGTTTAGCTAAATAAACTAGTATTTTTTCAATTTTATTCTAATTCATTACCTACATTAGAAACAATTTCATTATTTATTTTCTCTGCTTCAACACCAATAATAATTTGTATTGATATGTCTGTTACTTTTGTTATTCCAAATGCACCAGCTTTTTTAATACCATCTTCATTAATCAATGAACTATCTTTTACTAAATATCTTAATCTTGTTGAGCAATTATTATATTCAACAATGTTATCTCAACCACCTAAATTTTTTACTATTGATCTAGCTTTTTCAGAAAATCCTAGATGTCCAATTGATTTTGGTGTCTCTGTTGTTTCTGTTTCTAAAATAACACCTTTTCCTCTTCCTGGAGTATCAAGATTTAATTTTTCAATTACAAATTTTCCAACAAATAAATAAGTTGTAGCAGTTAATAAACCAATAGGAATAATTCAACCTGGGTTTGCAAATACTCTTGAAAGACCCTCAAAATTAGATTCATTAATGATTCTTAGTGACTTTGGAATTGATGTAATAAAGTCTAATAAACCAGCTGAAAAACCAAACCCTAATTGTATTCCAAATGCACCAGTGATAAATGCAAATATACCAGTTAATATTGCATGTATAAAGTATAATAGTGGCGATACATATAAAAAGGCAAATTCAATTGGTTCTGTAATACCTGAAAGAAAACTAATAACAGCTGCTGAACCAAATAATCCTAAAACTCTTATTTTTTGCACTTTATTTTCTGCTGTTCAAATAAATGCACCAACAAGTGCTGGAAGTCCAAACATCATAACTGGGAAGAATCCTGCTTGGAAAATTCCCCCAGGGTTGTTTTTAGCAACACCATTTAAGAAAATAAAGATGTCACCATTAACTTTCTCTCCTGCTTCACCACCTTCTTTTGCTCATTCCCCTAGTTGGAATCAAAATAAGTTATTTGGGATGTGATGCAATCCAAAAGGAATTAATAAACGATTAATAAATCCGTATACTCCCATAATTGATGCTCTTATAAATCTATTTGATATATTTGTTCCTTCACCAACTTTTGTATTATCTGATAAGTGTTTTGATATAAAATAAATAATTCAAGCAATTCATGGAAAAATTATTGCTCAAAGAATACCAAATAGTGTTGTTGTTATAATCGCAAGAGCAGGAATTAATCTTCTACCTGAGAAAAATCCTAACGCCTTTGGTAATTCAACATTATTTGCACGATTATAAACAAATGCAATAATAGCTCCTGTTACAATTGCTGATAATACATTCGATCCTAAAATAGCATCAAACTTATTACCGAAAATAGCTTCAAATCCTAGTATTTTACCAGTAATTACCTTTTTATCATTATATATTGGAACTTCTTTACCTAGATTAATTGAACCATAAAATTCTTTTACTAAAAGAGGAACTAATGTTGTAATAATTAAACCAGCTATTAAACCTGCAAACGCTGCTTCACCGCGTTTATCTTTGGTAAATCCAAATGCGATTCCGACTGCAAATATAAGGTGTAGATTATCAAACACAACACCACCTGGTTTAATAATAATTGTTTGCACAATCTTTGAAAATACTGTTGCATCTGGGAGCTCTGCTCCAATTCTTAACAATATGGCAGCAACTGGTAAAACTGCGATTGGAAACATTAATGTTGAACCAATTTTGCTTATTGTTGACAATGTTCTTTGAATAAAGGTTTTTTGAGGTTGTAATGTTGTTGATTGCATCATTATTTATTACCTCCTTGACCTTTTATTGAACGCATTTCTTTTTTCTTAAGATAAATTTGTACTATAACTGTCGAAATAATTGCGCTTAAAAATACAATAAATCAAATAAGAGCAATACCTGCTACAATATCTGGATTATAATTTATAACAGTATCTTTCTTATATAATGTTGATAGCAAAATTATTACAATTAATAATACTGATCATAATGCTCAAAGACTAATGTAAATCCATTGTTCATTACGAATCTTTTTAATAAAACCTGTAATACTTGACATTTTTAAACCTTTCACTGTCTATAAAGAGTGATAAAAAATCTCTTCACTCTAAACATATTTTAGCAATAATTATGTAAATATTTCCATTATTAAATTAAGAATTCTTAATTAAATATTTTACACTCAAATTAAATACGAAAATATTTTTATATATGAATTATTAATTCATAAAATACTCTTTATTTATGTACAATAATAAAATTAAAAACGAAAGAAGGTCTAGTGAAAAAATTAGATGAATTAAATATTAATGAATTAGTAACTATATTTAATAATTCAACATTAGATATATATAAAGCATTAGAAAAAGTTCAAAATGACTTAGAAATAGTATCAGATAAAATATCAAACACAATTAAAAATAAAGGTAGAGTAATTTATGTCGGTGCTGGAAGTAGTGGTCGAATAGGTTTAGTTGACGCATTAGATGTGATCCCTACTTTTAATGAAAGAGAATGGTTCAAATATTCGATGGCCGGTGGAGATCAAGCAATATTAAATTCACTAGAAGGTTTCGAGGATGATTGAGATTTAGGATACTTAGATGCTAAGAAATTCAAAATAACTCAAAAAGATTTAATTGTTGGTCTATCAGCATCTGGAAACACTAGATATGTAAAAGGTTTTTTTGACTATGCTAAAAATTCAAATGCATACAATATCCTTATTGAGAATAAAACAGGTGGTATATGTGAAAAATCTAGTAACTATATTATAAATATTGATACTGGTCCTGAAATCATTGATGGATCAACACGATTAAAGTCAGCTACAGCTCAAAAAATTATTTTAAATATGTTTTCATCAATTGCTGCAATTAAAAATAATAAGGTTTATGATAACTTAATGATTGAAGTAACACCTATTAATGAAAAATTAATTTTAAGAAGTTATAATATCATTTCAAAAATAGTAGGAGCTAGCTTAGAACAAGCAAAAGAATATTATAAAAGATCTGATAACAATATTAAAATAGCTTGTATTATGTTTAAATTGAAAGTCTCAAAATCAAAAGCAGGTGAACTTTTAAAATTAAATGATAATAATCTTAGAAAGGTATTAGAAAATGATTCAAACAATTAGTAATGTTAAAATTATTAACCCAGACACAACCATTGAATGTGCTGATATCATCATTGAAAATAACTACATTAAAGAAATAATTCCCAATAACTCCATTGCTACAAAAATAGCTGTCCCCGGCTTTATTGACACACATATTCATGGAATGTACAATTATGATGTAATGCAAGGGAAAGAAGCTTTAGAACATATTTCATATCATTTAGCATTAAATGGGACCACTTCATTTATGCCAACTGCAATGACAAATTCCTGAAATATAATACTTCAATCGCTTAATTCAATGTCTGAAAATAAGATTTGATATTCCAGAAATCTAGGTTTTCATATTGAGGGACCTTTTATTGGTCAAGAAAAAAAAGGAGCACATAAACCTGAATATTTAACCAAAGCTAACAAAACAAAAATTAATGCAATTTTAAAAGCTAGCAACTATAACCTTAAAAAGATATCATTTGACCCGACTATGATGCCATTAAACTCATTTAAATATCTTCAAAATGATTTAAAAATCATCGGATCTATAGGCCATACTAATGCTAATTATCAACTTTGTCAAGAATTTTTCAATAATGGTTGCAATATGGTTTGTCATTTATGAAATGCAATGTCTGGAGTTGATTCAAGACATCCAGGTTTAGCACAAGCAGCATTGTATAATGATCAAGTTTATACTGAATTGATTATTGATTTTGTACATTCAACAAAAGAAACAATCTTATTCACTATTAAAAACAAAACACCAGATAAGATAATCGCGATTTCAGATGCAATAAAACCAGCGTATTATCATGATGGAGAAAACATTTCAGGAGGAATAAAAGTTGAAAAACACGGTAAACTTATTACTCTAGCTGGAACAAACACTATCGCTGGATCTGGGATAATGATTTATGATGCATTTTTAAACTTAATTAAAATAGGTTGTTCATTAAATGATGCTGTTAAAATGACATCATATAATGCTGCAAAGCATCTTGGTTATGATAAACTTGGAGAAATAAAAAAAGACTATCTTGCTGATATTGTTATTTTAAATTCAAATGATTATAAAATTAAATCTGTCTATATAGATGGTAGAAAGATAAAATAATGAAAATATATATAAAATTAGATACTCAAAGACAATCTGACTTCGCTGCAAACATAATCAAAGAAGAAATGTTAAAAAAACCTAATCTAAATATTTGTTTCGCTACTGGAAACTCCCCAATTAAGACTTACAAAAAACTTATTGAAATGTATCAAAATAAAGAAATTAGTTTTAAAAATGTAACATCATTTAATCTAGATGAATATGTCGGAATTAGCCCAGAAAACAAATGTTCATACCATTATTTTATGCAAAAGGAACTCTTTAGTCACATTGATATTAAAAAAGAAAACATTAATCTTCCAAATGGAATTGGTAACATAACAAAAAATGCTGCTGATTATGAAAAAATAATTAAAGAAAAAGGTGGCATTGATTTAATGATACTAGGAATCGGAACTAATGCTCATATCGCATTTAATGAACCTGGATCGTTAGATACTGAAACTACTCGTGAAGTTAAATTAACTCAGAGCACTATTAATTCAAATAAAATATATTTCAATAATGAAGAAGATGTTCCAAAAACTGCTATTTCAATGGGAATTAAAAGTATTCTTTCTGCTAAAAAAATCATTTTACTAGCAGATGGAAAGAATAAAGCAAAAGCAATTTATGACACTATCTTTGCTAAAATCGGTCCTAATGTTCCTTCTTCATATCTAAGAAATCATCCAGATGTTTCATTAATTTTAGATAATGATGCTGCTGAATTAATTAAGTTAAAAAATAATCATTAATGATAAATTAATGTAAATTTAAATTCAAAGATACAATTATAAAATATTATTAAATACAAAAATAAAACTTCACCAAGTACATAAATAAAAATAGCTTTAGTATGAAAAATATACTTATGAAAAAATAATTCACTTTTTTATTTCAATATTTTACAAGATTAAATATTTACAGAATATCTACTTTTTAATTTTAGTATAAGGGCATAAAATGATTGTATTTTTTAATAATGGACCTAAAAAACACTAAATTAATATATATGTGGAAATGTTTACATAGTTTTTTATGCAAAAAATGGAATACTAAAAAATTAATATTCTTTTTTGTATAAAATTATGTTAATTAATTAAGTGAGGTATTTTATGACTATAAAAGGAATTGGAGCTTCAAAAGGTGTTGCCATTTCTAAAGTGTTCAAAATTGAAGAATTACCATTAGAAATCACAAAAAACACTAATAATATCGAAGCAGAATTAAAATTATATCAAGATGCAAGAAATATAGTTGTTGATAAATTAGAAAAAACTAAACAACTAGCTAATAATCCTGAACATAGTGCGATATTTGATGCGCATATTGGTTTTGTATTAGATCCATTTGCTATTGAAAGTATTGAAAATAGTATTAAAAATAACAATGAAACAGCTGAATATGCAACAAGAGAATTTTACAATGGTTTTGCAGAAACATTTAAGATGCTTGATGATCCTTATTTAAAAGAAAGAGCGGCAGATGTTTATGATGTTTTAAAGAAACTTTTATATGTATATAATGGAATTCAAGAACCAGATCTAGCTAATATTTCTGAAGAAGTAGTGATTGTTGCAGAAGATTTAAGTCCATCACAAACAGTGCAATTGAATAAAAAATTTGTTAAAGGATTTGTCACAAATATCGGAGGTCCTACATCTCACACAGCGATTATGGCTCGTAGTTTAGGAATTCCTTCCGTTGTCGGAGCTAATACTATAATGCAATATGCAAAACAAGGTGATATTATTGCATTAAATGGAGCAATTGGCGAAGTTATTTTGAACCCAAATGATGAGCAATTAGCTATTTATCAAAAAGCTCAAAAAGATTATTTAGACTATTTAGAAAGATTAACAAAATTAAAAGGTAAAGAAAGCAAAACCATTGACGGTGTGCATGTTGAAATTGGAGCAAATATCGGAACACCAAAAGACCTTGATAATGCAATATTCAATGACGCTGAGGCTATTGGTTTATTTAGATCTGAGTTCTTATATATGGATAATGAACACTGGCCAACAGAAGAAGAACAATTTGAAGCATATAAAAAAGTTGTTAAGGGAATGAATGGAAAAAGGGTTGTAATTAGAACTCTCGATATTGGCGGTGATAAAACTCTTAAGTACTTTAAATTTCCTGAAGAAATGAATCCATTTTTAGGATATCGTGCAATTAGATTTTGTTTACAAAACCATGATATATTTAAAACACAATTAAGAGCTTTAATTAGAGCAAGTGAATTCGGAAAAGTCGCTATTATGTTTCCAATGATTACCAATGTTCAAGAATTTATAGATGCAAAAAATGTTTATATTGAAGCATATAAAGAAGTAGCTAAAACAAATAAGAACATTAAAAAAGTTGATGAAATTGAAGTTGGTTTGATGATGGAAACTCCTGCTGCAGCCGTTTTATCAGATAAGTTCTGTGAATATGCTGATTTTGTTTCTATTGGTACTAATGATTTAATTCAATACTCAATGGCTGCTGATAGAATGAATGAAAATGTTTCTTATTTATACCAACCTTTAAATCCTTCTATTTTAAAACTTATTAAAATGGTAATTGATGGAGCGCACAAACACGGTAAATGAGCTGGAATGTGTGGTGAAATGGCTGGCGATAAAAGAGCAGTTCCAATTCTACTTGGGCTTGGGCTTGATGAATTTTCGATGAGCGCAAGTAATGTATTAGCTACAAGAGAATTAATAAATTCACTAGAGCATAAGAAAATGCAAAAGTTAGCTGAAAAAGCATTAAATCTTCACACAATGCTTGATGTAGAAGAAATGTTAAAAAAAGAATTATAAAATTAAAAAGGCCACTTTAGGCCTTTTTTAATAAATATTAAATCCTTTTGTGTTCACACTATTTGCTTTTGAATTATCTCATTTATACACACCAGCTTTATCTTTTATTTCACCAGAAGTTGAAAATGCAGCTTTTAATAAACCGACCATACTACCAATAGCATTAATTAATAATGGGATTCCAGTTACAATAGTTGTAAAACCAAATGCTGAATTTATTTTTAATCATTTACTTTTTTCAATTTGTTTTAATTCATTTAGTTTCATAGACCTCCTTTCAAAAAATAGATAAATATTTATGAATAAAGTACAAAAAAAAAAAAAAAAAAAATACTTCATAAAGTATTTTTATTCTACATAAAATGTCGAGAATTGTCCAACAACTTTCGAGACTTTTTCTACAGAAATTCAAACCCGGGGGTCAATTTGTTTTAAATCATCTATTATTTTTTTTGCCTCAAGCAATAACATAATTGTAGTTATTTTATAACCATTTTGTCCGGTGTAACCGGATTTATATTTTTCAATTCTATATGAATGTCAATACTTAATTAATTTAAAATAAGTAAGTACCTTCTCTGGATCTTGACAAACAATAGTCATTGAAATCTTTTTATATTTAGGATAAATAAGATTAATCATTATATTAATAATAAAGACATAAAGAATTGTCCCAACTTCCCTAACTCCAAAATAAATTCTTGAGTCCTTATAATTTTCCATTAAAAGATTATAACGATGTTCTATTTTGTCATATTCATTAAAAGCGATCCCTTTATAATCATGTAATTTAATAAAATCATTTTCCGAAAGACTTTTAATATGTTCTAAATCAAGCGGCTTATCTAATAAATAATTTGGTTTAATAAATTCAAATATCACTATAAAAATTGCAGCAGTTACAAATCCGATAATTGATAACACTGAGCCAACACTTTTCTTAGCTTTTGTTGAAAAGTAATATCCAATTATATCAGTTCCACCAGTTGAACCACCTGCCTTTCATGAAATAGCGATCCCAATTCCAATTAAAGCACCACCAATAAAAGTATAAATTATTTTACTTCAACCAGTATATGATCCATAATTATCAGTTAAATTAATATTTTTTCAGAAAAACTCGAGCACATGTTTTTCTGTAAAAACCAAATTAGTTCCAATTTGAAACACCATAAATGTTAAACTTAGTAAAACAAAACTTTTTTTAATTCTCAAACCGAATATGATAAACAAAGGAACATTACATGCTAAATAAAGCAATGCAAAATAAGGTTTAGTAACAGGAAAAGCATTTTGAATCAAAAATGGTACCCCTGTAACGCCAGATGGTATAGTATCTGCACGACTTAAAAATATTTGTACACCTGCATTAAACACAGTTGCTGCTATAAAAAGCATAATAACACGCAATCAATATCTTTTAACAATAAGTTTAAAGGTAAGTCTTTCAGTTTCTAAATTATGTAAATACTTACCCATTTTATATTTTAATTTTTCAAACTCTGCTTTTATTTCTTGATCTTTAATTTCATCAATATTGTCATTTTGAGTTTGATGAAGGTTTTTTAACTCATTTTTTTTGAATATTTTTGGGATTTTTTCTAAGAACCACTGAAACAAATTATTAATAGTTTTCATGTGTTTATTTTACTATTTTTTTATAAAAAAATAAATCAAAAACATCCATAAAAATAGGATGTTTTTGAAATTTTTTATACAATTAAATGTTGAATATTTTCTATTTTTTTTCTATTCGATGAGCTTGTTATCGTATGCAAAATAAACAATATTATCCCGGAAATAATTTCAGCATCTGCAACATTAAATGTCCCATTCTGACTTCAAAATGGTACATATAAAATATCTTTCACATGACCTAAAAACATAAATCTGTCAATCATATTTCCGCTAGTCCCGGCTAAAATTACTCCAATAATAAATCCAACAAACTTTGGTCTTTTATAAACCATTAAAGGTGAAAATGATAAAACTATTAAAAAGAAAACACTTAACCCTTGAATAAAAAATTGATTTCTGGTTCTTAAAAAAGTTACTCCACCATGCCAGATACTTCTTATTCCTATAATTTTATAATCAAGTCATTTTTCTGGATCATCTGGATAAATACTCTCAGCTAAGACATTTTCACCAGTTACTGGTACAGTAACATAAGTTCCATCACCTAATTTTTGAGAATCAAAAATTGAACCATGATTAAATAATAATGTTTTAGTTAGTTGATCAAACATTAAAAAAACAATAAAGCTTATCAAGAAAAACAAGTAACAAATCAAGATATTGATATAATTTTGTTTTAAATGAGCAAAAAACCTATTACTTAAATTTTTCAACAATTCCATAGCACATTAAACACAATTCTTCTTTTATTTCACTTGACTCAAAATGATTTCAACATCTTAAACATTTTACTGAATCAAATTTTGCTACTTTAAATTCTAAACTATGAGTTATTTTACCAACTGATAAAAGTGTTTTTAAATCTAGTTCTTTAAATATACTTTGTTTAGTTAGATCTATAAATAATTCTAACTCATTGGCTCTTTTCACTAAACCATCTTTTATTGCTTTTTCAATTAAAACATTTACTTCATTTCTTAAATCAAAGAAATTTTTGTATTCTTCTAAAATTTTAAAATTAATTGATTCTTTCTTAATAGGTTGAATTGATTCAAGCATAATTGATTCTTTTTTATTCGCTTTATTTAAAAATGAATACGCTTCTTCACAAGTAGTTGGCAAAATAGGTGTTAAAGCAATGATTAAAAATTCTAAAATTTCATACATATTAGCCAATACCATCAATCTCTCAGGATCATTAAATTCTCTAATATATAAAATGTCTTTTGTAATTGATAAGTAAAAGCTAGATAGGTCAACTACATAATTATTAATCAACTTGATCACATTAATAAATTTAAATTCATTATAAGCTGTTTGAATATCATATTTTAATAAATTTAATTGCTCTTTAATATATAAATGTATTCCAGTTCTTTGGGTGCTTATATCATAGTTATAGTTATGTAAATTACCTAACAAGAACTTAAATGTATTTCTTATCTTACGATATATTTCAGCATTTTGATCAAGAATCTTATCTGAAATTGTTACATCATTTGTGTACTCGCTATTTGCTACTCAGAGTCTTAAAATGTCTGCTCCACGTTTTTTGACAACATCTAGTGGAGAAATTGTATTTCCTTTTGACTTTGACATTTTTTGAGCTTTTTCATCTAGTGCAAAACCGTGAGAGATTAAATTAATATATGGTGAAAATCCATTATATGCAACTGAATTAATAATTGAAGAATTAAATCATCCTCGATATTGATCAGATCCTTCAAGATAAACATCATATGGGGCCTTTGAAATTCCATCATCAATATTTGCAGCAATTGATGAAACACCTGAATCAAACCAAACATCCATAATATCCATTTCTTTTTTAAACCCTTTATTACGATACTTCTCAGGTAATAATTCATCAACACTCTTTTCTCATCAAACATCTGTTCCATATTTAGCAACTAAATCAATCACATAATCAAAAATTTCTGCTTCTAATATAGGATTATCATTTTTGTCATAGAAAAATATTAACGGAACACCTCATGAACGTTGTCTAGAAATTGTTCAATCATCTCTATTTTCTATCATTTTTATCAAACGTTTCTTGGCTCAATCCGAGTGAGTTTTAACATTATTTTCAATTTGATATAAGATTTTATCTCTAATTTTATCAATTGAAACAAATCATTGAGGAGTACCACGATAAATTATTGGCTTATGAGTTCTTCAATCATGGGGATATGAATGTTTTAAACGATTAAAACATAATAATTTCTCTTGTAAAAATTCTGAAATCATTTTATTAGTATCTTCATAAAAAACACCGTCAAATTTTGTATTAGTATTATAAATATTACCATCATCAGAAATGTGCATAATCATTTCAAGATGATTTTCCTTTCCGATAAGAAAATCATCTTCTCCAAATAAAGGAGCTATATGAACTAATCCAGAACCACTTTCGGTAGTAACATGATGGCCGTATACTAATGGAGCAGGTTTTTTCAAAATTGGAGTGTTATATCAAACATCTTTAATATCTTTACCTAAAAAATTATTAACAACTTCATAATCATCTCATTTCATAATCTCAGTAGCTTTTTCAAGTAATTCAGTTGCAAAAATATAAAACTTCTCATTATATTTTATTTTTACATACTCAATTTCTTTTCCAACTGCTACACCAGCATTTGCAATCAAGGTTCATGGTGTTGTAGTCCAAATTACCAAATTATCATCAACGCTAATTTTATCAAAATTAGATTTTATGACTGGTAAAGCAACGAAAATAGAAGGAGAAATGACATCTTGATATTCAACCTCTGATTCAGCTAATGCACTTTGAGAACTAGGAGATCAATAAACTGGTTTTAATGCTTTATATACTAGTCCATCCATAACAAGTTTCTTAAGAACTTTTAATTGAATAACTTCATATTTCTTATCCATTGTAATATAAATTTTATTCATATCAGTAAATAATTGCAATGAAGCAAATTGTTCTTTTTGATTTTGAATTTGATCACTTGCATACGCAGCAGCTTTTTTTCTTAAACTAATTGCATTTAAGTCTTCTTTATTCAAATTAGCTAATGATAGCATTTTATGTTCAATAGGTAATCCGTGCGTATCTCAACCTAATACTCATGGAGAATAGAAACCACAAAGGCTTTTATATCTAACAATAATATCTTTTAACACTTTATTCAAAGCATGGCCAATATGAATGTCTCCATTTGCATAAGGCGGTCCATCATGCAAAATAAATTTTGAATTATTTTGATTTTTCTTAATTACTTTATTGTAAATATCATTGTTAAGTCAAAATTCACTAAAATATTTTTCCTTATTAGTTAAATTAGCCCTCATTTCAAAATCAGTTTGAGGCATATTTAAAGTATTTTTATAATCCATAATACTCCTTTTTTGACTATATATAATAATTTTAAATTATACAAAATTAATCATTTTTTTAATAAATTAAAATAAAATAACTCTATTTTATAAATTGAAGTTCAATCTATAAAATAGAGTTATTGGTGGCCCCGGCAGGAATCGAACCAGCGACACACAGAGCTTCAATCTGTTGCTCTACCAACTGAGCTACAGGGCCATAATGGCGGTCCAGACGGGGATCGAACCCGCGTTCTCCTCCGTGACAGGGAGGCGTATTAACCACTTTACCACTGGACCATTGGTTGCGGAGACAGGACTCGAACCTGTGGCCTTCGGGTTATGAGCCCGACGAGCTACCAACTGCTCCACTCCGCTATAAGAAAAATTATATAAAGCAATAATGGCGGGTGATGAGGGATTTGAACCCCCGCGGGCCGTGAAGCCCCTGGCAGTTTTCAAGACTGCTCCCTTCAGCCGGACTTGGGTAATCACCCATTATTTTTTTGGTGGACCTAACAGGACTCGAACCTGTAACCAACCGGTTATGAGCCGGTTGCTCTAACCATTGAGCTATAGGTCCCAAACTAATTGGTAGCACCGAAGAGAGTCGAACTCTTGACCTTCCGGGTATGAACCGGATGCTCTAACCAACTGAGCTACAGTGCCATATATGGTGGAGAGTATGGGATTCGAACCCACCACCTCCTGCGTGCAAGGCAGGCGCTCTAGCCAAATGAGCTAACCCCCCATAAAATGGTGAAGAAGACAGGATTTGAACCTGCGACCACTACAGCCCAAATGTAGTGCTCTACCAAGCTGAGCTACTTCTCCGTTTTTAGGCCATTTAATTATACAATAAAGATGCAAATATCAAAAAAATTTCTACTTTTTTATTGCTAATTAAGTATATCATATGTTTATAAAAATCAAAAAAGAAAATTACAATAATTTTATTAAAAATAGTCTAATAAAATAAATTAAAATAATAGTTGAATTATTAACTAGCTAACAAAAAAAAAAAAAAAAAAAATCTTTTTCTCTATTCAAATATTTTTTCAACTTTTAATTTTAAATAAATTTCTATAACATTAATTGATAAAAATTAATAAATTAATATTTCATAAATACAAGCATCATATTTTTTATCAGTTTATATTTGTTTTATAATAATGAATAGTATATATCATTTAAACTTAGAATATGTTCATTATTTTTCTTTGATTTTTTGTTAGAATAAACATTAAAAATATTTCTTTAAATTATAGAAAATGGAATTTACATTTCAATATTAGATGCTTTCACTGAAAATATATTAAAAATGAAAATTTATATTCATTTCATACCACTATTAAATTTTTATATCTTTCGAAAGAACTAAATATAAAAATTATTTTATTTGGGTTATGTAAAAAAAAAAAAAAAAAAAACTCCACAAGGGAGTATGTCCTTTGAAAACTGAATAGTAATTCATAATCTATTAAAATGTCTTGAATACATTTCTTTTAAACCTATCAATTTATTAGTAATGGTCAGCTGAATGTATTACTACACTTACACTTCCATCCTATCAACCTCGTAGTCTACAAGGAATTTCAAGGGAATACTTATCTTTAAGGAGGCTTCCCACTTAGATGCTTTCAGCGGTTATCCCTTCCGTACTTAGCTACCCAGCTATGCTCTTGGCAGAACAACTGGAACACCAGCGGTACGTCCACTCCGGTCCTCTCGTACTAAGAGCAGCTCTCATCAATATTCCAACGCCCACATCAGATAGGGACCGAACTGTCTCACGACGTTCTGAACCCAGCTCGCGTACCGCTTTAATTGGCGAACAGCCAAACCCTTGGAACCGACTCCAGCTCCAGGATGCGATGAGCCGACATCGAGGTGCCAAACCTTGCCGTCGATGTGATCTCTTGGGCAAGATAAGCCTGTTATCCCCAGGGTAACTTTTATCCGTTGAGCGACTGCCGTTCCATGACGTACAGCCGGATCACTAAGTCCTGCTTTCGCACCTGCTCGACTTGTAGGTCTCGCAGTCAAGCACACTTCTACCTTTGCGCTCTACATACGGTTTCTGACCGTATTGAGTGTACCTTTGAACGCCTCCGTTACCTTTTAGGAGGCGACCGCCCCAGTCAAACTACCCACCACGCACTGTCTCCCCGCCGGATAACGGCGGCAGGTTAGAAACTCAACATACCAAGGGTGGTATTTCAAGGTTGACTCCTTCAAGGCTAGCGCCTTGATATCATAGTCTCCCACCTATCCTACACATGTTAGGCCAAGTTCCAATACGAAGTTGTAGTAAAGCTCCATGGGGTCTTTTCGTCTTGATGCGGGTACCCAGCGTTTTCACTGGGACCATAATTTCACCGAGTCCAATGTTGAGACAGTTGAGAGATCATTGCGCCTTTCGTGCAGGTCAGTATTTAGCCGACAAGGAATTTCGCTACCTTAGGACCGTTATAGTTACGGCCGCCGTTCACCCGGGCTTCATTTCAACGCTTCGCTATTGCTAACGCATCCACTTAACCTTCGGGCACTGGGCAGGCTTCACCCCCTATACATCACCTTGCGGTTTAGCAGAGAGCTGTGTTTTTGATAAACAGTTGCCCCTCACAATTTACTGTGGCCAACATAAAGTTGGCACCCCTTTTCGCGAACTTACGGGGTTAATTTGCAGAGTTCCTTAACATTGGTTTTCTCGCTCGCCTTAGAATACTCATCTTGGGAACGTGTGTCCGTTCTCGGTACAGGTACCTTAAAATTTAGACGTTTAGAAGCTTTTCTTGGAAGCATGAAATCACACAATTCAAACCTAAGTTCTATGCATCATAACTCCCGGTTATAGAATACGCATTTAACTATATTCACCAGTTGTTATTTACCCCTAAATCCATTAATAGGTAGTGTTATCCTTCTCCGTCACTCCATCACTATAATAAGGTAGTACAGGAATATTAACCTGTTATCCATCGGATACGCTTTTCAGCCTCTCCTTAGGCCCTGACTAACCCTGGGTGGACGAACCTTCCCCAGGAAACCTTTCCCAATAGGCGTCGTGGATTCTCACCACGAATCGTTACTCATACCGGCATTCTCACTTCTTAACGCTCCACAAGTCCTCACGGTCTTGCTTCGCCGCATTAAGAACGCTCCTCTAACGTACTTGCGTACCCGTGGCTTCGGTATTATGTTTTACTCCCGTTACATTATTGGCGCAAGATCTCTTGACTAGTGAGCTATTACGCACTCTTTAAAGGGTGGCTGCTTCTAAGCCAACCTCCTAGTTGTTTAAGAAATCTCACAACCTTTCTGACTTAACATAATTTTGGGACCTTAGCCGACGATCTGGGTTGTTGCCCTCGCGAGCCGGGACGTTAGCACCCCGGTTCCGACTGCATGATAATACACAATGGTATTCGGAGTTTGATTATAGTCAGTACCGCTAGGCGCGGCCATTCCATATTCAGTGCTCTACCACCAAAGTTTAACATCACACGCTAGCCCTAAAGCTATTTCGAGGAGAACCAGCTATCTCCAAGTTCGATTGGAATTTCTCCACTATTCACAAGTCATCCGGGCACTTTTCAGCGTACTACGGTTCGGCCCTCCACTTGGTGTTATCCAAGCTTCAGCCTGCTCATGAATAGATCACATGGTTTCGGGTATATATCAACATACTAAGCGCCCTATTAAGACTCGATTTCTCTACGGCTCCGCTTTTTTCTACTTAACCTCGCATGTTAACATAACTCGCCGGTCCATACTGCAAGATGTACGCCATCAGCCATTAACGGCCTCTGACTAATTGTAAGTAAGTGGTTTCAGATTCTATTTCACTCCCCTCCCGGGGTTCTTTTCACCTTTCCCTCACGGTACTAGTTCACTATCGGTGTCTGATTAGTATTTAGCCTTACCAGATGGTCCTGGCAGATTCAGACAGGGTTTCACGTGCCCCGCCCTACTCAGGATACTATCAAAAGTTTTTGATATTTCGCATACAGGAGTATCACCTTCTATGCTAAAGCTTCCCAACTTTTTCTGCTATATCAAAAATTTGTAACTTTATGTAGATAGTCCTACAACCCCAACATATAGTTGGTTTGGGCTCTTCCAATTTCGCTCGCCGCTACTAATGGAATCATTATTTATTTTCTTTTCCTGTTGCTACTAAGATGTTTCAGTTCACAACGTGTCTCGCTATTAAGACTATTTATTCATCTTAATGCAGTTAGATTTATGCTCTAACTAGGTTCCCCCATTCGGAAATCCCCGTATCGCAGCTTATATCCAGCTCCACGAGGCTTATCGCAGGTAATCACGTCCTTCATCGACTTTCAGACCCAAGGCATCCACCACAAACTCTTACTTATTTAAAAGTACAATATTTTCCTATTGTTTTGATGTATTCAAAGACATTTTAATAAATTATTTTTTTCAAAATAATTAACTCGGTATCACAAAACAAATTGACTAATTTATTTTTTTGATGTCGTTGTTATATTAATTTATCTTTACTATTCAGTTTTCAAAGAACATGAGAGAAAAAAAGTTCTCTCAAAACTAGATACATAAACACAACATTATAATATTGATAATATAAAACAGTTTTATGTTACTAAAATGAATTGTAACTTGTACTCCGTAGAAAGGAGGTAATCCATCCCCACGTTCTCGTAGGGATACCTTGTTACGACTTCACCCCAGTCACCGGTCCTGCCTTAGGCAGTTGTCTCCGTAGTTAACAAAACCGACTTCGGGCATTACCAGCTCCCATGGTGTGACGGGCGGTGTGTACAAGACCCGAGAACGTATTCACCGTAGCGTAGCTGATCTACGATTACTAGCGATTCCGACTTCATGTAGTCGAGTTGCAGACTACAATCCGAACTGAGAACGGTTTTTTGAGATTTGCTTGATGTCACCATTTTGCTTCTCTTTGTACCGTCCATTGTAGCACGTGTGTTGCCCCACTCGTAAGAGGCATGATGATTTGACGTCGTCCCCACCTTCCTCCCAATTACTCGGGCAGTCTCCTTAAAAATTTAACTAAGGACAAGGGTTGCGCTCGTTGCAGGACTTAACCGAACATCTCACGACACGAGCTGACGACAACCATGCACCATCTGTCATTCTGTTAGCCTCCACTATATCTCTATAGCTTTGCAGAAGATGTCAAGAGTGGGTAAGGTTCTACGCGTATCTTCAAATTAAACCACATGCTCCACCGCTTGTGCGGATCCCCGTCAATTCCTTTAAGTTTCACTCTTGCGAGCATACTACTCAGGCGGATGATTTAATGCGTTAGCTGCGCCGATAGTTCTACTATCAGCTAATCATCATCGTTTACAGCGTGGACTACCAGGGTATCTAATCCTGTTTGCTCCCCACGCTTTCGTCTCTCAGTGTCAATATGTGCCCAGTTAGCTGCCTTCGCCATGTTGATGTTCTTCCTAATATCTACGCATTTCACCGCTTCACTAGGAATTCCGCTAACCTCTACACAATTCTAGTATGCCAGTATCCAACGCAATTTGGGGTTGAGCCCCAAGTTTTCACGCCAGACTTAACATACAACCTACAGACGCTTTACGCCCAATAATTCCGGATAACGCTTGCAACCTATGTATTACCGCGGCTGCTGGCACATAGTTAGCCGTTGCTTTCTGACAAGGTACCGTCAAGACAATAGCATTTCCTCTATTGTTTTTTCTTCCCTTATAACAGCAGTTTACAACCCGAAGGCCTTCATCCTGCACGCTGTGTCGCTCCATCAGACTTTCGCCCATTGTGGAAAATTCCCTACTGCTGCCTCCCGTAGGAGTCTGGGCCGTATCTCAGTCCCAGTGTGGCGGTTCAGTCTCTCAACCCCGCTAAACATCATCGCCTTGGTAGGCCTTTACCCTACCAACTAGCTAATGTTCCGCACCCCAATCTCTTAGTGAAGCTGTAAAGCTCCTTTTATATATAGTTTATGCAAACTATATAAGTATCCGGTATTAGCGATAATTTCTCATCGTTGTCCCAATCTAAGAGGCATGTTAAGTACGTGTTACTCACCCATTCGCCGCTAAGTCCTAAAAGAACTCCGCTCGACATGCATGTATTAGGCACACAGCCAGCGTTCATCCTGAGCCAGGATCAAACTCTCGAAAAAATTGACTGTCATGTTTTGTGTGTATCTAGTTTTCAAAGAACTTTCATTTGCTTTTATATCTTAAAAGCGCAAGATTATTATAACACATATAAAAAATATCAAAGAAATAATTTTATTTTTTTTACAAAAATTATTTACTAAATTTCTAAATGTAATAAAAACAAAAATTTAAAAAAATTTTTATTAGTTAAATTAGTTTAAAATATTATATATATGAAAGGCAAATTTAAAAAAATAGTGGGTTATTTTATGTTAGCTAGCATTATATCTAGTTTGCTAACTAGTTCAATTTATTATTACATTCACTATAAAAAAACAATAAACCAAATTAATGAAAGCCATGAGAATGTATTGACAGAATACAAAAATTTAAACAAAACTAATATTTTAGATATTCAAGATGAATCTGATATTAATTTATATTTTTCATCATATGGAGTACAAACTTTTTACAACCTAATCAGAATGTCTATGCTTTCAAAAAAAGAAGTGCATTTTTATAGATCTAATAAATTAATAAGTTTTCATAAAGACTTAAATGTTAGTGAATTTGAGCATTTTCTAAAAAATAATAGAAAAGTTAATGATCTATCTATTTTAAAAAACTCTGGTATTCATGAACTAGGTGATTATAAAGATGAATCCACTTTTTTTGATAAGGCTTTAGAATTTGTAAAAAATAATCCTGATAAAAAAATTGGAATTTGAACAAATTCAGATCATTTTGTTGCTAATGCAAACAAACTTTCAAGACTTTCTAAATTTGATAATGTTCAAATTTTTGGAATTGAAGATTCTAATTTACTAGGGCAATATGTTATTGATAACTATTATAAAGATAATAAATTTATTAGAGAAAATCAAAACCCAAAATCAAAAAAGTGAAAAAACCCTATTATTAATTCAAAAGTAACTAGGTGAAATCAATATTTAATACCTATGTTTTATAAAAATATAAAAGTCTATTGGTCTGATCCTCAGCAATCAAAGAACTTTGAGATTCTTGGTATAAATAATCATTTTTCTTTTTTTAATGAAGAAGGGTTTCAAAAACTTAAAGATGAAATTTTTCAAAGGAAGGATAAATATAATAAAAGGTATTCTACTTATTGAGCTAAAATAACAGGTTACAATTGAGAAAAAGAACGCGATAAGGTTAATAAAATTCAGAATGAAAATAATAAAGAAAGTTTGATAATTTTAGGAACTAATAGTACTAATGATCAAGATTCTATATCTAAAATATTACTTGAATACGGTGATCAATATAACATTTATTACAAAGGACACCCAGGAATGAATGCTAATGCAAGTTTTATAATCAATAAATTAAAACCAGGCGCTAAAATATCTTTCTTTGATTATGAGACTCAGCAAAGAAGAAGTTTTACAATTGATAATTCATGAAAAATTACTGCATTAGAAACTCAAATTCAATCTGAAGAACTAACATCTGACCATGCAAATGAGAAAAATGGAATATGATTCAATAAATGAATTGGGTTAGATGGTATTTCTAGTGCTCTTTATGGTATTTTAAATAAAAGAAATACTTATTCAAACATTTTGTTTTTAGGTGATTCGTTCAATAAAAAGCTTTTTAAAAAAGGAACTCAAGAATTTAACGCATTTTTAAACAAGATAGCTGCAAAAGGCGCTTCTAGCTCTGTTATTATTTCTAAAATTAATAATAAATCACCAAAAGATGCAGAATTAGAGACTTTGTCTTCAAAACATCCTTGAATTCTGGTTTTAAAATTATTAAGCCAATTAAAATATTAAATAAAACAAAAAATAGTGAGAATAGTTATATTTTTGAATTTGAAATCGAAATTTCTTATCAATTAAACAATAAAACTCCTATCGAGAAATTTATAATCAAAGTAAACAAAAATATTTAAAAAAGCTAGCGGAGCTAACTTTTTTTTTTTTTTTTTTTTTTTTTTTTTAAATTAAACCTTTTGTTTTTAAGGTTTTTAAAGTTTTTGCACTTACACGTATAGTAATTTTTTGTCCTTCAACATTTATTCTAACTTTTTGAAGATTAACATTGAATTTTCTTTTTGAAGCATTTAGAGCATGTGAACGTGTGTTTCCTGACAATGGACCAACACCTGATAATTGACATCTTCTAGCCATAATAAGTTCCTAAATATGATTATTTACGTATTTTTAATGCTTCAATTACTTTATTGTATTGTTCTAAATCTGCTTCTTTTAAATGTCTTAATAAAACTTTACGTTGTGAAATTTTTGCTAAAAAACCTCTACGTGAGTGATTATCTTTTGGATTATTTAAAAAATGTTTTTTTAATGATTCAATATCTTCTGTAAGAATAGCAATTTGGACCGCTGTATTACCAGTGTCCTTTGCATTCTTACCAAACTTTTTAATTAATTCCGCTTTTTTTATTTTTGAAACCATAATACTCCCATAATATTATTATGTTTTAAACCTAGCTAAAACTAAATACAATGTCAAAACCAAGTTTAAAATTTATGTTTGCTAATTAAAAGCTTTTTTATTATATCATTAATCTTCATTTGCTAAAAAATATTTTTTTGCTATTTCTAAATGTTCGTCTTTAATATTTATATCATGATTAGATGTAATTAAATAGATTTTATCTATAAATTCAATAAAGATTTCTCCATCAGTTATACTATTTGTAAAAAAATCATCAAGCGATACCTGAAATCACTTTATTTTTTGTTCTGTTGTTACATTAATAACTGAATAAAATATTAAATTATTCAAATAAACCTTAGCAATATAGAACCCACGATGCGGTAACATTTGATGTGAATTTAAGTCAATAGCATCTCCTTTATATTGACCATATATTGTAAAATTATAAACTAGTAGTTCATTTAAAAATTTTATGTCACCGAATTCTAGCAATTCCTTTAAAAATGAGGTTGAAATTTTTTTATCTCTATATTTAAATATCTCTATATTAGTTACATTGATTAAAAGATTTTTAGGAAGTTTAAGATCGCTAAGCAATATTCGATCTGAACCGAGTCTAAAATCTTCTCCGGCAAAAAGATTAATTTCCTTTTGATTTGAAAGCTTACTTAAAAATTCAATCGCAGTTAAGTTTTTAACTTTTAAAAAATCTAATTCTAAAACCGCACATATGTTTAAATCAACTAAATTAAAGTAATTGGCTTGATTTGATTGAAAAAAAGAACCTTTATTTTTAAATTCAAAAGTTTCTTGATTAAAAGTAATTAAAATAATTCTACCATTATTTTTTTTATGAGCCTCAAAGGCGGCTTTGTAAATTTGATAATGTCCAAGATGAAATGATTCAAAGCTTCCGATTATAAAATTGTCATTAATCTTAGAATCAAAATTATCTCAATCATAAATTAATAAATCATTCATTTTATTATATTAAATGCAATTCCTTTAATTTAAGATAACAACCTTCATATTCACAGTCTAGTGCAACATCTTTTGCAACTAATTTAATTTTATCATTTGCTCTTTGCATCGCAACACCATAATATGCATCTTTTAACATTTCATAATCATTAGCGCTATCGCCGAACGCAATTAAATTATCCATTGAGTAACCTAAATGTTTGCATAATATTTCTAAAGTCTTACTTTTAGTAATATTTTTAGGGCTGATTCAAAAACCTCTCGTTCATTTTGACATTACTTCAACATCAAAATTATTTTTCTCAATAAATTTTTGTACTTCCTCCGCAAGCTTTTTAGGTTGGTCAGTAGAAAAAGTTATCAAATATAAATCAGAATTAGTTAATGAATCTTCATCATAATCTAAATAATTCTTTTTAAAAGGTTTTATAAATCAAGTGTCTGTTTTATAATTTGGTGTTTTATAAACTTTATCAAAATCAGTTATCGCCATCTCAACTAATTTATCTTTAAATTCTTCATAAATGGCTTTAACAACATCTTTTTTAATGGTTGCTTTATAAAGAAACTTTGAATTATGAACATCCCAAATAAATGCACCATTAGCTCCAATGAAGTAATCAACTGGTCTAATTGATCTAAAAAATCTCCAATAGTAGCAAAATCTCTAGCAGTTGCTAAAACACTAGTTACATTATTATTTTTTAAATCTCGAAACATTTTTTTAGTATTTTCTTGAAATGTTACTTCTCCATTAACCAATATTGTTCCATCAACATCAAAAGCTGCTACTTTAATTTGTTCTTTTAATTCTTTCATATCAATCTCCTATTAAAAACTTTTTTTGGATAAAAATAATTGTTTTGAATTTCACCGACTGATGCAATTTCGTTAGTTGATGAATTAATTATAAATAATGTTTCGTAAGACAAATTAACTAGAATTTTTCTTCCAAATGATAACTCTTTTAATTCCGCTTGATTTGCATAATATTTAGGGATGTCGAATAATGATTCCATTTTAATTTTGGAATATTCACCTGGCTTTAATGAATCTAACTCAACTTCTCCAATTGCTATTCTTTTTAAAGAAGTCATAACACAACATGTTCCTAATAATTTTGCAATATCTAATAATAAAGTTCTAATATACGTTCCAGATGAAACGGTAGTTCTAATTTTAAAAGTGTCACCAATAAAATCGATTAATTCTATATAATCAATGTTTATACTTTGCTGTTTAATTTCAATAATTTTATTTTCTCTAGCATACTCATAAGCTTTTTTACCATTTATTTTTTTAGCACTATATATGGGTGGAACTTGAGATTTTGTTTTAGAAATCTGATTAATTGCATTAATTAATTCTAATCTTGTAATGTTTTTCTTCTTTAACTCTTCGACATTACCGGTTACATCAAGCGTATCGCTTTGTAAAAATAATCTAGCGGTTGCAATATAGGTTTTTTTTGTATTTTTTAAATATTCAAATAATTTAGTATCATCATCAGTCGCAAAAATTATTAAACCTTCTGCAAGTGGGTCTAAAATGCCAGTGTGACCTATTTTTAAAACATTTAAATCCTTAGCTAAATTTCTAATCGTTTTATTAGAAAAATCACCAATTTGTTTGTAAAATTTAAAAAACATAAATTCCTTTAATATTTAGACATAAATATATATCATTATTTTATCATTTAGCAAATTTATACAAAAAAATTTTTGAAATAATTATCAAAGTTTAATGCTTAATTTTCAAGTACTTTTAAGTTGAAATTTTAAATATTATTCAATATTAAAAAAGATATAAAAAATGGTAAAATTACATTATGAAAAATAATATGAATTCTCAAAAAGAGCCTATAATTATTCTATCAGGTCCTAGTGGTGTTGGCAAGGGAACAATCGAAAGGTTGCTTTTTGAATATGAGGAACTTCAACTCTCTTTCTCATGCTCTGCTACAACTAGAAAACCAAGAAATGGTGAATTAAATGGAATTCATTATTATTTTATTGACACTGAAAAATTTAGAGACAAGATGAAGAATCGTATGTTTTTAGAATTTTCTTATCACTTAAATAATTATTATGGAACTTTATATTCTGAATTAGATAAAATCCATCAAAAAAACCTTGTTCCATTATTAGAAATTGAAACAAATGGTGTTAAAAAAGTTCTTAAAAAATTTCAAGATGAAAAATTAAAAAATAAATATAATCTCATTACAATTTTTTTAGCTCCACCTTCAATTGATGATCTTAGAAATAGAATCTTAACAAGAGGGACCGAAAATAATCAAACACTAAAAGATAGATTAAGAAAAGCTGAAATTGAAATTGCTGATTCATATATTTTTAAATACAAAATCATTAACGATGTCCCTGAAAGAGCAGCACAAGAAATTAGAAATATTTTACATAAGGAGTTGGGACTTGATTAAGATTGATAAAATCAGTGAAAAAGGAAATCAAAGAACCAACAATGAAGACAGAGTTGGTTATTTTATTAAAAATAACATTTACTTAGGCATTTTATGTGATGGGATGGGTGGCCATAAAAATGGAGATCATGCTGCTAATATTGCATTGGAAATTTTAAGTATGGACTTTATGAATTTTTTTACATACACTAACATTGAAGACTTAAAATCATTCATTTTTAACTCAATTATGAATATTAAAAATGAAATGAAAAAAATCGCTATTAATTCGCCTGAAAAAAAAGATATGGGTACCACATTGGTCTCATTTATGTACAATGAATTAGAAAAAAAATTAATAGTCTTTTATAGCGGCGATTCACGTTGTTATATTTATAAAAAAAATGGTGAATTATTACAAATTACTAGAGATCATAATCTTCTAAATCGTTGAATAGATGAAGGAATTGAACAAAAAAATATTGAAAAAAATTATCGTGTTTATCGTTATTTAACAAGTGCGATTGGCGCAAACCTAGAAACTAAAATTGATTTTATTGTTCTCGAAAATAATTTTGAAAATCCCATAACTAAGATTTTATTAACCTCAGATGGAATTCATGAATTCTTAACAAATGATCAAATTCATTTTATTTTAAGTAATAAAAAAGATACTACCTTACAAAAATTAAATAGTTTGGTTACATTATCATTGATTAGCGAATCAAACGACAATATGAGCGCAATTTTAATGGAGATTAAAAATGATAAATAAAAAAAGTTTACAGATTCCGGATGATTCAATGATTCATAAAAAATACAAAATTGGACGGGTTCTTGGTTATGGCGGAATGGGTGTTGTTTGTTCTGTCCGATTAAAAGATGATCCAAGTACTGAATATGCCTTAAAATATCGATATAATGACTTTAATGAATTATCGAAAAAACGTTTTTTAGATGAAATTAAGCTCTTAAAAAAAATTAAATCTGAAAATTTTCCAAAATTATTTGATTCATATAGTGATGCTAAAGAACAATTCTATGTTATGGAATTAGTTAAAGGAGAAACATTGTATGATATGCTTAAAAAAAATCGTCAATTGCCGGTTAATACAGCAAATAATTTTATTCGACAAATTGCTAATGCAATAGGTGAACTACACTCATTAGGAATTATTCATCGCGATATAAAATCTCAAAATATTATGATCCAAGAAAATTATTATATTAAGGTTTTAGATCTTGGAATATCAGTATCAGAAGAATCTCATCGTTATACAAGAACAAATGCAATAATTTGCTCTCCACATTACTCTGCTCCTGAATATACTATTAAAAACGCTAAAATAACTAAGGCTGTTGATATTTACGCTATTGGTATTGTCTATTATGAAATGTTAATTGGTAAATATCCATTTGAAAGTGATAAAGAAAATAAAACTATTTTAATGCATCGCGATAAAGAATTTCCTAATCCTAAAAATTATCGAGATTTACCTCAATCTGTTTGTAATATTATAATTAGAGCTACTGCAAAAAACCCGAAAGAAAGATATCCGGATGTTTGAGAACTAAGAAATGATGTTTATACTTCTTTAAGAGATGATAGAAAACTTGAAAAACCCATTTCAATAAAGACATTAAAAGCAAAAAGAAGTCTTTCGGAAATTATTAATTCAACTAAATTTCTAATAATTGCCATTATTGTTATTTTACTGATTATAGGCGGAATTATTCTTGCAGCGTGATTTTTAGGAGTAGTAGATGTCAGAATATAAGATTTTTTCAGTAGTAGCAGGATCATATGAAGTACATAATACTAAAACTAATGAAATTTCATTCCTTAAAGGAGCCGGAAAATTAAGGTATCACAAGGTGTCTTTATTAGTTGGTGATAATGTAAAAATAAAAGACGGATTAATTATTGATGTTATAAAAAGACATAATAGTCTTATTCGTCCAAAAGTCGCAAATATTGATCAAGCAATAATATTTATGTCAATACAAGACCCAGAATTTAGTAGCTTTTTAGTTGATAAATATTTAAGTTTAATTGAATTTCAAAACATAAAGCCAATTATTTTTATAACAAAGGTAGATTTAAATTTTGAACTAGCAATGAAGTGAAAAAACAATTATCAAAAATTAGGTTATGATGTTTATTTAATTGATAATTTAAATAAATTAAATGATAATGTTAAGAAAATATTTAGCGGTAAATATTCCTTATTTATGGGTCAAAGCGGTGTGGGAAAGACTACTACAATAAACAATATTGGTCAATTTAAATATCATACACAAGAAATTTCAAAAGCGCTCGGCAGGGGAAAACACACTACAAGAGTAGTTAAAATTATTAAATTTTTAGATGGTTTTTTAATTGATACTCCTGGTTTTTCATCTATTGATATCAATTTAAATGAACTTGAATTAGCGAAAAGCTATACACTTTTTAAAACTCTTTCCAAAAAATGCAAATATCGAAGTTGTTTACATTTAAATGAAAATAAAAGTGATTGCGCAATTAAATTAGCTTTAAATGAAGGACAAATTTTAGATTTTCGTTATGAAAATTATGTAAAATTGCAAAGAGAATTAAAAGAAAGAAGAAAAAATGAAAAAATATGTTACACCTAGTTTATTAAATGTTAATAAAGAGCAACGTCTTTCAATGGCGAACACCTTAATTTCAAATGGAATTAAATGAATTCATTATGATATTATGGATAGTATTTTTGTTCCCAATACTGCAATAGAAATTGATGAAATAATTAAAATTAATAAAAATGCCTTACCTCACATTAAGGATGCTCATTTAATGGTGATTAATCCTTATGAATATGTTGATAAAGTTAAAAATGATGTTGATATTATCACATTCCACTATGAAGCAATTCAAAATGACTTAGTTAAATTCCAAGAATTTTTAGATAAATACCATCATGAACTAAAAATAGGTCTAGCAATAAAACCTAATACCAGTGTTTTGAATATAAAAAAATTTTTGGATAAACTTTCATTAGTTTTAGTAATGTCAGTTGAACCTGGAAGAGGTGGTCAAAAATTTATCGAATCTTCATATGAAAAAATAAAGGAATTAAAAATGATTAGAAACAATAATTCATTCGATTTTCTAATTCAAGTAGATGGCGGTATTAATTCAATAACTGGTCCATTATGTTTAAAATTTGGAGCTGATGCTGTTGTTGCTGGAACCTATTTAGTTTGTGAACCCACTTCAGAGAGAATTCAAAGTATTCTTGGAAAATTTAAATCATAATGTTTTTTCATTACTTTTTAAAAAACAAAAAAATATTAACACATTAATGTTAATATTTTTTAACCTTTTTTTATAAAAAAAGTAATTAATTTTCTAATAAAAGATTTTATTTATCTTTTCTTTCTAATTTTTTTGTTATTAAATTAATAACATCAGAAATTTTAGATATTTTAAGAATTTCTTCATCAAAGATTGTAATATTGAATTGCTCCTCAGCTAAAACAATTATCTCTGCTATATCCAATGAATCAATATTTAAATCCCTAATAACATCATTAACATTAACTTTTTTTCGTGCGATTTTCGAAAAGTTTTCTAAAATTATATGTCTTATATTATCCATATTGAAATTATACAAAATTATATGGTTATTATATAATTTTTTACTTCTTTTGTTTCATTGTTATCAACATGTTTAAAATATAAAGTCATTGAATTATTATCTAGGTTGATCTCATAATCAAATAATATATCACCATTATATTCATTAACTCTCTTTAAAACGGAACTTATTAATTTTGTTGCTAATTTCTCATTCAAAATAATATTTCCAGATTGATCTTTCTCAGCTATTTGATCAACAAATTTATTATCTAGATCAGGAAAAATTGTTATTTCGTTGTGTTTCATATCATTTTTTTTAGCTACAAATAAATCAGTTTTTTTAGTATAAACAATTTGTGATACCATAATATAAATTACACTACCAACTATTAATGAAACTAATAAAACACCAAAAGTTTTTGCCTTAGTAATTTTCATCTTCTTTTCTTCCGATATAAAAATCATCTATTTTAAACTCAGAACTATTTAAAGATAATACTCTAATAAGATCACTAGAATCAATTTTATATCTATACTCACGCTTTAATGGTTTATCATTAATTTTTATATTTGGTAAACTCGAATTTGTTCTAAATGATCTACCAATACCTAATTTTTTATAATAAATAGAAATGAAATTGTTATATAGTTTAAATGTTATATTCAATTCCACTTGTTCATTACATTTATTAGGTATTCTAAGTGTTTGTTTAGCTTTATCTTTTATAGATTTAACAATTTCACCTCTTTCATCATTTGTTAGTAAGATATCAAATATATCTAAATAAACATAATAGTCTTCACCTATTTTTTCATATTTTGAATTTAACTTAATTGGTTCTTTATCATTATATATTTCTGGAATATATAATCTTGGCTCCTTTATAACAGGAGCAAAAAAGATGTTTTCAAATAGCCTATTAAGGCCGTCTGGAAGCGGATCAAACTTAAATGATAATTCCAAAACTTTTTTAGTTTCATTTTTAGAATTAATTTCAGATCAAATATATCTGCTTCTTAAAAATCTATCTAGGATATATAAATTCGTTCCTTTTACTTGTATTGAACTTGAATATTTAATCTTAAACTCATCAGTTTTAAAACCACTTCTTATATGTAAATTATTATTTGTTTCATCAAGATATTCAACATTAAAAGAGCCCAATTCTTCATCGTTTCGATCTTTAAATCTTAAGGATATCTTTTTTAAATTTTCCTTTTCTTTTAAGAGCTTTTCAAGATCCAAAACAATTCTTTTGCCTCTTTCGAATTTATATCTTGTGTTTCCATTTATGTATATCTCATAACTAAATATATCATATGGACTATTTGTTGAATATTGTCCATCATCAAAAACTATAAATTGTTTTCTTGCATCAAAACCTTCAAATATTTCTAAATTAAAATTTATTTCTTTATGATTAAAATTTTTTGATTCATTAAACTTAAACTCAGTAAAAATATTTGCTCTTGATAATTGAATATCACTATTTTCTATTTTAGAAGAATGATTATAATTAAAAAAGACCAAGATACAAGTTTGCAAATTCTAATATTGCAATTTTTTTCTTTTTATAAAATGTTGTTTTAGAAAAGTGTTTTAAATATCACTCAGTAAAATCTTTAGTTTCTTCATCTAAATAGCATTTTTCAATTATTCATGATGACTCTGGTGTCATATACTCCATTATATAATTTATTAATGTTGAACCATCTTGAAGTCTTCTTTCTAAAACTCGTTGGAACTCTCTTAGTTCTCTTTTGTCAGGAAAAAATCTTCTTTCTAACTTAACCTTTAAAAGTGTCTTACGATAAATATCTTTATATAACCAAAAAATTAAAAAAATTTCATCAACTAGCTTACACATCTTTTGATAGAACTCTTTGTTATTTTCAATTTCTTTTATTAGAATATTTTTTTCTATATTCTTTTGCTCGTCTAACAACATATTTACATCCATTTCAATTAAAAGTTTACGCTTTTTTTAAAATAAATTTATATATTGAATGAAAAAAATACTAAAAAGTGGAAAAATTATTTATTTTTCCACCATTTTTATTAAAAGTTAATATGCTTTTGCAAAAATTACAAATCTTTTTGTTTTGCTTTGACAATCAGGGATTATACAAAGTGAACTATGTTCAGGTTTGATGTTTTGTTTAATCGGAATACATCTAGCTGTTGCTCCAGTTTCTTCTTGGATAATTTCTTCCGCTTCATCTGAACAACAAAATGGAGTTATTACAAATTTATTATTTGCAATTTCTTTTTTAAATTCATCATAATTAGTAACAAAAACAGTTCTTTCATCAAGTCTTTGCTTTGCTTTATTATAAAGATTATCATGGATATCTTTTAAAATAAAAGTAATACGTTCTTTTAATTTTTCAATTTTAACTACTTCTTTTTCTAATGTATCGCGGCGAACTATTGTTACTTCATTATTTAATAAATCTCTAGGTCCAATCTCGACTCTTAATGGTACCCCTTGAATTTCGCTATTTGATGCTTTAAAACCTGGATTTCTATCTGATTTATCTAGATTAACTCTAAATTTTCTACCAAGATCAATATAGATTTTTTTAGCAATTTTAGAAACATTAGGGTCCTTATTAGCAAATATTTCAAGAATATCAATCTGAGTTGGTGCAATTCTAGGCGGAATAATAATTCCTCTATTATCGCCATGCGTCATTATTAAAGCTCCAATTAATCTTGTAGTTATTCCTCATGAAGTTTGATAAACAAAATCATCTTTATTATCTTTATTTTTAAATTTTATTTCATATGGTTTTGAAAAATTTTGAGCAAGATAGTGACTTGTTCCTGATTGTAATGCTTTTCCATCTTTCATCATGGCTTCAATTGTATATGTTGAACATGCACCAGAAAATTTTTCTCTTGGTGTTTTTCTCCCTACTATTGTAGGTATAGCTAGATAGTTCTTTAGAAATTTAGAATAAGTATTGATCATTTCTCTTGTAAATCTTCTTGCCTCTTTAGTTGAAATATGACATGTATGTCCTTCTTGTCATAAAAATTCTCTTGATCTTAAAAATGGATTAGTTGTTTTTTCTCATCTCACAACATTAGCTCATTGATTATATATAATAGGTAAATCATTATATGAATTAATTGAACGCTTAAATAAATCTGCAAATAAAACTTCAGAAGTTGGACGGATAAAAAGTTTTTCACTCAAAACTTTATCTCCAACTTGTGTAACAGTTGCTAATTCAGGATTAAATCCAGCTATATGTTCTTTTTCTAAATTAAATAAACTTTCTGGTATTAATAGTGGCATATAAACATTTTGAACACCTTTTAACTTAAAAATTTTATTAAGTTCTTTTTGGATCATTTCTCAAATGCCTAATGAATTAGGTTTAAAAATTAAAGAACCTTTTGTTGGACCATAAGCTATTAAATTACCATTTTTAACAACATCTGTATATCACTTTGAAAAATCCACTTCCATTGGTGTAATTTTATCTAATTCGTTTGCTCTCTTCATTATTTTATTATTATACAATTTTTTATTAAATTCTTAACTAGCATAATAAAAAAAGTTTATTTTTTTATATAATAATATATTAATTTATTTTGTTTATTTATTAATAATATCAAAACTAAAAATGTATTATATAAGACTTAAAAATCTTTATAATGCATTTTTTATAGTATAAATTTTGCTTAACCAATTTTATTTTCACATTTGCCAAAAGTTAAAAATTCATTTAAATTATCAAATGAAATTTCAACCATATTAGCAACTGCTTCATCAGTGTATGATCCAATATGCGGTGTAACGATAAAACGTGGATAATATGACATTAACTTCACTATAGTTGGATTTGAGATCCTTCTTCTATGCTCCTGTTCCAGGTGTTAGTTGTGATAATCAAAATACTAATCCTAAAAGTGTCACAATTATAATTGGATTTAATAATGCTGTTTTAATTAAATTTTTTAAATTCTCTTTATTTAATTTTAAACCTGCCATAATCATAAAACAAAATGAATATAAAAATATTCTATACGAAATGGTTCAAATACTTGCTCATAAAATAGCTCTAGGATATACTGAATTAATAATCGGTAATCCCAAGAAAGTTAATTAAGTTTCCCATTTTTCTCCTTGATTATTTGTACAATTTTTTGTAAAAAACAAATAATTTAAAGGTATCAAAATATTCCTTACCTAAATTGTACTAAAATTTTCATTACATAGACAAAATGTTGAAAATTATAAAATAAAAATGCCTAATTAATAGGCATTTTTAAATTAAAATTCAATGATTTTTCCACCAAGTTTTTCAACAGCTTCTTTTGCTGATTCACTTGCTTTATTAACATAAACAGTAACTTTTTTAGTTAATGTTCCATTACCAAGTAATTTAATAGGTAAATTTCTTTTTACTAAACCTGACTCAAATAATTTTTCAACAGTGATTTCTGAATTATTTTCAAATCTTAACTCAAGGTCTTTCAGATTAATAACTTGAAATTCAATATGATTTACATTTGTAAATCCACGTTTACCAATACGACGGAATCAAGGAGTTTGTCCACCTTCAAATCCTAATCTATGTCCTTTACGTTTATTTTGTCCTGATTGTCCTTTACCTGCTTGCTTACCTTTTCCAGCAGCATGACCACGTCCTTTACGGTGTTTTTCTGGTCTTGAACCTTCAGTAAATTTTAAAGTATGTAATTTAACTGTCATAATTATTTAAGATCCTTTACATCTTTATCTCTTATTTCTGCAATTTGTTCAGGTGTTCTTAAGTTTTGAAGTGCTTTAATTGTAGCTTTAACAATATTAGCTTTTGAACGTGATCCATATGTTTTAGTAACAATATCAGTGTATCCTGCTAATTCAACTACTGAACGAACAGTTCCAGAAGCAATAAGTCCCTTACCTTTAACAGCTGGTTTCAACATAACCTTTGAAGATAAAAATTTTGCATTAACTTCATGTGGAATTGTTCCAGTTTTTTCATTTAAAGGTACATTAACAACATTATTTTTTGCATCTTTAACAGCTTTTTTAATAGCATCGGGAACTTCATTAGCCTTTCCATGTCCATAACCAACGCTACCTTTTTTATTACCAATTACAACAAAAGCAGAAAAACTAAATCTTCTTCCACCTTTTACAACTTTTGTAACACGTGCTACATCAATTAATTTTTCTGTGTATTCTGATTCTACTTTTGGACGACGTTCTTTTGATTGCGAATGTCTTTTTGGACGACGTTCTGAGTTTTTATCTTTTGATATATCGGTAGGTTTTTTTGCTGTTCTTAATGGTTTTTTAATTACAACTTCTTTTGTACCTGTTTCATTTTGAGATAATTTTTTTTCTTGTTCATTAGACATAATTAGAATTTAACTCCTTTTTCTCTTACTGACTCAGCGAATGCTTTTACACGTCCATGAAAAATATATCCTCCACGATCAAATACCACTTCTTTAAATCCTAATTTATTAATTTTATCACCCATTAATAAACCTATTTTTCTTGCAGATTCTATATTACCACTATATTCTTTTGATGAAAGAGTAGATACACTAGCTAATGTAATCCCTTTAACATCATCAATTAATTGAGCATAAAAGTTTTGGTGAGATTTAAATACGTTTAAACGAGGTTTTGATGCAGTTCCATTAATTTTGTAACGTGCACGAAAATGTTTTTGCTTTCTTGCAGCATTTCTTGATAATTTTGCCATATCTTTATCCTAGCTCCTACTTTTTAGAAGCTGTTTTCCCTTCTTTACGTCTTAATTTTTCACCCTTGTATGAAATACCTTTACCTGAATAAACACTTGGTCTTCTTATATCACGAATTAATGAGGCAAAATGCCCAACACTTTGTTTATCAATACCAGAAACAGAAACTTCTGTTGGTTTTGCAACTGTTACTTTAACAGTTGTTGGAACTTTTAATGTAACATTATGACTATATCCTGCTGAAACCACAAGTTCAGAACCAGATAAAACTGCTTTATAACCAACCCCTTTGATTTCTAAATCTTTCTTGAATCCCTTTGAAACACCAACAAGCATATTTGAAATATGTGAGTTAGTTGTTCCATGAAGTTGTTTTGTAATTTTTTCATCATTTGCACGAACAGTTGTTATTTTATTCCCTTCAACAACAACTGAAATTAATGGACTAAATTCTCTTTCTAAAGTTCCTAAAGCACCTTTTACAGTAACTTTTGAACCTTCTACTGTAACTGATGCTCCAGTAGGAATAGTTAATACACGATTTCCAACACGTGACATATCACTACCTATCAAATGTAAGCGATAATTTCACCACCTACATTTTCCTTTCTAGCATTAGCTCCTGTCATTAGTCCTTTTGATGTTGAAATAATTACTGTACCATAACCAGAAATGATAGATGGAATTTCATCTGACTTGACATATACTCTAAGTCCTGGTTTTGAAACTCTTTTAATACCCACGATGGCAGGTTGTCCTTTTTTGTACTTTAATGTAATTACTATTGATTTTTGTGTTTTTTCACCTTCAATTGAATATGATGTAATGTACCCTTGTTCTGCAATTAACTTAACAATAGCTTCTTTTTTTATTGAATAAGGAATAGAAACAGTTTTATGTTTTCTAGCGTTTGCATTTTTAATACGAACAACTAAATCTGAAATTGGATCTGTAATAAACATAATTATCAACTCGCTTTCTTAACACCAGGAATTTTTCCTTCATGTGCTAAATTTCTAAAACATATACGACAAATTTTGTATTTTCTTAAAACTGCATGCGGTCTTCCACATAATTCACAACGTGTATATGCACGTGTAGAAAATTTAGGATGACGTTTTGATTTTTCTATCAATGCTTTTCTAGCCATTATTTAGCTCCTTTTTTCTCAAATGGTACACCTAAAAGTTCTAATAAACTTTTAGCTTCATCATTAGTTTTTGCTGTTGTTACAATAAGTACATCAAGACCTTTAATACGACGAATTTTATCAAATTCAATTTCTGGGAATATAATTTGTTCTTTTATACCTAAAGCAAAATTTCCTCTTCCATCAAAGGCCTTAGGGTTTACACCACGAAAATCACGAACACGTGGTAATGAAATGTTAATTAATTTTTCTAAAAAATCTCACATTCTATCTCTACGAAGTGTAACCTTACCACCCATAGGCATTCCTTCACGTAATTTTCATGAAGCATTTGATTTTTTAGCTTTTGTTTCGAATGGTTTTTGCCCTGAAATAAGGGTTAATTCTTGTAAAACTTCTTCAATTGCTTTTGAATTAGAAATTTCTTTACCAGCAGTCATATTTAATATAACTTTTTCAATTCTTGGAACTTGCATAACAGATGAGTATTTATATTTTTCAATAAGAGCAGGAACTGCTTTTTCTAAATATCTTTGTTTTAACATAGATTAGATTTCCTTTTGTGTTTTCTTAACAACTCTCACTTTTTTACCATCTTTATTTAATTTATAACCAAGTTTTGAGAATTGATTTGGATGACTTTTTGATGCTTTTTTAACTAAATATGCAACGTTTGAAATATGAATTGGAGCAGCAAATTCTGTAATAGAACCATCTTGATTCTTTTGAGTAGGTTTGTTATGTTTTTTAACAATGTTTATATCCTTGACAATAACTCTTTGTTCTTTGTTTAATACTTTTTCAATTGTTCCTATTTTCCCTTTTTCTTTTCCAGCAATAACGATTACTTCATCATTTTTCTTAAACTTTATTCTAGACATTATAAATAACTCCTTATAAAACCTCTGGCGCTAATGAAACAATCTTTGGGAATTTTTCACGAATTTCACGAGCAACTGGTCCAAAAACACGAGTTCCACGTGGTGTTAAATCTTCTTTAAGTATTACAACAGCATTATCATCAAAACGAATATATGTACCATTATCGCGGTGAATTCCATATGATGAACGAACTAAAACCGCTTTAACAACTTGACCTTCTTTTACAATACCATTTGGAATTGCTTTTTTAACTGAACATACAATAATATCACCAATTTTAGCAACTTTTTTCTTTGATCCACCTAAAATACGAATAACACCAATTTCTTTTGCACCCGAATTATCTGCGACATTTGCTTTTGATAATTCTATTATCATTAGTTTTGTCCTTCTTTTGAAGCAGTAATAGAAACTAATCTAAAGTGCTTTGTTTTTGAAAATGGTCTTGTTTCCATAATAATAACAGTGTCTCCAAGTTTTGCTTTTTGTTCCTCATCATGTACTGCAAATCTTTTAGTTGATTTATAACGTTTTGAGTATAATGGATGTTTTTTGTATGTATCGACAGCAACAATAATGGTTTTAGCTGCTTTACCTGCTGAAACAACAATTCCAGTTAAGGTTTTTCTTGTATTTCTTTCCATAATTATTTAGCTCCTTTTTTCTCATTTAATGCTGTAAGAGCTTTTGCAACATTAGTTCTTAATTCTTTAATCTTGTGGGTTTCTTTTAAATCACCAATTGTATTTTTATATTTTAAAGAGAATAATTCTGCTTTTAATTCTAAAACTAATGTTTCAAGTTCATCAATAGATTTCTTTAATAAATCTGAATAAGACATAATTATTTTTCTCCTTTATTAATAATTTTTCATTTAACTGGCAATTTGTGACCTGCAAGACGTAAAGCATCACGTGCAACTTCTTCTGCAACACCGTTTACTTCAAACATAACGGTATTTACTTTAACTGCTGTATATCATAATTCTGGGGCACCTTTACCTGAACCCATACGAATCCCGATCGGTTTAGATGTTTTAGCAAAATGAGGGAAAATTCTAATAACAACTTGTCCTTCACGTCCCATTCTACGAGTAGCTGCAATACGCGCTGACTCAATTTGACGAGCTGTAACTCATGCAGATGTTACTGCTTGAAGTCCATACTCTCCAAATACTACTGTGTTACCTTTTGTAGCTTTACGCTTATCATGTTTAACTAAAAAAGGTTTTCTATATTTGGTTCTTTTAGGTTGTAACATTATTTATTACCTCCTAAAATTTCACCTAATGAAATTCATACTTTAACACCAATTGCTCCATATGTTGTTCTAGCTGTCGCAGTAGCATATTCTACATCTTGTCTTAAAGTGTGAAGTTTCATTTCGCCTTCAGAATAACCTTCTGAACGTGCCATATCAACTCCGTTTAGACGTCCACTAACCATTGTTTTAATACCTTTAGCTCCTGCTTTCATCGCAAGTCTAATAGCTATTTTTTGAGCTGAACGGAAGCTTTCACGATTTTCTAATTTTGTAGCAATCATTTCTGCTAATAATTTAGCATTTAAATCAGGTTTTTTAAGTTCTAAAACTTGTAAGTTAAGATTTAATTTACGATTTTTTACATATTTTTGAATTTTTACTGTTAACTCTTGAATATTTTTGCCTTCTTGACCTAAAATAGCAGCAGGTCTTACGGTGTGAATTAAAACTGTTACTTTGTTATCCTTATTTCTTCTTACTTCTAATTTACCAATTTGATATTGACGAATATATTTATCAAAAAACTTATAAATTTTTGCATCTTCTACTAAGAAATTACCAAATTTATCTTTTTCTGCAAATCATTTTGTATTGTGTTGTTTCGAAATTCCATAACGAAATCCATTAGGATTAACTTTTTGTCCCATTAGTTTCTCTCCTCTAATACGATTGATAAGTTAGATGTACGTTTAAATATTGAATAAGCATTCCCTCTACTTCTTGGTTGAAATCTTTTAAGAGTAGGTCCTTCACAAACATAAACTTCTTTTACGAATAACTTAGATGCATTCATTCCGTGATTGTTTGTAGCATTTGCAATTGCTGAGTTTAATAACTTAATAAATATTGGTGATGATTTCTTTGGAGTGTTGTGTAAGATTCCTAACGCAACATCAACGTTTTTTCCTCTAAATAAGTTAGCGACTAATTTCGCTTTTGAAACACTTACTCTTTGTAATTTAACGTGTGCTTTTGCTTGTTGTTTCATTATTTTTTCTTACCTTTGTCAGCACCATGTCCAGAAAATGTTCTTGTAGGTGAAAATTCACCTAATTTATGTCCAACCATATCATCAGTTACATAAACTTCAATAAATTGTTTTCCATTGTGAACTGCAAATGTTAATCCAACAAAACTAGGGAATATTGTAGAACGTCTTGATCAAGTTTTAATTGGTTTTTTAGGTGCTTTACCATCCACTATTGCATCCACTTTTTTAAGTAAATGTTCATCAGCAAATGGACCTTTTTTAAGACTACGAGCCATTATTTAGCATCCTTTCTTCTTCTTAAAATAAGTTTAGTTGAAGATTTTTTAGTTTTTCTAGTTTTAACACCAAGAGCTTTTTTACCTCATGGAGTAAGAGGAGCTTTACGACCAACTGGTTGCTTACCTTCACCTCCTCCATGTGGGTGGTCAACAGGGTTCATAACTGAACCACGAACTGTAGGTCTAATTCCTTTATATCTATTAATTCCTGCCTTACCAACATTAACTAATAAATGTTCTTCATTACCTACAACTCCGATTGTTGCACGACAACGTGCTAAAATACGACGAGTTTCACCTGATTTTAATTTTAAAACAACGTATTTTCCGTCATCATCTTTACCAAGTATTTGAGCTGAAACTCCTGCGCTACGCGCAATAATACCACCTCCACCTGGCTGCATTTCGATATTGTGAACAAATGTTCCTTCTGGAATATTTGCTAATGGTAATGTATTACCAACAACAATATCTACCATATCTCCAGAAAGTACAACTTGCCCAAGTTTAATACCTTTCGGAGCTAAAATATATCTTTTTTCACCATCAGCATATGCTAATAAACAAATATTTGCTGATCTATTTGGATCATATTCAATTGTCTTAACAATAGCTGGAATATTATCTTTATTACGTTTAAAATCTACTAATCTGTAGAAACGTTTTACACGTCCTCCATGATGTCGAACAGTTATTTTACCTTGGTTATTACGACCAGCGTGATTTTTTAAATTAACCAATAATGATTTTTCTGGTGTATGACCTGATAAATTTTGTTTGAAATCAAGAGATGACATATTTCTACGTCCATTAGTAGTCGGCTTATGATATTTCATCGCCATAAATATGTTCTCCTTTGCTTAAAAATAGTTGCGGTTCTTTCTTTTAAGCATTTTATTCCGCATAATAATTAAATTTTGTGGTTGGTGAAATAATTATTCTCCACCAACTTTTCTTTTTGTTACAGTAGGTTTTTTAGCACTAGCTGTTTTTGTAGCTACTGCTTTTTTAGTAGCAAGTTTTTGAGCAACTTTCGCTTCTACATCACTAGTTTTTTTGGCGTTCATTTCTTTTTTAGCCAATTTTTCTTTATCATCAGCTTCTAATTTTTCTGATTTATTATCATTTGGTAGATAGTTTAATTCACTACCGTCAACTAATGTAACCATCGCTTTCTTATAACGATTTGTAAATCCGTGAAAACGCCCAACACTTTTTGGTTTTTTGCCAACTTTTATAGTATTTACTGATTCTACTTTTACATTAAAAATAGTTTCAACTGCTTCTTTAATTTGGTATTTATTAGCAGCATAATCAACTTTAAATGTGAAAACTGGTTTATTTTTGTTAGATCTTAATTTGTCTGTTTTTTCTGTAAGAATAGGTGATTTTATAACATTTGTTAATTCCATAATTATCTACCTCTCTCTTTAAATAATTCAAGACTCTTGTTTGAAATAATCATAACATCTGCACCAATTAAGTTTTCAACAGTTACTGAATTTGCTTTAACAGCAACCACATTTTGTAAATTTAGAGATGATTTAAATACAACCGGGTCTTCTGTAACAATTAAAATATGTTTAAGATCATTAACATTTAAATCAACAAGTTTTTTAACTAATTCTTTTGTTTTAATTTCTTTTAAAGTTAAATCATCAATAACAACAGCTTTTGCTTGTGCTAATAATGTTAAAGCAGATACAAAAGCTGCATATTTAACTTTCTTATTAACTTTTAATGAATAATTCTTATTTGATTGAGGACCGAATGCTCTACCACCACCAACTCAAATCGGTGAACGCATAGAACTATGACGTGCTCTACCTGTTCCCTTTTGTCTTCATGGTTTTTTACCACTGCCAGAAACTTCTGCACGATTTTTTACTTGGTGTGTACCTTGTCTTCTTGAAGCTCTTTCAGATAAAATTGCATCAAAAATAGCTTGGTTGTAAATTTTTTCACTTGCGAATAAATTAACAGGTAATCCTTCAACATTAAATTCAACTTTTTTAACATTGAGATCTTTATTAACTTTAACTTTTTCGGATTTAGCTTTTACAGCTGTTTCTTTTTTAACAGTCTTTTTTATTTTTTCACTTGCTTCTTTTTTAACAACAGTTGTTTTAGTTGAAGTCTTGGTGATTGATTTTGTCAAAGCTTTTTTAGGAGTTTCAGATTTAGCTTTTACAGCTGTTTCTTTTTTAACAGTCTTTTTAGTTTTAACTTCATTAGTTGCAACTTTTTTCTTTGATTCAGCCATTATTTTTCTCCTTCTATTTTTGCTTCAGCTTCTTTAATTAACGCTTCAAGTTCTGACGAACTCATACCAACCTTAACCTCAATACCAAATTTCTTAGCATTTTCAATTAATTCATTCATTTTTATAACTTCAACGACATCAACAAGTTTAACTTGCTCACGATTTGGTAAACCTTTAACCGCTTGTTTAATAATAACAAATGATTTTTTAGGTCCCGGAATTGATCCTTTAACAAGTAATAAATCATTCTCGATATCGACTTTAATAATTTCGAGATTTTGAACTGTAGTTTTTGTATGTCCTAAGTGACCAGGCATTGTCATACCTTTAAAAACTCTATTACCTGAAATATCTCCAAGTGATCCTGTAAGTCTTACAGGTTGTGATCCACCACCACCACCATGTGATTTAGGTCCAATGTGTTGATTATGTCTCTTGATTGCTCCAGCAAAACCTTTACCTTTTGATATTCCAGTAACATCAACAAGTTCTCCTGCAACAAAAATGTCAGCTTTAATAATTTGCCCAAGTTCATATCCTGACATATTACGAACTTCTTTTACGTAGCGCTTAGGTGTTGTATTAGCTTTTTTAAAATGACCTTGTTCTGGCTTATTAGCTCTATTTTCTTTCTTATCAAAAGAAGCTAATTGAGTTGCTACATAACCATTTTTATCATCAGTTAAAACCTTTGATACAACATTTGGTTGTACTTCTATTACAGTAACTGGGATTCTTTGACCAGATTCACTGAAAATTTGAGTCATACCAACTTTACGTCCTAAGATTCCTTTCATATTTTCTCCTTAATAATGGTATTACTTAGTTTTTACTTGAATACCAACACCTACTGGTAATTCTAATCTTTCGATTCTATCTTTTATTTTTGCATTAACATCAGAAATAACAACTAATCTTTGATGTGTTCTGCTTTCAAATTGTTCACGTGACTTTTTATTAACGTGAACAGATCTTAAAATAGTAATTTCGTTTCTTTTTGTTGGTAATGGAACTGGACCACTTACTTTTAAACCTTCTTCTTTAGCAACTAAATAAATTTTTTTAGCTGTTTGGTCAACAGTAACGTGATCAAAACCTTTTACCTTAACACTTAACTTACTCATTTTGGTTGTCTCCTTTTGTTCTTTTTGAACAATAACTCACTATAAAAACTTAATGTGTCCTCAACAACATTTGGCACATTAACAACCTTATAGATCATTGTTATAGTTGCTTTACAATTATAATGCATAAATAAAAAAACAGAAACAAATTTTTCTGCTTTGTTTTCTAACAACTGTTTTTGGTGTATCAGCATTATAAAATTTTTTGTTCTATTCAGTTTACCAAGACTTCTTCTGGTACATATTCATATGCTTTTTGAATAATTTCATCTCCATCTAAAAGCATCATTGTTGGAACTTTTATAACTTTTCATTTTGTATCAGGATTTCTAAATAAATTAGCTTCTTCAGCATCAACATTAATAAAAGCTATCTCCTTATTGTTGCTAAATTTCGCAGCAACACTATCAAAAGTCCTTTTCATCATTTTACAATCACCACATCATTCAGTGGTAAAAACAAGGAATATTAAATTATTTTTTTTATTATTATTAATTGTATGTTCCGCGTGATTTCATAGCATTTTTTTAAACATTTTTTCTCCTATTCAATTGGTGACATTTTATCAAGTCAACTATCAACTTTATTTTTTATTTTAACATTATTGTTTTTATTTTCGCTTTTTAACTCAATTTGATCAATTGTCAATTCTATATCATTATCTTCAATCTCATTTTTTGTACTTTCATTATTTGATTCATTCAAATAATTAATATTTGTAAGCGAAGTTATATTAATATCATCTTCAAACAAATTAACATCATCATAAATTTCCTCATATAAATCAATGTTATTTTTTGTTTCTTTAATTTGATTTACATTTTCCTTATTCTCATTTTGATATTGATTTATAGATTCGTTTAGCTTTGATGACATAAATTCATTTATTAAATTTAATAACTTCTCATCTTTAATATGTTTTAAAATTGTAGTTTTAAACTTAAAAAAGGTAAATTGCTTTATTCTAAATGTATTTTGGGTTTTCTCAATAAATACTAAAAAATTATAAAAAATCTGTGTTGATAAAGTATTTATAAAATATTTTTGAACATTCTCAAGATAATTTTTTTCATTTAATATTGTATTATTAATTGTTTTTTTTCATTTTCCTTGATATTTAACAAACAAATAAGGAAACAAAATTTCTTTAACTATTCAAACTATTAAAATAATTATTAATACTATCGGGAAAATAAATGATATTGAAATAAAATATAAAACATTTAAGAGAGTATCAAATAAAAAACCTAGATTTGAAAAAAGTGAGTAATTTTTAATTAAATTATCAATGATAGTTACATTTTGATTGGTATCTTTTATACCTACATTATAAAACTTGTCTCACCAACCAAAATAAAATAAATTTCTTAACTTCTCTGTATTAAAATCAAACTCTCTTAGTTTTGGATCATTAAAATGCAATCCAACATGATAACATAATAAAACTAAGATGAATGTTCATACACTAATTAAGATTATTTTCCTTTTGTAATCTCATCAATTCATTTTTTTTCTTCTTGACAATCAAAAAATAATTTTAGACTCTAGTTTATGATTTATAACTCTAAATAATAGCAAAATAGTGCAAAGCGGAATAAATGCTCAAACTGAACCTCCAAATGCTAAGCCAAATGAAAAAATATAAAATATTCTAAATGATTTAGAAACATTAGGAATTAGATAAGCGATCGAACAAACTATCATAAATAATAATACACTTAATAAGCAAGTATTAATAATTTTAGTATTTCTTGACAGTTTTCGGTTCGGGCTTATTTTTTCATTATTTTCTAGATATTTAATATCAAGTTTATTATAAATTTTTTTTAATGTCATAATTTTATACCTGAGTTAAAGTTAATGCAACTAATGGGTCTTTATCAGTTAATTTAAAAATTTTCTTTCTTATTGTTTTTCTAATTTTTTCATTTAATTCAAATAGCGATGGAAAGACATTTTCTGAAATTATTTCAATTAAAATATTTTTAATTAATTTATTCATATTTTTTTGCTCAGATTCATCAATTACACCAACATAATTGATATGTAATTTACCAATTATTTTGCGTAATTTAGGATCATAAAGTGAATTGATAATAATCACACCTTCGCGACCTAAAACTTCTCTTTCATTAATAACTTCTGATGATATATCCCCGACACCAAAGCCATCCACAATAACATCACCCACATCCTTTATTTTACCATTATTAGAAAACTTTTTACCATCTTGAAAATGTAGAATCTTCCCATTTAATAATAAAATAGCTTCAGTCGGTCTTACACTTGGTTCATTATTTATATGATTTGCAGCATCTGTTAAATAACGATATAAGCCTTGCGCAGGAATAAAAAAGTCTGGTTTTAAATTTCTTACTAAATTTAAAATATCATCTTTATATGGTCTGCAATAAAAATATTCAGAATCAGAAATGTCAACTAAATTATGTGTAACTCTAGCAATTTCATCTAATGTAAATGCAGCTTGGGACTCTAAACCATTAACAGGAGGAGCAAGCATAATAACATGGTCAGTTGGATTTATTTTTAAATAAACATCTTCCCCTGAAGTTATTCTTAAAAATCTTAAAAACAATCTTTCTATAGCACCAGTAACTAATACAACTATATTTTTATTTTTTTGAATATAACGATAATCTATTATTTCAGGTAATTCAAATCCTTTGCATGAATCATTAGATATACAAATTTTTTTTGTTATTTCTAGTAAATCAGCATAATTTTTACCATAGGTGACAACCTTACGATCATATTTTTTAGCTAAAATCAAAATTTTTTGTAACGAAACCATATCTTCGCCATAAGCTCCAACAATAATTCTTTCACTATTTTTAGCTTTTTCAAAAACATTTTTAATACTTTCTGGTAGTCGGATCTTATCGATTGCTCGACCTGAAAAATTAGTTTTACCAGAATCGGAAATTAAAGCAACTATCTTTCTTTTACCAAATAATTTAGGCAATTGATTGAATCAGGTTTTTCCAAAGATTTCTAAATCACCTTCAACATAATTGAACATAAATACATAATCACCAGTCTTAGTAATAAAATCAAATCCAATATTGCCAGGAACACTACCTGGAAGTGAAATGGGCTGTACAAATAAGCTACCTATTTTCTTGCGTTCATTTAAAACATAAATTTTATAAGTATCTTTTTTAATTCCATATTTTGCTAATCTATCTAAAATTATTTCCTTACTTAATCTTGAAGTAAAAATTTTTAGTCCAGGTATTTTCATCAATAATCAAGGCAAGGCTGAAAAACTCTCATTTCTAATATCACTGATTAAAATACCTTTAATTTTATCTTTATTACTTTCTAAATATGTAAAATCAGGTATTAATGTATCTACTCCATTATGCGCATTAATCGGGACTTTTACGCCTGTATTTACGATGTATATGTCTTCATTATATGATAGAACATAGCAATTTTTTCCATTCTCGTCTTGCCCGCCTAAGGCAAAAACTCTAACATTTTCCATATAAAACTCCTATTTTTTGTAATTAATTAATTGAAAACAAGGATTAATAAATATATTTATTAATTATTTTGATTATATCATTTTATCTTAAAATTAAAAAATGATAATTTACTTACTTTAAGTTTGCGCAATAACCAATAAAATTTTGATTAAAAAAAGAAAAAATTTATTTTTAATAATTTATACAGAAAAATTTTAAGAAAACATTTTATATTTTCCAACATTTATGTTAACTCTTTTAATAAACAAGGTTCATTTTAAATATTTAAAATTTCAATAAATAGTACTATTTTTTAGAACTAAAAACATAGTAAAATTCTCTCATACTTGATATTATTCTACAAAATAAGACTTGAAAACAATAATTTTAAAACATTCATTTCTAAAACTATAATAAAACAACAACCATTATTTCATTAATGTTTGTTGTTTTATTGAACCAATTTTAAGCATTATGCTTGAATTTATGTATTTTAAATTTCTACATAAACAAATATTATTCAATGATTTCTAAGGTTATATTAAATTCGCCAAATAATTTCTCATTAGATGTTAAAGTATATGTAAAATTGTAGTAATTTTCACTAAATTCTTTACTTTTTCAAAATGTTTTACAAGGTATTGAAAATAATTTATTATTTTGAATAATTTCCAAATCAAAATCACATTCTTCCTGATACTTTAAAGATATAGTTGAACTATTATTGTGTATATTTAAAATTGCATCATTAATCTCAATCATACTTCGAAGATTAGTATTTGGCTCATAAAATGCAAATGACTTAAATTTATCGTCTTCATATATATCAACAGGAACAGTAAATTCAATGTTTTTGGTTTCATTATTTTGATTAATAATTGATTTAAATTTTAGTTTCATTTTAATATTGATCCAATGATTTAAAAACATTTTCTTTTCCAAATAGATATATTGCTTTTGCTAATTCTGGGCCATGCATCATAGATGTTGTTGCAATTCTAATTGGCATAAAAAGTTTTTTACCTTTAACTAATAATTCATGAGATGTTTGATTAATACATTCTTGAATATTTTCAACTGTAAAATCATCTTTAATTTCATTTAATAATAATTTAAACTTATGTACTACAACTAATTCATCTGATTCAAAATTATGCATTATTAACTTTGGATTTAAAAAAGTAGCTAAATGGCTTTTTAATTCTGCAAATGTCTCAACACTTGACTTAAATGTTTCAACAAATAAATTAATTCATGAAAAATCTTTTGAAGTATTTAATGAACCTAATTGATTAATAATCAATTGATTGTCCAATTTTTTAAAGTATTGTTTTGAAAATCAATTCATTTTTGAAATATCAAACTTAGATGGACTGTTGCTTAACCTTTCTGGATCAAACTTGGCAATTATTTCATCTTTAGACATTAATTCAGATGCATCTGACGCAGTTCAACCAAGTAAAGTAAGAAAGTTAAATATTGCTTCTGGTAAATATCCTTCATTTTTATAATCTTCTATAAATTGCTTTAACGAAGTATCCCTTTTAGAAAGTTTTTTACCTTCCATATTGGTAATAATTGTTAGGTGTCCAAATTGAGGTACAGGCCAATTTAGAGCTTTATAAATAGCCAATTGTTTTGGTGTATTACCAATATGTTCCTCACCTCTAAGAATATGAGTAATTTGCATATCGTAATCATCAACCACCACAGCAAAATTATAAGTAGGATAACCATCAGATTTATAAATAACTCAATCTCCAATATCATTTGAATTAAAACTTATAAGTCCTCGAACAATATCGTTTCATTCAAACTCTTGGTTTTTTGGCATATTAAATCTTATAGAATATTGCCCCAATTTATCTCTTTTAGCGATTTCTTGATCAGAAATTTTTAATCAATATTTATCATACCTAAAACTAGGTATTCCTTTTTCATCACTTTCTTTTTTTTGTTGCTCAAGCTCATCTGAATTATCATATGCTTTGTAAGCGAATCCTTTTTCAATTAATTCATTAGCGATTTTTCAATACCTATCCAATTTTTCGCTTTGACGATATTTACCATATATAGGATTTGGATTTAATGGTGATTCATCAGGAATAATTCCTAATCAAGCTAAATTATTTAATTGGGACTCTTCACCGCCTGGAACATTCCTCTTAACATCTGTATCTTCTAGTCTAAAAATAAATTGACCATTAAAATGTTTTGCATATAAATAGCAAAAAAGCGCCGTTCTAGCTCCCCCGATATGTAAATATCCAGTTGGACTAGGTGCATAACGAGTTCTTATTTTCATTTTTACTCCAAATAAAATAATAATTTAAGTCTTTTTATATTATGTTAATTATTTTATCACATTTATAAATTCATATCATATTTATAATGCTTAAATGGTAAAAAACCAAGAATAATTCTTGGTTTATTTTAGTTAATGTTTTTTGCTTTTTTCTGATCAATAGATTAATGGACTTGACATTGTTTTGTTTTGATTATTAATCATTATTTCATCTTCTTTTCATACAAATCTATTATTAGGTCATTTCTTCTTAATTAAGTATCACCCACCTCAAATTAGATAACCTATCAACATTATTCCCATATAACTCGGAAGCAATAATGCACTTTCTGCTGTATAACTTGTTCCAATAATTGGCGGAATTAATGAAGTTAAAACAATAAATGAAATTAAAATTATTGAACAGATGTAAACTATTTTTTCTCAAACAGGAATAACAAATTCTTTTCTTTTTCAAGATAAATATAACAAGGTACAAATAGTGAATAAATATTGCATTAAGAAAACAATATTTCCTGCATTTAAAATAGCGCTAAATTGATCCTTTATACCTAAAAAATAAGGAATAATGGTAAAAATAATCATCGAGATTATCGAAAATGCGCTTTGAAAGAGTATAGCATTTCGATACTCACCAGTTTTTTTAGATTTTTTTGCAAAAATACCTGGAATAAAGTCATCTTGAGCTAATGGGACAACAGTTCTAGCATAATAAATGATTGAACTAATACCTGCTCCTACTCTATTAAAAAATGTACCTATAATAAATAATATGACACCAACAGAACCTAATGAAACTTTAAAAATCAACGCAAAACTTATTGAAGTACTTTCATTAAATACCGTGCTATCTAAACCTAAATAAACAATATAAAATGTAAAATAAAAAATCAATACAATCCAAAAAATTAACATAATAATTTTCTTGAATCTTTTTGTTTCTACTTCTGATGAAACACCTGCTAAGCCCTCTCCACCTGCAAAAGCGTAGATAAATGATAATACGGATGTAACTATAATGCTAATATCAACATTAGGGGTATTTTTAAAATTTGCCCCAAATGATAAAGTGCTAAATGAGTAGAAAGTAACAATCGATAATCCTAAACCAATAGTAAGTCATTTAATTATCCCGGTAAATAGGATAAATCATTTAGATGTTTTTATACCAAATGAACATATAACATTTAAAAGCACAAAAAATGCTAATGCACAAATTTGGTATATTGTTTGATTTCCTGAGTCAATTTCTTTTAATAGATCAATAAAAAATAATGGTGTTGTTGCTGAAAATAATGGCACTTGTGAAAATTGATTTCATCCCTGTAGAAATAATATTTTTCTTTTATCACTAAAAGCTTTTTTTGCATAAACATATGTTCCACCAACTTCTTTCCCATAACTTTGACTCGCCCTAGCAAAAGCAAGCATAACAGTCATTGAAATAAAAGCAGTTAATGCAAAAATTAAAATACCTCATAATCCCCTACTAATGACACTCGAAATCGTGGCAATAAAACCAAAACCAACAATAAAATTTAGTCCATAAAATATAAACTGCTTCTCTGTAAACTTATTCTTTTTTGAATTCATAATTTTCCTTAATATTTTTAAATAATTATAGCTTATTTTAACTATTAAAAAAGTAAAAAATGCATTTTTAATATAAAAATAGTTGAAAAATGCATTTTTTTATTTCTTTAATTGTTTTTTAATATTTTCATTTCAATCAAATTGATGTTTTATTTTCAAGCTTTTATAATATAAATCATTAAAATCAGCCAAAAAAAAAAAAAAAAAAATGAAAAGATACCGAATGCTTTGAAAAAAGTATTCTCACATAATAAAATTCTTTTAGGTCTATAAATAAATAGTAAAAGTTTTGAAACTTTAAAAAATAAAGAATAATCTTTTGAAAATATGGAAATAGTAAATACAAGAAAAATTCAATATTTAAGATTTATTTATTTCATAATTGTAGAATATTAAACACAATTACTATTAACTAAATAATTTAAAGGAAAGTAGGTACAAAGATGAAAAAATGAAAAAAAGTATTTGGTGGTTTAGGTATTATTGCCTCATCTACTGTTATAACAACAGTAGTTGCATGCAGTAATCAAAAACAACAAGACGATGCAAAAGCCGTATTAGAAAATCAAAGATGATTATCTAATATTTGAAATACTGTTTCAGCTGAAAAAAATGCAATGACTCTAACTCAATATAATTCAGCAATTAAACAATTTGATACTCTTGTAGACAGCCAAAGTGATGTGTTTGACTTAACCAAGGTAAAAGTAGAAAATGAGAAGGTAAAAATAAGCAATACCGATAACGGAAAATCAATTCCAGTTGTATTTATGGATATTGATGAAACAATTTTAAATAATTATGCATATCAAAATTGATTAGTTCTTCATAAACAATCATTCAGTTCAAAAACTTGAGATGAATTTGTAAAAGCTAAAATTTCTAAAAAATTAGCAGGTGCATTCGAATTTATTGAGCATGTTTGAAAAAAAGGTGGTGTAGTATTCTTTAATTCAAATAGAGAACAAGAAAATCAACTTGAACCTACTAAACAAAATCTAATTGCTCAAGGATTACCAGCGAAATATTTAGAAAAATGAGTATGATGAATGCAAGGGGTTGATTTATCAAAAGATAAACCATGAATGCACATTAAAAAAGAAAATGATAAAAGAGTAAAAACTGAAAAAGAAGAAAGAATGAATTTAGTAAATTCTAAAAAATTAGACCTTTCTGGTGATAATCAAGTTGGAGCAAATAACGTTTCATTTAAAGTTGTGATGAGAGTTGGTGATAATTTTGATGACTTTAATGATATTGCATCAGTTAATAAATCAAATAAAGAAAGAAATGATGTTCTTAAAGAAATTGGTCCATTATTCGGTAACTTTAGTAAGGAAGTAAAAGGTATTAAATATACTAAAACAAAAGGAATAATTAAAAAAGAAAATGAATCATGAGCTGAAGGATATGTCTTAATAGGCGGAAATTCATCATATGGCGGATTTGAAAAAGGTTTAGATAAAAATTATTATAAACTTTCAAAAGAAGATCAAGTCAAAGCCTTAAAGAATGCATTTAATGAATGAAAATGAAAAGACTAATCATTTAAAATTAACAAAAAAAGTCGTTTAATACCAGCGACTTTTTTTGTTAAACATTTATTTAGCGGTTTTTGATTTATTTTTAGATAAGTTTTTATTAATTTCTTGGAGTTGTTGCAAAATCAATTCGTCTGTGGTTGGTTTTAGTTCTTGTGGTTCTTCTTTTGGTTTATTTTTCTCTCTTCTAATATTAACAATATTTTTAATAATAAAATAAAAACATAAAATAACAAATAATAAGGTTGTGACGATAATAAAGTTCAATACAGTTCCTAAAAACTTTCCAACAAGCATACCGTGTACAACTCAATTGTCAAGTTTTGTAACACCAAATGTTGATGCAATCGCTTGCATAATAATATCATTAGCAAGTGATGAAACAACAGCATTAAAAACTACCCCAGCTAAAAACCCAATTGCTAACAATAGCATATTACCCTTTTTAAGAAATGCAAATGCATCTTTAAAAGATTTTTTAATAATTTTTTCTTTCATTATTTCTCCTTTTTTTGCAATATTTCTTCTTGTTTATTTACCAAGGTTTTTAAATCTTTAACTTCTTTTAATGTCAACTTACGATAAGAACCTAATGGCATTTTTTCTACTGTAATTCCTGCAAATTCGACTCTTTTTAAATTAACAACAGTTTTATTAACCAGTTTAAAAAGTTCTTTAACATGGTGATATGTACCAACAGTTAAAATAACAAAATAAGTTTTAGGGCTATCTTTGCCTACCGGTACTACATCTTGAGAACTTTGAGTATTATTAATTATTAATGTTCCATTTAATGTTTTTAATTCTTGTTTAGATAATGATTCATTTAATCTGGCTCTATAAACTCTAAAAATTTTATATTTTGGATGCATTAATTTATTGGCTAATTCACCATCGTTAGTTAAAATTAATACTCCAGTAGTGTCATAGTCTAATCTACCGACTGGAAAAATTTTATAAGGAACATCAATTAAATCTGTAACAAGTGTTCTACCAAAATTATCCTTTAATGAACATATTGTTTTTGCAGGTTTGTTAATAACATAATATACCTTATTTTCTTCTGTGATAGGTTTATTGTCAAATAAAATAACATCATCAAAACTAGCTTTATCTCCTATTCTTGCAACTACTCCATTAACTTTAACTCTTTTTTGTAAAATTAATAATTCTGCTTCTCTTCGCGATGCAACACCAGCCATTGATAATATTTTTTGAATTCTTTGCTTTTGCATTACTTCTCCATATATTTTTGGTAGATTTCTTCTATTTCTTTTTCAAAAACCACTTTATTAATCTTAGTATTTCAATCATATGTACATCTAGTTACTTTCGCAAAACCAGCATCAAGATCATTGAATGCTAATTCTCTTACTTTTTGAATTCCATTAAATTTTCTTCCTTGACAAATTTTATCGGCAATAAATAAGATTTTATCAAGCTTATCCATATTTGTTCTCATACTAGTATGACATTTAATTGCTTGAATTATCTCTTTATTCTTTAGACCATAAATATATTCAGCTCATAATGCTCCACAATGTTGATGTAAAAAATAATCTGGGACATTATTTAAATCTGGTTGATATTTTTTAATAAAATCCCTAGAAAATTTCGGATCTCATTCTCTTGCAATATCATGAATTAGACCTGCAATATAAGCGTCCTTAGCAGGATAATTATGTTTTTTAGCCAAATCAGCAGCAAAACTAGCACATGAAACGCAATGCTTAGCTCTTAAAGCGCTCAATGATGCATGAATAATTTTTTCTAAATATAAACCTTTACCTTGAATATAATCAACAACTTTTGGGTCTAGCATTTGAAACATTCCATTCCGCGCCATTGTTGAAGAGTAATCTATAATCGGGTTATCCATTAATATTCCATGATATTTTTTTAAATTAGTTTTGCTAATATTCTTAGTTCTCTTTAAAACAACTAAATTACTTAATGAAAAAATTTGATCAACATCTTTTCATTTATGCAATTTCGGTAAATTATCAGAACCAATTATTAAAAACAACTCATCATTAGGGTATTTATTTTTTAAATATTTTATCGTATCAATTGTATAACTAACAGTATTTCTTTTTGCTTCAAATAAACACAATTCCATTTTTTGTTCTAAAACTAATTCAATCATATTAATCTTATCTTCAATGCTAATTCCCTTATTTTTAAAAGGAGATACGTAAGCCGGAATAATTAACAATTTATCTAAATTCAACGCTTTTATTGCATATTTAGCAAGCTTAATATGACCTTTATGAATCGGATCAAATGAACCACCATAAATTCCTATTCTCATTTTTCCTCCTTACTTTTTAAAAATTCCTGTTGTGATTTTTTTGCCAAATCTATTAACGCGATTTTGAATTACTTCATAATCTTTTAAAGTATAAACATTATTAGTTTTTGCTTTTGCTTTAATTGTAGAAATTATTCCATCAATTTTCGAATTATTTCTACAATTAGTTTCTTCAAACAATGAGATTTTGAAAAAATTATTGTAACTTTCAATTAAATTTGTAACTCTTAATCCGATTCCTAATAATTCAGTTTCATAAAAATATTCATAAAAAAGATTATAAGCAACTTTTTTAATAATTTCTTCATCATTAGTGTAATTTAAAATTTGTCTTTGTTTAGAAACTCATCCTTTATTTAGTTTTCTCACAACTAATGTTATAACTTTTCCCATTTTTGCATACATTTTAAGTCTATTAGATACTTTTTTAACTAATGAATTTAAACTTTGCAAAATAACTTCCTCACTTTGAGTAATGGTATTAAAAGTAGTTTCATTACCAATTCCTTTTATATCTGTACTTGAGTTATAAGCATCAAAATGATCTATGTTTAAAGCTTCTCGATACTTAAAACCTACGGTTCCAAAAATTTCTCTAAGACTATAATTATTAAAATCACAATTCGCTAAATCTTTAATTTTATAAATTCCTATTTGTCTTAATTTAGTAGCAATTTTCGATCCAATTCCATGAAATTTTTCAACATCAAGTTCTCAAAAATTATTTTGATAATTATTATGATTAGTTAAACGTATGCCAAAAGGCTTAGAAATATTAGTAGTCATTTTAGCAAAGAATTTTGTATACGATATTCCGATCGTAACTTCTATTTTAAATTTTTTTAAAATCTCACTCTGAATTTTTTTACCAAGCATTAATGCTTGCTCATCATTTTGAATTTGATTATGATAGAAAAACAAAAAACATTCATCAATAGAAGCTATTTCTATTTCTGAACAATAATTTTTTTCTAAATATCTAAATATTTCACTAGAAAGTGTGCTATATAAGTCAAATCTTGAATCACAAATTATTGTATTTGGTTCAATCTTTTTAATATTAATAACTTTCATTCCTGCATTGACGCCTTTTGCCCTTAATTCATAGCTCACTGATACTGCAATTGAGTGGATGGAATTTTTCGCTATTGCAACAGGTTTATTTTTTAATTCAGGTCGAATAGTTCTAATAGCATTCACAAAATAACTATCAAAATCAATGTGAAAAATATATCTATTTGATTTCATTTAATATTGTTTTTGAACTTAGTAATGCACAACTCATTCTACTAAGGTGTTTTTTAACATTAAAAAACACTCATAAATCATTAATTGCTTTTAATTCTTGATCACTTAATTCATTATTATTGTTTAAAAATTTTTCATAAAGACTTATTAATTCTTGTATTTCTTTTTTAGACTTTTGCTTAACTACGTTTAACAAAATGTCAGTTGAAGCTAAAAATACAGAGCATCCATGTCCATTAAACTTTGCCTGAACCAAAATATTATTTTCAAATTTAACTGAAAGTTCTAATTTATCAGAACATGTTTGACTATAAGTTGTAATAATATTATCTTCTTCGAAATCTAGAGTTTTATTTTCAGGAAACATATAATGCTTCATTATAATTTCTCGAGCTTCATTAGGATTAAAATGCATAAAAGTCACCGCCTTCTTTTAACTCTGCAACCAATTTATCTATATCTTGATAGTTATTATAAATACCTAATGAAATTCTTAAATAGGACTTTTCATCATAGATATTTCTTAAATATTGTGAACAAAAGATTCCGGCTAACGTATAAATATTTTTAGAGCCTAAATATGTAGCAACATCTTGCGGATGAACATTTTTAATGTTTAATAAACAAATATAATCACCTGGTTTTGAATAGACAATTACATTAGACAATTCAGCTAATTTTTTATGTAAATAAAATGATAAATCTTTCAAAATGTTTTGGGTCTTTTGATATCCAATTTCATTAAAAAAATCTAATGATTTATCAAACATATAAATACCAGCTAGATCAGGAGTTCCAGGTTCAAAATCCATAATTGTTTTTTTAGAAGTCCATTCTAAATCAATATTAACTTCATTAACGGTTCCACCTCCGTATTTTGCTGGTTTTAAATCTTTAAATAAATTATCTTTAATAACCAAAAATCCCAATCCAGTTGGGCCGTAAAATTTATTAGTACTAAATGCAATTACATCACAATTCTTTAGGCTAACTGGTTGATGAATTATTGCTTGCGCAGCATCGTTTAGTAAAAATGCACCTTTTTGTTTAACTATTTCATAAATTTTTTCTAAATCATATTTAATAGCATAATTATTTGTTTCTTGCCCTAAAGCAACAAGTCTTAGATTTTTAATTGAATTAATGTCATTTAATATATTATTCGAAACCTTTACAATAGCATTTTTTTCTTTTGCTATTTCAACTCAAGGAATTAAATTAGATGAATGATTATATGCACTAACTAAAATAACATCTCCTTTATTTAATAATCTTGCAAACATTTTTGAAAATAAATTAATTGATTCTGTTGTTCCGCTTGTGTACATTACTTCATTTAATTTTGCTCCGACTAGATTAGCAACTTTTTGTCTTACACTTGTTATTTTTTCATTCACTAAATAACCGATTGGTGTATCAATAGTACGGGAAGAAATAGAATTCTTAGAATAAAATTCAATAATTGCGTCAATAGCAACTTGTGGTTTTAAAACTAATGCAGCACTATCAAAATATACTAAATCATTTAAAATTGGAAATTGTTTTCTGATATCTTCCATTTACAAAACCTTTCTTAAAATTAAAATTAAATAACGATTATGATCTTTAATTTTTTTAAATTCATCCAAAAAATCGTAATAAAAGTCTCTTTTTTCATGGCTAAATATAATGTTATTAGTTTTATTTTTTAGAAATTTCAAACTCTCTTTGTTAACTCAATATTTTTTATGTTTAAAGACTTGATGGTAAAAATAAAAAAAATAAAAATTTTTAATCATTTTAAAGTATGTTGGTGTTAAACTAACCGATCTAAATTGTTCACAAAAATCTTCAATAAACTCATCTAGTGATTCAAATTCATTTATTTTTCTGCACAATATATATTCTTTATCAAGATGATTAATTATATTTAACTTTATAAAAGCATCATTAACATACGTAATTTGCTTTTGTATATGAGAAAAATATAATTTTGATATGACGCCCATTATTTAGTACTCATTTCCAAATGTAATAATGTTTTATAAAAATTTTGTAAAAGAGCATTAACAAATCTATATAACCTGTTATCAATTGTTTCTATTTCATCTAATTCAGGTGAACCAAAAAACATTTTAGTTATTTCTATCGCTTCATTTATAACAATTTTGGGCTCAACACTTCAAAATTCATTTGCTGCATTGATTAATATCGCTCTTATTAATGGACTAATTCTATCTCAGGTTCAATCTTTGTTAATTAATTTACCATAAATTTTTTTAATAAATTCATATCTTTGTTGTATTTCATTCAATCTACTTATTTGAAGACTTGTCAACTCAATATTATCAATAATAATTTGTTGATAATCAAAGTGTTCTTCTAGAAGTTCGGTTCGATAGATTTCGTTAATAATTTCAACTCTTTGAGTTCTCATTGATTTATGTTTTTTAATCGCTTCCATTTTACTCCTATTTATTTTTAATATTATATATTAAAAAAATATTTTCCTCAAAAATGTCAAAATTTAAACCTTATGTATAAAAATATTAAAAATCCATTGAGTAAAGCAGCATCCCATAATGACAATATTATTTTCATTTATTTTTTAGTTAATTTAACTAATTCATTTAATAAAAAATAAATGGAGCAATAAAAAAATTCACATTTAAAAACATTAAAATTACATTTATACTTGTATTTTCTGTGATTAGGTATATCTATGCAATTATTTTAGGACACAATCTAAACGCACATTTTAGGCCCACTTTTTAATTATAAATCATATATTTAATCAGATACTATTAATAAAAAATTTGAACTTAAAACATTTAATGAATCTAATGAATTTGCAACGACATTTAAATAATAACAAAACTATATAAAACAACTAAAAACAGGCTTAATACAAAAGAATTACCAACTCCAAATAAAGCTTTAGTCTTGCTTTTGTATTTAAACAATCTTTTTATAATATGTTAATAGCTTGCCATAAGTACTTAAGATGTTGTTTAACGACATTAATGAATCATAGTTTTTTTATTTAAAAAGCTAATTTTATTTTCAATTTAATTAATAGTAATATTTAAATATTAATAATTCTAAAACGCTAAAAACAATTTGTGTGAAAAAATAATAAAATGCTTAACAAGTATTTTAAAAGTAAAAATATTAAATCCGCTTAATAAAAATATTTTTAAATGCTAATATATGCAATATTTTGAAAATCAATAAATTTTATTACTTTTTTTGCAAAAAAAAAAAAAAAAAAGGAACTTGTCTATTTTCAAGCCAGTAGTCTAGTACTTGTAATAAGCATAAAAAAATAAAATTATTTTGAATATTTTAAATACTAAGTTTGAATATTTATATTGCTTATTTATAAGTTTTTTTTTTTTTTTTTTTTTTAAGTAACAAATCTTTATTATAAGGAGAATTTCTAAAAATTATGAAAAAGTATAAAAAAATATTTAGTGGTCTTGGTCTATTATCGATTACGACACTTATGGGTGCTAGTATTGTAGCATGTTCACCTAAAGAGGAAAAACCTAAACAAGGTCCTGAAACTCCAAAAACAGGACAAAAAGATCCTAAAGCTCCTCAATCAGGACAAAAAGATCCTAAAGCTCCTCAATCAGGACAAAAAGATCCTAAAGCTCCTCAATCAGGACAAAAAGATCCTAAAGCTCCTCAATCAGGACAAAAAGATCCTAAAGCTCCTCAATCAGGACAAAAAGATCCTAAAGCTCCTCAATCAGGACAAAAAGATCCTAAAGCTCCTCAATCAGGACAAAAAGATCCTAAAGCTCCTCAATCAGGACAAAAAGATCCTAAAGCTCCTCAATCAGGACAAAAAGATCCTAAAGCTCCTCAATCAGGACAAAAAGATCCTAAAGCTCCTCAATCAGGACAAAAAGATCCTAAAGCTCCTCAATCAGGACAAAAAGATCCTAAAGCTCCTCAATCAGGACAAAAAGATCCTAAAGCTCCTCAATCAGGACAAAAAGATCCTAAAGCTCCTCAATCAGGACAAAAAGATCCTAAAGCTCCTCAATCAGGACAAAAAGATCCTAAAGCTCCTCAATCAGGACAAAAAGATCCTAAAGCTCCTCAATCAGGACAAAAAGATCCTAAAGCTCCTCAATCAGGACAAAAAGATCCTAAAGCTCCTCAATCAGGACAAAAAGATCCTAAAGCTCCTCAATCAGGACAAAAAGATCCTAAAGCTCCTCAATCAGGACAAAAAAAATAATTTATTTTCAAAAACCGCACGATATCGTGCGGTTTTTGAAAATAAATTTTACGATTCAAACTTCTTATATTAATATTATTTATTAAATAATATAATCTAGATTAAATCCCGATAACTATTTTGTTTAATAATTAAAAACATCTTAATTTATAAATTTTATAAAAAATTAATACTATAATAAATTATTTATTTTAATATTAACTTGCTGTTTTCAACATCATATTTTAAATTCTTGTTAATTACTTCATCTTGATTTATTTTATATTCAAATTCATTCATATTTGAAAAAACTTTATTGGCTACATGCATTATTAAATCATAAACCATTATCATTGCTCTAACATCATTTTCACAATATTTTTTTAATTCTGGACATATTGTATTTTCTCAAACTGCCTTATTAGTAGCTCCTAGGTATCTGCTAATTGCTTCTTGCATAGCCATTTGGCCTTTTTGAATTTTTAATTCTGAATAAGGTGTAATTAAATTTCTTAATTTTAATTTATTTTCTGTAATAAATTTTTCAACTTTTTTAATAGATGAAAAGAATTTTAAATCTTTTGCATAAAACAAAGGTAGTTTACATATGCTCAAAACTTTTTCATTAGGTTTTTTAAAGATAAAATCATTATTCTTTATATTAAATTCATATATTTTTTCTATGTTATCCATCGATATTTTATGAGGAATAAAAACATCTAATAAATCTATTGTATTAGAATTGATTTTCATTATTTTACTTTCAAATATTTTTAAGGCATCTAGGACATCTTCTTTTTTATAATGTTCTAATAATCATTTATTAAATTCAGGATCTTTATTGTTAATTACATCATTTTTTACTAAATTAAGCATTTCTTTATTTCTGGTATTCTCATATGTTTTATTAAAGACTACATAATAATCTGCAGCATCTCCATAAATTGCATCAATAATTTCCACAAAGTCCTTTTTATTAAGATTATGCGGGTCGCAAACTATGTTAGTTGTTGATGTTTCAACACCATTTTTTGTATGTATTACAGATACCTGAAACACAGCTTGTATATAGCTTCCAATACCATCACATGGTGGGATAATATCAGAAAATCCTTCATAATCATATCAAGAGATTTTTGCATCTTTAATATGTAATTTAATAATTTTGTTTAATGCATCAACATTAAACAAATTAGGAATACTTTTAAATTCTTGAATTTTGTTTTTTAGATCTCCAATAAACTTAATAGCATTATTATTTGCAAAATTACCAGAAAATAATACATATTCATCATTATTTTTTAAAAACACTATTTCACGTAGTAACTGCAAAATTTCCTTTGCATCAGAAATAAATTCATCTGATATATTTATACATCCACTAAAAACATATGGATTACTTGGTGTCTTAATTCATGAACTCATTACTGAACTTATTTCTTTTTCATTATTTGAAGCAAAATATAAAATTGCTTTTAAGTTAGTTTTATCTAAAAAATGTTTATAAGCCAATTTAATAATATTTGTATATCATTTAAACTCTTGAAAAATATATTCTATTTTTGGTTTTTTTTCTTTTACATTCAATAATGAATAATATTTATTAAATATACTACCACTTTCAATACCACAATATAAATTTTGCCATCTTTGATTATTTAAATACATTAAATTATTAAGTTTTTTGTTGTTAGCATCATAAAAGCTATTTAAAATATCAAGTTTTTCAATAGTATACATATCATAATTTACTTCATATAAATTACTTTTAATTACTTTCTCTTTTGCCGATTGAATAAAGCTAAGATCACTATCAAAACCATTTAAAATACTAGGAAAATTGTAATTTTGATTATTTGATTTATCATCATATATATTTCTAAGCAAACCAGCTTTTTTAATAAATAAATCAATATCTAAAATATATGGTAAAAATTCTTTTTTTAAAGCATTTTTTTTCTTAGTGATTTTTTTTGTTAATAAAGCTGAATTGGTTACCATAAAGTTTAATTCCGCTTTTTTAACCCGTTTAAATATTACATCTCTTGGATCAATAATGATATTTCTAATATCTTTTAATTCAATATTATTTTCCTTTAAAAGTCAATAATTATAAAAAGCTAAAAAGTATTGATTCCTTTGAGATGTTGATGTATATGACAAGTTATAAAGAATAACATTTTTATTATTTACATATATTCCAAAAGAGTTAGAAATAAATTTAAAACTCAAATCTTCTAACTCTTCTGAATATCCAAAGACAGGGTTAAAAATAAATAAAGTTTCATTATTTTTAATAGCATTTATTAGAGTGTCATAAGTTTGTTTAATTTTTATATCTTGCTTAGTTGTATTAGATATAATAACAATATTTTCTTTTTTAAGATTTAGTTCATTAATTATAAAATCTTCTGCTTTTGTTTTATATAATGCATAATTCGTTGCTATAAATTTAATATATTCTTCCATCTTTTGATCATTACTATCAAAGAATAACTCATGCAAATTTCCGATTGAGTCTTGATTTATTCCATCTTCAAGTAAATCATATTTAATAGTTGATTTATTCTCATCTTCATCATCTTCATCAAAATTAGTTTCATCATTCACATCTACCGTTTTATATTTGTTTAGAATTGATCTCAAATCTTCTATAATGTTTTCTTTATTAAAAATTAAAGCCGGATTTAATGCAAAAACCCTTTTAAAAGTATTTCAATTTATAATAATTTCTTTATTTATTTTATTCATATTTCCTCACTTTTATATCAAAAGAACTATCTTAAAAATACTACTATTAATATGAACTGCTCTAAAATTTCTATATATAAAAGTACTTTTTATCTTATAAAAATTTAAGTAAGAAAGATCAAAAAATGTAAAAATATTCTCTATAAAATTATACAAACTATTCTTTGATTTCTTGACAATTTCATAAATATCAATAAATTAAAAGAAATTAGAAACTAATAATTTTCTAATTTCTTTTAATTATTTCATTAGTATCTAAGTTATAAATATCACTTGGTTTTCCTGAAGGTTTTCCAAAATTATAAATATTTTTAATATTAGGAAATACTTCATTAGCTTGATCAATTGAAATTGTTTTTTGGCCTGAAATATTAGCACTAGTCATATAAACTGGGCCAATTGAATCAATTAATTTAAGAAGCCCTTTTTGATTAGGCATTCTAAATCCTTGATTATTTATAATAATAGTCACTGCACCAGGCCAAACTTTTTTAGCTAACTCATCCGCTCTTTCATTTCATTCTTTAAAAGTTCTGGCTTGATCAATTGAACTTACTAGAATAATAATTTTCTTTTCTCTTGGGCGGTTTTTAATACTATATAATGCATCTAAAACTTCATTTGATACTATCCCACCAATTCCGACAATTGTATCCGTTGTTGTAATAAATAATTTATCATATTCATTCATAATAAATATTTTAATTCATTATTTTTAAAAGCTTTTATTTTTTTTATAATTTCTTTATGAGAAAAAAAGACTTAAAAATTTTATTTCTAGGAATGACGCCTTTTTATGTTACTTGTTCTATTTCGTGTAATGTTAAAAACGATGCTGAAACTAGCAAAATGAATACATTAGATAATAATATAGATATAACTGAAAATCAAAATAATAATAAAAACGAAAAAAATAATAACCCGCCAGAAATAAATGTAAATTCAAAAATTGTTTCTATATCAACTCATCAAGAAAATGGAAATCAACCATTATTTTTAATGGTATTTTTCGAAACAGATTTAACATTTTTAAACAAAAATCAAATAATATTAAAACTTAAAAATGATTCAAATGAATTTCATCCATTTAAAATAAATAAAAATCAATTAATATTCAAATTGGAAATGTTACAACCAAATATTGAATATGAAATATCAGAAATATCCAATGGTATTAAAAAATTTGACTTCTCAAATAATATTAATTTAAAATTTAAGACAAAGGAAAAAGAGACTAATCAAGGGCACATTATTCAAAATAATGAAATGATAAAACCTGAACAAAATAAACCTAATCCAAATAAAAAAGATAACTTTGGGCAAGTGCCACCATTTGTAATTCCTCCTAATTTTCCAGGATTTAAGATTCCCGATAGAACAAAAGAAAATTCATATCCAGAATATGTAAATAAGTTCAAAAAAGTTGATGAAAAAATAATTTACCAAGAAATTTATGATCGATCTTTTGCAGTTAAATTCGGTATCAATCAAGGAGTTACTTCTCAAAATCAAAATCCTTTTCGAGCATCAGAATTAGGTACTACTTGACTATTGGATTATCATAAATATAATGAAAATAAATATAAACTTTTCTTTGCTACTAATTTACATGTTATGTCTGATTTTTCTAATTCATTAACCGATGAGCAAAATAAAGCATTAAATTACGAAGATTTTAGAGACTTTAAAGTCGAATCCATTTCACTTGGAAAGTCCGACCTATACCAAACGGATTTTCCACAGCGTAAAAATAAATATAGCTATTCAAAGACTTCACATTTAAAGACAAAATACTATGCTTCTAGTGATGAATTTACTCAATTTGAAAAAACTGATATATCAGCGTTAAAAACAATCAAATCAAACGGTTTTATTTCAAAACCTAAATTAATATTTGCTGGTTATGATTTTATTGATCGTCAATATATGAATTGATATCAACAAGATTTAAAGCAAAAAGTAAAAGATAAAATAAAATATATTGAATCAAAAAATGAAGATTTAAGTGAAGATCAAGAATATCAAACTCTAAAAAAGGTTGATGATAATTATTTCATCCCTGCATATGTTGATTTTGGTGTTTTTGAAATTGATGTTGATTTATCGCAAATGGATGAAACACTTAAAAAATGAATCACAAAGTCAATTGAAGCAGTGGATAAATACATCGATAGACTAAATAAAACTGAAATCTTGCCAAATCAAGATAAATCAATTTCTAAAACAATGCAAACAATAGATTATGTAACTGCTGCATTTGAAAAAGATGATTCTAAGCTAAACTTAAAAAATGCAAAAGATTTATATATAGGAGGATATCCTTCAATAAATGAATCTGGTTTTGCAGTATGGGTCAGAAATAATCCAACTGAACGTAATTCATCAACTTTAAACACATATTATAGAATTGGAAATAAACATAATGATAAAACATTCGCTTATCCTGCATATACATATGATGAGAGGGCAACAAATGGAAATTTACAACCATATACAACTGTTTTCGGCAGAACATTAGCTGATTTTTATGGATTTAATTTAGCAGTTAATTTTTCATCATTAAAATATGGCGCTTCTGGTTCTATGGTTTATAATGAATTTGGCCAATTAGTAGGTATTTATAATCAAGTTTCAAGTAATGTTGAAGATGATGATTTACTAAGAGATGCTAAATTTACATCATTTTTATTAGCAAAGGACTATGGTTCAGGTGAAAAAGTTATTAAAGCATATAACTTAATTGATGGAACAGATAAATCAAAATATCCTGCTCAAACTAAATCATATAGACAAAATCTTATAACACTATATCCAAATGGATTCGAAAATTCTGGAAATAATAATTTTAAAACTGCTCTATTTCCAGAAGGATTTAAAAAATAAAGTTTGATCATTAAACATAGACAAATTTATGTTTTGGCTATGTTTAATTTATAAATAAAGGAAGTATATATGCAAGAAAAAATAGGATTTTGAAAATTATTTTTCTTTATTTTAAAGATTTCATTCATCGGCTTTGGTGGCGGAAATGCCTTAATGCCAGTCATAAAAAAGGAAATTGTAGAAAATAAAAAACTCTTAGATGTTAAAGAATTCGATCAAATTGTTATTGTCACAAATATGCTACCAGGTGCTTCTGTTATTCAATGTATTTCATATATTTCAATTAAATTACTTGGAAAAGTTAAAGGAATAATTATTACTTTATTCGCTTTATTGCCTCATATTATGTTTAGTTTTGGATTATTGCTTTTATTTTCAAAAATACCTGAACAATATGTACAAATATTCGCAATTGGTGTTTTAGTATCAATAATCACCTTTTTAATTGATTTTGGAATTAATTATCTAAAACAATCTCGTCAAAATATAAAACTACCATTCATTGTTTTAATATTTTTATTTTCATTTAGTTTTTGCTTTTTTGTTCCAGCTCCTTTTAATGTGCCTATTTTAGCAATTATTTTTGTATTAGTAATATACTTTATTATTTATTGAATAAAAAATAAAGGAGGTAAATAATGATAGCTTTATTCGTTTCTCTTCCTTTATTAATTGTAATATCTTTATCAGTTTTCGGGGGCGGCCAAGTATTTATTCCTGTTTTCTTATGACTGTGAAACTTTTTAGCAAAAACATTTAACCTTGATATAAGTGAAGTGCAAATTAATAATGTTTTTGCTGTTTCTAACTCGACACCAGGTGTTGTTTCAACAAAATTTAGTTTTGTAACCGGCTATTTGGTTGCTAATGGACAATGATGGGGTTTCTTAGCTGTATTTTTAACATATTTAGTTTTTTGTCTTCCTGCTATTTTTATTATGCTAATCGCAATGAAATATTTAAATAAATTCAAATCAAATTCATATATAAAAAATATGATTATAATTATGAAACCTGTTGTAGCAGGTATTATGATTTCATTAGCTTTACAATTACTTATTAATATCTTTTCACCAGAAATTTACTTTAATAAAGTAAATAAAGAACATTACATAGGTCTTAATAATTCATCAAAAAACTATTTTATTGGTTATAAAAATATTTTATTAAAGTTATATATACCAATTAGCATTATTCTTTCATTATATTTAGTTAAGAAAAAAGTTTCATTATTTTTAATTATTTTAATTAATGTTTCAATCTCATTCATCTTATTCGCAATACCTTATGCATAGAAAATAAATTATTTTATTATATAATTAAAATATGGAATTATCTCAAATTATCCAAATACTATTAATTATAATATGATCTATGATCTTTATCTCATTTATAATTGTTGAAATACAAACAACTGGCATTTGAGCAGCATTAACATCAGTCTCAACAATTCCATCATTAATTATTTCAATAGTTGCTCCTAATATAGTTTTGTACATTGTATTACAATTCATAATTTTTATTGTTTTATGATTTACTTTATACTTTTCGGTCTACAAGCTACTAAAAAACAAGTTAGTAAACAAAAAATATGCTAAAACGGATTTTAATGGTTTAGATTATGATGCTGAATATGTATTAACTAAAGATACTTATGAGGAATTAAACAATAATGGAGAATATGGAGAAATAATTATAGGCGATAAAAAATATCGGACATTAAGTAAAGTGGGAGAAGGAATTATAAATAAGGGTGAAAAAATAAAAATTTTAGAAGTAAAAGGGAATGTCTTACTTGTTAAGAAAGGAAATAAATGTCAATAGCAACAATTATTATTATAGTTTTAGTTTTTACAATATTATTAATCTCAACTATTATTGCATTGATTAAATCGATTAAAGTTATACCTCAATCAGAATTTGCGGTTGTAGAAAGATTAGGAAAATATCATAAAACACTAAAAAATGGAATTAATTTTATCGTACCATTTATAGATAAAATTATTAAAAAAGAAAACTTTAAGGAAAAGGTTTTAGACTTTCCTGAACAAGACGTAATCACAAAAGACAATGCTGGTATTCGGGTTGATACAGTTGTATATCTTGCAATTACTGATCCAAAACTATTTGTTTATGGAGCAGAGAATTCAATGAAAGCAATTGAAAACTTATCAGCAACCACATTAAGAAACTTACTTGGAGAACTTGAACTTGATGAAACATTAACTTCAAGAGATACCATTAATTCTAAATTAACTTTAATTTTGGATCAAGCATCAGATGCATGAGGAATTAAAGTTTATAGAGTCGAGATAAAAAACATTCTTCCACCACTCGACATCCAAAACGCAATGGAAAAACAAATGCGTGCAGAAAGAGAAAAAAGAGCAAATATTCTTGATGCCGAAGGGAAAAAAGCAGCTTCAATTTTAATTGCTGAAGGTCAAAAATCAGCTGAAATACTTAAAGCTGAGGCCGCAAAGCAAGCTGAAATACTTAAAGCTGAAGCATTTAAACAAGCTGAAATACTTAAAGCTGAGGGTCAAAGAAAGGCCATCGATTTGATTAATGAAGCAAACTTATCTCAAAGCATATTAACTTTAAAATCAATTGAACAACTTGAAAAATTAGCTAATGGTAATGCAACAAAAATAATCATTCCTCCTAATTTATCATCAATTGCTTCAACAATGTCCGTTGTAAGTGAAGTTTTGGATACTAAAAATGATCAAAAAAGCACTAAATAAAGTGCTTTTTTTGATATAAATTTAAATATTTATTTCATATGAGTTGCATTACATATTTCAATTTCATTAAAGTCAACTTCTTTAATAAGATTGAACTTAAAAATTTTCTTTTCTAGATAATAATTTATTCACGGAACTAAAATAAAATAGAATAACATTACTAAATAAATGACTAAAGGAGTTCACGAAGAAATTAATTTTGAGCCCTCTCCACCTCAAAAAACTCCCCAACCAAATGGATTCTCCTTTATTGTTGATATCGCTTCAAATTGTAAATATAAATATGCTCCTTCCATTAATATAATTCCAAATATTGCGATAATACTAAAAACATAAAACAAAGCATTATTTATCTTCTTGGTTTCACTTATCTTGTTTCTATTTAATAAATATGAAAAAATTAATGTTCCATAAACAATAAAAAAGAATACTGTAGGAAAATTAGAAATTGCATCAATTATTACATCTGTGTTTAATAATATGCTTGGTAAGATAATGGTTAATAAATAAAATATTTTAATGATACTTAAATAAATAATAAATACAACCTCTTCTTTAAATTTATGCAATAGTCTCTTGCTTCCAAAAAGAAGTTTGTTCTTAACTAGCATTTGCAATTCATTTATAAATGCAGATGTTAATCCATTTATGACACCTAATGCAGATAAAAAGATAAAAAACATAATAATTGCTGATATCTTATTTGAATATTCTTTTGGAAACACATCAGATATTAGATTATGTACAACACCTTGTGAATGCAAAATTGATGAAATAGATATTAATGAATATAAAATAACTATAATAATCATCCCAAGTAAAATTGCTCTTGGTAAAGTTTTAGTAGGATTTTTTGTTTTATTAGTTATTGAACCCGAAATTAAAAAAGCATCATAAGAAAATAAGATTGCTGGTAATGCTACAATTATTCCTTTAACAGTAAATGCATTTTTCAAAAATCCATTACCTGCATTTTCTACATAGTGAGTATTTGGAAATATTATTCCAATAATTAATGCAAAAATTAATGGAATAAATTTAATAATTGAAATTATAAATTGGAATTTGCTTGATATTTTTACAGACACAAAATTAAGTCCAATAAAAAATGATGTAAGAACAAAACCGACTATAACATGCATTCAAATCTTAATTGAGTTATATTCAACCACATTTACTAAAACAAAAAAGTAAAATAAGGCTTCTGATGCAAAAATCCCAATTATAGCGTTTAAAATACCTCAATAAAATATAGTATAAGAAATTGAAGTATGATAAGCTAAATGTTTGTTTTTAGTTACTTTAAAAACTCAATTACTTAAACCCGAAAGCCTTCCATCTTTAAATGAGCCTATTTCAGCAAAACTAATTGCTGCACTAATAGAAATAATTCCACCTAAAATTCATGCTATAAGTCATGATAGCCCATCGCCTGAAACAGCATTTGATATTGAGGCATTTTTGAAAAATATCCCAATACCAACGACAGATCCAATAATCATTGCCATCGATAAAAATAGTCCTATTTTTCTTTCTTTATTCATTGTTTTTCTCTTTTCCTTTCATTAAATATGTATTATTATTACATATTTTTTAAAAAATAAAAAAATCATTTACATCAAAAATAATGTAAATGTAATCTATAATGATGTTTATAAAAGTTATAAACCATATATATTCTCTATATAAACCAAAGTTCGGTAATTTGATATTTCATCGCTTTCTTCTAATTTATTATCTAAGTAAAATTTTTTACTTATTTGAAGTCTTCCTGAAACAGATTTGTACTCTTTTCCTCAATTTCTATGATCTTGTATAAATCCATTTTCAAAAGAAATCTCCTCAAGTGCAAAAATATCAAAACCTGTTATTTTTACTTTATCATAGTGATTAATTTTTTTAGATAAATAATCAATTCCATCAATTTCATATTTAATTTTTACTAAAATAAAGTAAAAATCTTTTCCATATGAAAAGTGATTATTATAATCTTTATATAATTGTTTTATTGCAGCAATTGCATTGTTATTGCTATTTTTATTTTCTGTTTTTATATTTATCAATAAATCAAATTTCTCTGACGCAATCAAAAAATCATAACTACTACTTTGCGTTGAAGTGTTATTTCTATAAATTTGAAACATATCATTATATTTGATAACATTTTTCATCTTTTGATATATAAATTCTTCTAGTATATAACCTATAGCAGTTGATGATCTTATACAACTATTACTTGATTTTAAAACATTTAAATCTTCGGCCTTAATTTCTATTTTGTTATCATAAACCTTGAATATATTTTTAAGCTCTGATTCCAAAAAATTTTTAATATTATTTAAATCTTTTCAATTAATCATTATAAAATACCTCAATTATTATCTTAGCTATTTCACTTGACAATTTTGGAGGGACTGCATTTCCTATTTGTTTTAAAATATTTGACTTTGTAGATGTAAAAATAAAATCATCAGGGAAAGATTGCAATCTAGCTAATTCACGCGGTGTCATAACTCTATTTAATTTCGGATGTACATGGACACCGCCGTGATTTTCTTTAACTGTAGTAGAAGGTTTATCATAATATTGTCGTCTGAACGCATCAGAATAACCTTTCATTACGCTTTTTCCTTCAGGTGTATTTTTAATTTTTTCAACCATTTCTGGGGTATGTTTAGAAAAAATATGATTAAATTCTTTTGATTCAGGTATTGATTCAAGATCATAAATAGCATCATATACAGTTTTAATTGGCAATCGTGTTTCCATTAATCTTTTAATAACCGCATCTACTTTATCCTTATTAGTTAATGATGAACCAATAAATATAACTCTTTCTCTTTTTTGAGGAACACCAAAATTAGAAGCATCAATTAATATATATTTTGAATAATATCCTTTTTCAAGTAACATATTAATAATTTTATTAATTACTAATTCATTATCATTTTCTTTAAATGACAAAATACCTTTTACATTTTCTAAAACGAATAATCTTGGATTAACTCTTTCAATGACTTCAATAGTATATTTATAAAGTTGATTTCTATGATCATCTGGATTTCTTTTTCCAGCCATCGAATATCCTTGACAAGGAAAACCACCAATTACTAAATCAATAGTATTTTTAAATCTCTCTTCAATTGACTTAATAACTTTTGGATCAGTTATATCTTTAATTTTTTCATTTTTATTGAAATTTAAATTATATGTATCAAGCGCTGGTTGTCAATGCTCAACACTTTCAACAATATCAAATCCGTTTTGAAAAAAACCATATGATAAACCACCACAACCGCTAAATAAATCTATTGTTTTTTTAGACATTTTTCTCCTTTTTACATTATTATTAAATTATATCTAAGTTTCATTTAAGAGTTATAGTTTTCTCTAAAATTGATTGTTAAAATAAACAAGGAAAAAATATTTGGACCCCTTAAAAGAGTCTGAATATTTCTTTGCTCCTTTTATTTAATTATGTCATTTTCTGCATCTATCTTTAAAAATTAAATATCAATTTAATTACTTAATATATTTTTCATCCATAACACCAATATATGGCAGATTTCTTAATTTTTCATCATAATCTAAGCCAAAACCGATTAAGAATTTGTCTTCTACTTCAAACCCAGAATAATCTGCTTTTAAATCATTTTTTCTATGATATGGTTTATCCATTAAAGTAAGAATTCTAAGTGATTTAGGCTTTCTGCTAAGTAAAATATTTTTTATCTTCTCAAGAGTAATTCCACTATCAATAATATCCTCAACAATTAAAACATCTTTACCTTGAACATCTTGTGCAAGATCCATAATTATTTTAACACTCCCAGAAGTAGCATGTGATCCAGCATAACTACTTGCGATAATAAAGTCTAATGAATGATCAACTTCAACTGTTTTTATTAATTGTGCTAAAAATGGAATTGATCCTTTTAATAAAGCAACTAATACCAAATCATCAGCATATTTATATGTTTCATTTACTCATTTTGAGCATTCTAAAATTTTCTCTTCCAAAAATTCTTGAGTATAAAGTATTTCCTTTACCATTTTATGTTTTTGCATTTTTCCTCCTTAATCTTAATAAAAAACCGCATTTAAAAATACGGTTAATTATAATTATAAATGTTCAACCTTTAAAATTTTAATCATGAATTTCTTTTGAGCCTCTACTTCAACTTCATCACCTTCAACCTTTCCCATCATAGCAATTGCTAGTGGGCTTCTCATTGAAATCTTTCCTTCAAAAGGATCTGCATCATGTGAACCTGTAATCTGAACTACTTCAATTTTGTTATTTTCTTGAATTAAAAACTCTACCTTAGTATTAATTCCAATTGTTTCATCAGTTTTATGAATGCTTGAATCAAGAATAGCAGCATTATCTAAAATAGCTTCTAATTCTTTAATTCTACCTTCAACAATCCCTTGTTTTTCTCTTGCTGCATCATACTCGGCATTTTCGGATAAGTCACCTTGTGCACGAGCTTCTTTAAGAGCTTCTTGTACTGCTGGACGTTCAATATTAATTAAATGATCGTATTGTTTTTTATATTCATCAAATTTTTCTTGTGATAAAATTATTTTCTTTTCATTAATTTCACTCATAGTTGCTCCAATATAAATTAATTGTATTTATTTTACTATATTTCTATTTTTTTGCTAATAAAAAGAAATTTTGATGAAATATAGGAAACCTCATAATTAATATTCTTGGATTTTAAAGTCTGTATTATGGCATTAAGAGATCTCTTAGAATAGTTTTTTAATAACACCATAATCATTCCATTAGGATTTAAAATTGAATAATATTTTTCAAAAATTTCTTCTAGGCCATAATTAGATCTAAAAACACCTACAAAATCAAGATTTTGACCATTATATGGCAATATTTCATTAGGAAAATACTCAGGTTTTTCAAACCTTACTTGATTATACTTTTCAAAATTAAACTCTTTTAATTCATAATATATTTGATCTTTTGTTTTCAATGAAACACAAGCAAAACTAAATTCCTCATCTTTAGCGATTATTAATTTAGTTTTATAGCTATTCAAAAATATTGTATTTATAACTCCTTCAATATCATAAGGATTGATTTTGTTTTTAAAATTATTTTCAAGCTCAAAAGGAAGAATTCCCATATCATTACGAATAGATTTTAATTGTTCAATATTTTCACGTTGCGTTTTTTCAATAAACTTTTTAGTATATTTTTTAGTCCAAATGTAAATTCCAACAAAAATACTAACACCAATAAATAAAACTACAACCGCACTAATTCCTAAACTAAGTTTTCAATCCATTATTTATCCCATCTATTTTTATAGTATTCTAAATAATCTTGCAAAATAACTTGTGCTGCTATTTTGTCTTTTTTGTCCTTGCGTTTTTGCCTAGATAAACCAGCACTAATCATTACTTCATGAGCTTTTTTAGTAGAGTATTGTTCATTAACAAATAAAATTGGTAAATTAAATATTTCCTTAATTCTTTCAGTTACTTCTTCGACCATTAAAGTTGTTGAACTCTTTGAACCATCAATTTTAAGTGGATAGCCAATTACTAAACCATCAATTTTGTATTCACTTAAATATATTTTAATTTGATCATAAATTCGTTCAAAATCATTTTCAGGAAATTTTAAATTAATTAATGAACTACTAATAATTTCTTGCTCATCAGTTATAGCAAACCCACAAGAAGCAGCACCAATATCTAATGCTAGTTTTCTCATTTTAACTCATTTATGATAAAGTCGAAAATATTATTTTGTTCAATTTTTCCCATTGATAAAATAGCATTCCCTCCGCCTTTACCATTAAATTTATGATAAATTTGTTGTGCAATTAAATTTGAATTAAGATTTTTTGAAGCAACTACTAACATTGGATTAGGATTAGTGCTTGTTAAAATTATAATAACATTTGGATATTTTTCTCTTAATGTGGAAGCGATTGTTTTAATATTTTCTTTTGGTAAATCATTCTTATAATAAACCTTATGATCTTTTATGTCCAAAAATTCAATATTTTGATAATTAAATTCAAATGAACTCTCTTTTTCCTTAGTAAATTTAATAAAGTCCTTTCTAATTAATTCTAAACTGCTTTTTAAAATTTCTATACTCTTTTCCTTATCTTCTGGTAACAAATACTCAAAATTATATTCAGGATTAATTTTTTGATTACGAAGAATTAATTTTTCTAATTCTATCAATAATTTATCAATTTCTTCATCTAAATATTGATCAACCAATTCCTTTGAAGAAATAGCCCTGATTCTAAATATACCCGCTGCTTTCTTCTCAACATTTGTAATTTTAAAATTTTCTAACTTTGCAGTATGAGATAAATGGGTTCCTCCGCATAAATCTGATGTAATATCATCAAATTTAACAATTCTAACTGCTTTTGGATCCATATATTCAGCCTCTTCTAAGGTCATAATTGCGCCCATTTTTTTTGCCTCATCTGTTGTCATTATCAAATAATGTCTATAAGCATCTAAGGTAATGTATTTTCTAACTAATTGTTCAATTTCCTTTATTTGTGCATCAGTTGGTCTTGAATCAGCAGGAAAGTCAAATGTTAGACGTTCTTCATTATTATCACTTCCAAGTTGTTTAATTTGGTTACCTAACACTTTTCTTAAGGCACAAAATAGTAAGTGGGTTCCTGAATGGTTTCTTTCAAGTCCTAATCTAATTTTTGGATCAACGAAACATTCAACTTCTTGATCTTTAATAACTATTCCCTCAACTTTATGTATATGATTCCCGAATTTATCTTTAAAAACATCTAAAATAATTAATTTTTGATCATTTTGCAATATATATCCACGATCATGCTTTTGACCGCCGCTAGTAGCATAAAATGGGGTCTTATCAAGAATTAAATATGATATTCCTTTATTTGAATTAATTTCATTTTCAGTATCTAATAAATATAAAATCTTGCTTCTGTAAGTTAAATATTCATAACCAACAAATTGATCTACTTTTTGTTTTATAATCGCTAAAGAATTAATAACTTTATCCATTCCAGAAATCTTATTTCCTTTGCTTGCTTGAGCATGTTTTTCTTTTGCTTCGGTATAAGCTTGATAATCAATTTTAATATTTTTTTGCGCTAAAATTTCAGCAGTCAATTCAATTGGAAAACCATATGTTTCAAAGAGTTTAAATGCTAATCTTCCATCAAAAACTTCTTGGCCATCTTTTATATGTTCATTAAGCAATTGTCTTCCATTTTCAACAGTTTTTGAAAATGCTTCTTCTTCATCAATGATAACATTGACTATTTCATCTGTTTTATATTCATATGGCAAGGTTTCTTTTACTATTTCAACAAGTTTATGTAAAATTGGTTCTTTAATATCTAATAGCATGCAAACATACAAACTACGTCTAATAAGCCTTCTAATAATATATCCTCGACCAACATTTGAAGGTCTAGCACCATCAGCAACTGCGTTTACCACAGTTCTCATATGGTCAGCAATAATTTTAAAATTTGTATTAATCTGAGTTTGTTCTTTATCCTTAATAAAGTAATTTTCAGTTTGATATCTATATTTAGTATATTTTTCAATTTGATTGATAATTGGTAAAAATAAATCAGTATCAAAATTTGTTGGAGCATCTTGCAAAATTGAAACAATTCTTTCAAATCCAGCTCCAGTATCAATGTTTTTTTGTTTTAATTCAGTATAATTACCTTCACCATCTGAGTTAAAAGTTGAAAAAACAATGTTTCAAATTTCAATATAACGATCATTTTCAATATCATTTTTTAGAAGTTCTATTCCTCTTTTATCATATTTTGGTCCCCGATCATAAAAAATTTCTGTATTCGGTCCACAAGGTCCAGAACCTACTTCTCAAAAGTTAGTATCTTTATCACCGGGTATCATATGAGATTCATCAAATCCGTGCTTAATTCAATAGTTTTTAGTTTCTAAATCTTCCTTATAATAAGTAAAATAGAGTTTATCCTTTTCTAATTTAAGAACATCTAATAAGAACTCAGTCGCAAACTCAATAGCTTCTTTTTTAAAATAATCGCCAATTGAAAAATTTCCAAGCATTTCAAAAAATGTATGATGTCTTGCAGTAACTCCAACGTTTTCAATATCATTTGTTCTAATTACCTTTTGAGAGTTTGTTAATCTTCTTGCGGGCGGAACTTTTTTACCTGAAAAATAATCTTTCAACGTTGCAACACCACTATTAATTCACAATAATGAGGGATCATTTTGTGGAATTAAACTTTTTGATGGAACTATAAAATGTTGTTTTGTTTCGAAAAATTTTAATCATTTTTCTCTAATTAATTTTGAATTCATAATACTCCTATAAATAAGTTAATTTTTTATCATCCATATAAAGTTCATCAATCGTTGCGCCACCTATGCATTTTTCACCATCATACAAAACAATTTGTTGACCTGGTGTTACTGCACTTGAAGTTTTTGGATAATATACTTTAATTTGATTCTCATTTAAAACTTCTAATTGCACCGGAATGTCCTTTTGACGATATCTAAATTTAGCTGAAAGATTATTTTTATCATATATTTCATGATTAAAAGTATATCCAGAAGCAATTAAAGAATTTGATAATAAATATTCAGGTCTAGAGCTAGGCGCTACATATAAAATGTTTTCTTTCACATTATGTCCACATACGTAATATGGTTCAGACATCCCACCTAAATTCAAACCCTTACGCTGACCGATTGTATAATAAAATGTTCCAATATGTCTACCAACATTTTTATTTGTGGTTATGTCAATAATATTACCTTCTTGAGCCGGAATATAATTTTGTAAAAATTGTCCAAAATTTCTTTCTCCAATGAAACAGATACCTGTAGAATCTTTTTTATTAGCAGTTACTAAATTTAATTTTTGAGCAATTTCACGGATTTGTGATTTTTCTAATTCGGCTAATGGCATGATAACTTTTTTAAGCTGCTCATGTGATAATTGTGCTAAAAAATATGTTTGATCTTTATTTTGATCTTTGGCTCGATAAAGCCTGCCATCAAGGACTTTTGCATAATGCCCCATTGCGATATAATCAGCTTTTAAATTTTCAAAAGCATATTTTGCAAAAGCACTAAATTTTATGTATTTATTACATAAAATGTCTGGATTTGGGGTTCGCCCTTTTTTATATTCATTAATAAAGTCTTGAAAAACATAATCTCAATATTCATTAACAAAATCAACTCTATGAAGAGGTATTTCTAATTTTGCAGCTACTTGTTTTGCGTCATTATAATCAATTTCCTGGGTACAAACATTTGAATCAAGACTATTGTTTCCTAAAATATCATTATTTGCTAAACTGTCTCAATTTCTCATAAATAAACCAATTACTTCATATCCGGCTTTTTTTAATAAATATGCGGCAACTGAGGAATCAACACCACCTGAAATACCCACTATAACTCTTTTTCTTTTATCCATGAATACTCCTAGAAAATATCAGTAATAAAAAAATTATATTGAATTTTTTAGTTTTTTATATCAATTATGTTAAAATATATTACGTGTGGTCGCGTAGCTCAGCTGGATAGAGCACGAGCCTTCTAAGCTTGTGGTCGGAGGTTCGAATCCTCTCGTGATCGCCATTTTTTTATACTTTTTTTATAAAATCCCTTACTATTAATTTAATAAATGTTTATAATTTTATATATTAAATAAGAAAATATTAAATTATTTATATTTAAATGAGATTTTTATCTTTTTTGACCAAAAATTTATTTAAAATTATTTTATTTTTCTCAAAAAAGATAAAAATCTTAATTAAAAGTTACAAAATGAATTAAATATAAATAAGATAGCTTCTTATTTATATTTAATTTTAAAATTAAGAAAGAAGGACTTATGATTAAGATGTTTAAAATACTTCCAAAAAAGATAAAATTATACTTTTTATTTGGTGTTTTAGTCTTACTTACTAATGTGGGCTTTTCATTCTTAATTCCAATCTTTATTTCGCAATTTTTGCCTTTGCTGATTAATCAAAATACAAAATATCAAGTTCATATTTTTAAAAACATAATTTATGAATCAAACAACTTCGCAAATACATTAACTTTTTTAATCATCATTACTATAGTTCTAATTATTCTTAGTGCTATTACCTCCATTTTAAGTACTCTAGTAATTGTTTGAGCTGGTGAAAATGCTTCCAATTTCTATAGAAATACACTCTATACCAAGTATCAAAAGTTAAGTTTAAAAGATATATCTCATTATACAATTGAAAGTTTAATGACACGTATCAATGACGATGTGGGAACTTTTTGAGATTTTCTCGTTGGTGCAACAACTTCGTTAATAAAGGCTCCTTTATTTATTTTTGTTGGTCTAATTTTCGCATTTTTAACCGATGTTACTTTGACTTGAACTATTGTTGCAATAGTGCCATTATTAATTGGATTATTAATTTTTATTCTTAAAAAGGTTATGCCACATATTGTAAAAAGTAGAAAAATAGTTGATCAAAATACTAAGTCTGTTAGCGAAATAATCCTTGGTGCAAGATTTATAAAAGCTTATAACCTACAAAAACATCAATTTAATAAATTTAAAAATACAAATAAAGAATGAAGCAAAAACGGGATAACAATTTTTAATTATTTTTCATTAAGTAACCCTTTTTTCTTCTTCGCTATCAACTTAATAATTGTTTTAATTTATATTGGTGCATATAAATTATTAACTGATAATCCGAACCAAGATGTTGGACAATTAATTGCAAAAATTAATACCTTTATTGAATTTGAATTCTTCATTGGTCTTGGTGTTGGACTATTTAGTCAATTTGTAGGAACTATGTTTCGAGCAAGAGTTTCCTCAAAAAGAATTATGGAAATTTTAAATGCTAAATACGAAAATCTTAGAGTTAAAGATGGCTTATTACTTGAAAAAAATATCTCAAATTATCCAATTGAATTTAAAGATTTTTCGTTTAAATATTATAAAAATTCCGAACATTATGCTCTAGAAAATATTAATTTTTATGTCCCAAATGGTAAAACTCTTGGAATTATTGGTCCCACTGGTTCAGGTAAATCAACCATAGCTAATCTTTTAATTAACAACATGAAATATAGTACAGGTAATATAAAAATAAATAATTATGAAGTATCGAAAATAAACTCAAAAAGTTTACATCAAAATATTGGAATAATTTATCAAGATGCTTTATTATTTTCCGGTACTATAAAAAGTAATTTATTGTTTGCTAATAAAGATGCTACTGATAATGATATTTACGATGCTTTAGATACTGCCTGCGCTTCTGAATTTGTAAATAGTTTTAATGATAAACTTGAGCATAAAATAGAACAGCGCGGAAAAAATCTTTCAGGTGGGCAAAAACAACGTCTTGCAATTGCTAGAACTTTATTAGCTAATCCGAAAGTTTTAATCTTAGATGATACAACCAGCGCATTAGATAACATTACAGCTAGAAAAGTTTTATTAAACATAAAAGAGAATTATAATTGCACTACAATTATAATTTCACAAAAGATAAATTCAATTAGACATGCAGATAAAATAATAGTTTTAGATAATGGAAAAATTATTGCTTACGGAACTCATGATGAGTTATTAAATTCATGTGAATGATATCAAGATGTATATCAAAATCAATTAGAACAATAAGGAGAATTATGGAAAAGACTCAAAAATTTTCAACATGAAAAACTATTAAATTATTGTTCTCATTTACAAAAGTTTTCAAAAAAACAATATTTCTTGCATCTACATTTTCATTCATTAACACTATTGCGTACATAGTTGGTAGCTTATTAATTGGCTCAATTATTACTATATTTTTTGAGCCACTAAAGACCACATCTATAACCCAATTCCAAAGTACAAAATTTTTCATTTACTTAAGTATATTGTTACTTTGTTTTATAGTTTATGGAATTTTTAGGTATTTAGAAGTGTGTTTATTTGTTAAGGTTAGTTTTGGAACTGCTGATAATATTAGAAAAGAATTAGTAGCTAAAATTCTAAGACTAAGAATTTCATTTTATGATCAAAACAAAGCTGGTGATATAATTTCTACTCTAATGCTTGATGTGACTAATATTGCTCTATCATTAAACTTAGTATTATCATCAATAGTTAATGCACTAATAAATATTTTCATTTCAATTATTATTATGTTTTTAGTTTCTACTAAATTAACATTAATTGTAATTCCAATTTCATTAATAATGTTCATTGCTATTATTATATTAATCAAAAAATCTCAACCTTATTTCATCTATGTTCAAAATGCTTTTGGACGTTTAAATGCATTTATTGAAGAAAGTCTTTCAAACACAAAAGTTACTAATGCATTTGAACAACAAGACAAGATGCTCGAGGATTTAAAAATTATCACCAAGCAAATTAGAAACACCGCGTTTAAAAGTGATTTAATCACCAAAAGCTTTGATACTATTTTCTCAGTTATGTCCAACATTATAATTTTAATTATAACTGCTATCGCTGCATTATTTTATTTGCAAAATCAAACAACATGAGGAATAACAAATATTTTAGGTGCTTCAACTAACATATTCACGCCTGGTGTAATCATTGCATATATTGCCTTAAATTGAAATTTCTTAGGTCCCTTTCAAAATGCTTTAGGTGTGATATTTAATGCGCAAGTTGGAGTTGCTTCAACCACTAGGGTGGCTAAAATTTTAAATGAAGTTGAACCTGTTATTCCTGATCAACATATAAAAATCGCAAGAGTTATTTATGATGAAAAATTAAATTATTTTAAAGAAACAAAAGAAAATAATCCCCTAAGTTTTTTTGTTTGAAAATATTTTGATTTAGAAACTAAAAAATATAAATTTAAGTCAATTAAGGGTAATATAGAATTTAAAAATGTATATTTTAAATACAATGAAAAATCACATAAATACCAACTTAATAATGCTAGTTTTTCAGTGTTTCAAGGTCAAAAAATCGCAATTGTCGGCCCAACTGGCGCTGGAAAAACCACAATCGTTAATCTTATTACTAAGTATTACCAATACAATAAAGGAAGTATTAAAATCGATGGTTTTGAACTTAATGAAATAGACACAAATTGTCTTAGAGATATAATGACAATAGTATTGCAAGATTCATTTTTATTTAATGATACAATCATTGATAACCTAAAAATGTCTAATCCAGATGCAACATTTAATCAAATCGAGTATGCTGCACAATTGACAAAAGCTCATGATTTTATTCTTGGAATGGAAAAATCTTATCAAACTATGATAGAAAATAATGGTTCAAATCTTTCACAAGGAGAAAAGCAACTTCTTTCTTTAACAAGAGCAATTTTATCAAATAGAAATATTTTAATTCTTGATGAAGCTACATCTAATATTGATTCAAGCACAGAAAGAATTGTTCAAAAGGCAATGCTTCACTTAATGGAGTATAAAACTGCATTTATTATTGCGCATCGTTTAAGCACTATTAAAAATGCAGATTTGATTATTGTTGTTAATGATGGAAAAATTATTGAACAAGGAACTCATAATTCATTATTAGAACAAAAGGGGTTCTACTATAATTTATATAAATCTCAATTTGAAAAAATTTAACAAAAAAATAGCTAAATTAATAGCTATTTTTTTGTTAAATAATCATTAAATTATTATCTAATCTTTCCTACTAATTCAGATTTTGTTAATACCTTGTTTTTATTTTCTTCAAAAGTGAAGTCATTTTTTGTTCCTTCTTTTAAAACAATAACAACAACATCAGAAACAATTTTCTTACTTTTAAGAAGTTTTAAATCAACTTGAGCTAATTTATCACCTGCTTTAACTTTTGAACCTTTTTCAACAAAATTCTTAAATCCTTCACCATTAAGTTTAACAGTATCAATCCCAATATGAACTAATAATTCAGCACCATCTTTAGTCTTAATTCCATATGCATGTTTTGATGGAAATACCATTGATATAACACCAGAAACAGGTGAATAAACATTACCAATAATTTTTGAATTGAACTTAACAGCAAAACCATTTCCCATAATTTTTGCTGAAAATACACCATCGCTTAATTCTTCAAGATTTTTTATTTCACCGACAGCAGCGGTTTGAACTTTAATCGGTTTTTTATCAATAATTTCTTCCATTGGAGCAAAGGTTTCTTTAATTTCTTCAGATGTTTCGCTAACTTCCATTGAATTTTTCATTGATTCAGTCATTTGTGCTTGTTCCATATTTAAACTTTGCACATTTTCTCTAGAATCTTGAGCCATTTCTTGGTTCAAATTACTTTCAAGTGATTGCTCGGTTAATGATTGAGATTTCATTTCATATTTAGCAATTAATTCTCTTTGAGATTTAATCATTGCATTTAATTGTTCAGCCGCTGGACCAATAATAATTTGAACATGAGTTTCACCTTCAAATTTAATTCCATATGCACCAGCTTCTTTTAAAATTCTTTCATTAACTAGTGATAAATCTCTAACATCATATCTTAGTCTTGAAGCACAGTTATTGTATGCTGAAATATTATTTGTTCCACCTAATCCTTGAACAATCGCTAAAGCTTGATGATCAATATTTTTAAATTCACTATCTGATGATTCATTTGAAGATGAATTTAATTCTTTATTTCTATTAATATAGTCAGCTTTTGTAAATAATTTAAGATTTTGACCTCTACCTGGTGTTCCTAAATCTTTTCATTTAATCACAAAGTAGAATACAACAAAGTAAATAGGAGCATAAATTATACCTACAACAAATGTAAAGTAGAAGTTTGTTCCTTTTGCAAAAGGAATAATTCCGTATAGTAATAAGTCTAAGAATCCACCTGAAAACGCTTGTGGAATATGAACGCCTAAAATGTTTGCAAGCATAAATGATATTGCACACATTGCAGCATGGAATCCTCAAAACATATATGGAGCTAAGAATAAGAAGGTAAATTCAATCGGTTCTGTAACACCAGTTACAGCGGCTGTAAGTGCAGCAGGAAATACAGCACCAATAGCAACTTTACGATTTTCTTTTGGGGCAGCTAAAATCATAGCAAGACCAGCAGCAGGTAACCCGAAAATCATAAATGCAAATTTACCATCTGTAAATCTACCAATTTTTACTCCTGTATGAGCAACAAATTCAAATAATGGAACTTTGTAAGTTTCAATTATTCTTTTCCCTTCTTTCAAATACACAAGTTTATAATCAACAGTATCGTCAAGTTTTAATAATGATAAAGCAGCTGTAGAATCCCCTACATATTGAGATGGATCAGCATTTACCTTATTAATTAATTCTTGTAATGAACTATCAATAATTAAATAATTTACATTATATTTTGTTGCTTCTGCAGCATCTTTGATAACTGTGTAATTTTTAAGAAAATCATTAACACTTGCACTAACATTACCACCAGCATCAGAATATCATAATGGTGCATAGAAAGCATGATGTAGTCCAAATGGAACTAATGATCTTTCTAGAAAACCAAAAATAAGTGATTCAACTCCAAGAGGGGCCTTACTTAATAAGTTACCAAATAAGTTTAGTACAATCCCGATTCATGGTCAAAAAATAATAAATATAAGAGCAAGAACCGCCATTGTAGGAATTGTTACAAGTGAAACAAATCTTTTTCCACCAAAGAACGAAATGAATTGTGGTAATTGTATTGTGTGAAATCTTCTATATATTCATTGAACAATTAACCCAACCGCAATACCACCAAATACAGATGTTTGTAGCGATGTCACACCTAATGTAGAACCAACTACTTGTTTTAATGATTCTGGACTTCTTCCACCAGCTTTAAATAAAATAGTATAACCTACAAGTTCTTTATTTAAAACTTTTAAGTCTTTAACATTATTAGCAGCGTCTTTAAGTTTTTCAATCGAACTACTATCAGCATCTTTTAAGCTATAAGTATACTCAGGTCATATAAAAACTGATTGAACTGATGCAAAGACCAAATATCCAATAACAGTTGCAAAAACCGCAACACCAGCTTCATCAGTAAATGCTATAACAAAAGCTACAGCAAATAATAATGGTAATGAAGCAAAAACAGGTTCACCTAGTGCTTTAATAAGATCACCGAATAATACAAGACCAAAGTTAGAATTGTCAATACCAGCAATAGCAGCACCAACACCTAAAAACATTCCAGCAATAGACATAACTGAAATCGGTAGCAAGAATGCACCAGAAATCTTTGAGAGAGTTCGTCTTAATCTACCAGAGTCGCTGTTATTAAGTTTTTTCTCTTTGTTCCCTTTAAAAAACTTTAAAAATTTTTCTGTTTTTATTGAAAACATATTCTTCCTTTCATTTTTTTAACATATATATTAAGTTTAATAAATTAATATAATTTTATAAACATAATTATATGTATGTAAATTATAACAAGTAATTAACAATATAAATTCATAAAACTTTTTTTTTTTTTTTTAGGAAAACAAAAAATTTTTAAACTTTTAGCACTATATATAAGTATTAGAAATTTCAGAATTTTACCTATAATTAAGTCAAAAACAATAATAATTTGTTTATTTAATCAAAATTTTTAAAAACTTATTTTGTCTAGTATAAATTTCAATTTTTAAAAAAATTTATTAATTTTCTTAAAAATTCAAAAACTTATTTGCCTAAAAACTAGTATTTTTAGTCATTAATTGATAATTAAAGATATGTTATTTTGTCTACATCAAATAATAATAAATATTCATTAAAAAACTAAAACTATACATATATTAAATAATTCTTGCTCATAAAAAACATTTAATTTATGAAATAAAAATGAAATAATAACCATAATAATCAAAAATTATTTCAAAAATATATAAAGAAAAGTAAATTATTATAAAATAATAACATACACAAATATTAATATATTAGGAGAACTATGAAACTAAAAAAACACTTACTTGCATTAGCAGGAATGAGTTCAATTATACTTCCAGTTATTGCTGTTTCATGTGGTAATACAAGCAATAAAAGTGCGGGAGTAAACTCATACATTAAAAAAGCAGAAAGAGTTTCAAAAATAACTTTAAATCCTCAATTAGTGGAAAATGCTAAAACTAAAAAACTTAACTTTACATTAGTTACTGATGCTGGCCATGTAACTGATAAATCATTTAACCAATCAGCTTGAGAAGCATTATTAGCAATTTATGATCAAGTTGAAAATAAAAAAGATTTTTCATTTAAGTCAATAGAACCAGCTAAGAATAGTTATCAAAATGCATATAGAGCCGCAATTGATGAGGGCACTAATGTTTTAATTTTGCCTGGATTTACTCACATTGAGACAATTTCGGATTTTATTAAAAATAATAAAAAAGAATTGGAAGAAAAAAATATTCTTATAATTGGTATTGATTTTGATCTAAACTATGAAAAAATTCCAGAAGGATATAAAAACTTTGTAAGTTTATTATTCGATGTAAATCAAGCTTCATGACAACTTGGCTATGCAATGGCTGGTTACTTTGCTGAAAAATATCCAAATGATCAAGAAAAAAGAAGCGCAACATCATTCGGTGGAGCTCCAATTCCTTCTGTAACTGATTTTATTTCTGGGTGATTAAAAGGTATTATTAAATACAATGAAGAAAATACAAGTAAAAAATTCAAACATAAGGGAAAACTATCATTAAATGCGCATTTTGAACCTTCACAACAAAAAACAGATATTCTTAATGCTATAAATGCTGACTCAACAGTAATTTATCCGGTTGCTGGTCCTGCTACTGGTGGAGTTTTAGAAGAATATGAAAAGAATCAAGAAAAATATAAAGATAGATTAATTGTAGGAGTTGATGTTAATCAAGCACTAGCGTTTGAAGCAAGCAGAGGTAAATTCTTAACCTCAGTTGAAAAGAAAATAGCACAATCTGTTTACGACGTCATTCTTGGATTCGGCTTTGAAAATAATGAAGAAAAAGCTAAATTACAAAAACTTGATACAAATAAAGACAAAACAACTAAAAAGACACATTCACTTGTTGGTGGGCATGCAGATGGATGAGTCGGATTATCTTCTTCTACATTAACAAATGAACAAGATAGAGCATTAATGAACAAACACATTAATGATGCAAAAACAAAATTTGAAGGTCTTTCAGAAGAAGATAAAAAATTAATCTCAGCTAAAAAAGTTGATAAAAATTCTTCAGAACTTTCGGTTGATAAGTTAGTTGAAGAATTAGTTAAAAAAGTTTCTTAATAAAATTTGAATAAAAAACCGCTTTAATCTGTTTTTTATACTCATATAAAATGAAAAAATTGAAAGGAGGCAATTTGAAAAAAGAAAATGCAATTGAATTCCTTAATATTTCAAAATATTTTGGCGCAATAAAGGCGAATCAAAACATTAGCTTTGAAGTACAAAAAGGGACCATTCATGCTTTAATTGGTGAAAATGGTGCTGGAAAAAGTACTTTAATGTCAATTTTATTTGGTTTATATGAGCCAGATGATGGAGTTATTAAAATTAATGATAAAGAAGTTGTGATTAAGGGTCCTAATGATGCAAATCATCTTGGTATTGGTATGGTTCACCAACACTTTAAGTTAGTGGATGTTTATACTAACCTCGAAAACATTGTATTAGGGTCAGAAGAATATAACAAAACAACTAGAGTAATTAATTATGAACCTGCTATTAAGAAGATTAAAACAATTCAAAATAAATTTAACCTTCATTTTGATTTAAATAAAAAAACAGGTACAGAAACTGTTGCTACTCAGCAAAAAGTTGAAATAATGAAAATGTTATATCGGGATTCAGATATTTTAATTTTTGATGAGCCAACAGCTGTTCTTACAGACCAAGAAATAACCGGCTTACTTGAAACGTTCAAAACATTTAAAAAGCAAGGCAAAACAATTTTATTCATTTCTCATAAACTAGCAGAAATAAAAGAAGTAGCTGATAATGCAACCGTTTTACGCCATGGTGTTGTGACAGGTAACTTTGTTGTTAAAGATGTTTCAATTCATGAAATGGCAAACAAAATGGTTGGTGGAGATGTTGAAAATGCTAGAAATATATATTCAGATACATCAAGAAATCAAGTTATCCTTGACATTCAAAACGTTTCCACTTCTGGAAGTAAGCCACTTAAAAATGTTTCATTACAAATAAAAAGTGGTGAAATTTTGGCTATCGCTGGAGTTGAAGGAAATGGACAAACTGATCTTGAATATGTGTTAAGTGGTATGAAAAAACCAACCTCAGGTTCGATTAAACTAACTAAAACAGATTTAATTAGAGAAAAAATAACTAAAATTAATAAAGAAAACAAAACTAAAACAATCGCTAAATCAATATGTTCTATTTTACTATTTATAATTGCAACAACTCTTATGGTTCTTAATCCTAATGCACCAGATATAAATGCAATTTACAAAATAATGGGTGCCTTCTTATACTTTGGTTTTTTAATATTAGGTACAAATATTATTTCAAACCAGTTTAAAGCAAGACATAATCTTGATAATACGCTTTTAGAAGGAACATCAAGTAAAACAAAACAATTGTTTTTAATGATCAAGGTGTATACAATATCAATATTAATGCTTATCATTATCCTTAATGTTGTAGGTTTAATAACAAATAACATTACTATAATAACACCTATAATGATGTTTTTAATGATAATTAATTCTGTATTAGTTGGTTGATTTTTAGTTTTCATTTATGTTTCGATCAAAAAAGTTAAGTTATTATCAAAATGTAATTTAATTATTCATATCATTTTTAGCACACTTGTTACTAGTTTTTATGCAGCTGCATTTATTCTTAGTTCAATTTTAGGATTAGCAACTCGTTTTGGTTTAGCTCAATTATTTGATTATACAATTTTCTATGTGATAATTTTATGCCTACTACTAGCAATCTTAACATTTCTAATTTGATACTTTATTATTAATGAAAAAAAATTCAAATTTGATAATGAGTCAAATAAAAATCATATTGAATTAGAAAATCTTTCAGTTTATGAAATTTCAAAATTAGGATTCTCATTCATTCCAAGCGATAGACATAAACATGGATTAATCTTAGATTACAACATTAAATATAACACTGTAATTCGTAGGTTATGAGATACAAGGTATGTAAAATTTGGAATATTCAGAGATAAAAATATTCAAAAAGATAATGAAAAAATCATTCAACTTTATGATGTTCGTGGAGCCAGAAATGGTTATTCACAATCACGCCAACTTTCTGGTGGTAACCAACAAAAATTTATTGTTGGACGTGAAATGAATTCTCCACATGATTTTATCTTAATTGTTCAACCTACTCGTGGTCTTGATGTTGGAGCAATTCATAACATTCATGAACAGATTCTCAAAGAAAAGCAAAACGGAAAGGCTATCTTACTTATTTCATATGAATTAGATGAAGTTTTAGCCCTTGCAGATAAAATTGCAGTTATTAACACCGGCGAAATATTAACAGTAAAAGATGCAAAAGATCTTACCAGAACAGAAATTGGAGTTTATATGGCTCATAAAAATAAAAATGAGAAAGGAGGAAAGTAATGAAAAGTATTGATAATCAATATTCTAATAATTCTTTTATTAATATCACAGAAAAAGCTAGACGTTTCTTTATGTTTGAAGATAAGCAAAATTCTAGAAGAAAAATTTTCGCATCATTTTGGGCTGTTTTCTTTGGATTATTAATTGCTTCGATTATTTATTGAATTATCGGAAGCACTGGAAAAGATGCTCAAGATACTAACATATTTACATTTTTAGAATATATATTAGAAATCGCTACTAGGCCAGGTAATAGAATTGATTTTCTTCTTTTCTTTATTTTCTTTGCTTTTTCAGGTTTAGCAATATCCATCGGATTTAAATCAGGGTTATTTAATATTGGGGTATCTGGGCAAATGTCTTTCCCTGTTATTATATTCTTTACAATATTAATTATTTTTAGATTAGATACTTCTAATATATCATTACAATTCTTAATTGGAATGTTCTTTATATTTATTATTCTTGGAATGTTCATCGGTATGATATCAGGAATTTTAAAAGCATTTTTTAATGTACACGAAGTTATTTCAACAATCTTTTTAAACTGGATTATTGCTTTTTTAGGAAGATATTTATTCACATTATCAAATAAAGTTTTTGGAAATGATCCAAAAGTAAGAAGTTATTTTGATGATATTAGTGGTACAAAGCTTATTAATGTTTCAATAGACACACAATACATCTTTATTTATATTGGAATTGCTTTATTAGCTGTTTTAGTATTCTTAATCTGATTTATTTATAGCAAAACAGCATTAGGATACAAAATTAAAATGGTAGGTTTAAATAAGACTAATGCTAAATATGTTGGGGTTAATGAAAAATTATTAATTATTACTATTATGAGCATTTCAGGTGCATTATCTGGGATTGCAGGATTCTTTTTAATTATCCTTAAAAATAAGACCTATGAGGCAAAAGGAGTTCCGATCGCAATTGGATTTGAAGCTATCGCTATTGCTTTAATCGCTTTAAATAGCCCAATTGGAGTAGTTTTAACATCCATTATATATTCATTTATAAATACTTCACAAATTGGTTTTTCATTAAAAGATGGTTCAGAAAGAATTACAACCGACTTCTTCCCAATCATCACTGGTATTATCATTTTTATGTCTGCTTTAGCAATAATTTTCTATAAATTTAGGTTAATGAGAACAATGATTAAATACAGTTATCTTATGACAAACAAAACTTACTGATGTAATTTTAAAACCTATCATATTAGTAAGTTTAAATACATCTTACCTCAAAGATTCAAATTAATTAGTTTTTGATTTAATCATTTATCTCTTTACTGAAGCTTTAAAAAAGATAAAAAAATATATGAAGATAAAGTTTATGAACAAATAAAAAATTCAAAAGATCTTTCAGATGATCAACTGCTTGAACTATATTCATCTTTATCACAACAAAAATATGACTTTAATAAAATTAAACAAGAAAAAGGTTTAAATATTTATTATGATGAGAAGAATAAATATAAAACACAAGTTAAAAATAGAAAACGTAATTTTGCTATTTTAAAAGAAACATTATTCCTTGATTTTAATAAAAAGGTTTTAACTAAATATAAAACTATATTTAAAATAAAAGAACCTATCATAGAAGGAGAAAAATAATGGAATTAGTTATTGGATATGCTATATTTTTCTTCTGCATCTTAATGTTAGGAACAATTTCTGGAATTTTCTCTGAAAGAGCTGGAATAGTAAACATTGCTATTAATGGGTTTATGATCTTTGGAGCCACTATATATGCAATTTCTAGTGTAATATTCACTGACTTTTTAAAGATAACAAGTATGTGATCACAAATAGCGCTCACTGTTATCACAGTACTTGGAACAATGTTATTTGGTTTGTTATTCGGTTTAGCTACTGTAAAACTTAAATCTGACCAAACAATTTCTGGATTTGCTATTAATATTTTAGCCTTAGGTGTTGTATCAGTTGTGGTTTTATACATCACAAGTCGTCATCAAGGAGGCGGAACTACAATTGATTCAATTTTAAAAAGACGCGAATTAGCTTGATCATCAGAAGTTGGATCATTTAAAAATATCATTTCTTTAAAAACATTTTTAGTAATAATCATCGCTTTTGGTTCTTGATTTGCCTTAAGAAAAACTAGATGAGGATTAAGATTTAGATCAGTTGGTGAAAATCCACAAGCCGCTGATGTAGCTGGTATTAATGTAAATAGAGTAAAATGACAAGCTTTGCTTATTGCAAGTGCTGTTGCTGGAATTGCTGGTAGTTTCTTTGCACAAAATGAAGTTACCATTTTTGCTAATACAAAAGATATCAAAGGGTTTGGATTTATTGCATTAGCTATTATGATAACCTCAAGATGAAGAATTTCATTAAGTGTTGTTATTTCTTTATTCTTTTCATTCTTATTATCATTCTCAGAATATGGATTAAATGTCTTAGGAAATGAATTAGCACTTTACAAAGACTTATTAACTATCTTACCTTACTTAGTAACACTTATTATTATGGTCGCTTCTAGTCGAAATTCCGCTGGGCCAGCTGCGGCCGGTATTCCTTATGATAAGTCCAAAAGATAAAACAAAAACCACTAAAGTGGTTTTTGTTTTATCTTTTATTGTTTAGATTTAATATCTAAATAAAGTTCATCCAATTGTTCCTCACCAACACTTGACGGAGCACCTGTAAAAATGTCTTCATTTTTTGAATTTTTAGGAAATGCAATAACATCACGTATTGTAGTGTGACCTGCTAAAAGCATAATTATTCTATCTATCCCTAATCCAATACCACAGTGAGGCGGAACTCCATATTCAAAGGCCTTTAAAAAGAAACTGAATTTGCTTTTCTGTGCATTTTTATCTAATCCAATTAGATCAAAAACATATTCTTGTGTTTTTGCATCAAAAATTCTTGCAGAACCTGAACCTAATTCAAAACCATTCATTACTAAATCATAACTCTTTGCTTTAATTTTTGATTTATCTAATTTTTGAACTTCATCTAATGAATGATCAAATTGAGTAAATGGATGATGTGCTGCTGCTCAAGTGTTTGACTCTTCATCATATTCAAACATCGGGAACTTGGTTACTCATTTAAAATCAAATGATTCTTTTGCCCAATGATATCATGAATTAAGTTCAACTCTTATCGCCCCAAGAGCTTGGGATGCTTTATCATATTTATTTGCAGTTATAAAGTATGAACCATCAGCCTTATCTTCATAGGTTTTTACCAATAAATTCACTTCATTCAACACTTTTGAAGCAAAATTAGAATGCACAATTTCATTATTTTCAACTACAAAGTAAAATAAAGCATTTACTCCATTTTTCTTAGCTATTTCTTCTAAAATCTTAAATTCTTTTTTAGTTATTTTTTCATTTATTTTCAATAATCTTTTTGATGGAGCATTTTTAATTATATTAAACTCAGTATTATTACAAAAGTTATTAATATCAACAATTATATTTTGATATCTAAAATCTGGTTTATCTGTTCCATATTTTGAAATACATTCATCATATTCAATTCGCTCAAAAGGAATTTTAATATCAATATTTAAGACTTTTTTCATCACATGTTGAAACATTTTTTCAATATATGTTTGAAGTACTTCAACATCATTAAAACTAATTTCAACATCTAATTGAGTAAATTCAGGTTGTCGATCTTTTCTTGAGTCTTCATCACGAAAACATCTAGCAATTTGGAAATATTTTTCAAAGCCAGAAATCATTAACAATTGCTTAAATAATTGTGGACTTTGCGGGAGTGCATAAAAACTATTTTCTTTTCTAGTAGGTACTAAAAAATCTCTTGCTCCTTCTGGAGTTGCTTTTGATAAAATAGGAGTTTCTATTTCTAAAAAATTCTCATTTTGCAAAAATTCCCTTATTGCAAAAATAACTTTATTTCTTAATGCAATAGTTTTTTGCATTATCGGTCTTCTTAAATCTAAAAAACGATTTTGAAGTCTTAATTCTTCTTTAACATCAATATCATCTCTAATTTGAAATGGCAGTTCATTCACCGCTTGCGATAACACTTTATACTCTTTTACCAAAATTTCTATCTCACCAGTAGCGATATCTCTATTAATATCTTTTCTTAAAACAACTTCTCCATATACTTCCAAGACAGACTCTTTTGTAAATGTAATTGGTGAATTAAATACTAATTGTGTTATTCCAAATTTATCTCTTAAATCAACAAAATTTAATTCACCAAATTTTCTTTTATTTTGCACTCAACCATAAAGTCTAACCATTTTACCTAAGTCAGAAGGTCTTAACTCATTATTGTTTATATTTTTATTCATCTTCATCACCTTCTATCAAATCATATAATTCTTCTTCATTTATTCGATCCAGTTCCTCACATTCAAGGAAAAATTCAAATAAAGTTCTCAATCCTTCCTCGTTTTTAGCAAAGTATATTTTTTCATTAGTTATAAGATTTTTAGCAAAAAATAGGTCTTTATATTTAACATCATCACTAATCATTATTTTAGCTTGATATTTTTTAGCTCTTTCATATGCTTTATTTGATTTTATAACATCATATTCAAAATATAAATCAATACCGCTTATATCTATTAATGGTGTATAGAACTTTTTAAATAAAATATTGACATTTTCTTCATTCATTGTTGAAGCAATATAAATATCAAAACTATTTACAGAATGCTCAAAAAAATCTTTTTCAAATATCTCTAAACTTGTCAAATAATCAACCAAACGATCAATTCCTAAACCAAAACCAACACTTGATAAATTAGGACCGCCTAAATCACTTATTAAGTTTGAATATCTTCCCCCACCAATAATTGTTGATTGAGAACTTTTATTATTTGTATCATAAACAAATTCAAAAACAATTTCATCATAATAATCAAGACCTCTAACTAAATCATTTGAGACTATAAAAGGAATACCCAAATCATCTAAAGAGTTTTGTACATTATTAAAATATGTTTTTGATTCTTCAGATAAATAATCAGAAATTTTAGGGGCATTCTTCATAAAATCAAGTTTGGAATCAACTTTATCATCCAAAATTCTTAAAACTTTCCCTGAATCTAATCTTTCTTTCGAAATATCAGATAACTGATCTTTAAAAGGAAGTAAATATTTTTTTAAATCTTCTTGGTATTTTGCTCTAGAAGCTTCATCACCAATTGAGTTTATTTTCAAAATATATGGTAATTCTAATTCTAATAATATAGTGGCTCCTAAATAAATAGCTTCAACATCTTTAAGATAATTTTTTTCTCCAACAATCTCAATACCTGCCTGATAAAACTGACGATAACGTCCCTTTTGTGGTTGTTCATAACGAAACATAGGGCCATAATAATAAAATTTTTGATTCGGCAAGCTAAATCACTTATTTTCAACATAAGCTCTAATAAATGAAGCAGTGCCTTCTGGTCTTAAAACTAAATTTCTATTTGCTTTATCAGAAAATTCAAACATTTCTTTTTTTACAATTTCTGATTGCTCAGAGCTTCTTTTAAAAAGTTCAAGAGGTTCAATTATTGGGGTTTCTATTTCTAAAAAACCTGATTTTCTTACTTTATCTACAAAAATACTTGTAACTACATTTCTCATAAATAATTCAACAGGCGAATAATCTTTAGTTCCTTTTACTTTTTTAAACATAGCACTCCTTTTAGGTCAATTAGGCCAATAAACATTAACAAAATTTTATCACATTTTCAATTTAGTGCTCTTAAATTAGAATAAATATAAGTTAAAATATTATTTTATTTTTTTACAAATTCCCGTCTTAAAACACTACATATCACATATAAAAAAATTTAATAAGATATAAAAATAAATGTCAATATTATGATAAAATAAATAAGCAATATTTATTTAATTGCAGAAAGTAGAATCACTTCTCACCTGATGGTCATAGCCTTGGGTTTTGCTACAATTAAATACATCAATTTTGATGTCTTTTTTGGTAGGTAAGTGAGCGACAACTTTTATAGTTATTTAAGGAGAAATTATTATTCAATCAGATAAAAGAAAAAAGCCAGCTTCTGAGCATTATGTTAATAACAATATTCCATATCAAAAGTTATTTTTACTTGACTCAAATGGTGAAAAACTTGGTGTTAAATCAAAATCAGAAGCACTTGAATTGGCTATAAGTCAAAAAATGGATCTTGTTTTAATAAGTGTAGATCCAAAGCCTATTGCTAGAATTCTAGATTATGGAAAATTTAAATACGATAGAAAGAAAAAGCAAAAAGAAATTAAAGAAAAACAAACAAATATTCAAAATAGAGAAATTCGTTTAACTCCTTTAATTGGTGAAAATGACTTGCTTACTAAAAGTAAAAAATCGCGTGAATTTTTACTTAAAGGAGATCGTATTAAAGTTTCTGTAAAATTAAGAGGACGTGAAATAGGAAGAAAAGACTTAGGAATAACAGTTTTGGAGCGTTTTTATGCAACACTTAGTGATATTGCAGATAAATCAACTGAACCTAAACTGGTTAATGAACGTTTTTTAGATATGAATCTCCAACCAAATAAAAACAAAATCGCTAAATACTTAAAAGAAAAGAAACTCACAGAAAACGATTCAGAATAATTATTAAAAAGTTTTTAAAAGTTTCTTATAGGAGAATAATATGCCAAAAATGAAAACCAAAAGTGCTTTAAAAAAACGTATTAAAGTTACAGGAACTGGTAAGATTTTAAGGGAACAAGCTTACCGTTCTCACTTAGCACAAAATAAAACAACTAAACAAAAACGTCATGCACGTAAAGCTGTATTAATGTCAAAAAGCGACCTTAAAAGATTTAAAGCTTTAATCTAATCTTGCTACTTTTAAGTTTCAAGATATTAATTTATATAAAATAGAAAGGAAATTAAATATGGCAAGAGTTAAAGGTGGAACAGTTACAAGAGCAAGACGTAAAAAATGATTAAAATTAGCTAAAGGTTACTTCGGACACAAATCAATTGGTTATAAAGTAGCTAAACAAGCAGTTGTTAAATCATGAACATATGCTTTCAGAGATAGAAAACAAGTAAAAAGAAATTACCGTAAATTATGAATTTCACGTATTAATGCAGCCACAAGAGCTGAGGGATTGAGTTATTCAAAATTTATTAATGGCCTTAAAAAAGTTAATGTTACAATTAACCGTAAAATGCTATCTGAATTAGCTATACATGAGCCAAAAACATTTTCTATGTTAATAGAATTAGCTAAAAAAGCTTAATTCACAATTATGTATGAAAATAAGCAGATCATATCCTGCTTATTTTTTATGTTCTTTTACAATCTTATCAAGCTTTCTTAACCAATGATTTGCACCGCTTTTTGAAACGATTGTATTACTTTGTTGAATTTGCATTCTAACTAGATCATTCAAAGACAATCATGGATTTTCTATTTTTAATCTAAAAAACATTAATTGATCATCATTAAAATAATCCATCAAGTTATTTTCAAAAATATAATTAATATTATCAATATGTTTTATAGAACTATTGGCAATTTTTTGTAAATTGGAAAAATCGATATTATTAATTCGATTCAAAACATTTTCTTTATCTCTAACGATTTTTAAGTTTTGTAACTCGAACCAAGATTTTTTAGCACCTATAGCTGATAAAAAATCTAAAAGTTCATCAATTTTCTTAATATACAAAACATATCTTTGTTGTTTTTTGATAATATGAAAACTAAACTCATAAGAATTTAATTTTTTTTGTATTAAATAAGATTTTTCTTGTGATAAACTAGAAATTTCTAAATGATATGATGTTGACTCTTTATTTGAAATGCTCCCAGAACCTAAAAAAACACCAGCAAAAAAAAATGTTAAATATTCATTATCGGCTATTTTTTCATTAAAGTCAAATGTTTTTTTAGGTATTAAAATTTTATATTTCCATTTTTGATCAGAAATAAAATTTAAATTTAACTTTTGCAACTTTGCAATTATTTTAGACTTAATATATTCATTTTTAATATTTAGTTCATAAAACTCATCGCCTTCAGATGCATTGGAAAAAACGAGTCCTTTTATTAAATAAAAGTTCTCAAGGGGTTTTTTAGCATTTATTAATACTTCTTTTTTTATCTTTGATGAAAAAGATAAACTTTTACTTCTTATCATTACAAAGTAATTTTATTAAAAATTATAAATACTCAAAACATAAAAGTAAATAGACTAAAATTTTTGATTAAATTAAACAATCAAAATATCTAAATTATGAAATTTAAATCAATACTTGCTTTATATAGTTATATGCATAATTAAGTTTTATCAAATATTTTAAAGACGTTTAATACAAATTAACAATCTTAAAAACTCATTTTTGTATTCTATTACTTTTTCTCCAAAAAAAAAAAAAAAAAAAGCAAAAACTTGGTCGCTTTATCAAAAATGAAATAAAAGTTTTTTATAATTTTCTCCATAAAATAAAAAAGATTTCAAAAATGTTTTTGCTATACAATTAAGATAGTAAAAATATCTGAAATAGTGAAAATTAAAAAATAAAAATAAAGTGGTAGAGTATACAAATATAATATTTAATCCTTAGCGTTAAATCGTGTTTTTTTGTATGAAGTTTATGAGCGCTAAGAAAAACCTTAAGCAGATTCAAAGACTAAAAAATATATCTTAAAATAATTATTTTGGTATCTTTACTCTTTTATTTCTTTTCATACATCACTATTTTTAAATAAAAACAATAAAAAAGGAAGGCAAATTTGTGAAACTAAAAAAACTATGAATACCTATGGCACTAGGAGTAAGCCCCATCATAGGCATTAGTACTATTGCGATGAATACTACTACTAAAACTACTGATGATCTAAATACTACATTGAAAAAATCAAATAGTTATTATCTTACCTCTTATGAAATCCTATTAAAGAAGCATAAAGAAAGTATTCTTAAAGGACTTGATGAAATCTTACTAGAACAAGCGGGAAAAGAAAATTTCGAAAAAACAAAACCCTTAATGGGATATCGTTTATATTTAGATACTTTATTTAAAGTGATGGATCAATATGTAGCAAAATTTAAAAATAATGAGGCTTTTGAATTAAAAAATGCAACATTACTAACTTCATATTTTGATACTATTAATAATCTTTTAAATGAATTCCAAAGATTATTGGTAAATAAGAACTTATTCAAAGTTCAAGGCGGATTAAATGATAGAATATATAATCTATCAGACTTCTTAAAATCATCTGGGGACTTTGAGAAGCAATATGAGAATTTAAAATATGAAGATGAAGTAACTTATAAAGACCCTATCGTTAATAAGGAACTCAAATATCCGGCATTAGACTATTTAAACCTAGTTGGGATCAATGCTATTAATAAATTTATTAAAGCATACATTGATCATTCAACTGAAATTATCCAAAAATATGATCAAGCCGAACAAGACAAAGGAAATAAACCTAAAAATGATACTAAATTAGCAGATGAACTCAACGTCTTAAAACAAAGCTTAGAAAAAAATAAACAAGAATTAGATAAAGTCAAAAGTGAACATCAAAAATCTTTAAAAGAATTAAAGGAAGTTGAAGTACAAAACTCCTTTAACGAAAAATTAAGACTTACCTTTTTAATATTATTTTTAGGAACCTTAGCATTATTCATTATTACAACAAGTATCTTAATTAACAAAAATAAAAAACGTAACAAAAATTAATTTCAAAATAACTAAAATAATTTCTAGTTCATATACCAAAGAATTCAAAATAAAAAATACAATATTTTAAAATAGAAAAGTATTCAGGGAAAATCTGGATACTTTTCTATTTTATAAAACTTTTTTTATATAAAAACATTTTCGTAAATTATTAGTAAATTCATATTTGTTTAAATACTTAAAAAATGAAAACACATTTTTAAGTATTTAAAAATACAAAATACATAAGTAATTATTTTAAAGAATAATTTTAACTTTTAACACCTTATTATAGATAAGTAAGTTAAGTTTTACATTTTACTGCATTTTGCTAAAAAAAAAAAAAAAAAAAAAGGAACTTGTTCATTTTGCGATGATAAATTGATAAGTTTTATAATGATTGATTACTAAAATTTTCTCGTACTACATACACAACTAATTATTAAATCTATATTAAGTATTTTTAACAATTTTTAAGTATTAAGGAGAATAATGAATAAATACAAGAAAATTTTTAGTGGTCTTGGATTATTATCAATTTCAACATTAATTGGTGCTGGTGTGGTTGCTTGTGCTAAAACAAAAGTAGAAAAAGAAGAAACTCCAGCCCCAGGAACTAGTGATTCAAAAGACCTAGCAACTATTAAAAATGAAGCTTCAGTAGAAGTTGAAAAGCTTCAAGGGCACGAAAAGTATGCTGAATTAAAAGCAATTATTGATAAAGAAAATGCAACTATTGAGGAATTAAATTCAGCTAAAACATCTGCAATTGAAGAATTAAATAAATACAAAAAAGAAGTTCAAACAGCTGTTGAAGCAATTACAGATAACGCCAAAAAAGAAGAATTAAAAAAAGAAATTGAAACCGCAAATTCATATAATGATTTAAAAACTATAAAAGATAAAATTGAACCAAAATCATCCCCTGAAGATAAACCAAAAAATGATGGTAAAGACAATCCGGATAAAAAAGAAGGTGAAACCGATAGTTCAAATCAAGGAAAAAACGAAGGCTCAACCGGTAAAGATAATAATGTAAAAACTAAACCAGAAAAGGGTAAAGAAAATGAAGGTGAAAATCCTGCGCCTGGAACACCACAAACACCTACTGAAATGACAGTTGAACAAAAAGCAGAACTATTAAATAAATTTATTGTAATATAGAATATCCTGATAAAAATGCTCCAGCAAAGACAACATTAAAAGCAAAAGTTGAAGAAATTAAAAATGAGGTTAATAAAACAGAAACTGAAAAATTAATGAATTTAACTACTTTTGAAACAGAACTTAATAAAATAAAAAAAGCTCTTACAAAAATAATCAAGGATATTGAAGCATTGGAATATCCAAATCCTCAGTTAAAGCCTAATGTAGAAATACATGCTAAAGCAAAGTTTAAAGCAAAATTAAATATTTTAATAAAAGAAGAAGATATTTTAAAAGTTTTACCTAGTGATTGAGCAGAAAAAGTTAAGAAATATAATGAAGTATTTATTAAAATTGGAACATTTATTAAAACTGATAGTTTAAAAAAAGGTTTTGCACAAACAGATAACTCAACCGATAAAGGTAGAACAGAAGAATTATTAATTTATAATATTTACGAGACACTAAGAGCAAACTATGAAAAGAAGATTAAAAACTTAAATTTAGAAATGAAAAAATCTAAAGAGTTTATTGAAAAATTTGTAAAAATTAAACAAAAAGGGCATAAGAAAAATGTTGAATGATTACTTGTAGAAGTAACAAAAGTATTAAATGAATTTAAAAATGCTGAAATAGAAAAAAATAAAATGGCCTAATTTTTCAATAGTTAAGAATTTTTATCAAAAAATTAAATAATATTAAAAAATATATTTAGTGCATTGCGGAAAGCGCAATGCTTTTTGATTTTAATATCTAACTATAATTAATAACTATTAAAATCAAAAAATTGTGAAACATAAAATTTTATTACATTTACTCAATATCTTAAAAAAGATGAATTTTATCTTTTTTAAGATCATAAATACATTTTTTATAGTCAAATAAGTTAAATTCAACATTTTACTGCATTTTGCTAAAAAAAAAAAAAAAAAAAGGAACTTGTTCATTTTGCGATGATAAATTGATAAGTTTTATAATGATTGATTACTAAAATTTTCTCGTACTACATACACAACTAATTATTAAACCTACATTAAGTATTTTTAACAATTTTTAAGTATTAAGGAGAATAATGAATAAATACAAGAAAATTTTTAGTGGTCTTGGATTATTATCAATTTCAACATTAATTGGTGCTGGTGTGGTTGCTTGTGCTAAAACAAAAGTAGAAAAAGAAGAAACTCCAGCCCCAGGAACTAGTGATTCAAAAGACCTAGCAACTATTAAAAATGAAGCTTCATTAGAAGTTGAAAAGCTTCAAGGTCACGAAAAGTATACTGAATTAAAAGCAATTATTGATAAAGAAAATGCAACTATTGAGGAATTAAGTTCAGCTAAAACATCTGCAATTGAAGAATTAAATAAATACAAAGAAAAAGTTCAAACAGCTATTGAAGCAATTACAGATAGCACCAAAAAAGAAGAATTGAAAAAAGAAATTGAAACTGCAAATTCATATAATGATTTAAAAACTATAAAAGATAAAATTGAGCCAAAATCATCCCCTGAAGATAAACTAGAAAATGATGGTAAAGACAATCCGGATAAAAAAGAAGGTGAAACCGATAGTTCAAATCAAGGAAAAAACGAAGGCTCAACCGGTAAAGATAATAATGGAAAAACTAAACCAGAAAAGGGTAAAGAAAATGAAGGTGAAAATCCTGCGCCTGGAACACCACAAACACCTACTGAAATGACAGTTGAACAAAAAGCAACAGCTTTAATAGCTGAAATTAAAAAAAATGCAATAGGGTATCCGAAAGATACAGCTCCAGCACTAAAAACATTAGAAAATGAAGTTAACAAAATCAAGAGCGAGGCAAATAAAACAAATGATGTTAGATTGGCTAGTTTAGTGTCTTTTGAAGCTGAGTTAAAAAATATTAAAGATGCTCTTACAAAAGCTATTAAAGACATTGATGCATTACCTTATCCTGAAGTACAATTAAATCCTCAAAAAGAAAAATTTGCTAAGGAAAAGTTTAAAGATAAGCTAAACACTTTAACAAAAGTAGATGAAATTTCAAAAGTTTTACCAACAGATTGAGCTGAAAAAATTAATAAATATAATGATGTGTTTAAAACTATAGGAGATTTTATTAATACTAATAATTTAAAGAAAGGTTTTGTTCAAACTGATAATTCAACAACAGGCGATAGAACAGAATATATTTTAATTTACAATATTTATGAAACATTGAGAAAAAACTATGTAGATAAGATAAAAGTTCTAAAACTAGATGAACAAAAAACAAAAACATATAGTGATAAATTCAACAAAATCAACCAAGGTAATATTAAGAAACAACAAAAAACCGTTGATTGGTTACTTGAGCAAACTAAAAAAATGATAGATGAATTTAAAAAAGCAGAAGGTGAGTCTAAAAAAACAAAACAAACAACAAAAATGCCATCAGTCTCAACTTCTCAAAAACAATAAAAAGTATTTGTTTTTACTTTCTATATATTAAAAGCATTGTGATTAAATATCACAATGCTTTTTGAACATAATATTTAATAATAAAAAAATATAATAGGTAGCTCTAAAATATAATACATTTGTGAAAATGAAAATTTAGATTCAATAAGCTAAGTTCTAAATTAGAATTTTTTATGAGTTTTCTTATCACTTTTTAATATTTTATTAAACAACAAAAAGATTTTTCTGTATTTTACTTCATTTTGCTAAAAAAAAAAAAAAAAAAGGAACTTGTTCATTTTGCGATGATAAATTGATAAGTTTTATAATGATTGATTACTAAAATTTTCTCGTACTACATACACAACTAATTATTAAATCTATATTAAGTATTTTTAACAATTTTTAAGTATTAAGGAGAATAATGAATAAATACAAGAAAATTTTTAGTGGTCTTGGATTATTATCAATTTCAACATTAATTGGTGCTAGTGTGGTAGCTTGTGCTAATAAAAAACCTAAACCAAGTGATTCTAGTACAGAAGGAATAGATCAAAACAATAATCAGGGAAATTCATCAAAACCAGAAGATGGAGAAAATACACCTGGAAATCCTACTCCAGAAGCACCTAAAACACCAGAAAAAACACCTCAGCAAGGTGATGGTTCATCAAATGAAAACTCAGGAAATACTAGTGAAACTGATAAAAAAGATAAACTAGGTGAAGGAATGAAAAAAGAACCAGAAAAAGATGAAAAAAATGAAGGTGGAAATCAAAATAATACCGGTGAAAATAGTCATACACCAGCTCCAAAAGTAACTGCTGATGAAAAATATGCAACAATAAAAGAAAAAATTGATAAAATGACTAATATTAATGCTTCAGCAAAAACAAAATTAAAACAAATGCTTGAAGAGATAAAAAATAAACAAGAATTAAAAGAAGAACAAAAACTTCAAGAATTAACAATGTTTGATAAAAATATTGATAATTTGGGCGCAAAACTACAAGAAGCAATTAAGGAATTTGATAAATTATTTGATTTTAGTGAATTTAATGAAAATTCAAGACCAGAGAAACCAAAAAATCAAGAAAATGTTGAAGAAAAGGAATATCCTGCACAGAAATATCTAAAAGAAAAGTTGAGCGGATTAGTTTCAGCAACAGATGTGTCGAAAGTTTTAGATGAATATAAAACAAAATTTAGCAAGTATAAAGGAATTATTAATAGCGATAAATTTAATGGAACTGAATATAATGATGCAAGAAAAAAAGGTTTAAATGGTCGTTTAGCTAAATTTTATAATGATGATAACCAAGATAAAGAATATACAGAAGCATTATTGATTTGAAATGTTTATGCCACAATCTATAGAGATGGATTTAAAAATAAAATTAGTAAATACGCAATAGTTCCTGAACAGACTAGACAAACATTTACAACAGATTCGAAAGTGGCGGAAATCCCGGCATCTAAAAAAACAAATCCTGGCATTGATCTTAATGAATTAGAGAAAAAAGTAAATAAAATGGTCGAAACTGTTATCTTAGTTGCGAAAAAAGCGGCAGAATTAAATATAGAAAAAGTGATTTTGAATGATAAATCAAAGGAACAACCTGCTGAATTAATAAAAAAACTAAGCAATTTTAAAGATAAAGCAAAGACAATTCAAGATCTTGATAATGTCATTTCAAAAACAAAAGAAATTGCTAATATTGTAAAATCCATTATTAATGACGCAAAAAATGTCGATGAAGCTAAGAAAAAAATAGAGTCTGTTAATGGTGAAAATATAGATAAAATTAAAAGTGAACTAGACAAAGTTAAAGCAGAATTAACTAAGAAGAAAAATTAATAAATTATTTAAATTAAATTTTAAAATGTCGATTTTAATAATATTTCGGCATTTTAAAATTTAATTTTTACGTTTAAATAAAAAATGAAAAACATATTATTCATAATGATGATGATAAAACTAAAACAGATTAAAAAATGAAAAAAAACTAAATATTATTAACATTAATTATAGTCAAATAGGTTAAAATCAACATTATATTACACTTTGCTAAAAAAAAAAAAAAAAAGGAACTTGTTCATTTTGCGATGATAAATTGATAAGTTTTATAATGATTGATCACTAAAATTTTCTCGTACTACATACACAACTAATTATTAAATCTATATTAAGTATTTTTAACAATTTTTAAGTATTAAGGAGAATAATGAATAAATACAAGAAAATTTTTAGTGGTCTTGGATTATTATCAATTTCAACATTAATTGGTGCTAGTGTGGTTGCTTGTGCTAGAACAAAAGTAGAAAAAGAAGAAACTCCAGCCCCAGGAACTAGTGATTCAAAAGACCTAGCAACTATTAAAAATGAAGCTTCAGCAGAAGTTGAAAAGCTTCAAGGGCACGAAAAGTATGCTGAATTAAAAGCAATTATTGATAAAGAAAATGCAACTATTGAGGAATTAAATTCAGCTAAAACATCTGCAATTGAAGAATTAAATAATTATAAAAACATAGTTCAAACAGCTATTGAAGCAATTACAGATAACACCAAAAAAGAAGAATTAAAAAAAGAAATTGAAACCGCAAATTCATATAATGATTTAAAAACTATAAAAGATAAAATTGAGCCAAAATCATCCCCTGACGCTAAACCAGAAAATGATGGTAAGGATAATCCGGATAAAAAAGAAGGTGAAACCGATAGTTCAAATCAAGGAAAAAACGAAGGCTCAACCGGTAAAGATAATAATGGAAAAACTGAACCAGAAAAAGATAAAAAAAATGAAGGTGGAAAACAAAATAATACCGGTGAAAATAGTCATACACCAACTCCAAAAGTAATGACTGTTGATGAAAAAGTGACCGAATTATATTCACTAGTTGATCAATTTCCTTATCCAACAACAGAAACTAAAGTAGAAGATTCAACAAAAACCTCACTTAAAAATGAAGTAAAAGCAATTAAAGACAAAACTGTTGATGATAATACAAAATTACAAGAATTAAATATCTTGGAAGCTAAATTTAAGGAATACAAAACAAAAATTGAAAAATACAAAGAAATAATTAATAATCCTAAATTTAAATCAAATAAATATGATGACTCAAAAATCAAAGCTCTATATGGCAGTTTAGTAAAATTATTTAACAAAGATCTTAATCCACAATATACAGAAGATGAATTTATTTGAAATGTTTATGAAACATTTAGAAGGATATCATTCGATAAAAATTCACCACTAACTCAAAAAAGACCTAAAGTTTATGAATATGGAATAGTTCCTGATAGCGAAAAAGAAAAAAGTTCTAAATTTGAGGTTCTTGGTGATAATAAAAAGATGAATCATGGTATAAAAATTGAACAATTAGAACAAAAAATTAATGATATTGTCAATTTTGTAATTGATATTGCTAAAAAGGCAGCTAATTTAAATATTGATAAAATTAAATATACAAATGATAATGATCAAGAAAAACCGACAGAATTAATTGCTAAATTAAAAACATTTGTAACAAACACTTCTAACATTGCAAATATAGATACATTAATTGATAAAGTTAAACAAATAGCAACAAAAGTTCGAGATATTATTGCTACTACTAAAGATGGTGATAAAGCTAATATAAAAGATAAAATTAATAAAATTGTTGCAAATAATGTTGATGAAGTGATAACAGAACTTGGAAAATTAAAACCTGCAGGTAGCGCTCCATCAAAAGCAAATTAATTATTAAAAATCACCTAAATATAGGTGATTTTTACATAAATTTGTAAATGGTTTTTAAAAACTAGCACATAGCTAGTTTTTAAAATTATTTAACTGTTTGTTCTGAAAATTTCTCATTTTCAACTACAAAGAACTTGTCACCTTCTTGAATTCCATATGGTTTTAAAGCTTCAACTGCATTTTTTGCATCACTAGCAATTAAATTAAACAATTTTTTTGAATCAACAGAAACAAAAACACTTGAATATGCACCATTTTTTCGTTTTCTAAAATACCAATAACAATAGAATTAGGGCGGAATTTAGCAACACGTTTTAATAATTCACCTGTTCTAGATAATACAACTATGTATTTGTATTCACCTTCTTTTGCTTTACGAGCAACCTCATAAGCAATTTTTGAACGTTTATCATCTTGTTGTTCTTTTGATCAAACTTTCTCAAGTTTTCTTTCATAATAATTTCTTGAGTAGAAGTCTTTTTCAGCACGTTTTGATATTGCTATCATTGTTTTTATAGCTTCAACAGGGAATAAACCATTAGCGCTCTCTCCTGATAACATCGTTGAATCAGCTCCTAATTCTACTGCATAATAAACATCAGTTACTTCTGTACGAGTTGGATGTGGTGAATTTTCCATTGAATCCAACATTTGAGTCGCCACAATAACAAGCTTACCTGCTTCATGGCACTTACGGATCATTTGTTTTTGGTAATAAGGAACATCATAATAAGGAATTTCAAGACCTAAATCACCACGAGCAACCATAATTCCATCCGAAGCTTCAATTATTTCATCAATATTCATACATCCTAAATGAGATTCGATTTTAGAAATAATTTGAATGTGACTTCCGCCGTTATCATTTAATAATTTTCTCAATTCTTTAACATTTTTAGCTGTATTAACAAATGAAGCAGCTACATAGTTTATTCCTTGTTTAATCCCGAATAAAACATCATCAATGTCTTTTTGCGCTAAGAAAGGCAATGTAAAGTCAACACCAGGTAAATTAACACGCTTATTTGTTTTTAGTACATGTGTGTTTTCAGCTTTAACTTTTACATATCCTTTACCAACTTCAATAACAACTGTTGATAATTTACCATCACAATAAGAACTTGATTTCCAACTTCAAGATCTTTAGCCATATCATAAGCAACTGAAATTTCTGTTGATGTTCCTTCTAATGTTTGGAATTTTTCAAGGGTTGTATGAATTAATATTATAGTATTAGCTTCTACTTTTTGTTTTCCATCTTTCATCTTTCCAATACGGATTTCTGGTCCTTTTGTATCTAACATAAGTGAAATAGTAATAGATACAATTATAATAACTAATCCGGTATGAATAAAGAACCAAAAAAACCTGGTAACGATCAAATTCCTCCAGTAACACTTGAACAAAAATTACAAAAAACAAATATGAAAATAGAAGTTTTAGGCTATCCAGATAAAAATGCAAAAGCAAAACTACTTTAAAAACAAAAGCTTTAAGCTTTAAAACTATTGAAAAATTAAGTAAATTCGATGAACAACTTGATCAAATTAAATCAAAACTTGATGAAGTTATTTAAAATATCGATAAGCTACCATACCCAAAAAAAGATATTAAATTAGACAAAAACAAAGAAAAATCAGCTAAGGATAGATTTAAAGAAAAATTAAATGATAAATCAAGTGTTAATGAAATTTCGAATGTTTTACCATCAGATTGAGAAGCAAAAATTAAAAAATATAATGATGTATTATCATCTTTAAGCAACCTACTTAATAATTCACAAATTACAAATTTAAAAAAGGATTTCTACAAACTGATAATTCAATAGGGGAAGGGCAGAACTAAAAGTTTATTAATTTTTAATATTTATGAAACCGCTAGACGTTCTGGTTTTATACCTAAAATTAATTCATTGAGTAAATTATCAAAAGAAAATAAAGATAAGTTTAAAAAATAAGCAGATGAAATAAAAAATAATCAATCGCAAAATCATGGTAAGAATATTGAATAATTAATTGAAAATGTTAAAAAGTTAAATTTAATTTTAAAAAAATGCTCAAGATGAAGATAAAAAACCTTTTTCATCACAAGGAGCTTCAAATTAAAAAAATGCTTAATAAAGCATAGATAATAATTTAAAGAGCATTTTAATCATGCTCTTTTTATATAAAATTATAGAAAAATATTTTTTACATTTAAAATTATACATTATTAAATAGTAAAAATATGTAAGTTTTTGTTGCTTTTTTATACTTAAATATAGATTTTAAAGTTAAATTCAACATTTTACTACACTTTGCTAAAAAAAAAAAAAAAAAAGGAACTTGTTCGTTTTGTAAAGTAAATTGATAAATTTTTACAATGATTGATCACTAAAATTTTATCGTACTACATACATAACTAATTATTAAATCTATATTAAGTATTTTTAACAATTTTTAAGTATTAAGGAGAATAATGAATAAATACAAGAAAATTTTTAGTGGTCTTGGATTATTATCAATTTCAACATTAATTGGTGCTAGTGTGGTTGCTTGTGCTAAAACAAAAGTAGAAAAAGAAGAAACTCCAGCCCCAGGAACTAGTGATTCAAAAGACCTAGCAACTATTAAAAATGAAGCTTTAGCAGAAGTTGAAAAACTTCAAGGGCACAAAAAGTATACTGAATTAAAAGCAATTATTGATAAAGAAAATGCAACTATTGAGGAATTAAATTCAGCTAAAACATCTGCAATTGAAGAATTAAATAAATACAAAGAAGAAGTTCAAACAGCTATTGAAGCAATTATAGATAACACCAAAAAAGAAGAATTAAAAAAAGAAATTGAAACTGCAAATTCATATAATGATTTAAAAACTATAAAAGATAAAATTGAGTCAAAACCATCCCCTGAAAATAAACCAAAAAATGATGGTAAGGATAATCCAAATAAAAAACCAGGTGAAACCGATAGTTCAAATCAAGGAAAAAACGAAGACTCAACCAGTAAAGATAATAATGGAAAAACAGAACCAGAAAAGGGCAAAGAAAATGAAGGTAAAGACACTACACCTAAAGACGGAAAAGAACAAATGCCTCCTAAAGTAATGACTGTTGATGAAAAAGTACAAAAGTTAAATTCATTAGTTGTCGAAATTCCTTTTCCCGATCCAAATACACCAACAAAACAATATTTAAAATCAAAAGTTGAAGAAATTAAAAATAAACAAATAAGTGACAATGATAAATTAAATGAATTAACTATGCTAGAAACTACATTTAAAGAATACAAAATGAAAGTAGAGAAATATAAAGGGATTATTGACAACACAAAATTTAAATCATCTAAGTATGGTAGTCCACAAATTAATGGACTAAATGGTCGTTTATCTAAGTTATTCGGCGATGATCCAAAAGGCGAATATACTGAAAGTGAGTTAATTTGACAAATTTATGAAACCTTCAGAAGAAGTGCGTTTGTAAAATCCAAAAATTTCACACCAAAAATATATGAATATGTAATTGTTGATGATTCTGAAAAGAATAAACATTCGACAATGTTTGAAGCTCTTGCTGATGATAAAAAGAAAAATCATAATATTGATATCACTCAATTAGAACAAAAAATTAATAATATTGTTAATTTTACAATTGAGATCGCTAAAAAAGCAGCAAACAAAAATATTGATAAAATTAAATATACAAATACTGCCTCAGATACAGAAAAACCTGATATGTTAATTGAAAAATTAAAAAGCTTTGTTACCACAACAACTAACCTTGCTGATATAGATATATTAATTAATAAAATTAAACAAATAGTATCTAAAGTTCAAGAAGTTGTGACATCTGGTACAAAAAATAAAGATGATAAAATAAAAGATAAAATCAATAAAATTGATGCAAATAATGTTGATGAAGTGATAACAAAACTTGGAAAATTAAAACCTGCAAGTAGCGCTCCATCAAAAACAAATTAATTATTAAAAATTACCTAAATGGGTGATTTTTGCATAAATTTGTAAATGGTTTTTAAAAACTAGCACATAGCTAGTTTTTAAAATTATTTAACTGTTTGTTCTGAAAATTTCTCATTTTCAACTACAAAGAACTTGTCACCTTCTTGAATTCCATATGGTTTTAAAGCTTCGACTGCATTTTTTGCATCACTAGCAATTAAACTAAACAATTTTTTTGAATCAACAGAAACAAAAACACTTGAATATGCACCAAAACCACCTAAAAGTTTTTCGTTTTCTAAAATACCAATAACAATAGAATTAGGACGGAATTTAGCAACACGTTTTAATAATTCACCTGTTCTAGATAATACAACTATGTATTTGTATTCACCTTCTTTTGCTTTACGAGCAACCTCATAAGCAATTTTTGAACGTTTATCATCTTGTTGTTCTTTTGATCAAACTTTCTCAAGTTGTCTTTCATAATAATTTCTTGAGTAGAAGTCTTTTTCAGCACGTTTTGATATTGCTGTCATTGTTTTTACAGCTTCAACAGGGAATAAACCATTAGCACTCTCTCCTGATAACATTGTTGAATCAGCTCCCAATTCTACTGCATAATAAACGTCAGTTACTTCTGCACGAGTTGGATGTGGTGAATTTTCCATTGAATCCAACATTTGAGTCGCCACAATAACAAGCTTACCTGCTTCACGGCACTTACGGATCATTTGTTTTTGGTAATAAGGAACATCATAATAAGGAATTTCAAGACCTAAATCACCACGAGCAACCATAATTCCATCCGAAGCTTCAATTATTTCATCAATATTCATACATCCTAAATGAGATTCGATTTTAGAAATAATTTGAATATGACTTCCACCGTTATCATTTAATAATTTTCTCAATTCTTTAACATTTTTAGCTGTATTAACAAATGAAGCGGCTACATAGTTTATTCCTTGTTTAATCCCGAATAAAACATCATCAATGTCTTTTTGCGCTAAGAAAGGCAATGTAAAGTCAACACCAGGTAAATTAACACGTTTATTTGTTTTTAGTACATGTGTGTTTTCAGCTTTAACTTTTACATATCCTTTACCAACTTCAATAACAACTGTTGATAATTTACCATCATCAATAAGAACTTGATTTCCAACTTCAAGATCTTTAGCCATATCATAAGCAACTGAAATTTCTGTTGATGTTCCTTCTAATGTTTGGAATTTTTCAGGGGTTGTATGAATTAATATTATAGTATTAGCTTCTACTTTTTGTTTTCCATCTTTCATCTTTCCAATACGGATTTCTGGTCCTTTTGTATCTAACATAAGTGAAATAGGAATGTTAAGATCTTTACTTACCCTTTTTGCTAAGTTAAATTTGTTTTCTTGTTCTTCATGCGAACCGTGACTAAAGTTAGCACGAATTGTTGTAACACCGTTTTCAACAAGTTGACGTAATACTTCATAATTATCACTTGAAGGTCCGATAGTTGCGACAAGTTTTGTTCTTTTATCAGTAATTTTCATTTAAAAATACTCCTAGTTTTTTAAAAATTAATGTCATTTTTATATGTTTAAATTTTAGCAAAGTTTTTATTTTTTTAAATAATAAAATCAATTAAATTATATGAAAACTTGTTCTATCTAAAAAAATAAAAAACTTGTTTATTAAATCAAAATATAAAAAGCTTTTTTAATAAAATGAACCAACTCTCAAAATTTAGAATATAATAATATTTATGGAAAATAAATATACCGCAGATAGTATTAAACAATTAAAAGGATTAGAGGCTGTTAGAAAACGTCCAGGAATGTACATCGGTTCAACTGATGTTTATGGATTGCATCATTTACTCTGAGAAATAGTTGATAATTCAATTGATGAAGCTTTAGCCGGATATGCAAATAAAATTATTGTAAAATTAAGAAAAGATGGTTCAGTACTTGTCTCAGATAATGGTAGAGGAATACCTGTTGAAAAAGCAAAAAATGAAAATAAAACAGCTGTTGAAATTGTTTTCACTCAACTTCATGCTGGTGGTAAATTTGATTCAAACACTTATAAATCATCCGGGGGACTACACGGTGTTGGTTCGAGCGTTACAAATGCGTTTTCGACTAAATTAATAGCAACCATTGCAAGGAATGGAAAACTATATCAAACTGAATTTGAACAAGATAAAATAATTACTAGAACTCATGAAATTGGTACTTCAAAATCAACTGGTACAACAGTTGAGTTTTGACCAGATTATAAACTTTTCAAAAAAGCTAAATTAAGTTTTGAAAGGATTTCAGAAAGATTACAGGAAAGCTCTTTTTTAATTTCAGATTTATTAATAATTTTAATTGATGAAGAAACAAATCAAGAAAAAAAATTCCAATATAAAAATGGATTAGAAACTTTTTTAGACTTTTTAAACAATTCTAAGACTAATGTGTCAAATCCTATTTCATATAACGATACTAAAAGGAATATTGAAGTAAGTTTTTCATTTCAATGATGTGATACTTATAATGAAGAATTAATTTTAAGTTTTGTTAATAATGTAAAAACTAAAGATGGCGGCACTCATGTTCTAGGTGCTAAAAATGCTTTTAATAAAATTTTTAATCTTTATGCGCATCGAGAAGGGGTTTTAAAAGGAAATAATTCATTTGATATTAGTGATATTTTAGAAGGGCTTACATGTATTTTATCTGTAAAAATTCCTGAAAACCTTTTAGAATTTGTTAGTCAAACAAAAGATAAATTAGGAACACCTGAAGCAAAAATAGTTGTTGAAGAAATTATCTCATTGTACCTTGAAAAATGAATCCAAGATAATAAAAAGATTGCAAAAGTCGTTTTAACTAAAATTAAAAAAGCATATGATGTTAGAATTGAAACTAAAAAGAAAAGAGATGAAGCACGAACATCTAAAAAAACTTTAACTGAGAAAAAAATTATTAGCGATAAATTAACTCCGGCAACATCTAAAAAAGCTGCTGAAAGAGAACTTTTCTTAGTCGAAGGTGATTCAGCTGGTGGATCAGCTAAGAGTGGGAGAGATAGAAATTTTCAAGCAATTCTACCTCTTAGAGGTAAAGTAATAAATTCAGAAAAAACTAGTCTAACTGAATTGTTAAAAAATGAAGAAATTTCAACTATTGTTAATGCAATAGGAGCAGGAATTGGCAAAGATTTTGATATAAATAAATCTCAATATGGAAAAATTGTCATTATGACTGATGCTGATACTGATGGAGCACATATTCAATGCTTATTATTAACATTTTTCTATCGATATATGAAACCTCTAATTGAAAATGGAAGAGTTTATATCGCAATTCCTCCTTTGTATAAATTAACTAATAAATCTAAAAAAACAGTACAATATGTTTGAGATGATGAAGAATTAAGAGAAATTTTACAAAATCAAAGACAATCTTTAGAAATTCAACGTTATAAAGGTCTTGGTGAAATGAATGCAGACCAACTTTGAGAAACAACAATGAATCCAGAAACTAGAACCTTAATAAGAACAACAGTTGATGATGCCTCATTAGCTGAAAGAAGAGTAAGCACTCTTATGAGTAATGATTCTTCAAAAAGAAAAGAATGAATTGATAAAAACATTGACTTTGACGATTATGATGATTATTTAGAAAAATTCGCAAGATAGTTCTTGCGTTTTTTTATCAAAATTAATAAAATTCAATTTGTTATAATATTAATATGAAAATAAATTTGAAAAGATCATTTTTCGCACTTGGAATTGCTTGTTCTAGTATTCTATTACCAATTATTACTTTCGCTTGTACAATAAAAGACACAAATAATCAAAAAGATGCATTAATTTATAATAAATGAGAAAATGCATTCGAACTTATTAATGAAGATAATTTCGGATCACATTTTGATTTAATTTATAATAATATTTCTTCTAAAAATAAAAACTCTAAATTATTACAAAAATACCAAGACTTCTTCTCTTTTAAAGGAAGTGGTGAATTAAATAAAGATTCTCAAAATAAGAATTATTTATTTAAGTTAAAAGATGATTTAAAACCTATCGATGAAATTGAATTTATTGAACAAAAAAACAAAAAAATATATTTGAAATATGAATATAACGAGAACACAAGAACCTTGATAATTAAATATAGGGTCAAAAATATAAATAAGGAATTTCAACAAAAATTAACTATTCCAAAAAATAATGATAACATTATTAATAAACAAAATAAACTAAAAAATAATAAACAATCTGACGTTTCTAAAATCATTAAAAAAGCACCAATTAATTATCAATATGATAGTTCAAATAACTACTATGCTGAATTAGAAGGAAAAAAAGGACAAAAGTTATTTGAAGCTATTATTAATTTACAAACCAAAAACAATAAAAAATTAAAAACACTTTCATATAACAAACTACCTGAATTTTATAATAAGTATGATGCTTTTAAAGATAAGTATTATGAAAAAGACGGAACTCTCTTAGATATTTACTCAGAAAATCCGTATGGAAAAGATCCATATGAATATAAAACATATATTAAAGGCTCTGGGACAAACGAAGGTGATGGCACCAATAGAGAACACATAATTCCTCAATCGTGATTTAATAAGGCTGAACCAATTAGACATGATGCTCATTTTGTCTGACCTACTGATATAAAAGTTAATAATATTAGAAGCAATTGACCTCACGGGAATGTTGTCAATCCAACTAATACTACAAAAAATCTTTCAAAGCTGGGTAAGGATCAAAATAATCAAGTGGTTTTTGAGCCAATTGATGAATTTAAAGGAGATATAGCTAGAGCATATTTATATTTTTTAATAACTTATGCTAAAGATAAAATTAATTATAAAAACAGTATTTATACTAATGCATTCCCTTATATAAAAAAGGAATTTCTTAATACATATTTAAATTGAAACATTCAAGATAAAGTTGATGCTTGAGATATCCATAGAAATAATGTTATTTTTCAATATCAAGGGAATCGAAATCCATTTATTGATTATCCCAATCTTTCAAATAGTTTATTTGGTGAAAATTTAGTTCCGTTTCATAATTTGGGTGTTCTAAAAGATATAACATAATACATAAATTGATTTAAAAATACCACAATGTGGTATTTTTAAATTTGGTTACTAAATTTCCTTTTTGTAATCAATATAAATTTGAGAAATGCTAGTTTTTTTCAATGATGCATTAATAACTTTTGCTAAAAAATCGCCTAAACTTACAATTTGAAGCTTCTTAAATTTCTTAACATTTTCAGTATTATCAATACTATTTGTAACAATAACTCTATCTACATCAGGATGATTTTCAAAAATTTCAAAACCTTTGGTAAAAATTCCGTGTGTTGCGGCAACAATAACCTTTTTAGCTCCATTTGCTTTTAAAGTTTCAACTGCTTTCAAAATAGTTCCACCAGTATCGATAATATCATCAATAATAACAGCATTTTGATTTTCGATATTACCTAAAATTCCCATAACTTCAGTTTGATTAACACCAATTCTTCTTTTGTCAATAATACAAATTTGCACTGTATCAGCAATCAATTCAGCCAATTTTCTGGCTCTTACAGTTCCACCGTGATCAGGCGAAACAACGGTAAATTTTTCTCCTGTTTCTTTAAGCGCTTTTGCGATTGGATATTGACCTTTTAAATCATCAACAGGAACATTGAAAAAACCTTGAATTGAAGGATTATGTAAGTCAACACAAGTTATCTTTGTAGCTCCTGCTTTTTCTAATAAATCTGCTACTAGTTTTGCGCCAATTGGTTGTCGACCGCTAGCTTTACGATCTTGACGAGCATATCCATAGTAACTTAAAATAACATTTATTGACTTTGCACTAGCTCTTTTTAATGAGTCAATAAATAATAGAAGTTCCATTATGTTTTCATTTACTGGTCTTGATGTGCTAGCTATGATAAATGTTTCTTTATCACGAACTGTAGGTTCAGAAACAAGCATAACCTCACCATCTGCATACACTGTTCTTTCTATTTTTGAAAGCTTTATATTTAAAATTTTTGAAACTTCATTAGCTAAACTAAGTGAATTAGCCATTCCAAATAAAACTGTATTCTTTTTGTCCATTTAATGATATCCCTTGCTATTTTTATACTCTTATATTTTACATTTTTGTTTAATAATTTGAAAAATAAATTATAGGATTCTTAATTTAAATACAAAGTAATTCACTAAAATGAATAATTTTTTTCGCATTATTGAAAATACACTCAAAATTTTTATTTTTTGAGTGTAGAATACTAATATTATACTTATTATATTAGTTATCTTTAAGGCTTTTAAAATAGGCTTCAAAGTATTCCTGACCTAGATCCACTGAATAGAGATCTCAAAGATCAGCACCAGAATTTTCTTCGTCACTTTGTCCAACACTTATTACCTTTTTATCATTGTTATATCAAACATTGTAATACACAACGTTTGATAGCCTTTCTTTAGTATCATCTTTTAATTTATATGTACTTTTAGGGTCATCTGAATTAGTTATATAAAGACCTACAACATTGTAATTTTCATCAAAATCGGCACCTCATACGTTAATTATGTGTCCTGTTGTTCTCTTGCTGAACTTATTATTATGCGAAATGCCTAAAGGTTTATTCTTTACTAAAGCATCAATAAGTGTCTTAGAAAAAGTCTCTTTTTGTCATGTATGCGATACATTTGTTTTTTTAGTTAATATGTGTTTCCCAAATACATCTCCAAAAAATGACTTATGTAATTCAGGTATTTTATATTTAGATTCAGTATTACTTCCTCCGAATTTATCTTTTGCAGCATTATATGAATAACCATTTAAATAGTGGTCTACTAGCATATTAGGATTTACAAATGTTGATTTGTATCTAAATTTAAAAAATTCAAACATATTAGATTTTCAAACTTTATAACTTTTATTAGCAGAATTATCTTCATAATATTTCATTAATTCGCGGAGATCAAATTGCTTTTTTGTTGTCCCATTTTCAACTACATCATAAAATCCTTTAGAACTATCTTTTAAATAATCATCAACATACTTTTTATTTTGACGAAGTCAATAATGAAGTCAGTTAGCAGATGTAATTCCTGCGCAAAGTGCATTATCATCTCTGTCAAAGTCCTTATTAATGTCATATCATCAATCATCCGGTTGTCGTTCTTTTGTATATCTTCAACCACTATTCTCTATATTTTTAAATGCATTAGCATCAAACTTTACACCATCAAGAAACAGTGAATATTTTGCACGTTTTTTTTGAGTTAATAAAGCTGGATGTTTATTTCAAAATTCTTGATTTATTTCAATTGTTTTTTTACTATTTTCTATTGAAGGTGTAGTATTTAGATCATTAGGATTCTTTGTTTCATCTGGAACTCTATTATCTTGTTGCTTATGAATGTCTTTGCTTGGTGATTGAGGCTTTTTTGAGCTACCTAAACCTCTTTCCTCGACAATTGGAGATTTCAATTTGGGAGTAGTATTACTATCAGTAGAATTAGAAGAGTGAGAATTTTTTAATTGGGAGTTATCATTTTTCTTATCCGGTGACACAGAATGGCTCTTCCCAGTCTCTCTCTCTCTCTCTCTCTCGGTGTGTGTAAAACATTTCTATTTTTTTGGTTATTATTAGCACATTGGATTGACAAAAATACAGTGGAAAAAGATGCTAATATTGAAAAAAACATAAACTTTCTTTTCATCTTTCTAACTCCAATACATAATTTATTATTTTAAAAAATTATACAAGAAACTTAATAATTATGAGTGCTTTTTTAATTTTCTTGACGGCTGAAAATGAAAAATAAATTTTGTATTTTTTATAAAAAACAAAAAAGTAGAATGATAGTACATTCTACTTTTGCATTTTTATTTTTTTGTATGATTATAAATTATTTCCGCTAATTGTTCTTTTGACATTTCTTCATAGCCAAAAATGTTTAATTTTTCAGCAATTTTATGTAGTTGCTCATTTGGCAATTCTAAAATTTTTTTAATAATCATTTGTTTTTCAGACTCAGTTTTTGGCGTTGAATCATTAACAACAGTTGCTTCTTCTTCATTAACGCTTTGTTGTTTTGTTTGCGCATTATTAAAAAATGAATTTAAATCCGGTCCAAAAGGACTATTATTTTGAGCTTTATTCATTGCATCAAAGAAAATTTTTGCTTGGTTTTCTAATTCTTTTTGAATAAATAATTTCTTTATTTTTGAAATATTGTTTGCTGCAAAGAAAAGTTGAATAATATTAAATAAAATGACTATTCCAGATAATGAAGAATAAATTTTTGAATATATTGTTTCACCATTTGCGTATATATAACTAGTGCTAAAAAGTATTAAATTAATAATTGTCATTATTCCAATAAATTTTGCTAAAGTAATGGAAAAAGAAGAAATTCCAATAAATGTTTTTTTCTTATATGAATCAACAAGTGAAATAACAAATAATATTAATATAATAGCCGGTCCTATAAAAAATAAAATATCAATTACTAATCTTGTATTATAATATGGATTTGAATCATTTTTTTGTTCTGGTCCTTTTTTTATATTAGCATCTATGCTTTTTATAATCTCATCCTTAAATACCAAGTCTAAAACAAATAACCCCAAATATAAAAGAGTAATAATAGATCAAAATACAATAAATAAAATAAATCAAATTCTAAAATGTTGTTTTTCATTCTTTCATAAATCATTTAAGTCTAACTTATTAAAGTCAATTCCAAATATGTTTTTCATTATTCTCCTTTTAAAAATTCATCATAATCAAAATCAGCAATTTCAAATTCTTTTGGTGGCATAGAATAAAAACTCATTGCTTTACTTGTTATTGGATGAAAGAATTCTAATTTATAAGCATGTAATCTTTGCCCGAAATTATCTACTTCTTTATTATACAATGGATCTCCATAAACTGGATTTTTTATATATTTTAAATGAACTCTTATTTGATGGGTTCTTCCTGTTTCAAGTTCACATTTAACTAATGATTTAGGTTGATTATTTAAATAAAAACTTTTTAGCAAGGTTACATTAGTAATCGCTGGTTTAGAATTAATATTTGTTATTGTCATTTTTTGACGATCCTTAACACTTCTTCCGATTGGTAAATTAAGTCTTAATTTTTTATCTTCTAATATTCCATCGCAAATTGCTAAATATTTTCTATTTACATTATGAGTTGCAAACATTTCAGCAAGCTTATTATGAACTAAATTATTTTTAGCAATAATTAATAAACCGCTAGTATCTTTATCAATTCTATGTACAATTCCAGGCCTTAATAAGCCGTTTTCATTAGAAAGATTATTTTTAAAATGATACAAAAGACCATTTACTAAAGTTTTAGATGTATGTCCAGGTGAAGGATGTACAACTAAACCACTTGGTTTATCAATAATACACAAATATTCATCATCATAAATTATGTTAAGTTCAATATTTTCAGGAATAATATTAATCTCTTTATCAATTACTTTAATAACTTTAATTAATTGATTTTCTTTTACTTCAAACTTTGGTTTATTAACCTTTATTCCATCTACAAACACTGCTCCTTCTTGAATAAGAAGTTTAATATCATTACGTGTAATATCAGAATTATTCGCAATATATTTATCTACTCTTTCTGGATATTTAACAATAAGTTCTATCATTATAAAATTATAGCAAATAATAAGTTATGATAAAATTATTATATGTTAGGATTTTTAGAAAAAAGAATACAAAAAACACTTGATAAAGTGTCTAAAAAAATAAATCTAAGTGAGGCTGATATTTTAGAAGTAACTAGAGATATTAAACTTGCCTTGCTTGAAGCAGACGTTAATTTAAAAGTGGTAAAAGAGTTTATTAATAATGTTAAAGAAAAAGCTTTGAATGATCCAAACCTAAAAAAATTAAATCCCTCTCAGTATTTCATTAAAATTTTGCATGAAGAGCTTGTTAATATTTTAGGTGGTAAATCTAATGAATTAAAAGTCGATAAAAGACCATATGTAATAATGATGTGTGGTCTACAAGGATCAGGAAAAACTACCTCAACAGCTAAAATAGCATATTTTTTAAAGAAGAAGAAAATTATTAATAACCCTTTAGTAGTCGCTGCTGATATTTATAGACCTGCTGCTGTTGACCAATTAATTACATTAGCAAAAGGTATTCAAATTGATTATTATGAAGAAGGAGTAGATGTCTCAGTAGATCAAATTGTCACTAACGCTTTAAATAGAGCAAAAGAAAATAATAATGATCTTATAATTATAGATACTGCTGGTAGATTATCAATTGATGAACCATTAATGGACGAATTATTAAGGGTTAAAAAAATATCTCATCCTGATGAAATATTTTTTGTTGCTGATGCTTTATCTGGGCAAGACATTATTAACGTTGCTCAAACATTCCATGATAAATTAAAATTAACAGGAACTATCATTAACAAATTGGACTCAGATGCTCGTGGTGGTGCTGCATTAAGTTTGAGATATATTTTAAATATACCAATTAAATTTATTGGTACAGGGGAAAAAGTTTCAAACCTTGACATTTTCCATCCTGATAGAATGGCAGATAGAATCCTTGGTATGGGTGATGTCTTAAGCTTAATTGAGAAAGCTCAAGATGTAATTGATGAAGATAAAGCCACCAAAATGATTTATAAAATGTTCTCTGGCGAGTTTACTCTAGATGATTTGCTTGAACAAATCATGCAAGTTAAAAATATGGGGAAATTTGGAAAAATTTTAAAAATGCTTCCAGGCAATCTTGCTTCAAAAATAAATCAAGACCAAATTGATAAAGCAGAAGAAAAAATGTATTACTTTCAAATTTTAATGTCATCTATGACAATTAAAGAAAGAAAAAACCCAAAATTATTAAGACAAAATTCTAGAAAAGAAAGAATTCTCAAAGGAAGTGGAAGAACAGCACAAGAATTCAATAAACTATTAGCTGATTATGATGCGATGGTTAAAAGAATGAGTGAAATGGGCAAAAAACTAAAAAATGGTGGTGGAGGATTTGATCCAAAAATGTTTGGTTTATAGAAAAAGCTACGTAAGTAGTTTTTTATATTTTTCTCTAAATTTATAATATTTTCTCATTTTTTCCACAATTTAGCGAAGATTTTACTTAATGTTTTTTTTTTTTTTTTTTTCAAGTATAAATATATGGAAACGAAAAATATAAAAATTATAAAAAGGAAAAAAATGAAGAGAAAATTATTTTTATTTGGAACCGTAGGTTCTTTAATTGCTACACCACTTGTGGCTATTGCGTGTGCTAAAACTGACAACAATTCAACTCCAACACCAGAAATGAATACTGATGATGAGAGTAAATATACAAAAGAATTAACATTTTCAGTAATTGATAAAAAAGCAGATAATGCAACTATTGAGTTAAATGTAAAAAAAGAAAGTTCATTAGATACATCAAAGAAAATTATTATTTTTGCCATTGTTTCATATAAATATAATGATGGTACACCTAATAAAGAACACCACATCACAGCAGTAGGAACTCCTGTTGAAATTCAAAGCGAAAAAATAAAGGCGAAAGTACGTTTCAAAATTGCTTTTGATACTGAACAAAAAGAACATACAACAGAATACAAGGTTGTAAATCTTATTTTAACTGAAAAAGAACCACAACAAGGTGATAATATTCAAGAGTTATTAAAAAAATCTTATCCTTTAACAGCTGAAAACTCAAACGCTCAATCATTCAAATAATATAATGCACTATGTTTATGGTGCATTTTAATTTAAATTTTTGTATTTTTGATAATCAAGATAAAAATACAAGACTAAAATTATAAATATTTTATTTAATATATACTATAAAAGCGCTTTTTCAATATTAATAGAATCTACATTTTTACTTGTAAGAAGTCTATTAAATTTAATCATATATTCTTGCATTGTTTTAAAAAATGAACCGCTTTTTTATAAAGAAAAGCTAACTTTGTAACGGCAGATATTGAAATATCAAGTCCTCTTTCGAGTGCTCACATTTTTGAAAAACTCAAATATTTTTTGCTTGGTTCTTTAGTGAAATATTTTTTGCCATTATATTTGAATGAAATATATTTCATTGTCCGATGAATGAACTAATAAAACATTAGAATTAAAAGAAAAAACAACCTTTTATTTTCTAAATTAAATGCAGTAGAATTTTTATTGTTATATCTTACAACTCCATTTAAAACTTTTCTATTAATAACAAGATCAATGGCTCAATTGCCATTTTTCTTACCCTCTTGATTAAAAACATTATGTTTTGAAATTAATTTATTATTTCTTGTATTGTAATAATCTCTAAAGCCATCAGAGTTTAGCCTTAAGTCATTTAAATTCTTTAAATTATTTTTATCAATATAAACTTGATATTTACCTAATGCAGTTCTAAATGATCTTTCTACATATGGTTTATGAGTAGGACTAGATGAACATTTTATTTCTATACCTTTTTCATTTAGAATTTTTTCAAATGTTGTTTGATTGTTTTCATTACCCCAAAATGTTCTTCTTTTATCTGAATAAATCATCTTAGGAAAGCCGTGTTTTTAAAAACCATTTCTAGTAATCTTTGATAACCTAATGTTGTTTCTTATTCTTCAAATAAAACTGCTAATAAGCAAACAGCAGTCTCGTCAATAGCGTGATATAAACAGGCACTTCATCTTTAACTAAGATATAGTTTAAATTGTGTATCAATTTCAACTATTTCCCCGTAACTTAAATTTATTTTATTTCTTTAGCAACAATATAAAGGATCTCTCTATTTTTTTCAAAATTTGTTAATTTTTTTGTTTATTTAAATTGAATAATATTTCCATATATAAGTTATATCACTTTTATCAAACCTGTATCATTTTAATTCTTCCACTACCCTGTATAAAAATCTAGATTATTTCGCAGCACAATAAAAATAATAAAAAAATTTATTGACTTTCTATTCTTTATGCTATAATTATATCGCACATTAAAAAAGCCCAGGTGGCGGAATGGTAGACGCAAGGGACTTAAAATCCCTCGGTCGCAAGACCGTGCTGGTTCAAGTCCAGTCTTGGGCACCATAGTTGTGCGTCCTTAGCTCAGCAGGTAGAGCAAATGGCTTTTAACCATTGGGTCAGAGGTTCGAATCCTCTAGGACGTACCATTTCAGATTATTGACCAAAAAGCAGTTTTATAACTTGCTTTTTTTTTTTTTTTTTTGAAAAAAGCAAAAAGAAAAAGAAAAACACCTAGTTAGGTGTTTATAGGTCATTGATAATGATATGGTGCGAACGAATGGACTTGAACCATCGACCTCACGATTATCAGTCGTGTGCTCTAACCAGCTGAGCTACGCTCGCATAAGCAAAACTATTATACCATAAAAAAAGAATAGTAAAGCTTTATTATTAAAATTAACGTTTTGAAAATTGTCTTGCACGACGTGCTGCACGTAATCCTGGTTTCTTACGTTCTTTTGCACGAGCATCTCTTGTTAACATTCCAGCAGATTTTAATGTTGCACGATAATCTAAACTAGCTTCTAATAATGCACGAGCAATTCCTAGTCTAATTGCACCTGCTTGTCCGCTTAAACCACCACCAGAAACAATAACAGAAACATCAAATTGATTTACTGTCTCTGTTAAAACAAAAGGTTGATTAGCATCCTTTAAATAAATATCAGAAGTTAGATATTCACGAGCATCTCTTTTGTTAATTAAAAACTTTCCAGTTCCTTTTGTTAATTTAACACGAGCAACTGATGATTTTCTTCTTCCTAATCCACGATATTCAATGTTTTTAGTCATAATTATTTAACCTCTAATCTTTCTGGTTTTTGTGCTTCATGTTTGTGATCTGCGCCTGCATAAATAAATAAGTTACGACGTTGTTTATTTCCAAGTTTTGTATGAGGAATCATTCCATGTATTGCTTTTTCGATTAATGCTGTTGGTCTTTTAACTCTTAACTTTGCAGCAACAATGCTTTTTAATCCACCAGGATATCCTGAGTGTGAGTAATAAATTTTGTTATCTTCTTTTTTACCAGTTAAAATAATTTTTTCAGCATTAACAATAATTACATTATCACCCATATCTGAATTAGGTGTAAATGTTGGTTTATTTTTTCCTCTAAGTACAGAAGCCACAAATGCAGCTAAGCGACCCAAAACTTGACCTTCGGCGTCAACAACGTATCATTTTTTGTCTGCTTGTTGGGAATTAACGATTGTTGTTTGTCTCATTTTTCCTCCACGTTAATTTTTGTAAATCAATGTAAATTTTTTTATAAATTGCTTAGTTATTATACCATATAAAATATTTAATGCAAATTTTGAAAATAATAATTTTTGCACCTGCAAATAAAATATGTAAAATAACTTGAAAATAATATAAAAGTAAGTTAAAAATCTTTTTTCAAATAGGTTCTTCTTACTTTTTCAACAAATAATATTGCCCTAGTTTTATATTATTTTCTCTTTGTTTCTAACATTTTAATTAGAGATTATTGTTTATACTTTAATATTTCATAATACTATTTTTGCTTATAGTAAAGATTAGTGAAATCTTGATAAATTTCACAAGTTTTATTTAGCACTATTTTTATTTTTGAAAAATGAATTCCTCAAATTATTGTATAAAAAGTATTTAAATCAAAATTTATAAAATATTTTTTTCTATTTTATATCACATATATAGAGGGATACACAATGGATAATTACCAATTGTAATACCAAAAGTATAAATATAAGTATTTGAATTGTGTTCATTAATAGTATATTCCTTAGTAAAGTAAAAATCTTCTTGTACAAACCTTCATTTTCCGAGTCTTTCTTGAGCATTTTTAACACTCTGCTTTTTTATATATAATGATAAAAAAATCATTAAACCAATCAATGATCTAATTGTTAAAATAATGCATAAAAATATATTATTTTCTATTAAAATAATCATAAATGCAATATCAATTACGCCATTAAAAATAAAAAATAAGGTCCATAAAACAGGCAAAGTTAAGTTTTAATTGACTTTATTTTAGAATATTTCTTCTTTAAAACCACAGCTATCATTTGAAGATACATATTTTAGTTTTAGATTTACTAAACCATCGTCATCCTCGGATTCCGATAATTTCTTCTCAATTAGTTCTCTATTTTTAAAAATAATATTTGATATTGCTTTTACTAAATCAGTTTCTAAGAATAAAATAAGAGAACGGGCACCCATTGAATCATCAACATTATTAGCTACTAATGTGTAATATGCTTCAATTGAATCATCGAATATTAATTTTATGTTTTTTTCTTTTAATAAAAATTCTTTAATTTTCTTAATTTTATATTTTATAATGTCAAGTTTCATTTCTAATGAGGTTATTTTATTAAAAGGGATTATGTTTGGTATACCAATCCTATTTAAAATCTCGGGTCTTTTTAACTCATCGCTAAAATATTTTTTAACTTATGAAATAAAATGCTCTTGAATTTTTTTACTATCTCCGTCTTTGGGCATTGTAGAAGCACCTATGTTTGATGTAAAATAAATATATTATTGAAAACAACATTTCTATTCGATAGAAAAAAGCCACTATATTTGTGGCGATATTATTCATTGACTTTCTTTTTTCTTAAATAGATTATAAGAGAGAATTCTAAAATTCATAGTATTTTAATTATAAATAAAAACTAGTATTCATATAAAAAAATACTAATTATAATCTAAATTTCTAAGTTTTAATATCAATCATAAAAATGAAATTATTTGTTAAAAATAAAAAAATAAGCTTAACTTGATATTTAAAATATTTTATTATAGTTTTGAATAACAATTAAGGATAAATACAATCATAAAAATACGAATTAAAAACTCCTATTACTATTTTTTTATTTTGATAATCAAGAACAAAGATATCAATAATACAAATTAAAAACATTATTAAATTAAATTAAATTAACTATATATATGTTAAAAGTTTAATTTCAGTTTATATAACTTATTTTCCTAATTCTTCTGCTTGCTTTGAAATTATTTCTATATTTTGAATATATTTCTTTTCTTTGATAATATAAGACTTAACAAGCGTTGATGCCTTATTAAAGTTATTTTTAAAGTCTTTTAATCAAGATTCATAATCGTTTGATGAAAAAGGAATAAAAACTGGAAATGTATAAAATTTATCAACATTATTGAATTTACTAATAGAATGTTCTACATAAGGTTCAAGTTTCGATGGTTGTTCATGATTACTTGGAAAAATAACACCGCTAGCATGGCAATTGATTGACACCATATCCCTTATACATTTATCATAATCACTCAATACATCACTAAAAGGTTTTTCTTCAAAAATAATTTTACTTCATGCCTCTTTGAATTTTGCATCTAAAATCATGAAATGTTTTTTCTTGTCTTTACTAGAAAAAACATAATCAGGAAATGTTGGCTGTTTGAATTTTCTTTCTCCTTTGTAATCTATAATTTTAATTTCCTTTTGAGAAGAAAGAGTATATTCATCAGATTTTAAAAATTCTTCTAAATAAATCTCTCATAAAGATGGAATATAGAATAAAATTCCTTCTACTTTATTTGAATTGTCTCCATTAAAAACAGATATACCTTCATTTCTTAAAATATTTAAGCATATTTTTCTTAACGATTCATACTCGATATAAAAGGGATGTGAAATTGAATTTAAATTTTTCATAATAGTTGTTTTAAGACTATATTTTCAATGTTCAGTATTAAATGACAAATTGTCGATCAATCTTTTCATTTCTGTATCTGAATCGAATATTCTATTAACCTTTGAAAAGTATTTTTTCTTTAGATATTGATAGGTTTTGACTATTAAATGATTAGTGTAATTGTCAATACTATTTTCTCTATACGAATATGATATCAGACCGCTGTTCATTCACATATTTTGTTTAATATGTTTAGATACATCGATTGTTCCTCTAAGTTTGTCATCATTTTTTTCAAATCTTTGGTATGTCCTAAATAGCCCCTTAATGCTCGCTTCCTTTAATTTATATTTATAAGAAAATAATAAAAGATAATCAAAAATGTTAACTTTGCTATTTAAAGGTATAAAATCTTCATTTAAGATCAAATCTTTATCAGATAGCATTGTAGATAGAAAATTTGGTTCTCCGATAGTTCCATCCTCTTTTACATCAAATCTAGATTGAATTTGAAGAGTAATTTCAACTTCATATTCATCATTTGACTCTTGTTTTGATAATTCACCTTTTATATCACTTTTTTTAATTTTAATTGATTTTGATAATATTCCAACAAGGCCGCCAAAATAGTATATATTTTCGCTTAGTTGATTAAATAATTCATACTCTAAACGTTGATTACTATTATTAACAACTAATTCTTTAACATCTGGCTTTACTTTGTTTAAAAAATATAAAAGTATTTTTTTCTTATTACTATTTAATAATTCGGAATCAGAGCCGTTTGTTTTAGTGGATTCTATATCTTTATAAATATCGGAAAAATCTCTTCCATAAAATGTAATCTTATTTTTCATATGATACATCCAAAGCTTTGGCACACTTATGGATTAATTCATCAACCTCTTCAGAATTTCTTCCTCTAGTATATTCTTTAATAATTAAAGCAATGTCGTTATTAAAAATTTCTTGTAATGATAAAGGTTTAGATAAATCTAATTCATTAAAATAAGCATGTCCTATATGGTAAGCTTCGGATAAACCAAATTTAGCACCTTCATTAGAAATAACATCATTCATAGCGCAAATTCTATTTGCTAAATTTTTAGCTTCTTCTTTATCAATTTTTAACATATTAATAAGTGATTGCTCGCAAATCATTTTAGCATTTATTTCTATTCATTGGAACCTTCTTCGTAAGGCAAAATCAAAAACATCTACCGATTTATCAATATCATTCATAGTTCCAATAATGTATAAATTCTTAGGAATAAAAAAGCCACCTTCAAAACAATCGAAACTTAATAAATGAGCTTTTCCATCTGACTCTATTTGATATGTTCTTAAATTTTTATATTGCGTTTGAAATGAATTTTTAATTCCCCTATAAGACTCTTCAAGTCCAAACATTAGTTCTCCAAAAACTTTAGACAAATCAGCTCGATTTATCTCATCAATGATAAAAAAGTATTTTGTTTTAAATTTATTATTTTCTTCTGCATCAGAATATTTATCTTTAAAATCTTTAAAAGATACTGGTAAATCATCTCCTAATTCTTTAAAGTTATTCATTATAACTTTGCGACAAAATGCTTTAAATATACCGTCCTGTTTTACAAACGTTGGCTTGTCGTTAGCTGCTTTAAAAATAATGGCAGGTCTCAATCCTTCTATAAAATCTGAATAATCATACGATGGGTGAAATTGAACAAATTCACTTCTCTCTTCATTTGGTTTAATCTGATCATTAACATAAGATCTAACATTATAAGTTTTGCCTGTTCCCGGAGCTCCTGTTAAAATTATCTGTTTGTAATCTTCTTTTAAAGCATTTGATATTATTTCAAATATATAGTTTTTATTTTCACTATCCGAAGTTTCATTTTCTTTAGCAAAAAGTATTTCGCTTAATGTTTTTGAAACTTCAAAAGACTGCTTTTCGGTAATTTCATTTATATTCAATGACAAAATTTCAAAAGCTTTTTCCATTATATTAATATTTTGTTTAATTTGTGACATTCCTTTATTTTCTATTTCGAATAATTTGCAACCCCTTTTAATTGCTAAATGTTCATAAATTTCAGCAATTCTATATTTGAATTCACATTCTTTAACTTTAGACTCTAAACAAATCATTTTTTTAATAATTTGTTTAGCTACAAATTTCTTATATAAGTCATCTTTTTCTAAATCATATAATTCTTTAAATGAATTGCAATTTACTATTTTTTTTAATAAAGGTTTTATTTTTTCTTCAAAATATATATTAGCGGTTTCTCTATCAGCTTCCTTTTGTTCTTCTTCATTATCATATTTATTAAGATAAAAAGTTCCATTGTCGTTCATTTTAATCATGTATTGAAAAGCATTTCCACATCTTGACGATCCGATGTCAGCAGAATCGAATTCTAAAAAGTAAGTTAAATAATGCTTAAAATTTTTTCGATTTGTATAATCTTCTAATGTAATTGTTCCGTCTTTAATTTTTTGACGATACTCTTTTCATTTATTTATAGTTTCATTATACTTTTCCAGTCTTTTTTCATAAACCTTATCTTTATAAGTATTTTCATATAAATTAATTAATTTATTTTTCATAATAATCCATTCTATTTTTCATATTAAACTTCTAATGCTTCAGCACATTTAGCAATAAAATCATTAATATCAGATTGTTGTCTTCCTCTTGTATATTCTTTAAGAATTGGGACGATATTTTTATTAAAAATATTTTTTAAACTTAAGGGGTTATTCAAATCAACTTTTTTAAAATATGCATGACCAATATGATAAGCTTCTGAAAGACCTAATTTTCTTCCTTCAACAGAATCAGAAATAACATTATTCATTTTTTTGATTTTATCAACCAAGGTATTAATCTGTTCAGGAGAACTATTATTTAATATTTCAGTTAATGATATATGCGCAACTTCATTAGCCTTTATTTCAATTCATTTAAATCTTCTCCTTAGAGCAAAGTCAAATGATTCGACTGATTTATCAATATCATTCATAGTTCCAATAATGTATAAATTCTTAGGAATAAAAAAGCCCTTAGAAAAACAATCAAAATCAATTATTTTTCCTTTCCCGTTCGTAAGTATTTCATATGTTTTTAGATTTTTATATTGCGTTTGAAATGAATTTTCAATTCCCCTATAAGACTTTTCAAGTCCAAACATTAGTTCTCCAAAAACTTTAGACAAATCAGCTCGATTTATCTCATCAATGATAAAGAAATATTTATCCGTACAATTATCTTCGTATTTTTTATATAGGTCGCTGAATGGCAAATTAACCTCAGTTGGATTTTTAGCTTTAATTTTATCGTAATTTTCAGAGACTACTTTTCTACAAAATGCTTTAAATATACCATCCATTTTTACAAACGTAGGTTCTTCAATAGTAGCTTCGTCTAAAATAACTGGCCTCAATCCTTCTATAAAATCTGAATAATCATATGACGGGTGAAATTGAACAAATTCACTTCTCTTTTCATTTGGTTCAATCTGATCATTAACATAAGATCTAACATTATAAGTTTTACCCGTTCCTGGAGCTCCTGTTAAAATTATCTGCTTATGTTTCTCTATTGCTTTATCTAAAATTGATTTTATTGATGATTGTGAATATTCAGTAAATTTATTAATATCAATATTTTCTTTATTTAGTTCTTTATTTAGTTGCATGTTTATCCCCTAAAATCTTTGTTTTATAACTAGTAAATAACTGCGTTTAAACAAAACATTATTCCAAAATCATTAAATAATCTAAAATTATTTGAACAATAATTACTACTCATTTTTTAAAAGTTTATGATCATTTTATATTAAATAAATCCTGCACAATGATATTTACCTCGTTACCAAAAAGTATATACAAGATTTAGATTGTTTCAATTTTCTTAATTCTTAACACAAAAAAATACTAAAATTTATGCAGCATTAGTTTTAATTTCTTCTAACGTATTTAAAACAACATCATTTGCAAAAGGCTAACAAAATAATCCTATAATTTTAATAAAATCCTTCCCAAATAAAGTAATTATAACATATCTCATTTATCGCATATATTTATTAAATATACCTTATTTTAAAACTAATTTTAAGCTTTACGAATTATATTATTTAATAAAAACTAATACAATTAAAAAATTTATAGTAATTAAACATCATGAATGATGTGAAAGGAATTTTATACACAATCTCTTTTTCTAATCCTCTTTTAATAAGATTGAGAGAGAGTAAACTCTTAATAAATAATTTAACAATAAATTAACGCCTAACAACTAGGTGTTTTTTGGCATATTTTTATGGAGAAGGGATATATATTACACAAAACAAAATAGAAGTAAAAAGTGAAATAATTAGAAAATTATTTAAGAATATTCTAATTAATACAACTTTTTAATACCAAATATCAAATACCATATTCACAAAAAAGAAGAAGAGAAACTGAATAATTATTCAGCGATTTATGCGAATTTTACAAGATTATACTTAAAGATCCAAACTTAAAAGTGCGATATAAAAAGGCGACAAAATTTAGATCTGTAATAAAAATCTCGCAACTTAAAAAGATTATTGAACAATAGATGATATAAAGAATAGAAATGAAGAATTAGTTGAAAGATTTAAAAAAATAAGAAAGGATTAATTTCCGAAATAAATGAATAAGAAAAATAAATTAATATTGGTTTTAGGTTCTATAATAATTCCTATTGCTTCCGTTGTTATCGGTTGCACAACAAATATGAATAATAAATATCGAATAAATTTAGAAATCACAAAAGAAAAATTAGAGCAAGCCAAATCAGGTTTCTCTGATAAATTACAAAAAGCTAAAGATAAACTAGCGGAATTTAAATCAAATCCTAACGTTGCTAATTTAACAGTCGCAATTAATAAATTGCAACAAGCTATTACTGATAATGAAAGTATTACAAATAATGATTCTCTTTCAGATATCAATAATAAAGGCAATGCATTAGACCGAGCTACAAAAACAGCTGAAGATGAAAAAACCGTCGCTTCTCAAAAAAATGATGATGCATTGAATAAATTAGCTAAAAAAATTAATAAGTCAAAACAAACAAAAGACTCAATGAATAATGAATCTACATTAAATAATGCTAAAACTAAATTAGAGCAAGCAATTCAAGTGGCAGAAGCAGCTAAAGATAAAACTCCAAAATTAACAGATGCTGAAATTAAGGCTACTGAAAATAATTTAGTAGATGCTGAGAATGAAGCAAAAACAGCTATTGATCAAATAAATCAAGAAAAATCTACTTTGAAAACTAATATTCAAAATAAAGCGGATAAAATTAAGAATTATCTACAGTTCCCCAAAAATTGAATCCGGATAGGATTTTGTTTTTACAATCTTATTCTTTTATAATTAGATCAATTTACAAATTCATTGATTTTGTGTAATATTTCATTAAAATCCATTTGTTGACATTTCGCAGAATAAATATTCTCCTTTTAAATATGTGAAAAAATCACTCGGAAGTGCCCGAATGATTTTTTCCAATCTAAAAATTGTTGTTTTTTAACAAATTTCAAACATTGCATTTTGGATTTACTTAATAAGGCGAACAATATTTACATATTAAGTAAGTTTTTATTAATTTAATCAAACATTTTTAAAATTTTATTAAAGTCAAGTTCAGATGTTGATTTTAACACTAAATCAGCATTTGAAAAATCTTCATTTGAATTGTGTGTAATTGCAACTGATTTAATTTTTGCATCTGCTATCCCTTTAATCCCGGCAGGCGCATCTTCAAATCCGATGCATTCACAAGGTTTTAAATTAATTCCTTGAACAGCTTTAATAAAAATGTCAGGAGCCGGTTTCCCATTTGTAACATCTTTTGGATTAACAATATAATCGAACATCTCAAAAATACCAAGTTTCTTTAATATCATAGGGGCATTATAGCTACTTGAGGCTATTGCTAATTTGATGTTGTGCTTTTTAGCTTTATTTAAAAATTCTAAAATTCCTGGTAGGATTGATTTTTCATCAATCTCAGATTTAAGAAGCTCTTTATAAAGCTCATTTTTCTGATTTGCTATTTCTACTAGTTCAGCTTCAGATAAAGATAATGAAGATTTTTTCATATCTAAAATAGCTTTCAAAGTATCAATTCTTGGAAGACCACGTAATTTTTCATTTTCTTCTTCTGAATAATCAATTCCTAATTCTTTAACTGTTTTTTGTCAAGCTTTAAAATGTAATTTAGCTGTATCTGTGATGACTCCGTCTAAATCGAAAATAAATCCTTTAAACATTTTCAATTACTCCAAACTCATAAATTTCATTATTTTCAAATTGTACCTTTTTATCACCAATTCAAATTCAGGTAGGTTTTTTAATTGTTTCACTAATCATTTGAACACTAAATTTTTCTTTATTAACAATAACTTCAAAATGATTGCTTTGATATTTAAATCGATATGTTAATTTAGTTCATTGTTCTGGAAGAATTGGATTAATATGTAATTTGTCATCATGTCAATCAAGACCACCATACCCAAAAATAATCATTTGATAAATTGAAGCTAATGCACCAGCATGGATTCCAGCATTAGAACTGTGCATATTTTGCCCTAAATCAATGTTAATTCCATACTTAAATAATTTATAAGCTTGTTTAAGCATTCTTAATCGTACAGCTTCTATTGCGTATGTAGCAGGCGATAATGATGAATCGTGAGTTGTAATAGGTTCATAATAATCAAAATTAGCTTTTCTAACTTCTTTTGTATATAGGTGAGGAAGAATATTTAGTAATAAAACAACATCAGCTTGTTTAACTAATTGTGATGCTAATACCTTTTGACCTTCCTTGGTGCTAAATAATTTTTTACCTGCGTCACCAAGCATTTGAAATGCAGAAATATCAACTTTTGAAAGTTCTAAAAATTGATCATTCTCAGCAATAATTAAATCTTTATTTGGTGCTTGTTGTTTAAGATTATTAGCAACTAACTTAAGTTTAGAATAATCAATTTCATAAGGTATTTTAGTTTGAATCACTTCTCAAATCTCTGGTTTTTTACTTTTTAAAAAGTCAATATATTTTAAAGCTAAATTAATATTATATTTAGCGAACATATTGATATAAGCATTATTATCAATATTACCTTTATATTCATTAGGACCCATTACATCTTTTATCTCATATGTTCCATCAGGTTGAACTTCAGCTCTATTTGAATAGAATATAGCTGTGTCAATTATCATTTCATATCCCATTTCTTCCATAAATTTATAATCTCTAGTAATTTGGAAGTATTGGTTTACAGCATATGCAACATCTGCAGAAACATGAATTTCTTGACGCCGCGAAGTAATTGGGACTTGTTTTCCAGTGACAACATCTGCTTGACCTCAATATGGACAAACTTCACCATCTGTAGGTCACGCCATTTCTCATGGATATTGAGCCCCTAATAAATTACTTTCTTCAGGTCTTTCTTTTTCCTCTTTTGCCTTTAATCTTGCACTATGAATACCTTTGTATCTATATGTTAACAGATTACGTGCGATTTTTGGTTCATTAAATAAATAAATTGGATTAATAAAAAATTCAGTATCTCAATATGTGTGTCCTTGATAACCTTCGCCTGAAAGTCCTTTTGCTCCTACGTTCATATTTTTTGAATGTCTTGGAACAAATCCATTTAAGTGAAAAACACCAAAATCAAGAGCTAACAAGTCATACTTTGCCTCTTCTCCACCTTCGATTTTTACATAAAATTGTTTTCTAGCTCTTGAAACCATCATCTCAATAGATGCAGCCTTTAATTGATTGTAATTAGTAGTCAATAAATATGAATGTTTTTGATTTGCTATTTCTTTAATTTCATCTTTATTTAACAATAACTTATTATCAACAGATGTATGCACAGACATAACTTTTTCAAGGACTAAAACATCACCAGTTTTAACCTTTTGTCTGATTTTGAATCCAATATAACGTCTTTTCATTTCAACGACATAATCATCTGTTCCGCCTTCAACTTCTTTATCATTAAAATATAAGTTAGTTAAAAGATTATGAACAACATAACGTTTTGAAATAGTTGTTGTTTGATCCATTTGTAATGATTTTTGTGTTGGACGTGATTTAAGTCCTTCACCAAAATGTTGTGTTCCATTATTAGTTACTTGACCATTTATAGCAGGTTTAAATGTAATTAAAAGACCATTTTCATTTTTAACTTCTATAGCTTTTATTGTTATTTTATGTCCATAAACATTTAGATCATCCTGTGAAACAAAACGCTCGAAAGTTAAATGAAATTTACCATAATCTCTTTTGATTTCTACTTCTCTTTTTAAAACACCTTCATACAAATAAAGAGTCTTTTCATATTTATCTTGCTCTAATACTTCAAATTCGGAATTATCAAAATAAATTGGTGTTGTCATTAAATCGGCTAAATTAGCTAATTCAGAGACTTCATCACGTGTATCTCTATTAAATATTCCATTTACAAAAAAGTCTTCTTTATTATAAAAAGCTCTCTCTTCATCAGCACTTCTAATACCAATTCGACCGTTACCAAGTGCAAAAATACTTTCTGTTTTTGCTGTAACATTCCTATCAAACTTAACTTGAGAAATAGTCTTATTCTCAACATCATACTTTAAAAAGTTCATATTGCTCCTATAACTTAATTAAAACCGACTCAAAAGGTCTTAATTTATTACTTGTGATTTTCTTATCTTTATAGGTTGATAAAATTTGTTCTCCACAAACTCTATCTAATTTTAATTCATTTTTAGTTGGATTGATATACGCAATTAAAGTTGTTTTATGATCATATCTTTTAATTACAATCACACCATTATCATCAACATAAATATCTGATTTACCATAAATAAGTACATTATGATATTTAGATTTACGATAATTTATTAATTCTTTATAAAAGTAAAAAATACTATCTTTATTTTTTAATGCATTTGAAACATTAATTTCTTCTTTATTTCTTCCATTTTTAATTCAGGTACTTGTTGATTTACTAAATCCAGCATTTTTAGTTTTATTTCATTGCATTAATCCACGACCAGCATCTCTTGAGTTGATATTTAAATATTTAATGAATTCATCCTCGCTATATTCAGGATTCTTATTGTCAACTAACGCAGCAAAACCATTTTTAATATCAACATCACGGAACTCTGAACGATTATTAAATTTAACATTAAGCATTCCTATTTCTTCACCATAATAAATACATGGAATACCTTTCAGTGAAAACATCATCAAGGCATATGTTTTAGCTGATTCTTCGTGGAAAAATCCTTCATCTCCTCATCTTGATATACTTCTTGAGGTATCATGATTTGATAAAAAATTAGTAAACATATGTGGTTTAATTAATTCATTTTCTTGAAACGGTTTTTGTTGATAAACAAATTGCTTATAATCTCAATTTGCATCATAACCATTTCTTCCTGTCTTTAATCCTCATCCAATTCATCATCACGAAAAATTAAAATAATTATCAGATACTTTATTTTGTCCTGAACCATACTCTAATAATTCATCAGCTGTAATTCCGCTTGCTTCACCTAAGGTATATGCATCCGGTTTATCCTTAAAAGCCAATTCATTAAACTTTTTTAAATAATCAACAGCATTATCGTTTCAAGCAAAGTAAGGGTTATCATCAACCTTATCAAAAGTTTTAGAAACGTGCTTTATGGCATCTAATCTAAAACCTCTAACACCTAAGTCATATCAAAAATCAATAACATCAACCATTGCCTTAATTGTATCCGGATGTTCTCAATTTAAATCGACTTGTTCTTTTGAAAATAGGTGAAAATAATATTTTTTAATAGTTGACACATATTCTCAAGCTGAACCACCAAAAATACTTTGAGCCTTCTGTTCTTGTTCGGTAAGTTGATCTCTTCAAATGAAATAATTGTGTTCAACATTATTTACAGATGCAACAGCTTTTTTAAATCATTCATGTTCATTAGATACGTGATTTAAAACAATATCCATTATAATATCGATTCCATATTTCTTAGCAGTTTTAGTCATCTTAATAAAATCATCAAGAGTTCCAAATTGTTTTCATACTGATTTATAGTCTAAAACATCGTAACCAGCATCAACAAAATTAGTTTCATATGTTGGACATAATCAAATTGCATTAATTCCGAGTTTTTTTAAATAACCAAGTTTTTTTGTAATTCCGTTTATATCACCGTCTCCGTCATTATTAGAATCATAATAAGAACGAGGGAAAATTTGGTATAGTATTTTTTCTTCTAGTTTAACTACTTTCATGTGTTTATCTCTCCATTATTATTGTTGAATTTGCTTGTAATATATTATTTTTGTTATCTATTTTTGATTCAAATAACACTGACCCATTATAGTTTTTGATATCATAATCTTTTGTTCCAAAATTATGCATAACAATTAATTCTTTTGTATGGTCTATGTTGTCTATCTTAAAGATTAATATCCCTTTTTCTACATCACTTTCTAAGAATTTTAATCTTTTTATTATTTTTTCATTTGTGTCTAATCTTAAATAATCTGTATTCATTCTAAATTTATTTAAGTCTGCAACAAAATCGAAAACATACTTCTTAACATCTTTATTTTTTAAATTATTTCATTTAATCCCATTTGTATAATCAGTTGTTTTGTATGAATTAGGACAATATGAATTGTTTTCTGGTTCTAAACCAAAATCATCATAAGGGCTAATTACACATCTTTCTGATTCTTCACCAGAATAATCACAAGGTTTAGATTGTAATAATTCAGTTCCAGCTAACATCAAATATCTTCCTTGTGCCACAACACTCATCATTATTCCCTGACGATACATCTCGATACGTTCAATAAAGGTTTTATTTTCAGCGAAAATGTTAACCTTGTCTCATAAGGTAAATCCATCATGACAAGCCGCATAATTCAAATTAATCCCAACATCCTCATTAAATAATGAATATGAATCAACCGAGTGTGGTATTTCGCCAAATGAATAATTCTTTAACCCGGCAACAATTGAGCTAGTATATTCTAAAAATTGTTCTTTATTATACTTATGAATTAATCCAGGTGAATTTACTTCATGTTCACTACCTTTAATCGCATCTCTAATCGAATCGTTAAAATATCCAAATAAGAGTTTATTGTTTGTTATTCCTTTAATGTATGAATCTTCTAAATTTAAATCAGTAAATTTTCAAGCTTCACCATGAAAAACAAGATTAGGTTTTATTTTTCTTAAATTTGTAACAATATAATCAATTGTTTCTTTATGATGAAAACAAGATAAATCAAACCTAAATCCATCAACATTAAATACCTCTACAAAATATTTTAATGAATCAAACATTAATTTTCTAACCATATATCTTTCATCAGCTAATGGTGGGAAAATAACAGGTTTTTTAGTTGCTTCATCTCTATAATAATAGCCAGGAACAACATCATCTAAAATATGATTATCCATCATATGATTATAAACAACATCTAAAATTATCCCTATTCCATTTTTATGAGCTAAATCAACAAAATTCTTGAATTCTTCAATTCTTGCATATGGATTTTCTGCATTAGTTGAGTATAGACCATTAATACTAAAATAATTAAGCGGGTCATAGCCTCAATTATAGTTTGTAGATCATTTTGAACCTTGATTTTTTAATAAAATTTTTCGATCTAAATCATTAACTGAATATGCTGCATGAATTGGAAGTAATTGTAAGTGGGTAATGTTTAATTTCTTTAAATATTCAAAAATATTTGCTTGAATTAAACCGTTAAAAGTCAATTTATCTTTTATTTCATATTCATCAAATAAACTCGTGAAATCACGAACATGCATTTCATAAATTATTGGATCAACTGAATTATTTCATTTAACATCTAAATCGCAAGGTTTTTTGCCAATTTCTATTGGGTCTTTTTTTAATAAAACACCTTTTGCAACTTTATATCCTTTTCCTTCTCAATTAAAGGGGGCTAATGATTTAGCATATGGATCTAAGGCGATTGTTCTAGTGTTGTCTTCCTGTATAATTTCAAATTGATAATAGTAGTCTTGATATTTCTCTTTACTTAGTGAAATCTCTCAAACTGAATAATGATTTTTTAGATCTTCTCTTTTATCCATTTTAAAGGATTCGCTTCTATCTAAATTAGAAGTTTTATATAATAATATTTTCACTTCTTTTGCAAGTGGTTGTCAAAGTTTAATATTGATTTGATCTTTTATTATATTAACACCTAAATCATCGTGTTTATGAGCAAAAGTATTATCAAATTCATTAAAACTTTTCAATGTGTTTTTAATATTTGCGTTCATAGTTGCTATTATAAAATAGTAAAAATTAATTAAAAAAACTTTTGTTATGAACTTGCATAGTCAATAGCATTGATGTAGATTTTTTTCTTGATTTTTTTCAAAATGTGGTATTTTTTTGGTATATGAACACAAAAAATTATCAAATATTTTTAAAACAAAAAGAAAACTACTTAAATAATGGTCCACTTGATTTAAAAACAAGAATTAAGACTCTTAAAAAGCTAAAAAAATTAATAATGTTTTATCAATCTGATATAGAAAACGTTTTATATTTAGATCTTAAAAAAACACCTAGCCAAGCTTTCTATAGTGAAATATCTTTAATTTATAATTCAATTAATCTAACGCTTAAAAAGCTAAAAAAATGAACTAGACCAAAATCAATTAAGACTCCTTGATTTTTATTTGGTTCTAAAAGCTATATTAAATATGAGGCTTATGGTGTAGTTGGAATATATAGCCCTTGAAATTATCCCTTTTTGCTTAGTTTTGATCCGATAATTGCAGCTATTTCTGCTGGTAATAGGATTATTTTAAAGGCATCAGAGGTTTCAGAAAATTCATGGACTTTAATAAATAAAATAATTAATGATAATTTTGATGAATCCATAATGTACTGTTCATCAAATGATATGAATGAATTTAAAATTTTTAATGAAATTAATTTTGATTTAATTTTCTTTACAGGTTCATCAAACATTGGAAAAATTATCGCAGAAAATGCAGCTAAGAATTTAATTCCAACTATTTTAGAACTTGGCGGAAAGTCCCCAAGTATCGTATTTGATGATGCAAATATCAAATCAACGGTCAAAAATATTATTTTTGGTAAATTCTTAAATAGCGGCCAAATTTGCACTGCTCATGATTATATTTTAATAGACAATAAAATTAAAGATGAGTTTTATCAAGAATTTAAAAGACAATTAAATGAATATAAACTATATGATAATTTCGGTAAAATTATTAATCAAAAACATTTTAATCGAATATTATCACTATTAGACAATGACAAACTCTCATTATTAAATAAAAATGAATCAAAGTTAACAATTGAACCATTTGTTTATTTTGCTTCACAGAATGAAAGAATTATGCAAGAAGAAATCTTCGGTCCTATTTTACCTATTTTAAGTTTTGAAAACTTTAATGAACTTAAAAATATTTTGCAAAGACAACCTAATCCATTAGTTATCTATTTATTTGGAAAGAATAAACGAAATTTTGAAATAGAAAAATATTTTAAATCTGGTAGTGTAATTATCAATAATACCATTTCATTTTTATCAAATACTTATTTGCCTTTTGGTGGAGTTGGCAATTCTGGTAATGGCAGATATCATGGGTATGAAGGATTTAAATCGTTTAGTAACCCTAAAAGCTTCTTTAAAAGTTTTTCATTTATCAAACCAAGCTTTCTAACATTTGGAAAAGAAACTAATTTTAAAAAACAAATTTTAGAATGAATTTTTAAAAAATAATAAAAACCAAAACAAGTAGTTTTGGTTTTTATAATAATGAAAATTCTTGATGAAAAAATGTAAAGTGTTCTGGCTTAATATAAAATTTACCGGCAATACAAATACTATCTTCATCATATCCAAAGAATATGATTACCATCATTTTTTCATATCCTAATCTATTTGCTTCTTCATATTTAATTTCATAAACAATGTTTTTAACTGGTTCTCTTTCAGATAAAGAATCAAGTAATGGTATTGATAAATCAATTGGTTCATAAATATCAAGATTCTTTGTTGATAGTCAAACATCCGCTTCTGCTATCAATTCATTATTTTTATAAAAATATTTATTAAACATTCTAGCGCCATCTGTAAAAATAATGTTTCTTTCATCAAATCAAGATGGTCATTGAAAATCAAATACTTCTTCTCCTCATTGCTTATCTACCTTAAGTAATGAACTAATAGGTTTAATTAAATTGTGAAAATTTTCAGCCACAAAATGACCACGTTTTGAAATTGAATAAGTTGCTCCTAATGCATTAAGTTTTAAATACGCAGATACAACTACACTTCTTGAACAATTAAAACGTTGCATTAAAGCGTGCTCTGAAGGCATTATTTTATTTACGGGAATTTTTTTAGATTTTATTAAACTAATTAAATATTGAATTATATTGCTTGTTTTAGTAACATCGTCATCTTTTAAGGATCTATTTCTAACTGCTCCTACACTTTCAGGATAACTTTCAATATTTTTTTTATATGTCGCTTTATTCATAAAAGTATTTTACCAAAATAACATAATCTTTACAATACAATTTTTCAATAATATGCAAACAATTTTGTATATAGTGTTAAGATATTTTAAAAAATAATAAAAAATTAAAAAAATATGTTAATAGAACAAGAATGTTAAAATATTACCTCTATAATAATGAAAACTCTTGATAAAAGAGTTTAAAATGTTCTGGTTTGATGTAATATTTTCCAGCAATACAAATACTATCTTCATCATAGCCGAATAAAGTTAATACCATCATTTTTTCAAAACCAAAGTAGTTGAAAAAGTTCTCATATTGAACTTCATAGACAATGTTAGTAATTGTTTCTTTTTCATCTAAAACATCAATTAGTGGTTTACTAGCATCAATAATTTCATCTTTTGCAATGTTTTTAGTAGATATTCAAATATCTGAATATGCTATTAATTCATCATTTTTATAGTATGTCTTTTTAAACTTTCTAGCACCCTCAGTAAAAATAATGTTTTTCTTTTCGAATCATTCAGGTCAAATAAAATCAATTTCTTCATATCCTTCTTGTTTTTCTACCTTTAAAATTAAACTAACAGGTTTAATTAAATTGTGAAAATTTTCAGCCACAAAATGACCGCGTTTTGAAATTGTATAAACCGCGCCTAATGAAGATAATCTCTGATAAGCGGCCACTACTACGCTTCTTGAACAATTAAATCGTTGCATTAATGCATTTTCAGATGGCATTATTTTATTTACCGGGATTTTTTTAGATTTAATTAAATCCATTAAATACAAAATAATATTGTTAGTTTTTGTAAAATCTTCATTACTTTTCACTTGCTTAACTCTAATATTATTTTTTATATCAACTGCACTATTAATATTCTTCTCATAAACATTTTTACTCATATATCAATTTTACAACTATTTTAATAATTTAAATTAGATTTTATATTTCATCCTATAAAGCAAAAAATAATTAATAAAAAGACCAAATTTTGGTCTATTTATTAATTTCTTTTATTTTATTTTGAAGTTCTTTATATAGATTAGCTGTTTCTTGAGGTTTTTTTTGTAAAATAAAATCTTTAGTTATAAAACCATATGATTTTTTAGCGATTGAGATAATGAATATATTAGCAAACTGTAATAACATAGAAGATCATACTAATTCATATCCAAAAGGTATACCAGGAACTTTTTTAATTCCTTTAGTTGGCGGTTCCCCTTCAACCTCAATTTGTATTTCATCAACTTTATTAATATTTTCAGGTTGTAATGATAGTAAGAAGAATAATAAAATAAATGATATCGGAATTATTCAAGTAAGATATGGATAATATTTATCTCCATTATCAATATTAAGGAATAATGATAATAATGAAATAAAAACCAAAACTAATGAAATTAGTGTTAATATTAATATAATTGAATTTAGACTATGAAATACATAGCGTAATTGATATGATTCAGAATTTTTATAAACTAATTCATCAGCTCAATTTTTACTTGATGTACCTTCTTTTATATAATTATATTCATATGTAATTCTAGTTATAAATTTATCAACCATCACTAATTGAAAAATAAATACTATTAAAAGTAAGACAAATAAAATAGATAAGAAAATTTTTCTTTTTAAGTAATTTGTGTCTAAAAGTTTTATTTCATTATTCATAATTTAGTTAATTCTATTTTCTGTTTCTTTATCAAAAATATGAATTCTTGAGACAACAAATTCAACATATACATGAGTAAATAATTCGAACTCATCACTATTAGTAGCATTTACAATGAATTCAGTTTTATCATTTAGTTTAACAAGAACCAATTGATCTTTACCAATTAATTCAATGCTTGATATTTTTCCAAGCGCTGAATTATCAACATTTGTATATGAAATTCTTAAATCTTCACTTCTAAAACCAATTATTAATTTTTGGTTATTATAAAGTTTTTCAGCAGTTTCTTTGTCTAATTTAATGTTTATTTTTCCAGACTCATCATAAATGAACCCATCATTATAAACGGCTTCAAAAGTATTCATAGTAGGTGATCCGATAAATTTCGCAACAAAAACATTTGCTGGTTTAAAGTATAATTCTTTACCTTTTCCACTTTGTTGGATTTTACCATCATTAAATACAACGATTTGATCACCCATAGTCATAGCTTCTAATTGATCGTGTGTAACGTAGATACTTGTAGTATTTAACATACGGTGAATATTAACTATTTCTCTACGCATGTTTTCTCTTAATTTAGCATCTAAATTTGAAAGTGGTTCATCCATTAAAAAGACAAGTGGTTTTCTAGCAATTGCCCGACCAATAGCTACCCGTTGTCTTTGTCCTCCTGATAAATCACGTGGTTTTCTATATAAATAATCATCAATTTTTAGAATTTTAGCAACATCTTTGACACGTTTATCTATAATGTCTTTTCTTTCTTTTGCTATTCTTAATCCAAATGATATATTGTTATAAACATTCATATGAGGATATAAAGCATATGATTGGAAAACCATTGCTATATTACGTTCATTTGGAAGTAAATTATTATATCTTTTATTATTAAATAATAAATCACCTTTTGTTATCGAATTTAATCCTGCAATCATTCTTAGTAAAGTTGTTTTACCACAACCTGAAGGCCCTAAAAAGATACAAAATGTTCCAGGCTTAATTTCTAGATTAATATTTTCAAGTGTATATTTTTCATTACCTTCATATTTTTTGGAAATATTAACTAATTTAATATGCGCACCAGAGTTTGAATTATATATTTCTCCAATTTCAGAAACCATTTTATCTATATCAATAGTTTCAAAACCATAATCATCAAGATCAATATCAGAACGTTTTTTGATTATATTGTCGTCTTTATTTAACATTTTTATCCTTTCACTGCTCCATCACTTAATCCACCTACAATGTACTTTTGTAGATACATAAATAAAGCAAAAGCTGGTAGTGTTGCTAAGATTGAACCGGCTGAATATGCACCATAATTAATATGTTTTGGCTCAGCATTAATAAATGCATCTAATCCAACCGCAAGTGTCTTCTGATCATTTTCAATTAAAACAAATTTAGGCAAGATAACATCTGTGAATGGTGTTAAGAATGTTCATAAAGCGACCATTATTAAGGCAGGTCTAATCACCGGCAATAAGATTTTAAAGAATAAACCTCAATTATTACATCCATCTATTTTTCCCGAATCATCCAACTCTTTTGAAATAGTGTCTAAATAACTTTTCAACATAAATGTGTTTCCAGCTATTGATCCACCTGAATATATAAATACTAACATTCAAATTGGAGGAATTCCTAAAGTTCCACCTAATTTAACTAATATATATAATGAAATTAAAGATGAAGTCGCTGGTATTAATTGCAACATCATAACAATGGTTAATGAATGTCTAGAACCTGTAAATTTAAATCTAGAATAAGCATAACCATTTAATGCAACTGCTACAGTTGAAATTAATGAAGTCATTCCAGCGATAATTAAAGTATTAGCATATCAAGTGGTGAATAAACTTCTATCACTTGTAAATAAGTATTCAAAGTTATCAAATCCAAATTCAAATTTTTGTAATCCAATTACCCGGATATTAGCAACGTTGAATGAAGAAATTATCAATGAAACTATTGGGAATAATATTATGATCGCTCAAAATACTAGTATTAAATAATTAAAGAATAATCAAATCATTTCTAAAGCAGTTGGTGGTTTTGCATCAGACTCATTAAACGTCAATCTTTTTGGAGTTAATTTTGCTTGAGTTATTGATACTGAGTCAAATTGATATTTATAAAATAATGTACGTTTTAATTTATCAAACATAATTAGTCTCTCCTTGACATTGTCTTTATAAATCCTCTTGCACTCACTGCAATACTAAATGATGCAGCAAGAGTAGTTAAAGCAGCAGCAAATGCTTGGTTACCTGGGAATTGAATACCACCAGTGGTTATTTTAAATACTCACGAAATTATAATGTCTGTTGAACCTTCACCAAAAATTGTAGGGTTAGGAAACGCAGGTCCACCACCTGTGAAAATTGAGATGGTTGTAAAGTTATTAAATGCTCCAACAAATTGACCAATTAACATAGGCGCAATAGAAAGTAACAAGGATGGTAAAGTAAGATATCAGAAAAGTTGTCTTCCTTTTGCCCCATCTACTGAACCAGCTTCATAAATATCTTTTGGTATTGATTGTAAATTGCCAGTTACAAGCATAAAGATTCAAGCATACGCTATTCAGGTTTGAACTACTATAACGAGTACTCTAGCAGTTCCGATTTCTTGCAATCAATTTCTCGATTCCTTCACTAATCCGATAGTTAATAAAATTTTATTTATCAGTCCTTCATCACCACCAATAAACATACTACGAATAAATGATAGTGTAACAAAGGCAGGAATTGCTCATGGTAATATATAGATCAATCTAAATATTTTTTTAAATCTTATTCTTTGATTGTTTGTTAATATTGCTATTAAAATACCAAGAGAAATCGGGAATAATGTAGAAAGAATCGTTCATATAATCGATCATAAAATAACGCTTTGTAATGATTCGAATAAACGATTTTCTCTAAGTGTTCATCATTTTCCTCATTGTTTTAATCCAACTCATTCAACAGTTTGTGCAGGTGCATAGTGTTCAAATCCATAATTGGTAAATGAAACTAATATGGATGTTATAACTGGTGTTGCAACAATGAATATCATCAACATTCATCCGACAAGAGAAATCATTCACGGAAAACCGCTAGAATTTAATCATCGTTTGGTGTGCGTTCATTTATTAGGTCTTGAACCATATTCCAAGAATTTAGCAACTCTATATGCTCCTAATGAGCTTACCGAGTGATATATTAAGACAAATACCATTAATATAACAGATATGACCCCGCCAAACAAGTAAACTCTGGCATCTGGTAAAATTCCAAGAGCATTATTATGTATTCCAGCACCTAAATCACTAAATCCTGGGATTCCGCCCATTTCATCTCAATAAGCCCCAAATGAAAATGGTATTATTCCAACAATAGAGATAATTGAAACAATGCTCATTAATATTCCCTTTGTAAATTGTTTAAAGAATATTAATTCTGATAATCCTGGAAATATAAAGTTTAGCATTGATGCAAAATAACGAAGATTTTTACTTGTTTCAATCGGAATTGTCTTTTGTGCTTCATTAATCTTACTTTCATACACTTTCAAATTAACTTTATATTCACTTAATTCTCTTCAGAATGATGAGCGCAAAATTTCTTTATTTGATTGGATTTTTGATTTTAACTTAGCTTCATTTATCGCTTCTTTTCTATATATTTTATATTCCACAAGCTTATTTTTATAAGCTTGTTTAGAAATGTCTTTGTTTTTAATTTTTTGGTTTAGTTCTGAAATTCTAACTTGATATTCTTTTTGAATTTCATTTCTTTTGGTGTTAAACTCTTCTTTTTCTTTTTGATAAACATTATTTATTTTTAATAAATGCAATTGATACTTTGCATCTATTTTTTCATATCTATATTTAAGTCTAGTTATTCTATAATCTATAAATTTCTCTTTTAATGCTTTAGCTTCTTCAAGATTATATATCCCCTCATAACTATAAGACTTTTTAATAGTACCAATTTTTTGTTTGTATTGTGACTTAAGTAACAAATTGCCTTCATATTCTGTTCTTTTAATATTTGTTGATGTTAAAAAACTTTGAATAGCAATAATTGCTAATTGTTCATTAAAATTACTTACTATAAAGTACTCTTTTAATTTTGTAATTTTTTCTTGTAACTCTTTTTTTGTAAGATGATTGTAACTAAAATCAAATGGTTGTACACTTATTTTTTTAGATTTTATATATATATATAATTTTCAATTAATAATAAGAGAGAACTTATTAACAATAACTGTAAAAAATAACATATTCTACAATATACCTTTATCATCTGAGGGACTGAAGCAAGTTGTCGCAAGCACTTGCGAAGTCCCCTAAAAAATAATAAGGTTATTGTTTATGTTTATTTGTTACTATTGATTATTGTTAATAAGTAAAAATAAATCCCCGTTATCTAACAAATAAATTATAACATTATTTAGAACTTCAAAATAAATTTTAAAAGTAAAAATTAATACTCATTAATAACTTATCCTTTATAAGTAATATTATTATACTTAATATACATAAATAAAATAAAAGACTTAATGTTTTTATTTTATTTATGTATTAGTAATATATTTAATAAGTTATTAATAAGTATTAGTAATATATATTATAAGTATACTTATAATATAATAAATAAAAATATATTTTAACAAATATTTTTATTTATTATATATTAATTACATATATATTATATATATAATATATATGTATTATAGATATTTTATATTATGCATAAACAAGATTATAAAAATATTAAAAAAATAGATTAATTAAAATTTTATAATTCTACTGGTTACTATGTCGCAAAAAGTAACCTGATAAATGCAATACAAAATCATTTTTCCCTATTTTTAAAAATTTTCATTGACTTCCTGAATTTAATGTTATAATATTATCGTGATTAATGAGAAGTCGAACCCTTGTTAATGCGTTATTATAATAATTCTATTAAAATAATAATTGCGCATAGGAGTTTAAACTTCTATGTGCTTTTCATTAATTACATAATTAAAAAATAAAAGAAAGGTAGTACCTAATGTCGAACCTGATACTACCTAATAAATATTTTATACTAAATATTAAATTAGGACAATAAAAAAATAAAAAAGTTTTGACAGGTACTAATAAATAAAATATGACTTTATTAGAATTTTTAGATATTTATTTAGAACAAAAATCTAAAACTTGAAAGAAAACAACTAAAACAATACATACTGTTATTTTAAAAAAAATAATAACAAAAAATTTTAAAAACAGTGAAGAAGTATTTGAAGTAATTAATAATTCTGAAACTAAAAAAACAACAAAAATAAATCATTTAAGCGTCATAAAATCATTTTTAAGCGCTTATAACAAAAGAATGAATAAATATGTTTATGAGATTGAACCTCTAAAAATTAAAGGTCAAACAACACCACTTAAAGAGCCGTTATCTGATAAGCAAATGATTTTATTAAGAGAAGAAGCAAAAAAATCAAATGATTTTGAGATTTATTTAATGACTGAATTTTTATATGAAAACTTACCTAGATTTAACGAAGCAATAAAAATTTTAAAAGAAAATAAATTTAAATTTAATGAGCTATGAGGTTATTATGAAGTTTTTGAAGAAGCATCAAAAAATAATAAAGAACGTCAATTTATAATACCTAAACATATTCAAAATGAATACATAAAATGAAGCAAAAAGAATACTTTTAACTTAACTTATAAAAAATATTCTAACTGAATAAATGAAGCATCTAAAAGAGTAAATAAATTCTTAAATATAAGTCTAAATGAAAAAATTACTTCGCATAGTTTTAGAACTTATTGAATTACTAAATGATTGAATAATGGTGAAAGTACATTTAATATAATGCTTAAAACAGGACACGTATCCGACCAAGTTTTAATAAATACATATTATCGCTCATCCAAAGAAAAAATTAGAGAAAATAATGCATACTTAGCAAAAAGCTCATTAGAAAATAAAGCAAAAAAAGCATCAAAAGAATACGTTATTGAATTAGAAAAAACAATACATAAATTACAATTACAAATCGATAATGATAAAAAAACAATTAAAGAATTTGCAAGTAAATTAGCAAAATTTATTGTTTAAAAAGGAGTATAAAATGAAAAAAGCAAAAACATTAAAAGATATATTAAAAACAAAATTAAAAGATGATTTAATTGATACAATTATCAAATTACACAATGAATGCAAGTTATTAAAAAAAGCATATGACATAAAAAAAGATAAAGTAAATAAATATAAAAAAATATTTGGTAAATATGATTATTTATTACATAAAATGGCTAAACATATTAATTATGATGATTTTGATAAAGATTTAGGTACTAATCAATTGTGATATTATTTTGTTGAAAAACCAAAAAATAAAGAAAATGAATAAATTAATAGTCTGAGCTTTATTTGATGATGCTAACAGGTCAATTTATAAAGCGTTACAAAATGATAATGATGTTGTTGTTTATAGTTTTGGTATAAATGATAAAGAAAATGAAAACAACTATATCAAAATCGATTTATCATTAAATAATAAAACATTAGTACAAGATATAAATAAATTAATTAAAAAAGTAGGTGCGCCTGATATAGTATTTGCATCACCACCTTGCAGAGCTTGAACCACTGCAAATCCTGGTAAAGCACTTAAAAATATTTTAGAAAATGGTAATTTAGAACTTAAAAATTATAGTCATTTTATAGCATATAATGAATACGCACAATGACACGCAAAAAGAGATTTTTTTAAAGAACAGAGCTCAATTTTAGAAGCACAGAGCACAACACTAGCAACAATATTAATATTACAATTATTAAAACCTAAAATATTTTTTATCGAAAATCCACAAAGCAGTAGAATTTTTAAATATATAAATAGCTTTTGTAATTTTGAAACAATAAATAATAAATTACATTATTTTGCTTATGATAAAAATTTTCCAAAAAAAGCAACAACATTTGCTTCTAATTATTATTTTGATACAAAAACTACAAAAGAAAAGTCAAATATAAAAATGATAAACTTAGGCAATTATAATGATCGTTCTGCTATTCCAAATGAATTAATAATTGACTTAATTTATCAATCGAAGGGGATAATATGAAAGAAAAAGAATTAAACAAATATAAGCAAGTTATATGGCTGCAAGACGAGGTTATATACTGAGCAAAAGAATTATTAAAACTACATTATAAAATCAAATCTAAGCAAGCTGAAGACCTTTTAGACGAGATAATAAATTTATATTATGAAGAACTTGAAAAAAGAGATTTATTAGATGATAACAAAAATTAGTGATTTAATTAAACCTGATTTAGTTTTTATTAAAAAAGAACTAAAAAAGAATATATTAAATTTAAAATTAAGCGGTTTTGAGTGTTTAGATAATATTTTAGGTGCTGGACGATTTTTAGAGCGCTTAGAAGTTAAAAAAGAACAAATAATAGACTTAATAATTGATGCGCTTATTTTGTTAAGAAACACATTAGATTTTAGAGATGGTGCTGTTGAAGAGAGTAATAATTTACAAGAAGATAAAGTAAATAAATTAATTGAAAAATATACAAAAATTAAAGAAAGCGCAATTGAAAAAATATTTGCAAATTTAAATGATATGCATAAGCAATATGTAAATGAACTATTTGATAGCGTAGAGCTACATAGTTACTTTACAAATTTAAAAAATGAAGTGAAAAAATTAGAAGAAACAAGACAAAAATTAGGTATACCGTGACGCACTTAAAATTGCCTGCTTTAAATCAATTAGGATTAAATATTAAAAAAATATGTTGAAAATATAATAGCACTAATTATAAACAGTTTAGAGCATTAATAATCAATGATTTTAATATCAAAATTGATTTATGAATGCAAAAAAATAATATTGACCTAAATTTAAAAAAAGAATACGAGCAAGTGTTGTTGTATTGAACTTTTATAAATTATAAAAAAGAAAAGCAATTAACTGAAACGCTTTTAAATAATGGTTTTAATTGAGCACAACCAACAAATGCATTTGTTGATACTGTTTATAAAATTGATTTATTAGCAAAAAAAGATAATATTGTTTATGCAATACAAGTTAAACCATCAAAAACGAACACAAATAACTTTAATTACAAAACTTTTTTAAATGCTTGCAATAAACTAAATTTAGTACCATTATTAGCATTTAAAGAGCATAATAAATGAACAATGATAAATTTTAAAAATGGAGAGATAATATGAAAACAAAATTAGATTTAACAAATTACAATAATTTTTATAAAACTGAAAGCGAAAAAGAAGAATTAAAAAAAGAATTATATAAATTAGCAAATAATAAAAAACGACCTTATTATTATGACCTTGATGATAAAGCATTTGATGATTTTTTTGAAGTTAAAGGTGACATAGTTTATTTAAGAGATGACTTAACAATAGAAGAATTAATATTTTACATCAACAGCACATATGCTTATTACAGTTTTTGAACTTTCGCAAAATGAGACATAAAAAGAAAAGAATTTTGTAAGAGACCTAAATTCCACACATTTAGCACAAAACAACATAAAGAATTTGTTGCTGAATTAAAATTAGCACAAAATTATTTGGCTGAAACTGAATAGAATAAAAACAACGCTTTAAGCGTTATTTTTATTATCTTTATACCTCTAAAAAATTATACCGACTTATTGCTAAAAACATCATTATCAACTATTTTTTTTAAACGTTTAATATCATTTTTATCTAATTTAGTGTTTTCTAATAAAGTTATTGCTGCGTTTTTTGAATTAACTTTTAATCATTTAAAAAATTCAATTATTTTATTTATTATTTTTTTCACTAGTTACTCCTTTAATAATATTTTCAAATTCATTTTTTATAGTTTCATCTACACCATTTGATTTAACATATAAAATCATTGCTAAACTAAGTCTTTCAATTTTTAAATTAATTTCATCTAATTCTTCCTTCGCTTTTTCTATGCTATCTCTGTTCGCATAAATCAATTCTTTTAACACGTTTGAACCTTCTTCTTTTTGCGGTGTGATATTAATATTATTTTCATTTTTTGTTTGTTGTTCTTGTTTAGGTAATTGATATTTCTTTAAAAAATAACGAACTATTACAATAATTGTTAATAAGCACGCACCTACTCCACCTGCTGCAAAAACTTCAATAACAGGATTATGCATTATTAATTTAATTCCCCTTCAAAAATATTTTTATAACTAATCACTTCCATTAATCTAATAAAAATATTAAAATTAAGTTTTTGGCCATATTTATCTTTTAGTCCTTCAATTCTTTCATTTAAACCATCTAAATTACCGTTATTTACAATTACTTTATCTTTTATTATAGTATCTCAATTATCACTGTATTTTAAAATTAATGATAAGTCTCATAAATTTGTAGCTTCATTTGCACGATTATCATAAATTAAATTTTGTATTAAATGTGTTCCATTTCATGCAACAGGTCATTGCTTATCTGATTTTATATATTCATTAACTTCATCTAATGACAATCATCTAACAAAACCTCTAAAATATAAGTCAAAAAATCTATCATTTTTTAATTGTTCATAACTATCATATTTTTTATATACTTCGTTATCTTTAAAGTATCCTTTAAAAAAATAATTAATTTCATTATTAGAAAAATCATTTTCTCACAAAAATTTACATACTTCTGTTGCTTCAGTATAAATATATAATCTTGATTTTGTTTCTGTTTTTCATCCATACGGGATTGTATTTCCATATTTAATTTGTTTTTCAATTAAAATTGCTAATTTTTTAAACCTATCATTTTCTAGTAAATTATCAACATATTTTTTATTTACGGCATCTTTTTCATTTTCTGGATTAGCTAAATTAGTTATTTTATTATTATTTACATTTAATACGCCAAAAGTTTTAACTTCTCCATTCTGTTTAATTTCTAGTGCATATTTATTACCTGATTTATTAAATACTCCAAAATTACGAGAACCTCCATCACTAAAAAATTCTCATTTAGTGTTGTTTTTACCTGATAAAAATATCGATGCTGTATTGCCTGAAGCAGGTACTATTGTTAAAGTTTTCATTTCACGTGGTACTGCATTTAAATTTTGAGTTGTTAAAACATTTTCATTTTGCGTAAATCCTGGTGACTGTTCTATTGCTGTTATTCTTTGCGCCTGCTCTGATATTTTAGTATCTACATAACGCTTATTTGTCACTTGTTCGTTTTGTGTAATGCTTGCGCTAGAAGTAACTAAACTACCACCAAAACTAACATTATCATTAAAAGTATTACGACCACTAAAAGTATTATTTGTTGATAATTCTGGTACACGTTCAATAATACCATCAATATACTTTTTATTTGCTGCGTGTGTTGGCTGTGTTGGGTCTTCAATATTTAATAACTTATCATTTACATAATCTGCTGTTATTTTAGATGATTGTAATTCTTTTATATTATTTTTATATTCTTCATTTGCTTCTTGTACTTTATTTCTAATTACACTAATATTTTGTTCGTTTTGTGAAGATTTAGTTTCTAATGATGATATTTTTTCTTTGCATTGTAAAAATTTAGAATTATTTGCTAAGTTTGTATTATCTTGCTCTCTTTTAAAATTATCAACCTTTTGATTTATTTGTATATATTTTTGTTCTAATTCATTATCTTTTTGGCTAAAACTTTCTAAACGATTTGCGACACTTTGATTTATTGTTTCTGGTATATCATCAATTTTTGTTTCAAAAGTAGTTACTTTATCACTTAATTCATTAGCTTTATTTATTTGCTCTGAAACTAATTGATTTAACGCTTGCGCGCTTAATTCAAGTGGTGCAATTCTTTGATTTGCTAAATCATTTAATTCTGTATTAAATAACAATTTTAAATGTTCATATTTACCTAATAAATTTTGTATATCACTTGTTTTATTTTTTAATTCTTTATAAGCTTCTGAGCTTTCAATTCTATTTTTTCAAATTAAAAGCTCATTTTCTAAACTTTCAAAATCTGCATTAACAATAGTTCTTAACGCTTGCTCATTTAAATAATTTTCATTTAAATAAAAATTACGTGCTTCATTAAAAATATTTAAATTATTAGATATTAAACGTTGTCTATTTGCTATTTCTGGTACTGTTTCTGACACAATACGATAATGTGTTTCGTGCAATAATGCAATATGCACTGACATTACACGATAAACACCAATAACATCTTTAAATTTTGTTTCATCGTAATTAATTGCTTCAAGTAATTTAGTTATTTTATTATTAACTAAATTATCTATTGCTAAAAATACGTGTAACTGCATTTTGTCAATAATTGCTTCATCGTTTAATTCGCCAAAAAATTTTTTAAGTCTTTTAGGTATTGCAATATTTTGATTAAATGCTATTTGTTTTAACGCATCTAAATTTATTTCAAAAATGTTTTTAATTTTTATTCACTTTTCTTCATTCATATTTATCTCCTTTTTTGTTTTTTGTATATTGTTTGACGTGTATATAGTGTAGAGTTAAAATCTTTCACATTTCTAGCAAATTTAATTTTATATTTTCCATTTTGTAATTTATCAACATATGCAATTGATTGTGTTTTATTTGTTCTATGCTTTTTAACTCTTTCTAGGTTTTCAACGTCGTTTAATAATGCTTCTTTTTGATTTTCTACTTTATTAAAAGATAATCGAAAACGTTCAAAATCTTTTGATACATATAACTCATCTAAATTATTAAATGTTAAATTATCTAATATCCTACGACCTTTTCCTAAAATTCAACCTCACGAAATATTGTTTAAATAATATTGTCCTTTTGATGATGCATTAATAAACTCAAAATATTTATTTATAGACATCACTAATTCAAGTGGCCTTTTTCCTTTTGGATTATTTTTAGTCTTAGTTGCTTGTCTTTTAAAATATAAAAAGAAACTTATAAATCTTGTTTGCTCTCAATATTTTGGATTATAAACACGCACACCACTTACTCATTTTGAATTAAAATAAATTTGTCCTTTTTCAAATTTATTAAGTGCTTGTGCATATTTCTTAGCTAATTTATTGCTTATTTTTCCATTAAGTGCTCTTTTTTGAACTATTGAGGTTCAAAATTTAAGACCTTGTTTTTCAATTGTTTTTTTAACTCTTTGATTAATAAGGCCTTTTAATTTACTAGCTCCTTTTGTAATTAATGAAAATGGATTTTTGATTGCTTGATATATTGTTCTCCCTTGTTCAATTAATGAGCTAATTTTTTGAGGTGTAATAATATTTTTAATTCTTTGACTAACTTTTGCTGATTTTTGAAGTGCTTGAATTGTTTTTTTAGATGCTTCTGCTATCTTTTCAATAATTCCTTTTTTAACAAAATCATAACCTTTTTTTGCTGTTGAATATGTGTTATAAATTGCTTTTGCTAGTTTATTAGTTTTTGCTAATCTTTTAGTTGTATTTAATGCTGTTTTAGTTGCGAATGATGCTCCAATAAACAATAAATCAATACCTAAATTTAAAAAAGTATTTTCTCAATCAACCTTTCCTGTACGTGCTAAATCTAACAAAATATTCTTAATAAACTTAGCACCTGCTCTGATTAAAAATGTACCTGCTCCAAGCGGTATAAACGCAACTGTTAAAACATCAATAACAATATCACCAAGAATATCGATAAAAAAAGAACTAAGCAACTCACCAAAATTAAAAAGTGATTTGCTAGTCCTTTCATTATCTTTAATAACTACTTTTTTAAATTCTGGGGTAGTTGTTATTAATAACATATTATTTGTCTTTTAATTCTTGGTTTGCGTTTGGTAATTCTATTCTCTTTCCTTGCTCATCTGCTGATTTTTGTGTTACTGCAAAACCATATGCTAATTTATCGTATAAAAATGCATATGCGTCTTTACCTTCAAAATAAAATCCTAAATCATTTGAAAGATTATCAATTTTACCATATGACATTGCAATTGGTGACATTGCACCAAAACCAATAAAGTCTGCTAAAACAATTGCGTCAAATTGTCTTAAAAATGGGTTTGCATAGATTTTGTATCCTGCGATGCTTGATATACCATATTGTCCTAATTCAAATGCTTCTAAAACACCATTCCCTGTTAATTTAGCTTGCGCTAACTTATCAAATAAAGCAGGTTTAACCATAATAACAACATTATCTCTTTCAATTAAATCGATACCTTGCTCTGTATCAACTGTTTCTGTTATTTCTGTTGCTTTTTTAACAAGTTCATTATAAACTTCTATTGCTTGCATTTTTGATAAGTCTTTTTGAATTTGAGTTTTATCTGTAATAATTTTATTTTCTAATTCTTTAAATGCTGTTCTTTCAAAAATTCTACTTCATTGGTTCGCAACTTTTGCTGCTTTACTTGATGCTAAATCAATTGGTAATAATTCTTTTTCAAATGCTGTAATTGCTTCAAAAACTGTAACTGGTTCATTTCAACTTACGTTAATACTTCCACCAAGACGTCATTTATTAGCTGTACCTGTTCCAATTGCGGTTTTAGGACTAAATTTAGAACCTACTACTTTTTGTATTTTAACGTTTAAATCTGAGCTTTCTAAAATAACAGTATTTTTACAAATATTTAAAAATAATGATTTATCTACTAAGCTAGATAATGCTCTTTCCATTTGTGCTGCTTGAAGTGTTAAATTTGCTCCGTGTGTTGTTTTTGGTTGCACTAAACTAAATTCTGTTTGCAGCGCACTTTTTAATGTTAATTCATTTGCCATATAAAATTCTCCTTTAATATCTTGTTAATATCCCCTTCGCTTTAAAATTGTTTTCTTGGGGTTGTTCTTGGGGTTGGGGTTGTTCTTTGACTTCTCAATTAAGTTCGCTTGCTTGCTGTAATATTGATTTTTTAACATTAGAATAATCTATTTTATTTATATCTAATTGTTCAAAATCTGTTTTAGTTGTGAAGTCGATTTTATTAAACTCATTTTTAATAAGTTCTTTTAAATGCGATTTAGTAGTTTCAAAATTAGAAAGTTGATTTTTTAATTCATTAATTTCATTTAATGCTTTTTCTTTTTCTAAGTTTGAAGCTTCTAGTTCTTTGGTCTTATTGCTTATTTTATCTGCGATATAACTAGATAAGTTTTCTTTTTCATCAAAAATAGCATAAACACCTAATGCATTAAGTATTTCAGGTTTGCTAGCATTTTCCTTAATACCTAATTTTTCATTAATTTCTTGACAAGATATGCCAAGTTTTTGAGATAAATTTTCGAATAGTTTCATTAATAACTCCTCCGTCTTTAATGGGCTGCGGTTCCCTGGTTTTTATTTTCAAAAAATTAATTTATTAGTTAATTTATTGTCTGATTTAATGTTAAATTCTTTTCCATTTTCAAAAGCATTACCTTTTAAAATTATTTTATAATCTTGTAAAAATGCACCTTTAATAATTACTTTATCTGGATTTGTAAAAAACTCAATGCGATTAATGTGATTATTTATTTTTTTATTTAAATCATTTGGATTATTAATCATAAATAAATTTTGATTTTCAAAAGTAAATAAATTGTCATAATCTTTTTTAACTACACGTATTTTTAAATATTCGTGTCTTATTGCTGGTGATGGTGAACCTAGGATTGCATCATAACTTGTCAAATAAAATTTATCTTTTTCAAAATATAATTTTTGCTTTTGATGTAGTTCATTATAATAATAATTATTTTCAATCACAAGAGGGACGTTTAACCGACGCGTAAAAATATTTTGTCTTCCTAGGATTGAAAACTCAAATTCTGAGTGAGGATATTCTGAAGCAAGATATTTTTGTAATTCTTGCTCTCAATTAACAGTTTGATATTTTTCTTCATCTTTAATACCACTTCAAACTAAAATATCATCTTTAATAACTTCTTTTGAATGTCCTCGAATTGTACTACTTAAACCTAAAATGCTACTTGTATCTTGTTCTGTTAAAAATAAATAAAATGGATAATTTAGATTTAAAGTTTTATTATTAAAATCAACAGGTCTTTGTGATAATTCTGGTTCTTCAAATTGGTCTGGTGTTAATGCGAATTGCACTGTTTTACCATTTAAAAAGAAAATATTTTTATTTAAAAATTGATTATATACACCAAATTTTATATCGTTATTATCTTGCTCGTTTGTACTATATAATAAACTTTCTAAAACAATTCTAGGATTATCAACATAGTATTCATTAGCAATATCTTTAAAATATGCTGTCATTGGTAATGCTGCTTTATGTTCATCATTTAATCCACCTTTTCAACAATAGGACGATGCTATTTGCTCTGAAAACATTAATAATAAACTTAAAAACTTTATCTTTTCTGCTTCTGGCCTAATTGATAAAAAATTACGGATTAAATAATCGTTTATGTCTGAACTTTTTGCATTACCGTTTTTATCTGCTCATTCTTTGCGTTGGGTTTCTGTTCCTTGAAACTCTACATATGTGTTATACGCACATTCTTTTAGTATTTCGCGATGACTACCATTATTAACAATTTGCTTTAAATAATGTTCATAATTTTTATGATATTCTAACGTTAAGCGTCTTAAAAAGAAACTTATAACACTTCAATTATCTACATAAAATTTTGAGATGTTTCATAAAAATAAAGAATAAGTATTATCATAAACTGCTGTTGGATTAGCAAAAATTAAAATAGGTTTTTTATTATCTTTTATTTCAAAATTAGGCACTTCAAAAAAATCATTTTTAAAGTGCATTATTTGATTGATTAATGCTGAAGAATAAAATTCTAGTTGATAACTAGTAATATCGATTTTATCATCTGCATTAACAACTTCTAATTCATTATTAACATCATCTTCATCATTAACAACAATAAATTCTATGTCATTTAATTCTTTGAAAGATTTTAATTTAGTTATTGTAAATTCTTGTATTTTATCATCGCCTAAATCATTAAAAATTAGTTCATCAATTTTTGTTTCAAAATAATAAGCATCATATAAACCTGTATGCGCTTGGTATTTTGAGCCTAAAATAAAATAAAACTCATTTTCATCAAAAATAAAATTATCATCAATAGCAACTGTTAAACTATCATTTAAACCTAGTTTTAAAATTTTATTATCTAAATTTAAATTTGTTTGTTTTGCTCTTGCTGTAATTGTTGCATCAAATTCACCAACAAATTCAAGTCTGATAAAATTTTTAGAATTTGTTTCTAGTTTTTGTTTTTCTATAAAATTTTTAATTTTATAAACATATAAAGTTGTTATGTTATCACTAATTGTTAATGCGTCCATTTTGGTCTTCCTCTTGGTTTAATTGATGCACTACTTGATTATTATTTAGCATAACACCATTTTGTGTTATTTGTAATTGTTTCGCTTGTTCTTCTAATCATTTAGTTGAAGAAACAACAATAACATTTATATCTTGTTCATAATTTAATTTAAGTACTCTTAAAATGATTTTAAAAAAGTTTTGATAATATATCTCTCTTAAATTCGCTTTCATTTCAATATAATCTTCGTACGCTGAATTTAATGTAGCTATTTCTGCATTATGTTTATTATGAGTACCACCATCATCACCATCTTTTTTAATTAATAAAGATTTTTTAATTCAATAAATTAAATTTTCAATTGTTGAGATAATTTGAGGTGCTTGTGTTGGTGCATATTTAATATCAAAATTATCACCTAGCGCAGATATTGTCGCTTTGCTATCGATTTTAACTGTTCTATTATTATCTAAGCTAAAAAGATTTTTAACAATTTGGTCTGCTTTTGTACCGCCAACATTCCATTGTACTTGCGGGATTGGTAAAGATAAATACATATCTAAAATTAATGATTTATATTTAGCATTTAAAATTTCAAAAAGTTCAGGATTTACCATTTCAATATCTGGCGCTTCACTTGCTTTATTTTTAAAAACAGTGAATGGTATAAAATTATTAACATTTAATTCTTGTTTATAAGTGCTACCAAATAATTCTTTTGGTGATATTGTTTTGCCTGTTCTAGTGCTAATACCATATTTTTTAATGTAATTACTATCTAAATCATATTCATAAACAACTTCAAAAACTTCATTTTTAATTTTTTGCTGTCCTAATGAAACTTTTAAAAAAGATAATTCATTATCTAAATTAAATGCATAATCTATTACTTCTGCTAAAACTATTTTTTTATTTTCTAAAATACCTAATGCAGCCAATCCTTTTTTATAAAGCATTACCTCTAATTTTTGTATTAGTTCTAAAAAATAATTATTATTCAAAAATTTTAATAATTCTTTTTGATTTTCTAATTCTATTTTTGGCAAAGCGTTAGCAAGCTGTGTCATTTGTTGTACTGCACCATCATTTTCAAATTGTTTTTTACTGTCTGGTATTTTAAACTCTTTTCCTTCACCAAAAATAGAATTAAAATTTTGAGAATTAGTTAATATAAAATTTGATTTAAAAATTTCTTCATTTGTTTTTGACATTTATTCTCCTTTACTTTGAAAAATTAAATATTGATTTTTATATATAAACGAACACGCCATTTCAAAAGCATTAATTAAATCGTAAATTTCTGCAAAAATACTTTCGTCTCTTTTTAATTCTTGATCTGGTATAACTTGTTTAGTAAAGTTTTCTAAAAGTTTTTTGCTGCCTTGTGAATTTATTAATTTAATAAGACCATTAGCAAAAATAAATTTTTCTCAATTTTGGCGGGACACAATGCCGAAAGCTTGTTTATTTGTATCACGTCTATTTGCTTTAACTGCATAAATGTTATCTAATTGCATTTCTGATGCAATTGCATTTAAGTTTTCAATAATAATATCGTTATCACAAGCAATAACACTGTTAAATGTTTCTGCTGTTAAAATTTCTTCATCATCAAAAGAATTTTTATTTTTTAAATATTGCATTATATCTTTATTGCTTTCATCAATTATTTTTAATAATGCTCTACAATTTTGTAATCTGCTATCTGTTTTTGTAATAGCTTTAATATCTTCTACTGCTTCTAAAACTAAAATTTCTCCTTTTTTAGTTAATGCAACACGCACTCACGACGCATTATCAACTTTACCTGGGTCAAAACCATCTCAAATCGAATAAATTTCATTATTTTTTAAAAGAGTATAAAAGTATTCTTTTTCTACTAATTCTATTTCTTTTCTAATCTCACCTAAATTATTTATGATATAAGGTTTTAAAAAGTAATTAGTTTTTTGTGTTTCATCTAAAAAAACAAATCCTGCAACTGTAACAATCCATAAACGTAAATTCTTATTTTTTAAAGAATTTAGGTTTTTCATTTGTATTGCACTTAATTCTTTTTTTGGTACAAAAGTTTTTGCAAACATTGTAATAGTTATACCTAAATCATCATCAAAATTAGCATCTGTTTTTTGTATATAATGCTCTTTAATTAATTTTTCCATTATTACATTATTTGGATTACCATCTGGTGTTAAAATCGGTAAAACTACATTATGAAACTTTTGTATTAAAAAATGCTCTGTTGTAAAAATATTGTAAAAAAATTTTACTTTAATTTGAAAATTATCAGGTGCTTGTGTTCTTAAAACAGTGTTTTGAATTAATAATGGTATTTTTTCTTCCTGCACTTCATAAAGCTGTTGTAATTCTAATGGTGTCTTTTTAGTATCAATAGGGTCTTCAATTGGTTCATCAATAACTAATTCACCAAATTTAAAAGCGTTATTTGGTAGTGTAATACCTTGAAACGCTTGGGTCTTTTCGAAGTTTTGAAAAAGTATGCAACGACCTTTTCCGCCATCGTCAAAATTTCAATAAACGCCTGAAGTTGTCACGGTTATATATTCTGTGTAATCTAAATTATGTTCATCTTTTAAAAAAGATAATACTTTTAAAAACATAGGCCGCAATGTATTAGCGATATGGTTATATTGATTACGACATCATACGCTACAAAATATTTTTTCATTTACTAATCGATAAATTGATATTATTGCTCCACCAAAAGACTTTGATACTCCTTTTGCGCCTGATTGAATTTCGTAAAATTCTTTTGATTTAAAAGCGTCATAACTTGGATTTGCATCAAGGTCTGTATAATGTAAAATCTGTTTTAATTTTTGTTCTGTAAATTCTGGTATCATCTGTTAATCTAAAAATAAACTTTCATATAGTTCTTTTGTTTCTTGCGCGCTTAATTCTACATTTTGAGTTGATTTAGCAATTAATGGATTATCATCAATTAAGTCTTCAACATAAAAAATTGTCGTTGCTTGTCCTGTAATACCTATATAAATTTTTCCTGATGAAGTAGTTTTTTTAACTCCATAAGGTAAAAATTTTATTCCTATAATCTTTCCTTTTTTAAAACAATTTTGTTCATTAGGCGCTAAACGTTCTAAATATTTTTCTTTTGCAAATATTGTTATAAACTCTGCTTCATCTGAATTATTAGGATAACATACATTTAAAAGTATAGTATCATCATTAATTTTTCTAGGGTCTTGTGCTAATGTACTTAAAATTTCAATTGAAAAATATTCATCTTCCATTTGTTTTTGATTTAAAAATTTATCAACTTTCGACATACTTAAAATATGCACATTTAAAGATATAGATTCTGTATTTTTTTGTTCATTAAAATATTTTTTTTGATAAATCTTACCGATAAATCTAATAAAGTCGCCTGCTTGAAAATTATTTATTAATCTTGTTGCATTCTTACCAAAAGCAATTAAAGAAAAGTAAGTTGTATATGCTTCGCCTGGCCTTTGAGTGTATGATGTAAATGATGCTCTTGCTGTTGCGAAAACTTTACCATTTACTGTTTCTCTTTTTTCTGGTGCATCTAAAATTTTACACATACCTTTTGCAATATTGTAACCAAATGCTTTTAATTTTTGTGCATTATTCATTTTGTGCTCCTTTTAAAGAATTAGTTATTCCTAATTTTGCTGCTTCTTCATAATCTCAAATTTTTGCAAATATTGGTGAAAATATAACTTTACTTTTTGTTAATCGTCCATTTCTATTTTTAACAATTGAAACGCCTAACTCTTTTAAAAGATTATCATTTTCATTATCAACCTCATATAAAAACATTATTATATCTGCGTCTTGTTCTAAATTCCCGCTATCTCTAAGGTCTGTTATATTAGGTGCTGTTGGTTTAGTTGCTGTCTTTTTTGCATAATCTCTTGATAATTGAGATAATGCAATTACTGGTATATTATTTTGCAATGCTGTTATTTTTAAAGTACGTGAAACTATTGAAGTCTTTTCATAACGATTACCATTTATTGTTGTTTGTGTGATTTGGATATGGTCTAAAAACAATGCTTTAATTTTTATATTTAAATTACTCTCAATTTCATTTATCAATGTTGTTATTTGTTCTACCATCAAAGATGCATTATCATAAATTAATATTTTTTGCTCTTTAAGTTTTTGTGCTGCTTCTGGGTTTCTGTTTAAAATTTCTTTTTTATCAATTTCATAAAAAGTTTTTAATTTCTCGCGAGTATTCAATGCAAATAACTTTTCTACAATTTCATTCGATGACTGTTCGAATGAGATAAATAAAATATATTCGTTTTCTGATAATGTTTGCTCTATGTTGTTTATTAAATTGATAAGAAAGGTTGTTTTTCCTGTTCCTGGTCTTCCTCCTACTATCAAGAATTGTCCTGGTCTTAAACCTAACAATTCATTATCGATAATGCTAAATTTTGTTTTTTTGATAATGTTGCTTTTTTTATTATCTTCTTGCTCTCATTCCATAAGAATGTTTTTTGGTGTTTTTAAACCATCCAAATAATTCATTTTTCCTCCAAAAGGGGTAAAGATTAAAATAAAAATCCCCCTTATTTTTTTTAGGGGGATTATTCACGCTACTACTTACTTCCATTAATTGGGGATTATATATATATATATAAGTCTTTATATAATTGAATTTGTGATCTTAATTTTTGAGTTACCTTTTCCTTTTTATAAATTTCTTTAATTCTATTTATTGAATTATTCGCCTTAGATATTATTTCATGTGTAATAAGATTGTTCTTAGCTTGCACTGAAATAATTTGTTCTTTTTGTTCCTCTATCTTTTTTAAAGAAAGTTCTTTCACTTTCTTCGCTTCTTCTCTTTTTCTTTTTAAGTTTTCATTATATTCATATTCTAATTGTAGAATAGTTTGTTTATTTTTTAACTTAATGTTATTTTTTTCTCTAATGTATATCTCTTTTTGAATAGCATATGTAGCATTATATTCAGCTACTAATTTATCTTTTTGAAGTTGTAATTTTTGTCTTTCATTTTCTAATTTATAGTATATATCTTTAAAATATGAAGTAGTTGCTATTTTACTTTTTTCTAATCAATTTAGTTCTATTGGTAAAAGTAAATGCTCAATTTTTTTAATATCAAAATCACGATCACTATTATTTTTAATATATAACAATATAATGTTATATACTGTAAATTTCTTAAAAATTTCTGTCTCAGACTCAGTAGTTGTTTTTTGAAGTTGTGAAATGTTTTTTATTTTAAAATCTATATCATCAGCAGATTTTATTAAAGAATAAACAAAATCCTTCGCATAATTTTGAACTTCGTTCTTCTTTTTCTTTAACTTACCAATTTCAAATTTTAATAGTTTTTCCATAGTATCAAATGAAGAAAGTTTTTTAATAGAATCTTTTAAAACTGCTATTTTATTCTTATATGCAACTTTATGACTAGCCAATTCTCTTTTTAAGTTATCACTTAATTTTTGTTTTGCTCTAACATATAAATCTTTTTCAACTTTCTCATTAGCTTTTATACTATCTTTACTCCTTAAAAATACATTTTTAACTTGTTTTTTATAGGCTTTTAAATTCTTTGTGGAGCTTGGTAGGATGCTTTCAAACGTTTCGCCATATCAGTTATAAAGTTTAAGTTCATTCATACTTATTTGCCCCTTTCTTTATGTATCTTGTAAAATTCATAATAGTGAAATTTTCTTTTAATATAAAAATTAAACAAAATTAAAACTAAATGTAGAATGATCGTAATGCTAATAGTACTTATTATTCCTCCAAAAATAATTTGAATATTTGGGTGATATTTGATACCGCCATAAAATGGTACAAATGCTATAGTTATAAATATAACAATTCAACTTATAATAAAGAAATATCCATATTTTAATTTATTTCTTAGTATAAGTAAATAACCAACAAAAAATAATATAACAAGTGTGTTGGCGATATATGATAATACTGTCTTAGTTGTTATTTCATAACCTAATTTATTAATTTGCTCATTACTTAAGTTTTTTGTTATTTTTAAAAATTCTTCTGAGCGTATCCCTAACCCAAAGGGAATCATTATTCACACAAATAGCGCTAAAGTTAATAGCGCTATTTGTGCAATAAATATATAAAAACTTGTTTTCGATATATTTTCTTTATATTTAATCATAAATTAAAATTCTACGTATGTTGCTGAATTTCCTCTTTGTAAAGTGCTTGAAACATCTGCAAATAATTTTTGAAGTGTTTTAAATATTTCATCAGCAAATTCTTTTTCTGTTTTAATGCCTTTTGCTTTAAACTCTTTATATTTTTGGTTATTTCCAAATGTTGAATCATTAAAGTATCCTCACACTGGACCAAATTGCGGATTTGAATTATCTGGTCTTGTGGCTTGAGTTTTAAATATTCCAATACCACCATCTTTAATTTCTTTTGTTGATGAGAAAACTTTTAAAAGTTTATTAAATGTTGATTTACCTTCAAATTCAGAAATTTTTGCATCAACCTCTTTAAATGAATATTTGCTATCAGTATTATCTTTATTTTTGAATTTAGTATTTTCAAAAATGCTTGAAATTGAAGCTCTAACAATTGCTGCATTTAAAAATATATCTAAATGTTTCTTTGTAACATTTTTTAAAATATCATCAGATGGAACTGTATTTTTTGAATATTTAGTTGCAAAGTCTTTTGCTTTTTTAAATACTTCATCATATGCTTGACTAATTTTTGATGAGTTTCCATTCTTTTGATCTTCAAGAACATCATTTTTTAATTTTTCAATTAAATCTTCTTTCCCTTTTTGATCATCTCCATCTACACCAAAAATAAATTTTTGAACCTTTCTAACATGTAATGCTGTTCCACCTTGAATAGCATCTTTTAATTCACCATCAGTTTTAATTGCCTCAGGTTTTAATAATTCTTGCCCAACAAGTCATGGTTGATCTTTATTAGTACCAGATGTTCCTTTTAAATTATCTAAATTATTTAATCCCAAAATTGTCGCAACCACATTTCTAAGAGGTAATGTTGCTTGAATTTTATCTGTTGTTTTCTTAAATTCTGTTTCTGATACGACAGACGGTCTTTTCAAGCTTTTTACATTATCTTCTTTTGTTGTTTCATTAACTGCATCAGAAGGTTTTGTTTTATCTTTATCTGATGATCAATCATTACCAATCGGTCCTTGTTTTGCTAATTCAGAAATATCATTTATTTCTTTTTTTGCCGCATTATATAATTCTGTATAGTTTTCAAATTTAAGTTCTTTTGCAAAATTATTAACCTCTCTAGCCGCATTGTCATTTTCGTTTCTAAGGTCATTTGCTAAGTCTGTTTGGAATTTATTTGTAAATGGAATCTTAGAATCACTTAAAAAATATTCTTTATATGATTCAGCTTTAAAAATTGCTTTTAAGAATTCTCTTAATGCTGTTCTTCTTTCTGGTTTAGCACCATTGTTTCTTGCGTTTATACCGTATGCTCATGAGCCTGGCCCTTGAAGATATTCATTTTTTTCATCAGTTTTAACAACATTAAAGAATGATCTAACGCCCGCTGATTTTTCTGAGTTTTGAGAATCTCATGATCCTATTACTGTATAATCTATTTTTTTATCTTTCATTAATTGAAATATTCTATTTTGGGCATCACCAACATTTTTATCTAATATTGCTTTTAAATCTCCTTGTGAAATTCCTTTTTTGCCTCAAACTGTATCTTTAAATTCTGCTTCAGTTTTTACATATGCTGCCTCATAAATTGGGAAGAATAAATCAGACATAACCTTTGTTGCTTTTTTAAATGCCTCATGATATTCATTTCCTGCTTGAAACCCAGATGAAACTCTTGCATCACCATATTTTGTGTAAATAATTTTTTCCATTAAGTTAGCATTTTTAATTTTAGCATCAGTTGATTCTGATTTGATTTTTTCAAATGCACCAGCTAAAATTCCATTACCAAATCAAAAGTCTTGGAATCTAAACAATGCTTTCCCAGCTTTAACTAATTCAATTAAGGTATCATAACTTGTATTTTGTAATTCTGATCTTGCTTCTGATTCTTCTTTTGTTGAAGCTAATATTAAACCTTCAGTATTATGTCTAATAGCCATTAACTTTGTAACTTGTTTTTCTGGATTAGCTTTTGAACGGCCTTTAATAGTCCCGAAGTATCTCATAGCTTCTTTTTCTTTTTCGCTTGCTCCAATTTCTTTAGCAATATCATCCAAAATACCTGGTAAAAAGTCTTCTATTTGAACTAAATTTTTACGTTGAGTAAAATCAGTTACTCTGTCTGCTGGCATATAGAAAATATCAGCAACTATTTTGTCGGTAATTCCTTGTATATTAATGTCAATTGCACCAAAAACATCTTTTTCAATCATTTTAATTTTAAATTTCTTAGCAGAAGGTGTTTTGTTATAAAGTTCTATTGCTTTTTCATAAAATTTCTTTTGCACTCCATCTACTGCAACAACTATTTCTTCACTTCCATCTCTCTTACTGCATGCAATTGCTGTCCCCGCCACAGCAACACCAAATAATCCAACTGCAGGTAAAATTAATTTATTTTTTTTCATAAATATCATCCTTTTGCATTATTCAAATGCTAATTCATTTTTTTGATATGCTATTATAAGAAAAATGATTGCTATTGGTGATAAAATCATTATTGAAGTTAAAACACCAATTAAGGCAAATATTTTGTTAAATTCTGTTTTGTTTAATATATAAATAACATGAACAGATAATATTAAATTTAATAAATAAGCAATCAAAAACACTGATAAAATTACTCTGTATTCATACTTGTTTAACTCTATGGAAACATTTCCATAAAAATTGTTTGAATTACTTTGCTTGTAAACTCCTAATAAAACATAAAATAAGATTATAGATATAATTAAGATTAAAATATTGGAGAAAATCATAAATAAGTATTCAATTATCTTTGGTTTATATATTCTTTCGATTGGATACTTACCTAGAAATAGAAATCTTAATTTGGTTTTAAAAGGTATTTTTTTTACTTTTATCTGCCTTTTCATATTTCTTAATTAAATTTTAAATAATAAAGCAATAAAACACTATCAAAAATAACATTATATGAATTCTTAGATAATGTTAGGTTTTGACTAGTCAAGCAGTTTTATTTAACTTCTTTTATTAAGAATGCTCCTATTTTTAATGTTTTATTACCTTTAAAAATTATTCCTTTCTCATTACTTGAAATTTCTATATTCTTAGTAAAAAATGTTTTTTCAACCTTGTAGTTCGGCTTTAAACCTAAATTACCAATTTCATATGGATTTGAACTATGAATTATTAAAATGTATGTTCCATCTTGATTATTTCTTAACGTAACTTCTTCACTATTAATATTTTCTCTAAAAGGTTTTATAAATTCTAAAACTTGTTCTGGATCAGCAACATATTTTTTATCCATTTCTTTTAAAGAATCATATTCTTTTCTTAGTTTAATCATTTTAGCCAGTAAGTTATATGAAGAATCTGGATTATTAACAATAGATTCAACTGAGCCTTCTCCAGGAGAAGCTTTCGTTGTTATTAAATCACCTGGGTTTTTAGCTTCTTTAAAATAAACATTTTTAGATGTATCATTCCACCAAAACGCTTCACGTACATTAATATCCTGGGTCTTAGGTCCACCTTGCATCAATAGTTCATTACCATTATATAAAGTCGGTAATCCTCCACGAGATAATAATGATATCAGAGCTTCCTCATATCAAGCGCGTTGTTCGGTTGTTAATTTGTGTGGCTCTTCTGTTACTGTATCACCGTGTTGGGATCTAATTCAATTAATTCATCTTTCCACATCATGATTATCTAAAAATGGTATTCACTCTCTTATTTTCCCATCTTTATCAGTAAGTCTTTGAATTAAATCTAACTCTGAATTATAACTAATATTAACATTAGTATTAAATTTAAATCTCTTACCATCAATAACACTACTTAAAGCTTTCTCTTTTTTATCTTTTGAATATCATGTATTTTGAGCATAAAATTCTGAAGCATCATCTCATCACTCACCAAACATAAATGCATCTAATGATGATCTAGAGATTTTTTGACCTTCAGCATTTTTATATTCTTGATTGATTACTTTTCTAAATTCTTTAAATAATTCTACTTCATTGCCTTTATTACTTTTACCTTTGATGGGATTGTTTGAATCAAAATAGTGATAAAATGCATCATATCTAAATCCATCAATACCCTTCTTTGCTCAAAAACGGTGAACATTTTTAAGTTCCTCAATAACGTCAGGATTATTTAAATTTAAATCAGGCATTCCAGATCAAAATTCTGCTGCTCAATAAATTTCATTATTTGGTTTAATATTTTTATCAATATTTTTAAATATTCCTTTTATATTATCTTTACCTTCTTTTTGGTTTGTACTTTTATCATAAATATAATAGAAATTCTTATATTTAGGATCATTTTGCAAGGCTTTTTGGAATCATGGATGCTCATATGAAGTGTGGTTAAACACCATATCAAGCACAACTCTAATACCTTTTTCATGCGCTTTAATTAAAAATTCATCAAATGCTTTCATTCCTCCTAGTTCAGGAGCTACATCAGTATAATCAATTACATCATATCCGTGATATGATGAAGCAGGATGAATTGGCGAAAGATATAAAGTATCAATTCCTAAATTAACAAAATAATCTAAATTATTTTTAAGCCCGATAAAATCTCCGATTCCATCATTATTTCCATCAGCAAATGAATAAACTGTTAATTGATACATAACATTTGAACGCTTTGCATCTTTATTATATGGAGCAATATAACCAACTCGTTTTACATCATCAAAGTAACTAGTATGATTTAGATTATTTTTTCTAATTATATTAACAAACTTATCATCGCCTCAATCTAATAAAACTTTTGTACTTTGTAACTTTTTCAATTCATTTTCCTTATTAAATCCTGTTGAACAAGACATAATTAATGTTAATGGTAAATTAACCATAATAGTTAATAAACTCTTTTTTAAAATATTTCTCATATTAAAATTTTAAAATATATTCCTCTTACTTTCTTATATTTTTTACCTTTTTGACATATCAATATAGAAGGTAAAAATTACCATATTATTAGATTATTATATCTTATTTTTATATATTAACCATATACTATCTTTATAGTAAAAATTAGTATATAGTAATATTTTTATACTTGTTTTAGGATAAAAACGCACAATATAAACAAAAATAAAAAGTATTTTTTAAAAAAACAAAAAAAAGTATAATCACTATATGGACTGAAAAAATAAAAACAACTCTTATGCGGCTGTTGATGTTGGCGGTACAAATGTGCGTTTTGCAATTTTTGATGAAAATGGAAAAATAATATCAAAAGTAAAAACATCAACTGATTATACATCAGCCGAAAATACTTGTAATTGAATCAAAGAAAGAATTTTAGAAAATAATATTATGTATCTGGCGCTTTGCATACCAGGACCAAGTGATTATGAAAATGGAATTGTACTTAATAGTCCTAATTTAGGCGGCACTTGAAAAAACTTTGATGTTAAACAATATCTTTTAAAAAATACTCAAATAAAAGATATTGTTTTTGAAAATGATGCAAATGTAATGGCTTTGGCTAATCATGTTTATTACAAAAAAAATTTAAATGATGTAAGTCAATTTTATACAATAAGCACTGGTTTTGGTTCAGGTTTAATAATAAATAATAAAATCTTTCACGGAAACAATTATTATGCCCAAGAAATCGCGCAAATTCCTGTTTCTAAATCTGCTTTTTTAGGGAAAAGTAGATTATTAAATAAATATGCGCTTGAACTTCATTGTTCAGGCAGCGGGATAGAAACAAAAGCTAAATATTATGATATTGCTAATTCAGCAAAAGAAGTTTTCGAATTAGCTGAAAAAGGAAATATACAAGCAACTAAAATTGTTAATGAAGCAAAAGAAACATTAATGAATATGTTTGCAATTAATGCAGGAATTATTGCTCCACATAATTTCTTTATTGGTGGAAGTGTAGCATTAGCTCAAAAACAATTTGTTATTGATGCGTTTAATTTAGCAAAAGAAATTAGCGATCCAAATCATTTTAAAAACATTAATTTATATTTTGATGAATTAGGAGACGATTCCGCATTATATGGTCTTTACAATCTTATCAAATTAAGAAATGGATAAAAATTATGACAATGACAAAATTCGAAAAGAAAAGAACTAAGTTTTTAACTTTTATTTCCGAAAATTTAAATCACACAAACTTATATATTTCCAAAAAATTAAAAATATCTACACGCACAGTAACTAGATACCGCAAACTATTGCGTGAAAATGACTATAAAATTTTAAAAGAACATATTATGCACGGAAATAAAGAAGCAGAATAGTTTCTTTTTATAAAAATGTGAAAAAATATGCAAAAATGAACTTTTTTGCTTTTTTTTTTTTTTTTTTCACCGATGTATAATGCAATGGACATTAACAAAATTTTTAATTACAAGAAAGGAATAAATATGAAAAAATGATTAAAAATTAGTGGTGCTTTATTACCTCTTGTTGCATTACCTGCTACAGTTGTAGCATGTAGTGCAAAAGAAACAACAGAAGATAAAATAGATAAATTAATTAATTTAACTGCAAAACTTTCATTTAAATCACTTGAAAAACAAGGAATCCCAGTTTCAGAAGAAATTAAAAAACAAACAATTGAACAAACCAAAAATATTATAAAATCATATTGAAAAAAACAACTTGACTCAGCTACTACACCTGAAGCAAAAGAAAAGTTAAATAAAGAACTAGATAAAGCAATTAAAGAAATTGAAGATAAAATTAAAGAGTTAAATTAAAACGTTATAAATTTGTTACCTGAGTTTTCTAGATACTCAGGTTTTTTAATTATTTTTGCTATACATTTAAAATGCTATATACTTTTAAAAATCAAAAACATTCTTATAAAATATTGATATGATCATTTAAATAACGAGTATAAATTCTTTATTTGGAAAATACAAATATATTTAGACAACTAAATAATAACTATAAAAAATTGATAAATATGATGAAAACATAAATGTTAAAAAAGCTATTATCAACAATAAATTAAGAAATATGCTTCCAAATTGAAGTTAATACTAATACAAAATTTATTGATAAAATAAAAATTTCCAGAAATACAGAATATGGTAAACATATAAAGTATTATATTTCATCAAATGCCTAAGATCTATCAACTATTTTAAGCACATTACAAAAAATAAGCATTGTTGACTATTTAAATTATTCTAAAAAGTCTTTTTAAAATATTAGATTTATAATCAAAATTTTAAAAACGTTCTTCTAACTTTAGATGAGCAACCAAAGATGATAATCCATTTAAGACCGTTAGATGAAATTATTATAAAGTTTTTATTATAAGTATTTTATTTATCATCTTGATTAACCTCTTGTTTTTGAATTTTATACTTTGAATAAAAAATAAAAAGGCAAATAATTAATAGAATTAGTGAATACATTAAAAACATTACTACAAATCCAGCATATAAATATAAAACCGTTAGTAACAAAATTAATATTGTATAAAAAACTATCCTATAAACTAAGATATATGAATTTTGTCTAGTGAATTCTTTTTTATCAAATATCATAAATATATAATTATTACCAATAGGCAAAACCAACGAACTAAGCATTTGCGTCAAAGCATTTAAAATTAAGTACGATATTAACAATAATTTTGGGTCATTTATAATATTTAAAAAAAGTCAGATAAAGCTTAATAATGCAATTACTAAAATAATAATATTAAAATATAAAGACCTATTATGAGCATTTATTTTATTTAGCAAAAAGGAACACAAGGTTCCTATTAAACCAAAACCAAATATACAAATTGTAAAAATAAAGGTTCACTCTTTATAATCATAATTAACAAAACTGAAAAATTGATTAATTCCTGCTTGTTTTGGATAAAGTAAGATTGTTATTAAAAATCCTAGCGAAATTGCAAAAGTTCAATTTAAATATTTATTTTTGCTAGTTTTAATTTCAACATCGTGTTGTTCAATAAATTCAATATGATTCTTCTTTTGCTTTAAACATAAATATAATGATGTTGAAGTTAGAAATGTAATCATATTTAATAATAATGTAGCTCAAAAAGGAAAATATTTAAATAACAAAAAGCCTAAAATTGGTGATAAAAATGAAGCAAAAGATAATCCTAATGAGTTAAATAAATTATATTGTTTCATATCATGAGAATTATTTGATAAATAAAAAATTATATTTTTAATAGCTAAAAATCTAAAACTGTTAAATAAACCATATAATGAACTAGAAATAGTTAAAATCCAAGAAAATGTGTGCCCATAAATATTCGTATCAATTAAAAAGTAAATCACAAAAACAATTAATACAACTAAAAAACTTGAAAAATCTGCAAAAAATATGATTTGCTTATTAGTGAATTTTTGAACAATTTTTGGCCCAAAAATATATACAATTAAAGCTGGCAATTGGATAAATAGATAAAACAATGAAACAAGTCAAAAATTTTCTGTTAATTTAAAAATATAAACTGACGAACTTAACTTAACCGCTTCTGTTCCTAAAATAGAAATTATTAAAGCGGATGTATATTTAAACTTATTAATAATGTTGGTTTTTTTAGTTATTACTTGTTCCATAATTTGTCCTAATATTTAATTATATTACAATCTTACTATTGCTAAAACTCTAAATTTAATAGCTCAAAATAGCAATTTTAAGCTATATTTAAGCAATTATTATCAAGGATAAATAAAAAAATATAATAAAATATATTTATGGGATTTTTTAAAAATTTAATTAATAAAGTTTTCAAAAAAGAAAACAAACAAGATATTCAAACTCTAAAAGAAGAATTAAAAGAGCAAAAGCAAAAAGAGATCTTAACAAGTGAAAAATTTAAAAAATATGAAAATGGTCTTAAAAATAGCTCTGATTTTGGTAAAAAACTTTTAGAAATTCAAAACAAATATAATCAAATAGATGAAGACTTTTTTGAAGAATTAGAAGAACTACTAATAATGTCTGATATTAACTTAAAACTAGTTGATGTAATTATTGAAAAAATCAAGCAAGAAGTAAAAATAAATAATATCGATGATCCAAAACTTATTGGCGAGCTTATTGCTGATCAACTTTTTGTAATATATACTGGAAATACAATTACTAATACTAACTTAAATTTTTCTGATGGTAGATTAAATATTTTTATCTTTGTAGGTGTTAATGGCTCAGGCAAAACAACTTCTATTGCTAAAATAGCAAATAAATACATCAAAGAAGGTAAAAAAGTTTTAATAGCAGCCGCTGATACATTTAGAGCTGGCGCAGTAAACCAATTGGGTATTTGAGCAGATAGAATAGGGGCTAAAATTATAAAACCACAAAAAGAAGGCGCCGATCCTGCTTCAGTTGTATATGAATCACTTGATAAAGCCACTAGTGAACATTATGATTTATTAATCATTGATACAGCTGGAAGATTGCAAAATAAAATAAACTTAATGAATGAACTTTCTAAAATGGTTAATATTATTAAACGTTTTGTACCGGATGCTCCGCATGAATCATTGCTGGTTTTAGATGCAACAACCGGACAAAATGGTCTGTCACAAGCAAAAAACTTTAAAGAAATTGCTAATTTGACTGGTGTTATTTTGACAAAACTAGACGGAACCTCAAAAGGAGGTATAGTTCTTTCTATTAAAGATGAATATAATTTAGATGTTAAATATGTTGGATTAGGTGAAAAACTTGATGATTTACAAGAATTTGATCTTGATCTATTTATTTATCAAATGACTAAGGATCTTATAAATGAGTAAAAAAGAACCTGATAACATAAATAAATACACTATTTTATATGAAAAATATAAAAATTTTTTAACTCAAACCCAAAAACAAGTTTTTGAGTTATATTTCTTCCAAGATTTATCATACTCTGAAATAGCTGAAATAACAGCTACATCTAGAACAGCGGCTTATGATGCAATTAAAAAAGCAATTAAAAAACTTGAAAAATTTGAAAATGAAATTTATCAAGAATAATATTCTAAAATGCAAGTTGATACTTTAATTTGCATTTTTGTTTTAAGAAATTAACTTGGTATATCGCAACCATCGAAAGGTTCAATATCAAAATTTAAGATTTGAATTTTTTGTTTTTGTTCTATATTTTTAAAAATGTCAAATTCTTCAACTAAAACTAAAATATCATTTAAATCCCCGTCCAAATTAGCTAATTTAAAAATGTTTTTTGCTTCTTTAAAAACTTTGCTTTTCAAATCTTGATAATCTAAATTTTGCCTAAAAATAGCCTTAATATCTGAAAAAGAATTTTGATGTTCAATATTGCTACCAAGATATTTTTTGTCTTTCAAATAAATAAAAAGATAAAAAATAAAATCATAAATAATTGGTGAAAATTGATCATTCCTAGTAAAAAAATTTCAAGTTAATTGGTGAAAATTTGGGTTTGATGGATCTAAAATAATACTAAATATTTTTCTAAATGTATCATAAATAGATAGTACATTTATTGAACGAATCATAATTGAATCTGTATTATTTTTTAAGTCTTCATATTTAATTATCATTAGTATCACTTTCTAGTTTAAAGATTAAATCTTTAATTTCTTGCGCTTTTAAATAATCCCTTTGCTTTGCTGCATCTAACATGCTTTTTGTTAACTCTTTAATAATAATTTGTATTTTAGCTTTAGGTCTTTTATGAGATTTTTTAGTTAGGATTTTTTCTATATCACTTAGTAGTTCATTGGTTTCAAATAAGGTTGGAACTTTTTTAATAATAGTTCGCGGTGTAATATGGTTTAATTTATTATACTCAAGTTGAATCTTTCTTTTATTTTTGTTATCATCAATACATTCTCTCATAGCAGGCGAAATGGTATCAGCATATAAAATGGCTTGTCCATTAGCATTTCTTGAAGCTCTTCCTACAATCTGAATTAAATTATTTGCAGCTCTTATAAAACCGCCTTTATCAGCATCTAAAATAATAACTTTGGACACTTCTGGTATATCAACACCTTCTCGCAAAAGATTTATTCCAATAAGCACTTCATAATATCCTAATCTCAATTTTTTAATGATTTCATCTCGTTCAAAATTTGTATGTTCTGAATGAATATACATTGACTTTATACCACGTTTAATTAAATATTCATTTAACTTTTCTGATGTTTCTTTAGTTATTGTTAAAATAATTGTTTTCTCATTAAGTTCTCTTTGTTTTAAAATGGTTTCATAAATATCATTAATTTGATTTTGTGTTGGTTTTATGATTATTTCTGGGTCTAATAGTCCAGTTGGTCTAACTATCATTTTAACAACATTTTTTTTTGCTTTATTAAGTTCATATTCAACAGGTGTAGCTGAGATATAAATCTTCTTAAAATCAAAATTATTTTCAAATTCTTCTCCACTTAAAGGTCTATTCTCCAAAGCAGAAGGCAACCTAAAACCATAATTTACTAAATTATTTTTACGAGATTGATCACCAATTATCATTGATCTTATTTGAGGTATTGATAAGTGCGATTCATCAATAATAATTAATGAATCTTTTGGAAAGTAATCTAATAGTGTATATGGTCTATCTCCAAAATTTCTTCCATCAAGATACATTGAATAATTTTCAATACCTTTGCAAAATCTAAATTCTTTGAGATCATTAATATCATTTTTAATACGTTGTGAAAGTCTTTGATATTCAAGCAACTTTTGTTCAGATTCAAATTTTTTTAGTTGTTCATTTAATTCATGCTCAATTAATGGAATGACACGATCATAAACAGAATTATCAGTTGCATAAGCATCACCTGGTGAAATAGTATATATATCATATTTATCTAAAATATTCTTATTCAAAGCATTGATTAGTAAAATATCCTCAATTTCATCGCCAAAAAAATCAATTCTAATTGCATTTTCTTCGCTATCTGCTGGCCTCAAAATAACACTATCGCCTTTAACACTAAATTCAGCTGATGAAGGAGCTATATCATTTCGATGATATTTAATATTAATAAGTTTGTGACAAAAGTCTTTAACAGAAATTTTTTGTCCTTTAAAAATGCGATAAAAACTTTTAACATAAATTTCCGGATTTAAAGCTCCATAAATAGCACTAACAGAAGCGACTACAATAACATCTTTTCGTGAAATTAAAGAATTGATTGCGCTCATTCTCATAATATCAATTTTTTTATTAATTCTAGAATCTTTTTCAATATATGTGTCAGTATTAGGTAAATAAGCTTCTGGTCTAAAATAATCAAAATAAGAAATATAATATTCAACTGCGTTATTAGGAAAAAAACCTTTCAACTCGCTATAAAGCTGGTTTGTTAAGGTTTTATTATGCGAAAGTATTAAAACAGGTTTATCAAAATTCTTTATCACATTTGCAATAGTAAATGTTTTTCCAGATCCAGTTACTCCTCATAAAACTTGATCTTTAACACCTTTTTTTATATTGTTTGATAAAAATTCAATAGCTTTTGTTTGATCACCTGCTGGTTGATATTCTGAATGTAAATCAAATATTTTCATTAAATATATTATATAAATTTTTAATATTATTCAAATTTTACTTAATCAAAAAACTGACCTAATAAGATCAGTTTTAAGTGAATAAAATTTTTATTAAAGCTAAATAATTAATTAAACAAGTTCAATAATTGCCATACGTGTGCTATCACCTTGACGTCTTGGTAATTTAATAATTCTTGTGTATCCACCATTTCTTTTTTCATATTTAGGTGCGATTGTATCAAAAAGATATTTTAAAACATCCTTATCTGTTCCGTTAACTTTGATTTTACGTAAAAATGATGCTACAATACGTCTATTTGCTAAAGTTGGGTTTTTTGCTTTTTGAATCATTTTTTCTGCATGTCTTCTTACTTCTTTTGCTCTAATTAAAGTTGTTGTAATATGCCCATTTGCATATAGTTCACTAACAAGTGAACGCATAACACCTGTTCTTCATTTTGTATCGCGTGAGTATATTTGTGTAGGATTAGCCATATTATTCTCCTCCTTCTTTTAATTCATAACCAAATTCTCTAAGTTTTTCAATAATTTCTTCTATTGATTTTCTACCTAAATTTTTAACAGCTTCTAATTCTTCTAATGTCATTGAGGCAATTTGACTAATTTTTCTTTTACCATTTTTTCTTAGTGCATTTAATGAACGAACTGAAAGTCCTAATTGAGTAATTTCGATATCATCTTCAATTTGTTGAGGTTCTTCTATTTTTGGTTCCTCAAAGATTTTTATTTCTTCCATTTTATCAATATTTCCGATTTCTTGGAACATACCAATTAAAATCTTTGAACCTTCTTTAATAGCTTCTTTTGCAGAAATTGTTCCATCTGTAACTACTGTAAATTCAAGTTCTTCTTCAATTTTAGGAGAAGAAGAATTAAGTTCCCTAACATTATATTTTACTTTTTTAACAGGTGAAAAATCAGAATCAACAGCAATAAATTCAGATTTACCAGTTGTAATATCAGTTAATGTTTGAAGTTTGTTTTTTATGCTTGAATCATAAATAAAAGTTTTATTTTCTTCAAAAGTCATATATCCACGGCCTACTCTTAGATACATTTCTAACTTCAATGCATAAGGTTTTGAAACTTCTGCAATATGAACTGTAGGGTCGATAACTTTTACACCGGGATTACTTACTTCAATTAATGATGAAGTAACTGAACCAGCTTCATTTGATTGTAATTTAACTTTTATTATTTCATTATCATTAACATATTCAGGATTATATGTAAAACGAACTTTTCTTAAATTCATAATAATTGAAGGAACATCTTCAACGATATCTTTTACAGTTGTAAATTCATGTTCAGCACCATCGATTCTAACACAAAAAGGTGCTAAGGTTGTAATATTTGATAAAATTACTCTTCTTAATGCTACACCAAGTGTATTCCCAAATCCTCTTTCAAGGCCTGATAATAAAAATGTAGTCTCATTCTTCATAACTTCTTTGAATTCAGCTTTTTCTTTATATACTAAAGGTTTCATTTTTTCCATTATTTACTCCTAATAAGTTATGAATTATTTTTTAGCACGTTCACGCTTCAAAATACGTTTTGGTGGTCTAGTACCATTGTGTGGAACTGGTGTAACATCCTTAATTTCAGTAACAGTGATTCCTGAAACTTCAATTTGTTTTTTAGCTGCATCTTTACCTGCACCTAAACCTTTTAATTCAACTTTAACAGATTTGATTCCGTGTTCTTTCGCTGCTTCAGCTGCTGCTGCTGCTGCTAAACCAGCTGCATAAGGTGTCTTTTTCTTTGTACCTTTGTACCCAATTGCTCCTGCAGAAGATCAAGCAATAACATTTCCTTTTTCATCAGCAAAAGTAACAATTGTGTTTTGATTTGTAGAGTGAATATGAACAACACCATTAACTATATTTTTCTTTTTAGTTTTACGCGCCATTATTATTTACCTTTCTTTCCTGCAACTGTTTTTCTAGGACCCTTACGTGTACGAGCATTCTTTTGAGTTGATTGACCACGAACTGGTAATCCCTTACGATGTCTAATACCACGGTAGCATTTAATTTCCATTAAACGTTTAATGTTTAATGTAGTTTCTCTACGCAAATCACCCTCAGTTAAATATGCTTTTGCTGCTTCACGAATTCTTGATAATTCTTCTTCTGAAAGATCATGAACACGAGTATTTTCATCAATTTTTGCTTTTTTACAAATTTCTTGTGCTAATGATTTTCCAATACCATAAATATATGTTAATGAAATGACAACACGTTTGTTATTTGGAATTTCTATATTTAAAATTCTAGCCATTCTTATATTCCTTTCTTAAATTACCCTTGTCTTTGTTTGTGTTTTGGTTGAACACAAATTACACGATTAACACCCTTACGTTTAATCATTTTACAATCTTTACACATTCTTTTAACACTTGCTCTAACTTTCATTATTACTCCTTAATTATTTATGTCTGTAAACAATTCGTCCTTGAGTTAAATCATAAGGACTAATTTCTACATCAACAGTATCCCCTGGTAAAATACGAATGTGGTTCACTCTCATCTTACCTGAAATATGAGCTTTAATAAGTGCACCATTATCTTCTAATTCAACAGTATACAAATCTGTTGTATGTGCTTCTTTGATAATAGCTTTAAATTTTATTGCGTCTTTAGCCAAATTATATTCCTTTCGTAAGAACAATTCCTTTTCCATCTTTTATCAAAACTGTATGTTCATAATGAGCTGTATTTGTTTTGTTAGCGCTAATAACAGTTCACCCATCTTTTAAAATTTTAATGTTAGGACATTGAATAATCATTGGTTCAATACAAATCACCATTCCATCACGTAACAATGGCCCAGTTCCTTTTTTTCCAACATTTGGTACATAAGGATCTTCATGTAATTCAAGACCTATCCCATGTCCAGAAAATTCATCAGGTGTATATAAATTGTTCTTATAAATGTATTGACCAATTGCATAAGAAATATCGCCAACTCTAGCGCCTTTTTTAATTGCTTTAACTCCTGCTCAAAAAGCTCCTTCAGCTACTGCGATTAATTTTCTATCATTTTCAGATACATTACCAATTGCTTTGGTAAATGCGCTATCACTATTGAAACCTTGATATATGCAACCAAGATCAACACTCACTAAATCACCATCTTTGACCACATAGTCCGATGGGATTCCGTGGATCAATTGTTCATTAACAGATATACAAGCTGTCGCAGGGAAGCCATACAAACCTAAAAAAGCCGGTTTAGCTCCATGCTTAATTATTTCTTTAAAAGCTAATTGATCAATTTCTTTTAAAGAAACTCCTGGTCTTATAAAGTCTCAAACTATTTGTTTAACTTTTGCCAAGATTTGGCAACTTTTAGTAATCTTTTCAATTTGCTCATTGGTTTTTATTAAATTCATAATTGCTCCTTTAAAACAATAAAAAAGATACTTTTACTAAAAGTATCTACATTTTACCATAATTTCACTTTTTAAAAAGTAATTAATAAAATATATAAGAATTTAATTTTGTCTATGATTTTTAAATTTAATCAAATTTATTTAACTACTTTGGGTCAGCTTTATAATAACAACAATTATTGTTGCAATAACCCCAAATATACCAATATATCTAATGAACTTGGATATCCAGGTTCTTGCTAAACAGGGAAATTTTTTCGGACACTTTAATCTTATTCTTTTGTAATTATATCAATTTACAAACACACTGATTTTGTATGACAATTCATCAAAATTCATTTGGCGACACTTCATAGAAAAGTGAGGAAAAATTTCGCTTTTGAGTATTGAGAAAAAATACTCAATTTCACGATTATCTAAACTATCACCAATTCTTGACATTGATATCTTTCCATTTAAAGACTTAATTTTATTAATATAATCTATCGAAAAATATGCAGAACCATGATTTAAATGTAAAATTATTTTTAATTTCGTATTTTAATATTATTTAAAGCTAATTCAGTATCATTATTTAATGATATTTCATATGTTACAAACTTTTTTTTGTGATCAATTATAGCTGATAAATATGATTTTGATTAATATCTTTTGGTGATGGTATATAAGTTACATCAGTTGCGTAAATTGTATTATTCTTTAAATTATAATCTCTTTGAACCAAATCCACAAACTTAACATTAGTATTTTTGTGTTCTTTTTGTCTCTTTTTTCTACGTACAAAAGTGAATAAATTTAATCTTTTCATATAGTTCCCGAGGGTTCTTGGGTTCACTTTAATGTTATAAGTTAAGAATAAATATTTGGATAATCTTCTTCTGCCATATCTCATTTTATTATCCACAAAACCTTGATGAATAACCTCTTCGTGTTTAATATATTTTTGTTTTTCGATTTTTTTAACTTTCAACTTTTCATAATATGTTGATCTTGCTATTAATAAAATCTTCGCTTTATTGCTTGATGAAAATTTTTCTATTTCTTTAATATTTTTAATATCGCATCAATGTTATTTTTGTTAAAAATTCTGTAGTAGTATTATATTGCTGCATCTTTTTCATCATCTTTAAGGGTATCAATTCACGTATAGTCAAGAACTTTCCTTTTCTTTCTTCCTACACCTTTACTTTTTTTGCTTGCTTTACCAGTTTTAGATTGAATATTCATGTTATACATTTTTCTTTTTCTCAACATTCATTTTAATGATTCTTTATTTCAATAATTTTGTCTAATAGAAAAAGAGATTTGTTCGAACTCAAATTTACTAATCTTGCGATTCTTGAAGTCATCATATGCGTTAAAGATTTTTGCTCATTCTTCTGTTTTTAAATGTCTCATAAATATTCTCCTTTTAAATATGTGAAAAAATCACTCGGAAGTGTCCGAATGATTTTTCCCAATCTAGTTTTTAATATATATGATTAAAAATAATTAATTATTTTAAATAATCTAAAATGTTTTTGCATACTTCTTCTGGATTATTCTTAGCATCAATTGTAATGAGTCTTTGACTTTGTGAATAATAATCTAATAGCGGTTTAGTTTGTTCATTATAAATCTCAAGTCTATGTTTAATTTTTTCTGGTTTGTCATCCTCGCGAGAAGTCAAAATACCATTATCAATATCACATAAATTTTCCTTTAAAGGAGGTTTAAAATCAATATGATAACTAGTACCACATTTAGGGCATAAACGTCTACCACTTAATCTTTTGATAATAGTCTCGTGAGGAACGCTTAAAAGAATGGTTTTAAATTTAAAATCTTTTTGTGAATCTAAAAATTCTGCTTGTTTTTGAGTTCTAGGATAACCATCTAAAATAAAATTTTTATTCTCATTTTTTAGTTTTGTTATAGCATTTAATACTATTTCATTAGTAACTTCATCAGGTACATAGCCTCCAGAATGAACATAATATTCAACCTTTTGGCCTAATTCTGTTTTATTTCTAATTTCACTTCTAAAAATATCACCGGTAGATAAGTGAATTAAATTTGTTTTACTTTGCAGTAAGTCAGCAACTGTTCCTTTTCCAGCACCTGGCTCACCCATAAAAATTACATTTGTTTTTATCATAATAAACCTTCATTGTGATTTATATTTTCTTCACCTTGTTCTGCTAATTCTACATTTTTATATGTTAATTTCTTAGCGTGTGATAATTTGCTTGATTTTCTTCTTGCATTTAATTGGCCAATTGTTTCTAAAACTGTTGAAACCAAAATCATTAAACTAGTACCACCGAACGCTATGCTTTGAGGTAATAAACCTGTCATAATTTGCAAAAATTGCATACTTGAGAGTATCAATAAATAAAAGGCAGAAAATATGCTCAATCTAAATACCACTGCTATTAAATAATCCTGAGTATCTTCCCCTGGCCTTACTCCTGGAATATATGTAGAATTCTTAGTAAAATCCTCAGCAACTTTATCAACTTTTGATTGTTGAATTCCCATAATTAATGAAAATACAAAAACAATTCCAACTAATAAACCAAATCCAAGTGGCCTAGTAAAATTTAAATTAATATTTATCCATTGTTTAGCTGCATTAGTGTTAGGAAGAATATTAGCTATCATAGAAGGGAAGGATAAAACCATCATAGCAAAAATTATTGGCATAATACCACCTGGATTTAATTTAATAGGTAATTTACCAATTTCTTTTTTGGTTTTTGATCTTCCTGCTCCAACTTGTTGAATAGGAACATGTCTTTCAGCTACATATACAATTGCAATTACTAATAAAATTGCTAAATATGAAAATATATAAGTTATAAAGCTTAAAACACTTGCAGTCAGGTTAGAACCTTTTAAATCACCTATATAGTAAATAAATGCAGATTGGAATTGAAAAGGAAGTCTTGCAGCAATACCTGCAAAAATAATTAAACTTGTTCCGTTACCAATACCTTTGTTTGTTATTTGTTCAGATATGAATAAAGCAAATAATGATGCAGCGGTTAAAATCATTGGAACAATAAAATAAACAATAGTTGTTTCTGAAATAAGATCTTGACCAACAATTTGAATAAAGCTTGTTCTAGGACCACCATTTGATAATGATCTTGTTAAAAACACACCTTGAGGATATGCTATTACAAGCGTAATAAATCTTGTAATAATATTTATTTTTCTTCGTCCTAATGGTCCTGATTGACTTAATTTATATATTGGAGGTACTAATTTTGATTGTAAAATCATCATTATTAAGGACGCATTAATAAAAGGACTTATACCTAAAGCGAATAATGAAAATTGTCTAAGTCCTCCTCCACCGATTAAATTAAGTGTATTAAGAAATGAATTTTCATTAATTTGATTAAAATTAGCTATTTTTATAAAAGGTGCCGTTATTGTTGTTCCTAGAATAAAAATAATTAGTAAAGATAAGGTAAATATACCTTTTTTTAATAATTCCCTCTTTTTTCAAAATTCACTTCATTGATTGTTAAACTTATAAAGTAATTTAGATAATGTAAAAATTAAATTTTGCAAAATTTCTCCTATTAAATACTTTATTAATTATAATAAAAAAATACTATTTTAATAACATTTAAAACAAACTAAATTATAATGTGCGAAATAACCTATTTTTTATACAAGGTGTGGAAGAATAAAAATGATTTAATACTCAAATCTGATGGCTTTAGAGATTATTACAATACAAAAAATAATAAATTAATTTCAAAACATAATGTTTTAATCAAGAGGGTAAGAAAAATAGCAATTGAGCCATTGATATTGTTATTAATAGAAAAAGTTTTAAATGTTGTTGTAAGATATAACGGTAAAAATTATGCTGCATTTAATTTAGAAAATGAAAGGGTTATTTTTCCTTTTAATTCTAATGTTTCATTAGCTCATTCATCGGACAATGAAATATATTTCAAATATAATGACAAAAAATATTTCGCTAAAGAACCAAGCGAAAAATATTTAAGTTTTTTAAAAATGTAAGCATTTAAAAGAGGATTTGATATTTCAATACCTGCCGTTACAAAGTTAGCTTTTCTTTACAAAAAAGTGGTTCTTTTTTAAAACAATGCAAGAATATATGATTAAATTTAATAGACTTCTTACAAGTAAAAATGTAGATTCTATTAATATTGAAAAAGCACTTTTAAAAATCTTATCATCCCTTAAAAAACCTTATATCAGTATCAATGAAGATATGAAAATTGATACATAAAAATTTTAATAAAATAGTTTTTTTAGAACTAAAAACACAACAAGAACTGTCTCATACTTGATGTTTTTCTACAAATATAAGCAATATAAAAAAACTCCGCAAGGGAGTATGTCCTTTGAAAACTGAATAGTAATTCATAATCTATTAAAATGTCTTGAATACATTTCTTTTAAACCTATCAATTTATTAGTAATGGTCAGCTGAATGTATTACTACACTTACACTTCCATCCTATCAACCTCGTAGTCTACAAGGAATTTCAAGGGAATACTTATCTTTAAGGAGGCTTCCCACTTAGATGCTTTCAGCGGTTATCCCTTCCGTACTTAGCTACCCAGCTATGCTCTTGGCAGAACAACTGGAACACCAGCGGTACGTCCACTCCGGTCCTCTCGTACTAAGAGCAGCTCTCATCAATATTCCAACGCCCACATCAGATAGGGACCGAACTGTCTCACGACGTTCTGAACCCAGCTCGCGTACCGCTTTAATTGGCGAACAGCCAAACCCTTGGAACCGACTCCAGCTCCAGGATGCGATGAGCCGACATCGAGGTGCCAAACCTTGCCGTCGATGTGATCTCTTGGGCAAGATAAGCCTGTTATCCCCAGGGTAACTTTTATCCGTTGAGCGACTGCCGTTCCATGACGTACAGCCGGATCACTAAGTCCTGCTTTCGCACCTGCTCGACTTGTAGGTCTCGCAGTCAAGCACACTTCTACCTTTGCGCTCTACATACGGTTTCTGACCGTATTGAGTGTACCTTTGAACGCCTCCGTTACCTTTTAGGAGGCGACCGCCCCAGTCAAACTACCCACCACGCACTGTCTCCCCGCCGGATAACGGCGGCAGGTTAGAAACTCAACATACCAAGGGTGGTATTTCAAGGTTGACTCCTTCAAGGCTAGCGCCTTGATATCATAGTCTCCCACCTATCCTACACATGTTAGGCCAAGTTCCAATACGAAGTTGTAGTAAAGCTCCATGGGGTCTTTTCGTCTTGATGCGGGTACCCAGCGTTTTCACTGGGACCATAATTTCACCGAGTCCAATGTTGAGACAGTTGAGAGATCATTGCGCCTTTCGTGCAGGTCAGTATTTAGCCGACAAGGAATTTCGCTACCTTAGGACCGTTATAGTTACGGCCGCCGTTCACCCGGGCTTCATTTCAACGCTTCGCTATTGCTAACGCATCCACTTAACCTTCGGGCACTGGGCAGGCTTCACCCCCTATACATCACCTTGCGGTTTAGCAGAGAGCTGTGTTTTTGATAAACAGTTGCCCCTCACAATTTACTGTGGCCAACATAAAGTTGGCACCCCTTTTCGCGAACTTACGGGGTTAATTTGCAGAGTTCCTTAACATTGGTTTTCTCGCTCGCCTTAGAATACTCATCTTGGGAACGTGTGTCCGTTCTCGGTACAGGTACCTTAAAATTTAAACGTTTAGAAGCTTTTCTTGGAAGCATGAAATCGCACAATTCAAACCTAAGTTCTATGCATCATAACTCCCGGTTATAGAATACGCATTTAACTATATTCACCAGTTGTTATTTACCCCTAAATCCATTAATAGGTAGTGTTATCCTTCTCCGTCACTCCATCACTATAATAAGGTAGTACAGGAATATTAACCTGTTATCCATCGGATACGCTTTTCAGCCTCTCCTTAGGCCCTGACTAACCCTGGGTGGACGAACCTTCCCCAGGAAACCTTTCCCAATAGGCGTCGTGGATTCTCACCACGAATCGTTACTCATACCGGCATTCTCACTTCTTAACGCTCCACAAGTCCTCACGGTCTTGCTTCGCCGCATTAAGAACGCTCCTCTAACGTACTTGCGTACCCGTGGCTTCGGTATTATGTTTTACTCCCGTTACATTATTGGCGCAAGATCTCTTGACTAGTGAGCTATTACGCACTCTTTAAAGGGTGGCTGCTTCTAAGCCAACCTCCTAGTTGTTTAAGAAATCTCACAACCTTTCTGACTTAACATAATTTTGGGACCTTAGCCGACGATCTGGGTTGTTGCCCTCGCGAGCCGGGACGTTAGCACCCCGGTTCCGACTGCATGATAATACACAATGGTATTCGGAGTTTGATTATAGTCAGTACCGCTAGGCGCGGCCATTCCATATTCAGTGCTCTACCACCAAAGTTTAACATCACACGCTAGCCCTAAAGCTATTTCGAGGAGAACCAGCTATCTCCAAGTTCGATTGGAATTTCTCCACTATTCACAAGTCATCCGGGCACTTTTCAGCGTACTACGGTTCGGCCCTCCACTTGGTGTTATCCAAGCTTCAGCCTGCTCATGAATAGATCACATGGTTTCGGGTATATATCAACATACTAAGCGCCCTATTAAGACTCGATTTCTCTACGGCTCCGCTTTTTTCTACTTAACCTCGCATGTTAACATAACTCGCCGGTCCATACTGCAAGATGTACGCCATCAGCCATTAACGGCCTCTGACTAATTGTAAGTAAGTGGTTTCAGATTCTATTTCACTCCCCTCCCGGGGTTCTTTTCACCTTTCCCTCACGGTACTAGTTCACTATCGGTGTCTGATTAGTATTTAGCCTTACCAGATGGTCCTGGCAGATTCAGACAGGGTTTCACGTGCCCCGCCCTACTCAGGATACTATCAAAAGTTTTTGATATTTCGCATACAGGAGTATCACCTTCTATGCTAAAGCTTCCCAACTTTTTCTGCTATATCAAAAATTTGTAACTTTATGTAGATAGTCCTACAACCCCAACATATAGTTGGTTTGGGCTCTTCCAATTTCGCTCGCCGCTACTAATGGAATCATTATTTATTTTCTTTTCCTGTTGCTACTAAGATGTTTCAGTTCACAACGTGTCTCGCTATTAAGACTATTTATTCATCTTAATGCAGTTAGATTTATGCTCTAACTAGGTTCCCCCATTCGGAAATCCCCGTATCGCAGCTTATATCCAGCTCCACGAGGCTTATCGCAGGTAATCACGTCCTTCATCGACTTTCAGACCCAAGGCATCCACCACAAACTCTTACTTATTTAAAAGTACAATATTTTCCTATTGTTTTGATGTATTCAAAGACATTTTAATAAATTATTTTTTTCAAAATAATTAACTCGGTATCACAAAACAAATTGACTAATTTATTTTTTTGATGTCGTTGTTATATTAATTTATCTTTACTATTCAGTTTTCAAAGAACATGAGAGAAAAAAAGTTCTCTCAAAACTAGATACATAAACACAACATTATAATATTGATAATATAAAACAGTTTTATGTTACTAAAATGAATTGTAACTTGTACTCCGTAGAAAGGAGGTAATCCATCCCCACGTTCTCGTAGGGATACCTTGTTACGACTTCACCCCAGTCACCGGTCCTGCCTTAGGCAGTTGTCTCCGTAGTTAACAAAACCGACTTCGGGCATTACCAGCTCCCATGGTGTGACGGGCGGTGTGTACAAGACCCGAGAACGTATTCACCGTAGCGTAGCTGATCTACGATTACTAGCGATTCCGACTTCATGTAGTCGAGTTGCAGACTACAATCCGAACTGAGAACGGTTTTTTGAGATTTGCTTGATGTCACCATTTTGCTTCTCTTTGTACCGTCCATTGTAGCACGTGTGTTGCCCCACTCGTAAGAGGCATGATGATTTGACGTCGTCCCCACCTTCCTCCCAATTACTCGGGCAGTCTCCTTAAAAATTTAACTAAGGACAAGGGTTGCGCTCGTTGCAGGACTTAACCGAACATCTCACGACACGAGCTGACGACAACCATGCACCATCTGTCATTCTGTTATCCTCCACTATATCTCTATAGCTTTGCAGAAGATGTCAAGAGTGGGTAAGGTTCTACGCGTATCTTCAAATTAAACCACATGCTCCACCGCTTGTGCGGATCCCCGTCAATTCCTTTAAGTTTCACTCTTGCGAGCATACTACTCAGGCGGATGATTTAATGCGTTAGCTGCGCCGATAGTTCTACTATCAGCTAATCATCATCGTTTACAGCGTGGACTACCAGGGTATCTAATCCTGTTTGCTCCCCACGCTTTCGTCTCTCAGTGTCAATATGTGCCCAGTTAGCTGCCTTCGCCATGTTGATGTTCTTCCTAATATCTACGCATTTCACCGCTTCACTAGGAATTCCGCTAACCTCTACACAATTCTAGTATGCCAGTATCCAACGCAATTTGGGGTTGAGCCCCAAGTTTTCACGCCAGACTTAACATACAACCTACAGACGCTTTACGCCCAATAATTCCGGATAACGCTTGCAACCTATGTATTACCGCGGCTGCTGGCACATAGTTAGCCGTTGCTTTCTGACAAGGTACCGTCAAGACAATAGCATTTCCTCTATTGTTTTTTCTTCCCTTATAACAGCAGTTTACAACCCGAAGGCCTTCATCCTGCACGCTGTGTCGCTCCATCAGACTTTCGTCCATTGTGGAAAATTCCCTACTGCTGCCTCCCGTAGGAGTCTGGGCCGTATCTCAGTCCCAGTGTGGCGGTTCAGTCTCTCAACCCCGCTAAACATCATCGCCTTGGTAGGCCTTTACCCTACCAACTAGCTAATGTTCCGCACCCCAATCTCTTAGTGAAGCTGTAAAGCTCCTTTTATATATAGTTTATGCAAACTATATAAGTATCCGGTATTAGCGATAATTTCTCATCGTTGTCCCAATCTAAGAGGCATGTTAAGTACGTGTTACTCACCCATTCGCCGCTAAGTCCTAAAAGAACTCCGCTCGACATGCATGTATTAGGCACACAGCCAGCGTTCATCCTGAGCCAGGATCAAACTCTCGAAAAAATTGACTGTCATGTTTTGTGTGTATCTAGTTTTCAAAGAACTTTCATTTTTTAAATGTGCTTACTAATTATAATACATATTTTTAAAATGTCAAAATATTTTTTAATAAATTTTTAAATTAAAAAAATTAATTTTTTCAATAGTGTTTTTTTTATTTTTTATACCGTCTTTATATAATGTTATTTTGACTGCGTTAAGTTGAGTATTGTTACTACTTATATAAAATTTTTCTTTTGATCGAGGATTAGTAATTTTACTTTTCACTTCTTTTACTCTAGCACCTATTGCTGAATCGATAGGTCCAGTCATACCGACATCAGTTATATAACACGTTCCATTTTCCAATATGTGATCATCATTAGTTTGAACATGGGTATGAGTTCCGACAACAGCATCTACGTGTCCATCAACATGAAGTCCAAAAACATATTTTTCACTTGTTGTTTCACCGTGAAAATCAATTAAACTAAAATCTGTCTTTTTAGTATTATTGACTAGGATATCTGCTGCACTAATAAATGAATTTGCAACGTTTTGTTCTCAAGGATATCTTAATTCATTAAAAGTTATTCCCATCATTGATGTAATTCTTAAAGTAAAATTCTTAATATTAACAATTCTGGTTCCTTCGCCAGGATATCCATTCTCAATATTATAAGGACGCACTATATCAGGATTATTGATAATTTTCTCAATATCCGAATTAGCTCAAACATGATTCCCCATTGTAAAAAAATTAATTCCTGCTTTTTTTAATCTTATATAATCAGTTTCATTCAATCCTTTTCTTCCCGTCACATTTTCGCCTTGCGCTATTACATAATCTATATTATGTTCTTTTACAATGCCTTTTAAATATTTTTCAATTGTTACTATTCCGGGAAGCCCAAATATGTCGCCTATAAATAAAATTTTAATAAAATCACTTGTATTACTCATTATAATTAAATGATATATCAAAATATATTATTGATAAATAAAATAGACATAAAATCTAATAATCTTTTTGCTAATTCTAATAAAAATTAAAAACAGTCTTCATCAGAAAAACTGTTTTATTTTTAGTATTAGTATTTTTTATTATGATTCTTTTGATTTTCAATTTTATTAAGAATTTCTTCTTTTATATTTGGGTTATTTATTAAATAGTATTTCATATTTTTCTTACCCTGAGCTACATTGCTTCCATCATAACTATATCAGGCTCCTTTTTTATCAAAAATTCCTAATTCTAAGCCAATATCAACTAATTCACTATTTTGATCAATTCCTTCATTAAATAATAAATCAGTTTGTGCTGTTTTATACGGAGCAGCTAATTTATTTTTAACAATTTTAAATTTAATTTCTGAACCGGAAACTTCTTTTTCTTCTGAAATTTGTGTTCCTTTTCTCACCTCAATTCGAATGCTTGAATAAAATTTTAATGCTCTTCCGCCTGGTGTAGTTTCAGGATTACCAAAAATTACACCTACTTTTTCCCGAATTTGATTGATAAAAATAATAGTTGTTTTGTTTTTATTAAGATTCCCAGTTATTTTTCTTAATGCTTTTGACATTAATCTTGCCTGGGCACCTATTTGTTGTTCATTCATTTCACCATTTAATTCCGCCAGTGGAACTAAAGCTGCAACACTATCAACAACAATTAAATCAATATTACCAAGTCTTGCTAAAATATCAACAATTTCAAGTGCTTGCTCCCCTGAATCTGGTTGCGAAAGAATTAAATTTTCTACATTAACACCTAATTTACTTGCAAAAACCGGATCAATAGAATGTTCAGCATCTATAAAAGCTGCAATTCCTCCATTTTTTTGAACCTCAGCAATAGCATGTAATGATAAAGTTGTTTTACCAGAACTTTCTGGACCATAAATCTCAATAATTCTTCCTTTCGGATATCCACCTATACCTAAAATATGATCTAATACATAACTACCTGAATGAAATGTTTCTATAGAAATATCCGGAACATCACCAAGCAACATTATGGATTCTTTACCGAATTTTTTTTCTATTTGGTTAATTGCATTTTTTATAATTGTTTTCGGTTCTATTTGATTATTTTTTTCCTCAGACATTCTCACCTCCAAATCAATGATAAATTTTAAAAAGTTGAGAACAAAAAAAGAACAAATTAAATTTTGAAATTTGTCTTTATTACTTTTTCTAAATTTTGCTTACCAAATTTTTTTGTAAATTCATTTATTTGGGATTTTACTTTTTGATTAGCTCCCAATAAAAAGTTAAATCCTCATTTATCATTTTGATTTTTCATATAATTATTTAGATAATGTCTTGCAATAATAGAAGCACATGCAATTGCTTGTATTTTTTGCTCACCATGTTCTAAAAAATACATTAACTCATTTTTTTTATAAAACTCAGAAAAATCTTTAATAAAACTCATTTTTCTTTGATAGTTATTGATCGCATTAAGAGTAGAATATTTATCAATTATAATTTTTTTATCAAATTCATATCTTTTTTGAAAATTTAAAATTGATTGAGTGTGAATAAAAAATTTAATAACATTTGCATTAAAACCTTTATTGATCATTTTATTATAACCAGATTGGGTTAATACATAAACTGCAAAAGGTATTTTTTTAATTAAAATACTTGCAATTTTATCTATTTTATCATCATTAAGTAACTTAGAATCTCTTACACCTATTTCATATGTTCAATTAATCATCTCTTTCGGCAAAAAAGCACAACATGAAATAATTGGGGTAAAATAATCACCAACGCCCGTTTCGTCTATCCCTAGGATATTTTCTTCTTGTGGATCAAAATCTAACTCTTGTAAAAATTGCACTATTCTTCCTCAGCTTGTTTAACTTTTTTCTTCTTTTCGTTTGATTTAGCTATTTCAAGCTCTGGATTATCTAAAAACTTATTAATATATCAACCAACTCCACCTTCTTTATTAGACTTTGAAATTCTTACTGTTGCATATCTTTTAATTTCTTTTGAAGCATTCCCCATTGCAACAGATACGTTCGCAACTCTAAACATTGGAACATCATTAAAACCATCACCCATTGCAACAGTATTTTCTATTTTAACATCGTAATATCTAATAAGCATGCTTAATGCTTTACCTTTATTTGCAGTGATATTAGTCATATCAAACACCGGGGTTAGTCCTTCACCCTTTGATCAATATGAAAATTCAGCTAAATCACCATATCTAGCCTTTAAATAGCATCTTAACTCTTCAACATTAGTATCATGCTTAACATCAAAAATAATTCCAGTAGGCATCAAAGGTATTTTGTGAAAGTCGAGACCAATTTTTAATTTCGAAGTAGTTGAAAAACCAAAAACTTTTTCTAATGCTTCATCTCTATGTTGCAATTGAACTCAATCAGGACCTTCAATTGCAATGTTAGAAATTTCTTTTGAAACTTTTTCGTCACCTAAAACATATAAAGCTTCATTAAGATTTAAATATTTAATATATGGAATAAAACCATCATCTAATGGGTGATGTATATGAGCACCATTATAGTTTGAAACAACTGTATCTAATCCAAGTGTTTCATAAATAAATTTAGTGCTTCTTCATGGACGACCTGTCAAAATACATACAATATGTCCTTCTTCTTTGGCTCTTTTTATAGCTGAAATTGTTTGATCATGAATTTCACCAGTTGAACTTGAATGTAAAGTAGTTCCATCAAGATCAATCGCAAATAAATATTTTTCTTTTTCCATTTTGTCTCCTTATTTTTTAAAAATAATTATTAAAATAAACTAATCATGTCTTTTGCTATAAAATTTTATCATATTATTAAATATATTATTATTACACTAAAAATAAAATAGAACCCAGAAATAATTTAAATCGCTGGGTTTAGTAATAATAAATTAAAATAAAGTCATTTGATCATGATCATTCAAATCATCAAGTATTCCAAGACGAACAATTTCATTATAGAGTGTGTTGTTTACACCACTTCTTCTTTTAAAATCTTCCTTGGTCTTAAAACTAAATTCATTTCTTGATTGAATAATTTTCTTAGCAACCGCATCTCCAAGTCCTTTAATAGATGAAAAAGGCGCAATTAAACTTTTGGTCTCATAATCTATTATTCATTCAGACTCTAATGATTTCTCAATATCAATGTTTTTTATTCCAAAGCCTCTTGCATAAAGTTCTCTAGCTATTTCTAAAGTTGTATAAAGGTTTTTATCAACAGTAGATTTTTCAGTTTTACTTTCTATTTCTGCAATTTTATTTAGCATTTTCTTTTTATCTGCTAAAACTTCGATATCAAATTCATTTAATCTAGTTGTAAAAAATGTTGCATAATACTCTAAAGGTTTATATAACTTAAATCAAGCAATTCTTCAAGCCATCAATACATAAGCAGTTGCGTGAGCACGAGGAAACATATATTTAATCAACTTCATACTGTTTATTGATCATTCAGGTACATTATGCTCTTTTAAAAGTTTTTCCTCTTCTTCAGTCAGTCCTTTTCCTTTACGAACTTTTTCCATTATATTAAATGAATCTAAATTATCAACATTGTAACTAATTAAAAAATTCATAATATCATCCCGACATGAAATAACTTCAGATAATGTCATATTTTTTTTAGAAATCAAAGTCTCAGCATTTCCTGTCCAAACATCTGTTCCGTGAGATAAACCGGAAATTGAAATTAAATCAGCAAAACTTTTAGGATTTGCGACAACTAACATTCTTCTAACAAAATCAGTTCCAAATTCAGGAATTCCATAAGCCCCTGTTTTTTCTCCACCAATATCTTCTGGTTTAATATTTAGAGCTTTTGTTGAAGAAAATAAAGAAATAACGTCAGGATCTTTTGATGGAATATCTTTTTTAACGTCAATACCAGTCAATCTTTCAAGCATCTTTATTGCGGTTGGGTCAACGTGTCCTAATAAATCTAATTTTAAAACATTATCATGAATTGCTTTATAGTCAAAATGAGTTGTTTTTCAATCACTTCCTTCATCATTTGCAGGATAATTAATTGGAGTAAAATCTTCAACCTCCATTCCTTTCGGAATAATAATGATCCCTCCTGGATGTTGTCCTGTTGTTCTTTTAACTTCTACAATTTTTGTTGATATATAATCAGCAAAAGTGTTTGAATAATTCCAATGATATTTTTCATTTGAAGTATTAACGAATCCAAAAGCTGTTTTATCTTTTATAGTTGATATGGTACCGGCTCTAAATGTATTTTTTTCTCCAAATAATCTTCTAACTTCTGCATGTATGATAGGTTGATAATCACCAGAAAAGTTAAGATCTATGTCAGGCACTTTATCAGCATTAAAACCTAAAAATGTTTCAAATGGGATTGAATGACCATCCTTTTGCATTCATAAATCACAATTTGGACATTTTTTATCATCTAGATCAAAACCTGATGAAGTCGGAGGATTTTTTACCATCTCAAAATACTTACATTTAGAACAAATATAATGAGGCTCTAATGGATTAATTTCTGTAATACCTGCTAAGGTTGCAACTAGTGAAGAACCAACCGATCCACGACTACCAACAATATATCCGTCATCATTTGATTTTTTAACTAAAATGTGGGAAATTCAATAAATAACATCAAATCCATATTTAATAATTGGATTTAATTCTTTTTCTATTCTATTTTTTACAATAATTGGTAAATCATCCCCATATTTTAATTTTGCATTCTTATAGACTAATTCAGGCAATTTTATTTTTGAATCATCAAATTTTGGAGTAAATAAACCATCTTTAATAATTTGAATGTCGTCTGATACTTTTGAAGCTATATAATTACTATTTTCAATAACAATTTCATTTACTAAAGCTTCATCATTTAAAAATGCAAATTTGTTCAACATTTCATCTGTAGTTAGATAACTTAAATTAGGAATTTTAATTATTTCTGGATGATCATAATCAAAAATAAAGTGTGCTGCTCCACCAATACCTTTTGCAAAAACCAATGATTTATAAAATATTTTTTCTGCTTCATTTTCAAAACGAACATCCCCTATCGCTATTACTTTTTTATTTAATTCTTTTGCTTTATATATTAATTCCTTTAACAAATTTTCAATATCTTTTTGTTCAAAATGACCGGTTGAAATCTTATGTAAAAATGCTTCAGGATGCGGAACTTCAATGTAATCAAACTTTTGTAATTTTTCAGATAAATTAATATTTGAAGAATATAATAAACGATCAATTAATTCGCCTTTTATTCCTCCAGAACCAATTAAAAGATTTTCACTTTTTGGTATATCTTCTCAAAATAGTTTTGGTCCGTTATAGTGTCTCTCGGTAAGTGCTAATGATACTAGTTTAAATAATTCTTTTATTCCTTTTTGATTGAGTGCAATAATACTAATTTGACTATTAAAGGTTGAAACTTTTTCATAAAATTCATTAGGATTAGGGATGTATCTATTTAATTTTTCAAAATCAGTGACATCTGCATTTATCAAATGATCAAATGCTCTCAGTAATGCTCTTGCTAAAACTTCAGCATCATAATTTGCTCGGTGCGCAATAGTTGAATCATATTCAATATCCATCGAATTACAAAAATTTCCTAATCTATGTTTTTTTGACTCTGGAGACACTAATTTTGAAATTGGTAATGAGTCAATCACAATCATTTTAGGAACTTCTTTTTTATGATCAATAAAAATTTGAATTATAAAATTAATATCAAAAGAAGCATTGTGAGCAACTACAACTTGATTGTTTAAGATTTCATAGATTTTTTTAAGCGCTTGTTCAATTTCTAGTCCTTCTGTTTGCAACATTTTATCTGTTATTTTAGTAAGTTCAATAGTAAATTTCGATAATGGTTTTGAGGACTTTACAAAAAATTGTATATTATCAATAATTTGATTATTTTCAACTATTGAAGCACCAAATTCAATTAGTTCACCTACTCTTGGTGAAAGGTTTGTTGTTTCAATATCGAAAACAACATATCTTGTGTTATTGATTGGTTTATTCTCAAAATCAGATAAAAATACCTTATTACTTTTATCAATAACATCAAAAGAAGCACCATATATTGGTTTTATACCAGCCTTTTTAGCAGCAGAAGCAAATTTCGGAAATGATTGAACACTCACTGAGTCCAATATAGCCAAGGCTTTATGTCCTAATTTTTTGGCAATATTCACCAATTCTTCAGCATCTAATAAACCATCCATTGCATTCATTTTTGATTTAGCATTTATTTCTATTCTTTTTATTTCAGCTTCATCAACCTTTTGTGATTCAGGATTATCAATTTTAATTATACTATCCACTTTTACAGTTCTTTTACTTTGATATTTTGATTGACTACTTGGATTAAAAATACCTTTTACATTTATTCATGTATTAAGCGGCATAAGTTTTTCATCATCTTCAGAAAAAGTAATATGTGTTAGTAATGTGGCATCTTTTTTATTAGTAACTCAATATTTATGAATTTTTATATCATTACGATCAATTAGTTCATTTTTATAAATTAAACCATTAAATTCAACCGGGATATCATTCATCCCATCATAATCATCAAGTTCTTCAATTTCAACTTTAGTGTAATTTTGAACTTTTCGACTTCTAAAGTAACCTTTGTTTATTTTTTTAGCAGTTTCTGTAAAGTGAAAGTTCGATTCTTCTTTTCTTAATTTAGCAAATATTTCATTAATATTTTGTTTATTTTCTTGCATACTAGTTTCTTGTACTTTATCAAAAAAAATATCAACCTTGACTTTCGGAAATCCAAACTTTTCAAAATTTCGATTTAAAAATGCAACCGCATCAAATAAAGATTGTTCATGTGCTTTATTATAATAATGAATAATTCACTTTTCTTTATTGTTATGGTATTGAAGATTCTTTCCAAGATCAATTACATCAACTAAAAAAGCAAACTTTTTAAATAAACTCAAAAAGCTAATTATATATTTTTTAAATTCAGGATCTTCCTGATAGTAATTAACAGTTTCAAATGAAAGTTTATATATTTTCATATTCTCAAAAAAATGAATAAATCTCAAAAAGTCATTTATCTTGGGTGTTCTTTGAAACAAAATAGTAGTACTAATAATGCCCGTTTCTTCATTAAGACTTGAATTAACAAATGAAACATCTTCTAACGATTCTAAATATGGAAGATTATATCCTTTTGCAAAACCATCAAATTTTTTATTAATATATCTCATATTTATCCTTTTAAAATCCTAACATTAGTATAGCAAATAAAAAGAACACAAAACTAATACTATCAATTCTATCTATAATACCACCATGTCCTTTTAGAATGTTTGAAAAATCTTTAACCTCAAGAATTCTTTTTACATATGAAAAATATAAATCACCAATTAAAGCAAAAAAAGGTGAAATAATCAAAAATGTAATAAATATAATCGTCCTTGAATCGCCCTGTATTAAATAAGAAATAAAATCAGTTTTAATTCCTTGTTGGTTTGCTACACCAAAATAAATGAGAATAAATATTAATGTAATTAAAAATGCTGAAACTATTCCTGTGATTGAGCCTTCAAATGTTTTTTTAGGACTTATAATTGGAGCTAATTTATTTTTAAAATATTTATGACCTAAAAACATTCCTCCAAAGTAGCCACCTATATCATGAAATGAAGCAATTAGTATAAATAAAATAATATATTCTATTCCAGATTGAATTAGATTTAAAAAAATAAAACTTCTAATCATTATAGATATTATTAATGTTGCGAAAAAGAAATGAAATGTATTTCTTATTAACGCTACTAGATTTCTTTGTTTTCAAACTAATATTAATCTCAATAAAAACATTATTAAAGTATTAACTAATAGAATAATAAAAAAAGTTTCATCCCCTAAAACTATTAATCGAAATAAGACTAGGTCAAATTCGGGTAATACCTCATTTTTTAAAATAGAGTTTTCGAAAAATCTCGACTTTAAAAATATAGTAAATAACAATAACAATGATTGCAAACATGCAAGTATATTGTGTTTTAAAAAAACATAAGAAACTTCATAAAAAAATCAAAATGAAGCGCCTATTATCAATAACGTTGCAAGTGATCTTAAAACCCAGAACCCTACTTGCTTATTTTCTCAAAATATCGATCAATAAAATGAAATTCTAATAACAATTAATGAAATAATTAATATTATTAATACAACAATTGCTGGTAAAATACGATCTTTAAAAATTTGTTTTTTATCTATTTTTAAGTTCATAATAATATTATATTAAAATTAAAAATTTAGATTAAAAAATATCAAGGAAAACTTCTCCTTTGATATTTTTTAATCTAATAAATATTAATTATTTAATGTTATAAAATGAATTTATTCCTTGAAATTCTGCTGAATCACCAAGTTCTTCTTCAATTGCTAATAAACGATTATATTTAGCAATACGATCTGTTCTTGATAATGATCCTGTCTTAATTTGTCCAGCATTCATTGCAACAGCAATATCTGCAATTGTTGAATCTTCTGTTTCACCTGAACGATGCGAAACAACAGCTGTCATATTTGCTTTTTGTGCCATTTGGATAGCATCAAATGTTTCTGTTAATGTACCAATTTGATTTACTTTAATTAAAATTGAGTTCATTGATTTTTCTTTAATTGCACGTTTCAAAATTTCTGTGTTTGTTACTGTTAAATCATCTCCAACAATTTGTAACATATGTCCCATTTCTTGTGTGAATTTTTTAAATCCTTCTCAATCACTTTCTGCAAATCCATCTTCAATTGAAATAATTGGATATTTATCAACTAAATCTTTTAAGTATAAAATCATTTCATCAGTTGTGTAAGTCAATTTAACATCTTTTAAATTTTCAAATCCAGGTTTTTTAGCTTCAATAGCTGCTTTTAATTTACCAAATGTATATACACCATTTTTATATAATTCTGATGAAGCACAATCCATTGCTATAGCAACTGCTCTTTCACCCTTTTTAGCAGGTACATAACCTGAGACTTTAATAGCCTCTACTAAGAAGTCAAGAGCTTCCTCATGTGATTTAAAGTTTGGAGCAAATCCACCCTCGTCACCAACTTGAACACCGTGTCCATGTTGTTTAAGTAATTTAGCTAAATTGTGAAACACATGGTTTGCCATTTGTAATGATTCTCTAAGACTTGTAGCTCCAACTGGCATAATCATAAATTCTTGGAAATCTATTGTATTTGAAGCGTGTTCGCCACCATTAATAACATTAAGCATTGGAACTGGTAATTGGTGTCCATTAAATCCACCTAAGTATTTATATAATGGTAAATCAAGTTCATTAGCAGCAGCGCGAGCAACAGCTAATGAAACACCTAAAATAGCATTAGCACCTAATTTTGATTTAGTTGATGTTCCATCTAATTTAATCATTAATTGGTCAATTTTACGTTGATCAGTAACTTCCATTCCTAATATAGCAGGAGCAATGTCTTTGTTAACGTGGTTAACTGCTAACATAACACCTTTCCCACCAAATCAATTATTTTCAAATTTAGAACCCTTATCTCTAAGTTCTAAAGCCTCACGTGAACCTGTTGAAGCACCAGATGGAACCATTGCTGAACCATACCCACCTAATTGAGTATAAACTTCAACTTGCACAGTTGGATTACCACGTGAATCAAGCACTTCACGAGCATGAATTTTTTTGATTGCTGACATTTTTTTAGTCTCCTTAAAATATTTTATTTATGATCAAAAGTTATTCCATAACTTAACTAATTATACATTAAAATTATAAAAATAATTAAATGAATAAAACATCATTTATACCTAGTATATAGTTATTTATTATTAATTTAAAAACAAAAATATTAACTGTAATTTTAAATATTTTTTATTTATACCTCTATAATTAATGTTAAAATTTAAGATCTAAAATATTTTATAAAAAATATCTAAAAATAAAATTAATCATCATTTATCTACTATAAAAAATAAACACAAAAGAATAAAAGAAGTTATATATTAAAAGTTAGATAATATAAAAAAGATTCAGCTATATAATTGAATCTTTTTTATATTACTTTTTCTCCTCAAGTGTTTTATAAAGGTCAATAATACTTGAAACATTTAACTCTTGTATTCTTGTATTTTGATCGAGTTTAAGTCTATCATAAGCTTTTAAAATGACATCCATTTTATATTTCATTTTTAGAGCAAAAGATAATTTCTTTCTTCGGTTACTAAAACATAATTTAAAAAAATCTTTATATATTTTTCATTCTTGATTACTAATATTATCTTTGAATTTAAATGAAATAATTGCAGAGTCAACTTTCGGTTTAGGAACAAAACATTTAGATGGAACTAAAAACTCTACTTTTACATCTGCTAAATATTGTGAACTAACTGATAATTTGGAATATTCTGAAGTGTTATTTAAAGCCACTATTCTTTCAGCGACTTCTTTTTGTACCATTAAAATAGCAGTTTTTATTTTTTCTCTATATTCAAAAATTTTAAACAAAATATCACTAGTTATGTAATATGGAATATTCGCGATTATTATTGAAGGTTTTATTTCACTTAAATCTACCTTTAAAAAATCTTTATTAATTAATTCAAATTTTTCTGAGCTAATTTCTTTTTTTAAAATTTCAACCATATCTACATCAATTTCATAGGCAGTTAAAAATTTAACTTTTTTTAATAATTCTTTTGTTAATGCACCTCTGCCTGGTCCTATTTCAATAACGTTTAAATCATTAATTTCAACAAGTGAAACAATTTTTTTAATAATATTATTATCATGTAAAAAGTTTTGACCATACTTCTTTTTTGCAAAAATTTCTCTTCCCATTATAAATTAAATAATTTCCTTAAATTTTTATTCACTCTATCTACGTATTTATCTAAACCGATTCCTTTTAGACCAGCTATATAATATGCAACATATAGCACATTATTTGGATCATTTATTTTATTAGAATATGGGTGAGGTCTTAAAAATGGTGAATCAGTTTCATTTAAAATTCTTTCTGGTGATAAAAATTTTATAACTTCTCTCGTTGTATGTGATGAACCATAAGTAACTACGCCACTAAATGAAAAAAGTAAATTTGGAAATTCCATAAACTTCTTAGCTCATTCGATATTACCCGCAAAAGTATGAAGCATTGTTTTTATATTCGGGTATTTTTTTAAAATATCATAAGCATCTTGATAAGCCTGGAATTCATTTTCTTTATCTCTAATGTGTATAACAACAGGTAAATTATATTTAATAGCTAACTTTATTTGGTTTTCAAAACTACCTATCTGGTTTTCTCTGCTCGGAGCATCTTCATAATAGTAATCTAAACCTATTTCGCCTATTCCAACTATGTGTTCTCGATTTTTTAACAATAGTTCTTCAACTTGCTTATAATCATTTTGATCTTTACCAGCTTCTGGATGGATTCCTATGCATGCCTTTAATTCTGGAATTTCTTTAGCTAACTTTATAACTTCTTCATTTTCTTCTGGATGACCACCGTTATTAATAATAAATTCAATATTATTTGATTTAATCTTCAAGGCAATGGTTTCTATTTCAAGTAAATTATATGATCTTTTTGTAATATGACAATGAGCATCAATAAATGAACTAAATTTCTTTCCCATTTTATTTACCTAAGCAAAAATTTTGAAACATTACATCAAGTAAGTCTTCTCTATTTGCATTCCCTTTTATATTTTGTAAGGCGTCTCACGCATCATATAAATCAATCATTATTACATCAAATGTTTGATTATTATTTAATGAATTCTTAGCTTCTTTAATAGAATTAAATGCGTTCTTAATTAAAGATAATTGTCTAGTATTTGAAAAAATTCTTTCATCCATAATGTCAATATCTTTAAAATTTTCAATTAAAGCATCCTCAAGTTCTTTAATATCGCTATTCAGCGCCGAAACATATATTCCATTAATATTTTTGGTTTTTATTAAATCACTTTTATTGTAAACTTTTAAATAAAATTTCATTTCTTTTTTTGCTTCACTTGCAATTAATTCATCATATTCATCATCTTCTTGTGTTGGATCAACAACATGAATTATTAAATCAGATTTTGCAATTTGTTCAATTGATCTTTTGATGCCAATTTTTTCAATTTTTTCAATTGTATTTCTCAACCCTGCCGTATCAACTAATTTAAATAGAATTCCATTTATTTGATATGAAGCCTCCACTAAATCTCTCGTAGTTCCTGCTATATCTGTTACAATTGCTTTTTCCTCAGACAATAAAGCATTTAAAATGCTACTTTTCCCAACGTTAGGCTTTCCTAAAATACAAACTCTAACACCTTCAAAAATGTAACGACTATCTTCTGAAATCTTTATGATTTCACTAAGTTTTTTTTCTAAGTCAATAATCACATCTAACATTTTGTTGTTTGTAAACTGTTCAACGTCATCATATTCAGGATAATCAATATTAACTTCTGCCATTCCGATTATTAATGATATTTTATTTATAAACTTATCAATTAAATCTGATGTTTTACCCTTAAAACGATTAACGCTCGCTTTTACTTGTGTTATTGTTTTAGACATTATTAAATCATGTATTGCTTCCGCTTTAATTAAGTCAAGTTTACCATTCAAAAATGCTCTTCGGGTAAATTCACCTGGTTCAGCCATTCTTGCTCCATTAGATAATAATAGCTCTAATATTTTATTAGTAACAACAATTCCGCCGTGACAATTTATTTCTATTATAGGTTCACCAACATAATTATTGTAAATAATTTTGTCACCTTCTTTAAAGCCTAAAAACCACATAACCAAGACTTCATCAATTAAATATTGACCATCATAAATGTAACCGTAAGTTATAGTATGATCTCTTCCGATTTTACCTTTAAAAATTTTTCTTATAATATCTAATGTTCTTGGTCCAGCTAATCTAATAATTGAAATTGGTTGATTAATTCTTGATCCAGAACTTATAGCTGCTATTGTATCATTCATAAAATAATTATATATTTTATAGTTCTTTTAAATAATGAAAAAATATAAAAATAAAATTTCATCATAAAATACATAAATAATTATAAATACATTATTTATTTTTACTTAGTAATTTAAAAACAATATTACCTAGCAGTCATCTTTTTTAAATAGAATAATTTTTACTTAAAAATTAAGGTATAATTCACGCAATTATATTAAATATATTATTTTAGGAGGAAAATGCAAGTAGCAATTTTAATTTTTGGTATTCTCTCTGTAATTTTAATGGTGTTTTTGCCTATTCCACAGCTGTTGACAACATTAAAAACAAAAAACATTTCTAATGTTTCATACCCTGCGTTCTTTATTTATTATACTGGTGGTGCTATATTTGTAGCAGTAATGACAATGCTGAAAAAAACTGACCCTAACATAATTATCAACATAATTGGTAACACTCTTTTTGTCGGAATTATGGCGTTAACATTAACACTTTTTATGATCTTAGACAAAAAAATAAAGCCCATAGCTAGAATAACTATTATTTTTGCCTTATGAATCGTATTCTTCAGTTTATTAATATGATGAATTTCTGAATACGCAGCAAAAAGTAATGGATATTTCGAATCATCAAGCACATTTTTGACAATATTAACAATTTTTGCTAACTCATGTACTGCATTACCATTTATAGCACAAATCATCAAGACTTTAAAAAATAAATCAGCAGAAGGAATTTCATTTGTGTTATTATGTTGTGGATTAATCCTCAACATTTCATTAGGTATTTACTTCGCAATGTTACTAGATTTTGGTACAGCAATGTGATATGTAACACTATTATTCCAAACAACTGGAGCAATTGTTTATATAATACAAATTCTGATATATTTATCATTTAAATCAAAATATAAAAAAATAGCTTAATAAACTTTGATTTAGGATAAAAAAGTATTCAGGTAATTCCTGAATACTTTTCCAACCTAACGGTCTATCTAATAATTATTCAAAACTTTACTGATCCAAATTTTATTCTAATTTTTATTCAATTATTCAATTTAAATATTTAATTTTAAAATATAATAAATACATAAATTAAAAGGAGAGAAAATGAAAAAAGAAATTTTTGTTGCAGGTGGATGCTTTTGAGGAGTTGAAGCTTATTTTTCACGAATCAAGGGAATTGAGTCAACTGCGGTTTATTACATAAACGGTGGTTATGAAGGCGTAAGTTACAAAGATGTTTGTCAAATTTCAAACCATGTAGAAGCCGTTAAATTAGTTTATGATGATACTATTATTAATGAAAGAGAATTATTTTATTTATATTTACAAATTGTTGACCCTTATTCGCTAAATAAACAAGGAAATGATATTGGAACTCAATATAGAATTGGGATATATACAAATGATCCATTAACGCTAAATGAATTTAAAACAATTAACAATGATTTTATTGCTCAAACAAGTAAAAATAATCATATTGAACTACTTCCTGTAACTGATCAAACAAGAGCTGAAGAATATCATCAAAAATATTTACAAAAGAATCCAAGTGGGTATTGTCACATAAATATCTTTTCTATACCTGATAAATATTTAAAAGATGAATATAAATAAAAATCATTTAGTACTGCAAATAGTACTAAATGATTTTTATTTATTCATTAATTCATTTTCTTTTTCTTTTGTAAGAGAATTAACTTTCTCAATTAAAATATCTACATTTTTCTGCACTTTTTCTAAATATTTCTTTTGGTCATCTTCTGAAAGTTCTTCATCAGCTTTAATCAATTTATTTACATCCTGTCTTACGTTTCTAATACCTACCTTAGCAGTTTCAGACAATTTACCTAAATTCTTAATCATTTCTCTACGTCTTTCAATAGTTAAAGTAGGAAAAGTTAATCTAATCTGATTCCCTTCATCAACAGGCATAATACCTAAATTAGCCTTTTCCATTGCTTTACAAATATCTTTAATTGAAGTAATATCATATGGTTTTATTAAAAGTTGTTGTGGTTCAGGTACACTTATATTAGACAATTCTTCAAGTGGTGTCATTGACTCATAATACAACACTTTTATACCTTTAATTATTTGAGGGTTAGCTCTTCCAGTTGAAATTTTTGACATTTCAAACTTAAAATGATTTATTGGTTTTTCGCTTTTCTCTTCAAGTTCTAGTAAATAATAATCTAGTTCCATTAGTTTGTTACCTCTGTATGTTTAATTTCGCCTTCTAGCGCTTTTAATATTGAATTCTCTTCTAAAAGGTTAAAAATAATTAAATTTATATTGTTATCTCTTGCCATACTTGTGGCAGTTAAATCCATAACTTGTAATTTTTTTTCAAGAATTTCATCATATGTGATTTTATCATAACGATGGGCATTTTTGTTTAATTTTGGATCAGAATCATAAACTCCGTCTGTCCCGTTCTTTCCCATCAAAATTACTTCCGCTCCAATTTCAGATGCATATAAAGTTGATGCAGTATCAGTGGTGAAATACGGTCTCCCTGTTCCGCCTACAAAAATAACAACTTCTCCACTTTCAAGGTATTTTAGTGTCTTTTCATTAACATAATTCTCTGCAATTTTTGGATCTACAGTTAAAGAACTTTGAACCCTTGCTTTTAATCCAACAAGTTCAAAACCACTTCTTAACGCTAAACCATTCATAATTGTAGCTAACATACCAATGTAATCAGCACGATTTCTAGGTATCCCGTTTTTTTCTGCAGAAGCTCCTCTTCAAAAATTACCACCCCCTATAACTATCGACACTTGAACCCCTTGATTAACAATTTCTTTTAATTGTAAAGCAATTCTTTTAACTAATTCATTATCAATAGCAAGATGTTTTTCCTTATTTGCAAAACCCTCACCTGATAGTTTTATTAAGATTCGTTTATATTTAATCATAACTAAAATCCGATCTAAGTATTATCTTATTATATTTTATATTAAAAAAGTAAGAACTATATAAAAAATATATAAATAGAATTATTTTAATTTTTCAATCTAATTTTAACAATTTTTCAATTAAAGTTAGATTCAATTTTTTAATTACTTCATAAAAATTATTCTAATGTCTTTTTATTATTAATAAGCGACATTTTGATGAGTCAATTTAAACTATTTATTACCATCAGCCGTAACATATATATCTATATTCTATGTGTTTTAGTTACTTATGTTATATTAATTTGTCAAGATGACTAGTCCAAAAACACACAACGGAAATGTTTCCATATACTTTTAAAATAAAATTATAAGGTTATGAAAAAATGGAAAAAAATTATTAATAAATGCTTAATTATGACAGCTACAAGTATCATTACTATTTCAAACGCATGTAATAGTAATGATACTGAATTAAATAGATTAAAAAGTGAGTTATTAACCTCGTTAAATTATCTACAATATCCAAAAGAAAATGATAATCAAAATGTTATTGCTATATTAGAATTAAAAAAGAAAATAAATAATTCAACAAAAGAAAATATCAAACAATTAAAAGAAACAATTAATAAATTGAAACAATTAATTCCAACAACCTTAAATAAAATTAAAAATTTATCCTTATCTAAACAAAAAATATATAAAGATATCCTAAATTCATCGCACACAGTTCCTTCAATAGAATCACTAAATATTCGAATAGATAATACAATTGAAAAAGAAAAAGAATTAATATCCAAAAAAATAAATAATCTCCAATATGTTCCTATCGAAAAACGTAGTAAAGCCATTTTCGATCTAAATAATAAAAATTATTATGAAATGATAGATGAGTATAAATATTTATTAAAAGAAAATATTGTAACATGGATCGATGTTTTACCTTATCCAAATAAAAAAGCTAATGCTAAAAATAAACTATTAAATAAATATACAGATTTAGATAAGCAAACAGATGAAGAAATTCTAAAAATTGATCAAATTCTTGCTAAATTAGAAGCAAAAATTAGATTGAAATTAACCGAAATAGAACAATTAAATTACCCTGATTCTAGTAACGATCCAATAGCTGCTAATTATTTTAAAGCGCAGTTAAATGAAGCTGATACTGATGATAAAGTTGATGCTATTTTTTCTAAACAATGAAATGCAAAAATAAAATATTGAAACCAATTATTACAAAAAATTTCCAATAATGAGCATCATCAAAGACTTTTACATCAGTTAAAAAATACTTTTTTTGAAAACAGTAATGACCTTGAACATGGAGATTTAAAATTTTTAAAAGAACTTTATAATACATATGTATTACATTATGCTATTCCTGCAATTGATTCACTAAATAATTTAAGTAAAAATGAAAAATTTGAATATATTCAAAAAATTAATCCCCTACAAATTTCTGAATCTGAAATAAATAATAAAAACATACATGATAAACTTATAGAAATTGAAAATATTGTTGAAGAAGCAATTATTGGACACAATAAAATTGAGCTAACTCCTGATCAAACAACTTGAGGAGAGTCTTGATCAACTGAAAAAAATAAGACTGATCCTTCAAGTATAGAAAATGAAACAACTGTTTTAATTCTTGATAAATTAATTAAAAAACCTCTAAAAATATCAAGTTCAGAGTACCAGCTAATCTTGTCTAACTTAAAACCAATCCTGCCTTTAAGAAATACAATTGCAACAATTTTGTCGCTTAACAATATTGATGAATTAAAAGGAACATCAGGCGATCAATATAATAAACCTTGATTAATTTCCAAGGACTTGCTTAAACCAAATGCATTCACTGATGGAGTTTTAAATGAAGTAAAAGAATCTCAAACTGCCTTACATGTTAGAAAACTTGAAAAATATTTATTCGGCGTTAACGGAGATAATCCAACTGAAAAAAATGATCTTATTAATAAAATTGTTGTTTTATTAAAAGAGGATATAGTTAATAAAAATAATGAAAAATTAAATAAATGAAAATCCGATATTTTAAATAAAGTAAAAGAATTCATTAAAATATATATTAAATCTAATAAAAATGAAACTAAATTAGAAAATGCGGTTAATAAATATTTAAACACATACATAAACCCAGCAATCGTAAGATCTTATTTAGATTCTAAAAATAATGTAGATTTATTTAATAAAGAAAATGAATTAAATAAATTAAAATCTTCTAAAACTTTATTAGCTTGAGGTGATGATAAATTTGTGGATATCATAAGAAAAAATAATCTTTCAAACATTAGTTATGTTGATGAAGCTTCAAATGTACAATTTATTGCTCCATATAATAAAGATGCAAAGCGTTCAAATGTTATGTATCAATTAACAGTTTATTCATTCGCTGATGGAAATAATGATGGAATCGGAGATTTTATCGGGCTTAAAAATAATTTAGATTATTTTGTTAATTTAGGAATTGATACTTTATATCTTTCGCCAATTCATCCTGCTTCATCATATCACGGATATGATGTAATTGATTATACTGATGTAGCTCCTGAACTAGGAGGAATGAAAGCATTTGATGAATTTTTAATTAAAGCACATGAAAAAGGTATTAGAGTTGTGCTTGATATGGTTTTTAACCACACTTCATATGAGCATCCATGATTCCAAAAAGCCTTGCAAAATGATCCTAAATATAAGAATTTCTATTATATTTATGATCATCCAAAATGAACTGATCAGAATCAAAAAAATCAAAATAAAGAAGGAAGTGATACAGTAAGACATTTCTTCAGAAACGTTTATGATGCGAAAGATCCTTCAAAAAATCCTGCAAATACTAATTATAATTGAGCAGCAGAATTTTGATCTGGAATGCCTGATTTAAATTTAAATAATCCTGACGTTATTGAAGAACTTAAAAATGTTCACCGTTTTTGAGCAAGGAAAGGTGTTGATGGATTTAGATATGATGCATTTTATCACTTCTTTGATTCAAAAAATCCTGCAAAAGGTAATAATAATAAAGGCAAGGAGGTAGAATTATTTAAAGAATTCAGAAAAGTAATCAATCAAGAATATAAAAACGCTGAAGATCAAAAAGTCTCTAGATCATCATTAGATGCATTTATGTTTGGTGAGTGATGAGAATCACCAGAAGGAGAAAATGCTAAAAGAAATTGATTTTCAAAAAATGGTAATGATAAAGCACTTAGTTCTTTAATTGATGGTTCAAGATGAAAACTTAATCCAAATGTTGGTATAAGTTGAAAAGATGAACTATATTTAATTGATCATCTCACAGATAAAAACGGCCAAATAAGAGAATGAATGCCATTTTTAGACAATCACGATGTAGAGAGATGAATCACTCAATATCGTTATTCAAATAATGATCACAATGTAACAGAAATTCCTCATAAATTAACTGAATTTCAAAGAGCAGGCTATGAGTATGCATTGGTTAATCTTTTATCTCGTGGAGGATTACCAACTTTATATAATGGTAATGAAATTCTAATGCAAGGTGGTCCAAAAAATAAAACAGATGCAAATGTTAGAGAAGCATTTTGATGAAAAAATACAGCAAATAATGTTCATTTCTTTGAAAAAAGAAATCCAGGAGAAGTAATTACAAGAAAATCTTCAACCGGCGAAGGAACAGTTGAATCAATTATTAATAATCCAGATTCTTCATATAACTTAATTTCCAAATTAATAAAATTAAGAAAAGACTATAAATCATTGAGAGATATTGATACAAAATATATTACAATACCGCATGAAATTCTTATTTTTCCTTCAGAAAACAGCATTCATGATTATGAAATGACAGTAAGAAAAAATGAGGATGGCACATACATATTGATTTTATATTCAAAAAATGTCACTAATAATTCAAATATTATGCTTAAATCAAATTTTAAAATAAAAGAAACTTTCTTTAGTAAAAATATTAGTTTAAATCAATTTAGTTCAGGCACTGAAATAAAAGCGAAAGGAACTGGTTTTCTAGCTGCTTATTTAATTTCTCCTAAATAAAAAAATATCATTTTGTCTATTTTTGTTAAAAACATTTCTTTTGTCCAAAAAAAAAAAAAAAAAAAGCTTTTTATAGTTGCAAAAAGTCAAAAATGATAAAAAAGTACTGCTTAAATTTCAGTACTTTTTTATCATTTTTACATATGCTGTTTTTATAATAAAAATACTTAAAAGTATTGTTTTATAATGATAAACATCATATGTTTACAATAAATGTGGTTAATAAAATAAGTTAATGTAATTAGTCACCTTGACTAGTCTAATTAAGGTTGGTCTGGAAATGTTTACATATTCATTTAAATATAATTTTCTTGTTATGTCAAAAAATAAAAAAATAAAAAAATATATGTTTTTAACATTAAGTTTAAATACCTTATTAACCCTTCCGTTAATTGCACTATCTTGCAAAGAAAAAGATACTTCAATTAAAGATCTAAAAAGCGATCTTTTACAAGAATTAAAAAAGATAGAAAGTCATTCCAAGTACAAAGAATATTTAAAAACAATTAATACAACAGAAATAACAAAAATAAAATATGATGAAATAAAAAAAGAAATAAAAAATATTATAGACCAATTGAGAAATAAAATTAAAACAGTCATAGGAGAAATTTCAAATCCAATCAAAAAAGATGAATATACAGCAGAATTATCGAATGCAAATACATATAAAGAGCTTCAAGAATTAGAAAAAAAAGTGATTGAATATAAAAATAAAAAGATAGAAAAATCTGAGCCGAATACAAATTTAAACTCTAAGCAAAAAACGCCACAAAATACAGAGCCTTCTGTATCTCCTGGACCAATGAAACCCCCAACAAAATCAAATCCAAATGATAGTTCGGATTCTAATTCAAATCAAATAATGGATAAACAAAAAACAAAAGAGGAAAGATATAGTCAACTACAAAAATTAGTTCAAGAACTTCCTTTTCCTTCTAAAGATGCACTAGCTAAAAAGACCTTAAGCAATTCTATTCCATCAAAAGATACAATTACAGAAGTACAATTTAAAGAAAAAGAAGAATTATTTAAGAAACTTTATGGTCTTATAGATAAAAAAGTAAAAGAAATTTCTGAGTTAAATTATCCAAATAAAGATTCAGAAGCTAATAAATATTTTAAATCTGAACTTGATAAGGCTGATACAGAAGATAAAATAGCTAAAATAATACCTCAAGGATGAAAAGATAAAATTAAATCTTGAAATGAATTAAGTAATAAAATAACCGAAAGAATTCTTAGAGAAAGTGTTAAAACCAAATTAAATAACACTTACACAATAAATGATTTAGATAAAGAGCATGGAGAAAAACATTTTCTAATTGAATTGTATAACGCATATTTAGAAAGTAATTTCTATAATGCTATTAATAAAATGCAAAATCTAAGTGAAGAAATGAAAAAAGAGCTTAAGACAATGTTTTTAAAATTAAATGAATCAATTAATGATTCAGTAAATATTAATGAAAAATTAAATGAAATTGAGGCAAAACTTAATGAAGCTATTGAAGCTAATAAGGTTGATATTCAATTAAATCAAAAATCATGAGGTTGATCATGATCGACAGATAATGACAAGGATGTTTCAAGTAACAAGAATGAAACAAATTCTGATAATTTAAAAAGTATTCTTAAAAAACCAAAAAGTATTGATCAAGCAAAATATGATAAAGCACTTAATCATATTTCAAATATTCTTCCATTACGAAATACTATTGCAACAATTTTAGGGCTTGATGATTTAAGTAAATTAAAAGGTAGTTCAGGAGATCAAAAAGATAAAGATTGACTAGTTGGTAAGGAATTACTAAATGATTCAATATTTAAAACAGATAAATTAAGAGAAACATATTATAATGGTTCTCATGATGCTCTTCATATAAGACAACTAGAAAAATACTTATTCGGGGCTAATGGTGATCAAGAAAATTCTAAAGAAGAACTAATTAAAAAACTTGTTGGCTTTATTGAAGAAGATAAAAAAAATAATTCTAAGAAGCTTGAAGAATTTAAAAAAGAAATTCTTGATAAAGCAAAAGAATTCACTAGCACATATTCAAAAATAGCCGTTAATAATGAAGTGAAAATCAAAAATGCAACTGAAAAATACTTAAATACATATTTAAATGCTGCATATGTAAGAGTTGAATTAAGCATTAATACTATTAATCAAGAAAAGCAAAATACACCAAAATCATCTATACCTAGTGATTCACAAAAGAGAATAGACTCTAATAAAGATTCTTCTGTAACTCCTCCTGCACAATCAAAACCAAATGATAATATCAACAATACTGGCTCAAATCAAAAAATGGATAAACAAAAAACAAAAGAGGAAAGATATAGTGAACTACTAAAATTAGTTCAAGAAATTCCTTTTCCTTCTACAAATGCAATAGCTAAAAAGGCCTTAGGTGATTCTATTCCATCAAAAGATACAATTACAGAAGAACAACTTAAAGAAAAAGAAGAATTATTTAAAAAACTTTGTGGTCTTATAGATAAAAAAATAAAAGAAATTTCTGAGTTAAATTATCCAAATAAAGATTCAGAAGCTAATAAATATTTTAAATCTGAACTTGACAAGGCTGATACAGAAGAAAAGATAAACAAAATTATTCCCAATGATTGAAAAACAAAAGTTGAATTATGAAACAAATTAACTAATAAAGTATCAATAAGACTTAGAACAAAAGTTCAAGAAATATTAAATAAAACATACATAAATAATGATACAGATCAAGAACATGGAGAAAAACATTTTCTAATTGAATTGTATAATGCATTTTTAGAAGCAAATTACTATCATGCAATTGATAAAATGCAATATTTAAATAAAGATAAAAAAGAAGAATATAAGAAAAAATTGATTAAAATAGATAAAAACTCAAAAGAACAAATTAATATTCAACAAAAAATAAATGAAATAGATGAAAAATTAAAAGAAGCTATTGAAGCTAATAAAGTTAATATTAGGAAAGATCAAGGAACTTGAGGTGAATCATGATCAACTGACGATGTTAAAAATGATCCTTCAAATATGGAAAATGAAACAAATTCTGATAATTTAAAAAGTATTCTTAAAAAACCGGATAATATTGATCAAGCAAAATACGATAAAGCACTTAATCATATTTCAAATATTCTTCCATTACGAAATACTATTGCAACAATTTTAGGACTTGATGACTTAGACAAATTAAAAGGTTATTCAGGAAATAATAATGAGCCATGATTAATTGGTAAAGACTTATTAAATACTTCTGTATTTTCAAATAATTCTTTAGGATTCACTTATTATAATGGTCATAATGCTCTTCATATTAGAAAATTAGAAAAATTCATTTTCGACGCAGACGGCGATGATAACAATTCTAAGGAAACACTAATCAATAAGCTCGTTGGACTTATTCAAGAAGATTTAAAAAATAGAAATTCTCAAAATCTTGACAAATTAAAAAAAGAAATTTTTGATAAAGCTAGAGATTTTTCTAATAAATATTCAAAAGTAAAAGTTGAAGATGACAAAATCAAGAATGCAACCGAAAAATACTTAAATACATATTTAAACGTTGCATATGTAAGAGTTGAATTATCATAACTCTGTCTATTGAGAATTAAAAAATAACAATCATTAATAAAATAATGGTTGTTATTTTAAAAAAGAATCAATATTAATTTACACCAAACTTTCTCTCACATTTATTTAAAAGTCTCTTAATGTTTTCTTTGTGTGAATAAATCAAAAATGTAGCTGCTAAACCAAAAGTTATTATTGTAACTCAAAAATATCCTACTTGTAAACCTGTTATTCAACCAAGCGGACCTTCACTTATTCAAGGAATTGCGCAAAAGAATATCATCACAAAAGCAGTTACGATGCTCGCTAACGAAACATATCTTTTTCAAAACATTAAGCCAAAGAAAAATACAGAAGCTATCGGTAATAATACTATATTAATGGAAATTAAAAACCCTAATGATGTCGCTACTCCCTTGCCTCCTTTAAAATTATAAAATATTGGATAAATATTACCAATTACAACTCCTAAACCACCTAAAAGAGGTATTAAAAATAATTTGTTACTAATTAAACTAACATCTTTTGTTCTTTCAATAAATTCTGGGGTGATTCGAGAATTTATCCCATAAGATATTAAGCGGCAAATTAGAACCATTGTAAAAGTTTTAAATATATCAATCAAAAGAATGAACACAGCGGATTTAGTTCCATAAACTCTTAATGAATTTGTTGCTCCTGCATTTTTTGAGTAATATTCTCTTAAATCTGGTTTATTAAAAATTTTACTAAACACAATTGACGTATTTATTGAACCAATTAAATATCCAATTAGAAAAAAACCGACATTAATAAAAATTGTTAGAAAAAATTCCATTATGCCTCCATATTATAAAAATATTATATAATTAATTAAGTATTATGAAAAAAGAAAAAAAATATAAAATAAACATCGTTGAGCTACCTAATGATGTTTTAAGAAAAAACTCTAATGATATAAAAATTCCATTATCAAAAGAAGATGAAATTTTAGCAGAAATGATGATTTATCACATCGATGATTCTCAAAGAGAAGGCTCAGAATTTAGAGCTGGGGTGGGAGTAGCTGCTGTGCAATACGGAATATTAAAAAATGTTTTTTATGTTTTTTTACAAGATAATCAACAAAACATAATTTTTAAAGATGTCTTATTTAATCCTAAAATTGTTTTTGCAAGTAAAATGCAAGTAGCATTAAATGAAGGCGAAGGTTGTTTAAGTGTTCCTGAAACTTATCCAAATCAAGAAGGATACGTACATAGAAGTAAACGTATAATTGTTGATGCATATAGTTATTTTGAAAAAAAATTTTTAAGATATGAAGTTTCTGATTATCTTGCAATAATTTTTCAACATGAATTAGATCATTTAAATGGAAAGTTATTTATTGATAGAATAAGCAAAAAGAACCCTTGATTAAAAAAACAAGGAGTAAAATACATTTAACAAGAAAGGTATAACTATGAAAAATGATTTACAAAATATTTTTAATCACATTTCCAAATTAGAAGCATCGGGAGCTCAATTTTGAGCACCAATTATATTTATTGTTTTTCTCGGGATTTCTTTCTTATTTGGAATGATTTTTAAATTTAAATGAACAATTTTAAAAGTAATTGCAATAATAATCACAATGGTGGGTTCTATAATTGCATATAACAAAATTGCGGATATAGTCAATAAACATGATCAAAATCTAATTGGGTTTGTTCCATTTGGAGTAACACTAATAGCTATTGCTATTTATTGAGTTTCTCGGCTTATTTTATTTATTATTAATCTAATTCTTCATGCTATTATCAAAGGAATCCAAAAGAAAAAGAATCCTATCAAGAAAAGAAAATGATTATTCAGAATTTTGGGCGGATTTAGCAATTTAGTTGTTACAATTCCTGGTTCTTTATTGATTACTGATGTTTTTTTAGTTGGGACAAAAAATAAAACTAGTTTTGGTGAAGTTACAAAATTAGGTGTAAAACTACTAACATCTAATAAAGGTGTATCACTTGCTGGTTTAATAGAAAAAACAAAAGATATTGAAAAAGTACTTAATACATTAACAAAAAGCGACATACTTAGCAAAGACTATTCATCTCTTTCAGATAAAGAAAAAGAAGAATTGGAAAATACACTTAAAGAAACTGCGCACCTTATTAATGATAAAAGAATTTTTAATGCTGTTGTACCTATTATTACTAAAAAAGCAAAAGAAAATAACGTTGATAAAAAAATAGACAACATTGTTGAAAATGCTATAAAAGAAATAGAAACTAAAGATCCAAGTTATAAGAATGCATCTTCAGAAAAGAAAAAGGAAATAACAGAAAAATATATAAAAGAAAATATTAATAAATTATACGAAAACACTAAAAGAGAAGATCCGAAAATTGAAGACAAAATCAAGACACTCGAAACTGTTGTTGGAAATCTTAATGAAAACACTAAGAATGATCTTATTAAAGAATTTGACAAAGTTGTCCCAAATGATGGAGAATTAAGAAAGAAAATAAATGTTACTAAAACAATAGAAATATTTTTTGATTTCTTAAAAGAGAAGAACAAAAAAGAAAACGAAGTTAAAAAAGAAGAAACAAGCGGAATAAATGATTCAAACTTAAATGATTTTATCAATAATCTTAGTGGAGTGGGTTCAGAAGGCGGCCATAATGTTTAAACCTAAACGTTCTGGTCAGAAATTAGAATTAAATACTGCTCAATTTAATATTGAAAAGAATAAGGAATCAAAAATATACCTTGACCCACAAAAACAATTGAGCCCAAACACTTATTCAGTTATAAAAAAAGAAAAAAGAGTGAGAATTCTTTCAGCTATTTTTTGAGGTTTAATTTTTAGTGCATGTTTTATCGGGATACTTTTAAATGTTACATTAACACTAAATAAAGAAGATAAAAAAATTGGTTATTATTTTCTTTTAGCAATACCTTTTATTATCTCATTCTTATATATGGTAAAAAGCTTAATAAAAATATCTGGATGAAAAAAAGTTCAAACAAGTTTTAGACAAAGTTATTCAAACGCCGACGCCTCAGCAAGTTCAATGTTTGTTGATATATACCAGGCACTAGTACTAAAAAAACTTAGATTATCATGAGGTTTAGCCTTCTTTCTAACATATTTTGGTTTATTTAACTTACTTGTTTTAATTTTAAAAGATCAAGTTTGAGAGGTTGGAAATAATTTTGATAAAAACTCAGCTACAAATGGAATTAATTTTCACTTTATAATTGATTTTGCAAAAATAAATATTTCTTTATTTGGTAATGTAAACCTTTTATTAATTATTGATGGTTGTATAATTGTTGGCGCGATTGCTTTATATGTATTAATTATTCTATATGATAAAAAAAGAATACAAGATATTCAAGGTAATTTTGGTTCAAGTGAAGCAGCAATTTCAGTAAAGAACCTAGTTGAAAAAAGAAGACAAAAAGAAAATAAAGCATGAATGAGAACTTATATCATAATCTTTATTCTAGTTATATTATTACCTTTTGTTCTTTTAATTTACTTAATTTATAAAAAAATCATCAGAAGGAAAGCATAATGAATTTACTTGTTATTATAGAAGATAATTTTAAAGACGTAGAATTAGTTACTCCATTAACTATTTTTCAAACCTCACAAAAATTTAATAAAATTGATTTTTATAACCCGACATTAAAAGTTGCAAAGGGCGTTAATGGGCTTGCAAAAATTGAAAATATTCACAATGAAATTAATATTAATGATTACGATATGGTTTTTATTCCTGGTGGTCCAGGATCCCAAGATTTAAGAAAAAACTTAAAATCAATTAATATAATTAAACAATTATATGAAAAAATGAATAAAAAGCTTGTAGCTATTTGTGATGCTCCAAATGTTCTAAGTGAACACAAAATAATTCAAAATGAAAAATTTTCTTCATACCCGACAGATTGAAGTTCTGAATATCGCACATCCAATTGGACAACAGAGTTAATTTCAAAGTCAAACAATAAACTTTACACTGGAAATTCTCCATATTCTTCAGCTAAATTAGCATTTATGGTTATTGTTGAAGTTTTTGGTTATGATGTTGCGTTAAAGACATATCAAATTTTCGCAGGTTCTCCTGATGCAAAAGAAATTGTATTATAAAAAACCGCATTTGCGGTTTTTATTCAATTATTTTTAAAAGATAAATATTCTTTTTTCCGATATGTAAAATAGCATAATAGTTATCAAAAAATTCTGAGTAATTTTTTTGACTTTCATCAATGCTTTTAAGATTCAATTTAATTGCCCCTTTTTCAATAAATTCTCTTGCTTCTCTTTTTGACTTAACAACTTTTAGCTCAATTAAAGACTCAATTAAGTTTTCATTCTTTTTAACTTCTAAAACTTTTAGCTCATTCATTATTAACTCAATATCATTTATAGATATTTTAGAAATATCAAGATCCTTATCAAATAAAATTGAACTTAATGATTTTGATGCGTTTGCTTCATTTTGTCCATGTATATCCTTAATTATTTGATATGCTAATTGTTTTTGCGCATGTCTTTTTTTAGGATCTAAATTGTGTTCTTTAATTATTTTATCAATTTCACTCAATTCTAAAAAAGTTAATCATTTTAATAATTTTTCAACCTCTTCATCAGGTTGATTTAACAAAAATTGATACATTTGATATGGCTTTGTTAATTCGGGATTTAATCACAGACTTCCGCCTCCGGTTGATTTACCAAACTTCTTGCCGGTTTGATCTGTCAATAAATTAGTTGTAAATGCAAATCCTTTATGATTTGCCCCTTCTTTTTTTGAAATAATTTCTAATCCCGTTGTAATATTTCCTCATTGGTCAGAACCACCAAATTGTCCATAAACGTTATAATCTTTATATAGTTTATAAAAATCTCAACCTTGAATTAAACTATATGTAAATTCTGTAAAACTTAAACCATTATCTAATCTTGAAGTGATTGAATCTTTTGATAACAAGTAATTGATATTTATTAATGTTCCAACATTTTTTAAAAAATCTAAAATTGACATATTATTATAAAAATCAAAATTGTCAATAACTTTTAAATCAAACTTTTGTAACTGCTTTATAATGCTTGATTTATTGTTTAAAATTTCCTTATCATCAAGCATTACACGTTCTGAAGATCTAAATGAGGGATCCCCAATAATTCCGGTCGCTCCACCAACAAGAGCAATTACATTAATTCCCGCTTTTTTTAGTCTTAAAAGAACAGAAATTTGAATATAGTTTCCTAAATGCAAACTTTTAGCAGTTGGGTCAAAACCAGAATAAATAAAAGCTTGACTATCTATATTTTGAAATTTTTCAATATTAGTAATGTCTTTTAAAATTCCTCTATCTTTTAAATCGTTAATAATATTCATATTAAAATTCAAACTCCTTGCCTATATCATCCTTTGTTCCAAAAATTAGACCATCTCTATTTATTCCTAGCGTTCTATAACTCACAACCATACCGGGACTATTAATATCAAGTACCTTCCCTTCTAAAATATCTTTACCACTAAATGTTGTTGAGCCAGGTAATGCAATAACAATAACCCTACCCTGTTCTGTTTCTAATGTATTTGTAACAATATCAAAAATTGAAGTTCCATCAAATAAATTCAAAACAAAAAGCTTCTCAGACCTCGGGTGTGTTTTTCTCGCTTTTATTTCTGCATAAACAAATTTTTTGGGAACATCAAAAATAAGATTATTTTCATTTGCTATTTGTTTTATTAATGCATAGTTTTCTATTTTGTCTACATAAAATTTTTTATTTTTAATCAAATACTTTTTAGCATTTAAAATATTAATACTATTAATTTTATTTAATGAATCAATAAAAAAAACTAAATCATTTAATATTATTGTTTTCTCTTTTTTTATTTTAGAATTTACAAAAATTATGGCTGAATTATCAAAAAAATCACTTATATTATTAATAATAATCATTTTTTAATTATAGCAAATTTTAATATAATTAAAACCATGAAAGATATTGCTATTGTTATTGATTCATCATGTGGTTTAAATAAATACCAAGCTGAAAAATTTGGTTATTATTTTTTACCTCTTCAAATTGAAATAAATGAAAAAAAATACAATGATGGAATTGATTTTGATAACAAAAATTTCTTTGATTTTTTTAATCTTCAGTCAAAATCAGCTAAAACATCTGCAACTCCACTAGGATACTCAAAAAATCTTTTAGAAGATTTGGCATTGAAATATCAAAAAGTAGTTGTTTTCCCCATTTCTTCTAAATTATCTAGTCAGTACAACTCCTTAAAACTAATTTCAAATAATATAAAAAATATCTATATCGTTGATTCCGTTGATGTTGCGCAAACAATTTTATTTAGGATAGAAAAATTCAAAAAAAGTTTGATCAAAAATGGATTTGAATATGCTTTTAGCGAAGCTTCAAAATGGTCAAATAAAGAGTTGGATATAACTTTATTACCAAAACATAATGAATACTTGGTGAAAGGAGGAAGATTATCAAAAGGTGCTGCTACAATAGCTAAATTATTTAAAATAGTTCCTTTGATTAGATTCGAAAATGGTTCACTAGAAAAACAAGGGAAAGGAAGGATATTTTTTAAATCATTGCAAAATGTTCTTGATGAAAAATTTCAAATAAAAGAAAATAACGATGAACTAGTTTTACTAGGGAGCATGACACAAGATATGGTATCTTTATCTAAATACGCTAATGAAAAATATTCTTTAAATCCAATTATATTGCCAATTCCAAATGTTATTTCAGTGCATACTGGACCAGAAGCTATCGTTATTATAAAGGGAAAGTATTTATCAAGCGCCTTAGATAAATACTCAGGTCTCTATGAAGAAAAAAGAATATAAACTTAACAATGAATCAGAATTAGACATTATCATTAATGATTGAATTGATGATATAAGAGATGTAAAAATTGTTTTACTTAATGGTGAATTAGGTTCTGGTAAAACTACTTTTGTAAAAAAACTTGCGAAAAAACTTGGAATTGTTGAAAATATCACTTCTCCTTCATTCAATTATATGAAAAATTACAATGGTTTAATACATATTGATTTATATAATTATAAAGGTGATATCGAAGAATTTGAAGACTATTTCGAAGATAATATCATAGCAATTGAATGAGCTAATTTATTCAAATTAGATTATAAATCATATATCTTAGTTCAGACTACATTAAATAATGATCAAACACATACGTTTAGAATAGAGAAAAAATAATGAATATTTTTTTAGATACTGCTACCACTGATTTTGTATTAATTTTATTTACAAATGAATTTAAAGTTATTGATTATGTACACTATAAAAATTATAAAAAAAAGGTGGAACTAATAGTTGATGAATTCAAATACATTTTGCAAAAAAATAACATTAATATAGGTGATATAAAAGCTTTTTACACTAATTTAGGACCTGGTTTTTTTACCGGGATTAGATCATCGTTAATTTTTTTAAGAACAATAGCATTAATATTAAACCAAAAAATTTATACTACTAATACATTTGAAATTTTAAATTTTATAAATAATGATAAAAAAGATTTCATTTTAGACGCACAAGGACAAAAATATTTTTTTCTAACATATAACGATTTTGATTCAAAAGATTATTTAAAAAAAATTAAAATACTTAATCAACAAAATCTTCCTTTAAGTAATCTTAATTATGATGACTTAATTAAAAATTTTTCTAAAATAAAAAATATTTTCACTTTAGAAAGTGAACTTATAAATATTGAGCCTTTATATATAAAGAAACCTCAAATCGGGGGTAAATAATGCTTATTTTAGGTATTGAAACATCACACGATGATACTTCACTTGCTCTATTAGAAGATGGAAAAGTTTTAGATATGTGAACAATTTCTCAAATTGACATTTTTAAAGAATTTGGGGGCACTATTCCAGAACTAGCTTCAAGAGAGCATGTAAAAAATATTTCAATAATTCAAAAAATTATTCAAAAAAAATATGACTTAACAAAAATTAGTTATATAGCATACACAAAAGAGCCTGGTCTAATCGGTTCATTACAAATTGGGTTTTTATTTGCAAATGCTTTATCAATTTCATTAAATAAGCCACTTATTCCAATCAATCATCTAAATGGTCATTTTCTTTCTGCTACAATAACTCACAAAATAACCTTCCCTGCTTTATGTTTACTTGTTTCTGGGGGACATACTCAATTAATTTATTCAAAAGATATTGATGATATTAGTATAATTGGCGAAACTTTAGATGACGCTGTGGGAGAAGCTTTTGACAAAATTTCAAGTAAATTAGGTTTAGGCTTTCCTGGTGGGCCCATTATTGATAAATTATTTAATGAATATAATGGAGAATTTATCAAACTAACTAAACCAAAAACTGAAAATGAGTTAGATTTTTCATTTAGTGGTTTAAAAACACAAGTATTAAACATTGTAAATCAAGCCCAAATGAAAAATCAAAAAATTAATAAGGTGCAAATCGCAACAAGTTTTCAAAGAACTGCGGTTGATTATCTAATTTATAAAACTAAATTAGCGCTTGATAAATATAATGTCAAAACTTTAGTTTTAGGTGGTGGTGTAAGTGCTAATAAATTATTAAGATCAGAATTCATAAAGCTACATAAAAATACTATAATTCCTGATCTTAAGTATTCAACTGACAATGGTGCAATGATTGCTCAATCAGCATATTTAAAAGTATTAAAGAATAAAAAATAGCAATATAAATAGCGATCATATGGTTTTATATTGCTATTTTTAAAAACATCATAATATAAGAATATGATAAAATAAAACTATGAATATAAACCAAAATATCAAAAAAAAGATTGATGAATTAGTTGATAAAATCAATAAGTGAAATCATGAATATTATGTTCTTTCTGAACCTTCTATATCAGATAATAAATATGATATAGAATTAAGAAAATTAGAAATTCTTGAGCAACAATATCCAGAATTTATTTCAATTAATTCTCCAACAAAAAAAGTTGGCGGTAATATTGTTAAAGGCTTTAAAGAGTTTAAACATAATAGTCCTATGCTTTCTTTGGCAAAAGCATACTCAAAACAAGATTTAGAAAAATTTTATAATGATGTAATTAAAAAAATAAGTAAAAAAGTTGAGTTTAGCTTGGAACCGAAAATTGATGGTGCATCAATTTCTTTACATTATGAAGAAGGAATTTTGGTTAGAGCTGTAACTCGAGGAACTGGACAAATCGGAAATGATATCACTAATAACATTAAAGAAATAGCTGATGTTCCAAAAATAATTAATTATAAAAAAACATTAGAAGTTAGGGGTGAAGTTTATCTACCAAAATCTCAATTTGTTCTAATCAATCAAAAAAGAGTTTTAAATAATGAAAAACCTTTTGCAAATCCAAGAAATGCAGCTTCTGGAACAATTCAACAATTAGATAATTCAACAATTAAAGAAAGAAATTTATCAACCATTATTTATAATATTGTTGATCCGTTAGAACATAATATACAGACACAAACGGACGCTATACATAAATTAAAAACCTTAGGCTTTAATACTAGCCCCTACATAGAGAAAAGCAGTCTCTTTGAGGAGATTTGAAACTATGTTTTTAAGTTTAAAGAATTAAAAAAATCATTTGATTTTGAATGTGATGGTTTTGTTTTAAAAGTAAATAAATTTGATTTATGAAACAATTTTGGTTTAACTGCAAAATTCCCAAAATATGCAATTGCTTACAAATTCGAAACAGAAGAAGCAAAATCAATTATTAAAAATATAATTCCAACAGTTGGAAGAACAGGAAAAATTAGTTATATCGCAGAAATTGAGCCTGTTACATTAGCTCAAACCACTGTCAGAAAAGCAACTCTTCATAATAGTGAATTTATAAAAGAATTAAATATAAATATTGGGGATGAAATAATCTTAATAAAATCAGGTGAAATAATTCCTAAAATTACAGGATTAAGTAAAAAGCACTCGATAAATTATTATGAAAAAATTAAATATTGCCCAAGTTGTGATTCTATATTGGTTAATCTTGATAACTTAGTTGATCAATTTTGTTTAAATGCAAATTGTAATGAAAAAAAGATTCGTTCAATAATACACTTCACAAGCAAAAAAGCACTCGACATCAATACTTTAGGCGAAAAAAATATCGAATTATTTTATAAATACGGTTTTATTAGTGATTTAATTTCCATTTTCAAATTAAAAAATTTTAAAAATGAGATTTTAAAACTAAGAAATTTTCAAGAAACTAAAATAAATAAAATACTAGATAGTATCGAAAAAGCGAAAAACACACAATTTTTAAATGTTCTATATGGAATTGGTATAAAACACATCGGGCTTTCTGTTGCTGAAATTATTGCAGAAAAAATTAGTAATTTTAAGGAATTAATAAATATAAATTTTGAAGAATTAGAAAAAGTAAACACTATTGGCCCTTCAATTATTTATGAATTAAAAGAGTATATAAAGCAGAATAAAGACTTATTAATTAAATTTGATGAAATATTTAAATATCAAACCCATTCTACTAAAAAAAGTCATACTTTAAATAATCTTTCTTTTGTAATTACAGGAAAATTAAATTATTCAAGATCGTTCTATGAACAAAAAATAAAAGAAAATAACGGAAGATTATTGAAAAGCGTTAATAAAAATTTAGACTATTTAATAACTAATGAAAAAAATACAAATAGTTCAAAAATGATTGCTGCATTAAAATATGATATAAAAATAATAAACGAAGAGCAATTTTTAAAATTAATTAAAAAGGATGAAAAATAAGATGAAATTTAGAAAATTATTTTTTCTTAGTTTAGGCTTCGCTTGTTTCACGACAATGGTTGCTTGTAAATACGGAAAAGTTAAATTACCTACGTTGCGTAGTTCATTAAATAAAATAAAGGGTCATAAAAAATATCAGGAATACTTAAAAGCAATCGAAAATGAAAGTATTTCTGTTTCAAAAGAAAAGAAAATATTAGAAGATATTAATATCATTATAGAAAATGAAAAAAAAGAAATATCATCTAAAATAAATTTATTATATAAAGCTTCGATAAATAATAAAAATGAAATAGAACTAAAATTAAAGTCATCAAGTGATAAACATTTTACATTTAATTTAAACGAATCATCTAATGATACTTTTTTTATAGAAAAATACAGTACTGTTGTTGATGTTTCTTATTATGTTTATGACGGCAAAGACGAAAACTTTTCTATTACTTCAAAAATATTAAATAATAGTCACTTCGCTAAACTCTCATCAAACGAAGAATTTTATAAAAATGAAAAAGAAGGAAAAAGATTAGATGTTTCACTGAATAAAAATAAAATTTTTGAAAACTTAAGAAAAAGAGTTTTTGTTGTTGGGGGTGGTACTTCAACAATGATCGCTAAGGTAAAACCGTCTGATCCTAATGATCAACGTTATTATTTTATTACTAATAGGCACGTATCAAACATATTAAAAAATAGATGAGCTAATAGGCAAGTACTTAAAAAATTTTTAATTTCCTCAGCAGATGATAATAAAGTTAAAAATGCTGATAAAGACATTTCAATTGATGTTGAATATAATAATTTTGTATTTGATTTTTGAGAGTCAAAAGAGCAAACACCAAGAAAGCAAGGTAATATAAAAAACAAAAACTATAATAATGCTGATATATCAATTTCTATTATTGATATAAGTCCTATCATAGAAAAAGCAAAAAAAGAAAACAATATTAAAATTTTAAATTATTTAAATGAATGAAAAAAAATAAAACCTCTTAAATTAAGTAAAAAAACTAAGCATTTAAATTCTAATGATTATGTTAACTTACATTTAGCTTCCTTCCCTCTAGATGATTATGCAGGGTTCACAGGAAGAAGATATAGAGAACATATTATTAGTAAAATAAGAACAGTAACAATAAACGACCAAGCAAGAGAATATGAAAAATATGGTTTTTTTAGAACTTTCATTCAAAAAGATGATTCTCCGAAATTAAAATATGATTTAATTTCAGGAGCGTCAGGTAGTTTGGTTGTTGATGAAAATAATGATATGATAGCATTATTTATGCAAAATATTAGCGATGATGAATATGGTTTTGGTTTATTATCATCACAAGATTATGACTATTTTGGCTATGAAACAAATAATAATCAAAATTCATTTAAAAAACACTTAGAAGCAGAAATTAAAAACAGTCCCGATAAATTTGAAATGATTGAATTTTAAGTTTAAAAAAGCCAGATTTAAATCTGGCTTTTTTAAATTGTTTTATCCATTCATAAAGAATAAATAAAATTTTTATAAAGGACAATGAAATTATTTTTTAATTTCTTTAAGACGGGCACTTTTTCCTTTACGGTTTCTCATATAGAACAATCTTTTTCTACGAACTTTATTTGATCTAACAACTTCAATATGCGCGATTAATGGTGAATTAACAGGAAATGTTCTTTCTACACCAATACCATATGAAATTTTTCTAACTGTAAAACTTTCTCTAGTCCCTGATTCCTTTTTAGATATGACTAAACCTTCAAAAACCTGAATACGTTCTTTTTCACCTTCACGTATACGTACGTGAACTTTAACATTATCTCCTGTTTTAAATTCAATAATATCGGTACGTAATTGTGGTTTTTCTACTATTTCTAATAATTTATTTCTCATTTTCTAACCTTTCTATAATGTCTGGTCTATTTTTTAGAGTTTTTTCTCATTGAGCTTTCAATTTTCATTCATTAATTTCTTTATGATTTCCATTAAATAATACTTCGGGAACTTTTTTTCCTTTATATTCCCTTGGTCTTGTATATTGCGGATAATCTAATAATCCTTTATTTTGGAATGAATCATTTTGATACGAATCTTTATTTATAACACCGGGAACAAGTCTTATAATACTATCCGCCATTACCATCGCGGGTAACTCCCCTCCTGTTAAAACAAAATCACCAATAGATAATTCCGCATCAACAAGATCTACTATCCTTTCATCAAAACCTTCATACCTACCGCAAATAAAAGTTATTTCTTTTTTATCAGAAAGTCAATTGGCTATAGTTTGATTAAATGTTTTACCTTGTGGTGAAACTAATATTTTATAGCCTCCTTTATTTTCTAAGCTTTCTAATGCTAAATCAATCGGTTCTATTTGTAACAATAAACCATGACCGCCGCCATATATTTCATCATCAACTTTTTTATGTTTGTTTTTCGAAAATTCTCTAAAATCTATGACGTTTATATCAATTATTTTTTTATTTAAAGCTTTGTTAATTATGCTTTCATCTTTAAATGGTTGAAAATAATTTGGAAATATTGTTAAGAAATTAACTTTCATAAAAATTATTTATTTCTCTTCATCAATGTTGAAACAGTGTCTGTTGGTTTAGCGCCTAAAGAAAGTCATTTATTAGTTAATTCTTTATTTAAAACAAGTTCTTTCGTATTTGGATTATAATGACCAAGTGCCTCAATAAATTTTCCATCACGGGGAGCTCTAGCATCAGCAACAACTATTTTATATACTGGTTTAAACTTGCTACCCATTCTTTTTAATCTAATCTTTACCATTTGTCCTCCTTTTGGTGTCAAGCATTTTTGCTTGACAGTATAAATTAATTATATAACATATCTTTTTAAATATAAAAAATAAATCTAAAATTTTTAAATTCTATAGTATAAAAAGCATATAATTTTCTTATATACTTTTATATTTAATTTATATTAAAAAAATAACTATTCATCTTCTTCTATATTCAATACAGAATCTTCGTTTATTCACACAATATCACCAGGCCTTACTTTTGAACTCCTTGATGTAATTTTTTTGCCATTTAAAGTTACATGATTGTCTTCTAAAAATTTTTTTATTTCGCCGCCTGTGTTTATAATTTTTGAAAATTTTAATAATTGAGAAATTTTTATAAATTCACTTTTTATTTTTATTATCATTTAATATCTCCTAATAGGGGTTAATATTTGGATATTATCTTCATTTTCACCATCTAAAAGATAAACTCTGTCTTCATTGCTTGAGATATAAATAATTATATTTTCTGAATCAAATGCAGAAATACTTTCTTTTATGTATTGTCAATCGATATCTATTTCTAGATTTTTTCCTTTATAAGAAAATTCGGTAGTAATATATTCAGAAATACCAATTTCCGGGATTTCAAAAGTAGTTTTTATTTCGTTTTCTGTTATAAAGAATTGTAGTCTTCTTATTTTTTCAGGAGAATAAAAAACAGTTTTGTTTATTACTTTTGATAATTCTTCTTTTTTTATTTTTATTTTTATTTTTTTATTTTTTTCATCAATCTTTAAAATATTATCTACGTCTATATATTTTATAGGTGTTGTGTGGGTATATATAATGGTGTTTTTGTAAAAAATACCTAATCTGTTATTTTCAAAAAATAAATTAACCTCAGAAGGCATTTCTTTACTATATAACTTTTTAAAATTTCTATTGTCTATGTTAATGTCAATATCCATATTTTGGTCAGTTTTAAAAGTACAAGAAGATAATCTATAACTATCTGTCGCTGTTAATCTAATTTTATTATTAATAGATTTTAAATTAATAGTTTTCGTTACAGGATTAGAAGTTATTCCGTGAGTTTTGTCGTTTGATAAATTAGTTGATATATAAACATTATTAATCGCTTCACTAAATTCTTTTGAATTTATTGTAGTATTATTACTAGGTAAATTAAAATTTAAATCTGGATATTTAGATTCATCTAGTAAAGTTAGAGTATATCTTGTGTTTTTTTCATAAATTTCTAAAGAGTTTTCGTTTTTTATAAAAGTTATTTCTTTATCAAATTTTTTTATAAGATTTTTTAATAATAATGTATTTATCAACATTTTTCCAGGAATTTCTAATTTTATATTTTTTTCATCAATTTGTAAAGTTTTTTTTGCTGCTATATTTGAATTTCCCCCAATAAAGGTAATTTCACTATTATTAATTTTTATATATATACCTCTAAATGGAGTAAAAGTATCTATGTTATCAACAAATGTTGATAAAAATTCAATAGTATTTTCGATAATATTTTTGGAAATTGTAAATTTCATATTAACTCCTAATATTAATAATATTATTTTATGTTATTTATGTGAATAAGATATAACAATTTTAAAAAAATATCTTATATATAGTACTAAGAAGCATTTTTATACAATATTTTAATTGTTATTTTATTCTTACTTATTTGTTATTTGCTTGTGCGTATATCTTTTTTTATTTGTTCTATTGCCAGTTTAATAGATGATTCAGTTCCTTCGTTTTTAGATTTTTTTAAAGCGTTCAAAACGGTTGTGTGGTCTTTGTTTAATACTTTTCCTATTTCGGTCGATGACATACTTAATAAATTATCCATTAATATAATGCATATATGTCTAGCTATTACTATCTCTTTTCTTCTTGTTTTCCCCATTATTTCTTTTGCTGTTACTTTATAATAAGAAGAAACTTTTTTAATTATTATTTCAGGAGTTGTTACGATTGATAATGATGTACTATCTCCAAAAATATTTTTGACTACATTAAATGCATAAGTTGCATTCATTAAGTCGTTTTTATAGTATTTAACTTTTGCGACAACACCTAGTAATGATCGAATTGAGCTCGAATATTCTTTAATTAAAAAGGATTTAGATTCTTCATCAACAATATCAACATTTATATTATTTTTTTCAAATAAAAAATCCAATAAACATTTATATTCACTTTCTTTTGGTTTTTTTATTTTACTTAAAAACCCCGATTGAATCCTTGTTAATAGGCGCTCATCAAACATAGGTTCTATATCTTTTATATCCATTTCAGTTGAAATGATTGTTGGTTTATTTTTATGTATTCTCGCATCAATGATTTGATAAATAAAGTTTTTTGTTTGCTTTTTTTGCCCTTCGCCAAATATTTGAAAATCATCAAATAAAACAATGTCAACAGAAGAAAGATGGTTAAGTATTTTAGTAATATAAGTTGAATTATTTTCTTGTAATGCTAATAATATTTTTTTATTAAATATTAAGGGATTTATGTATATTGATTTTTTTCCTCTTTCTTCAAATCTATTCCCCACAGCTTGTAATAGATGTGTTTTTCCAATTCCTGAAGCTCCTGAAATAAATAAAATATTTAGATCTGATTTTTGTTCTGCGATATCTTTACATATGTCAACGCATTCTTTGTTAAATTCACTTCTTAGATATGTGTCAAATGTAAATTTATCTGAATACTCATTTTCAATAAAAGATTTAACTTGTTTAACAACTTCTTTTTCTGATGATTGCTTATTTATGTTTTTATATTTATTTACATCTTCTTTGGAAATGATTTTATATTTATATTCTTTTCCAAAAACATCACAAATAGTTTTTGATATCGACTCTTTATAAAATTCATTATAAATCATAGCGTTATCTCCGTTATAATGAAAAAAAGTTATTATTACTTCATTGTTATCAAAAGAAATAACTTCAACGTTTTTAAAAAAAGTTTGGTAAATCATATTATCTGGTATTTCATTTATAAAATAACTTCTCAATTCATTAGTTTTTATTTGATTATCAACTATTTGTTCTCTTATACTATTCAT